>NZ_JBVHXR010000036.1:0-68387 GCF_055569295.1 Streptomyces sp. NPDC029292
GGCTCCACACCTACAATCACCACCGCGGACACACCGCGCTCAAGGGCCAACCACCCGCCAGCCGCGTCCCCAACCTCACGGGTCAGTACAGCTAGTGCTCCAGTGCGCGGACTGCCCTTATGGGAGCTTCAGTGAGTAAGCTGTCCCATCCCTGAGCACCGGGTGAGGAAATTCAGGGGTCTGGTCGGCATTTCGTGACGGTCACGATCGCAGCAGGACGCGGGTGCGAAGGAGCCGGAAGGAGCCTCGGCCGTACATCTGCCGCTTGATCGTCTTAAACGGTTGACGTGCCCTTCGACGACTCCGGAGCTGTAGTCGAGCGTCATGCCGGCCAGGACGGCGTCCCAGTCCTGGCGGAGGAATCCGGCGAAGCCCTGCACGGGTCCGGGCCCGTTCGTCTCGGCCTCGCGGACCCAGTCGGCGAGGAGATGCCCTCGCCGGTCGCGGACCAGGCCGGCGAAGACGCGGGCCAGGTCGCAGGCGGTGGCGATGTCCGGGCAGGCGATGCGCACATCGTCGAGTTGGTCTTGTTCCTCACGGCTGAGCCCGTCGCGCGGTCTCATGATCCATGAGGTGATCTTGCGTGGTGTGGGGATGGGACGGGGAGGCTCCGCCGCGGCGGAGCCGCCGCGCATGGAGCGGATGTAGAGGCGGACGGCCTGATGGTTGCCGCGGTAGCCGTGCTCGTGGATCTCGCGGTAGAGCTGGGCGGCGTTGGTGCAGCCGTCAGTGAACCGTTGTTGCAGGTAAGGCCGGTAGGGGTCGAGTTGGCGGGGGCGGCGGTCGCGGGCCGAGGCGATCAGCACCTCAAGATCGGTGGTCAGGTAGCGGCGGACGGTTTTGCGGTCCAGTCCGAATCGGCGGGCGATGGCGCTGATCGTCCACGCAGCCTCTCGTAATCGGTGGATCTCCGCATGCCGTTCAGTCACCCGCTGCATGAGGGGGGTGGCGGGGATGTTGTCGAGCGGCGGCGTCAGCGGCAGCAGAGCCCTGGGCGGTGCGGTCGGCGGTGCCGGTGCGTCCACGTCGTCCAGGGCGTATTTGTGCAGGCAGGAGCGGTGTTGGTGGCAGGTTTTCTCGATCGCTGTGGATAGGTTTTGCAGCATGTGCCAGCGGTCGGCGACCTCGGTGGCATCCGGTATCGCCTCCTTGATCGCGCGGCTGTAGCCGCTGTCGCGGTCCCGGCAGATGATCTCGGCGCCGGGGTGTGCGGTGAGCCAGGCGGCCAGCGTCTCGCTGGTGCGGTCGGGTAACAGGTCGATGGGTGTGGAGGTCTCGACGTCGAGCAGGATGGTCCCGTAGGTGCGCGAGCGGCGGAAGGCGAAGTCGTCGACGCCCAGCACTCGCGGGCTCCGGGCGGGCACGTCGGGCGCGTGCAGCTGGCCGAGCAGCCGGGCACGGCCGGTGGGTACGGCCAGCGAGCGGCACAGCCGCATGCCCGGCCGACCGCCCGCCGTGAGTGCAACGGACCGCCAAAGTGTTTTCACCCACGGGCATAGCGCGTTGTCAGCCCCTCGACCTGCTCGACAAACGTGCGCCGTCCGCAGCTGGCGGCGTCGCAGAAGAATCGCCGGACCTCCAGCTTCACCACCACGCGGCGCCCGCTGACCGGGAACTCGGCGAGCCGCCGTCCGTAACGACTGTGCACCCGGCGCGAGACGGTGGCGCAGCCCGGACACGTCAACTCCGGTACGACGCTGTGGGCTTCGGCCACAACCACCCCGTCCACCTCGGCCAACCGGTCCAGCACCATCCCCACGGCATCCGGGAACAGCACGTCCTTCAACGCGGACAGAACCCCCATGACCAGGGCATTCCCGCAGCCAAACACGAAAATATTTCCCCATTGACGGCGGCTTGAGCATCCTGCAATTCCCCAGACGGAGGCACCCCCGGCGGCGGCGCGCACGCTCGTGGGATTGATGCCCTGGCGGTAGTTGCTCGCCGTACGGAGGCGAGCGAGCGGTCCTGTGGCTGGGTCGTTTGCGCAGGGCAGTCAGCTCTGCGGTGTGATGCCCAAGGACCGGATGAGCTGGGCCAGTTCTTCGCGGAAGAGCTTTTCCGGGCTGAGGGCCTGGGTCTGCAGGTGGCCGTAGATCTCCAGTGACACCAGGCCGTGCAGGTGGCTCCAGATACGCAGGGCAAGGGCCACGGCGGCCGGGGGCAGGTCGGGGAAGGCCGGGCGAACCTTGTCCAGCAGACCGAGGTCGAAGTCGGACCACTCGAAGTCGCTGTCCGAGTAGCGGAGTTCGGCGTGCGGCCAGGCCGCGGCCGCGAGTGTGGTGATGCCGGTGCAGACACGGCGGGCGGCTTCCGGAGCGGCGCCGCCCTCGGGCGGCCGGTAGCCGGGGACGGGGTCGCCGTAGATGAGGCGGAAGCCCTCGGGGTTGGCCAGCGCCCAGTTCCTGAAGGCGCGGGCCCATGCCTGGATCCGGGCGGCCGGATCCTGAGCGGGGGCGGCGCCCCAGGCGGCGTCCACGGTGTCGGCCAGCGAGGTGTAGACGTTGCTGATCAGCGTGGTGACCAGGTCGTCGCGGGTGGCGAAGTAGCCGTAGATGGCGTTGGCCGTCATGCCCATCTCGCGCGCGATGGCCCGCAGCGTGATCGCGTCCGGTCCCCCCGAGGCCATCAACTCCAGCGCGACCTTCTTGATCTCGGCGGTCGTCTCGGCCCTCAGCCGCTCGCGGCGCCCCTTGGTGCTTCCCACGCTTTCCATGGCCACTCACTCTACAGCGTCACAATACTGTGCGCCGTATTGATACTTCACGCCGTATAGTCACTGCATGCCGTGAAGGGAAGCGGCGGTACGAGCAACTACCCAGGGAGAGCCATGCACATCGGAGTCATCGGGGCCACAGGCGGCATCGGCAGTCGCGTCGTCACGGAAGCCCTCAACCGGGGGCATCACGTCACGGCCTTCAGCCGCGACGCCACCCGGATCGACGAGGACCGCAAGAACGTCGTCTGGAAGAGCGTCGACGTCCTCGACGCCGACGCCGTCGCCGCCGCCATACCCGGCCTCGACGTACTGATCAGCGGATTCCAGCCCGGAAACGCAGCCAAGGACATCGCCGACACCGTGGCCCGCTCGATCGCCGATCCCACGGTGTACGCCACCGCCGCACGAGCACTCCTGAAGGCGCTGGAAAGCCACCCACGGACCCGGCTCATCGTCATCGGCGGTGCCGGCAGCCTGGAGATCGAGCCCGGAGTCGTACGGGCCGACTCCGACGAACTCCTGCACGAAACCCTCGACGAGATCGGCCTGCCGAGGGAGTACGCCGCCGCGGTGCGCGGCCACCGCGACGCCCTGAACGTCCTGCGCACCTCCAACCGGCTGTGGACCTACTTCAGCCCTGCGGAGGACATCGCACCCGGCGAACGTACGGGCCGGTTCCGAATCGGTGGCGATCAGCCGGTACTCGACGCGGAAGGGCGCAGCCGTGTCTCTATGGAGGACTCCGCCGTCGCCCTGGTCGACGAGGTCGAACTGCCGCGCTTCGTTCAACGCCGCTTCACCATCGGCTACTGACCGACACCAACGGACCAGGGCTGCATCTGTCGGATGGCCCTGAGTGTGCGCCGCCGCGACGCTAGCACCGGAAAACCACGGAGGCGCGTTCGGGAGCCCATGGGGAAGTCCATCAACTTCCCCATGGGGCATATCGTGACAATTCACAGATGGCGAGGGCTACGCGATCGTGACCGTCACGAAATACCGACCAGACCCAAATTCAGGGATCCTCATCACCTTTCCCACCTGAGCCGTCTCGTCGACGTATGACGTCGTCCCCCGGTGAGGTGCCGGTCGCTCAGCCGATGGTCCACCGCTGAGTCGTCTGGTAGAGGCAGAGGCGGGTCGCCGTGTTCCGGAGCATGACTGCACTTCCCGCCGCGGGTTGGATGACCTGCCACAGCGGCGGTACTTGTCGTGGTCGTAGCCGCGGTCACCGAGCACGCTGTCCGGTCGGCGCCTGGGTCGGCCACGCTTGCCGCGTATGGGCGGCACGGCTTCGAGTAGCAGGATCAGTTGGGTGACATCGGGGCGGTTGCCGCCGGTCAAGGTGACAGCAAGCGGGAAGCCGGTGGCATCGGTGATCAGATGATGCTTGCTGCCCGTCCTGCCCCGGTCAACAGGACTTCGTCCGGTCTTGGAGCCCCCTTTAGCGCCCGGATGTGCGAGCCGTCGACCGCTGCCCGGGAGAAGTCCAGGGCGTTCGCGCCGCGCAGCTTGCTCAGAAGAGTCTGGTGCAGCCGGGGCCACACGCCGGCCTCGGTCCATTCGGCCAGGCGCCTCCAGCAGGTCATACCCGAGCCGAAGCCGAGTTCCTGCGGCAGGTGCTCCCAGGCAATCCCGGTATGCAGCACGAACATGATGCCCTGGAACACCAGCCGGTCCGGATGCCGCTTGCGCCCAGGATGCCGTCTCCGACGCTCCACCCTCGGCAGCAACGGCTCGATCACCGCCCACAGCCCATCATCGACATCCCACGGCTTCGGCCGCGCCATCCAGCACCCCCGGATCATCAGTCCCGGAGTGATCCAACCACCTCGAAGATCATTTCGTTAGGAGTTCTAAGCCAGTCTGCGACCTACCGTGCGCCTATCCCACGGCCGGTGGGAAAGGCACTTAGATATCGAGGCATGACTACCGAGCCGCAGCGCTTCACTATCTTGCTGGTCCCCGAACACGTCGAGGACTCAGACGGTGCTTCCCCGGAAGACTCAGCTGTGCGATCGGCAGTCGTCCAGGCGACTGGCGAAACAGGCGAGACGGGTTACCCCCGCTACGCCGGGGACGGGATCGTGGCCGACATCGACCCCAGTACGCGCACGGTCGAGGCGGTGCTGGTCGATGGTGCAGAGCTGGACTACGGACTCAACGCTACGGTCGCTTCCTGATCGAACCAGTTCTCCCGAAGCTGCCGTGAAATCAGTACCGCTGCCACTTCTGCGACCCGCTGCGAGCAGCGGGCCATCCCGACCGGGCCTCGCCGGAAGCCGCCCGCACCGTTTGTGACAAGCGATCACAGGTCCGGCAACCGTCAACTTCCATTACGGGCAGGTGAGATGCTGTGCCAGACTACGGTGATCGGAAAACACCCCTGATCGCCTCGCGCGCTGGAGCCCGTCATGACGCCCGACATACCCAGCCCCTCGCGTTTCAACACGGACACGGCGCAACCCGCCAGGGTCTATGACTGGCTCCTGGGCGGCAAGGACAACTACCCCGTCGACGAGGCAGTGGGCGAGAAGCTACCGCCCGAAGCACGTGACGCGGCCCGGCAGAACCGTCAGTTCATGCACCGGGCGGCCGCCTGGCTCGCCACACAGGGCATCGATCAGTTCCTCGACATCGGCACCGGCATCCCCACCCGGCCGAATCTGCACCAGGTCGTCCAACAGATCACGCCGACGGCGAAGGTCGTCTATACCGACAACGACCCGATCGTGCTGCGGCATGCGGAAGCCCTGCTGATCAGCCATCCCGAAGGGGTCACGGACTACATCGAGGCCGACGTACGGCAGCCGAACTCCATCCTCGAACGCGCCCGTGCCGTACTGGACTTCAACCGCCCGATCGCACTGTCCCTGATCGCACTGATGCACTTCATCACCGACGAGCAGGACGCCCACGGCATCGTCCGCAACCTGGTCGCCACCCTGCCACCAGGCAGTCACCTCGTGCTGTCGCACGCCGCCAGCGACCTCTACCCGGAACTGGCCGAACAGGTCACCGCCGAATACGCCAAGGGCGGCATCCGCCTCGGCTTCCGCACCCGCCCGGAAGTGACCCGCTTCTTCGACGGCCTGGACCTTCTCGACCCAGGCCTGGTCACCGCCCCCCAGTGGTTCAAGACGGTCCCCGCACCCGCGCCCGAGGGCAGCGGTATCTACGCCGGAGTGGCACGCATTCCCTGACAGGCCGTCACCATGCTCCTCCACCTCGTCCCCCGATGGCCGGCAACCCTGCTCCGCCGGCACACAGGGTGCAGGGGATGCACCATGGGCAGGGTTGCGCCTTCAGCGTGTGCTGTCCGTGCGGGTCTGATGCACGATTGGGTGACATCTTGACGTGCCCCACCTCTCAAGTTCCAGTTCTGGTGGCTAACTGACGGCCTTCACGAAAGGCTGCCGGCATGCCCCGCGCCTACCCCGCTGAGTTCCGCGCCCGTGCCATCGCGCTGGTTCGGGCAGGGAAAGAACAGAAGCAGACCGCCGTTGAACTCGGCATCCATCCGGTCACGTTGTCGAAGTGGTTGCGCCAGGACGACATCGATAGCGGCCGACGGCCTGGCAGGATCTCGGAGGAGTCCGCAGAGCTGCGTGCAGCGCGTCGACGGATCCGTGAGTTGGAAACCGAGCTTGAGATCGTCCGCAAGGCTGCCAAGTTCCTCGGTGTCGGCGTTCGCGTGAAAGTACCCAGCTCAGTACACGGAAACGTACCCAGCAGGCTGGACGCCGGAGTGCTGGGGCCATCCGATAGCCGGCCCCGCCCAGAACGGCGGCTCCCACGTCCTGGAGACGCCACTGAACGCCTCGCCTGCCCACTTCCGTTGGGGCGCGGACGGTCAGCGGGGGATCAGCGTGCCCTCTCTGGTGACCGTCAGGCGCACCTGGGAGCCGTCCGGCGAGCAGTTGCGGCCGTTGGAATAGGTGGGCTGCGGGGTGGTGGTACTGATCTGTCGGTCGAGCACGGTGGCGCCCCGCTGGTTCTTGAATACCAGCGTGACCTGTATCGGCTTACTTGATGGGAGGTCCCGTATGACCACGAAGCCAGGCCAGGGGAGAGAAGGCTCGGGGTTTTGCGGGGCCCTCGCTGCCGGGGGTTCTGTGGCGGTAGCGGATTCCGTGGTCATTACGGGGTTTCCTGGGGTCGCCGGTTCTTCCGGCCAGGTGTCCAGCTGCAGCGTGCGCTTCCGGCATGTGCCGTCCCAGCAGGCTGTGAGGGTCGCGTCGGCCACGCTGTTCGCCAGTTCCGGGTGGACAGCGACCCGGATCCCGGCGGGCGTGTCGATCAGGGTGCAAATGTCTTGCGTGTAACCTCCGCACGCGGTCAGCAGCGCCAGAGCCGCCAGGGGGACCGCCAATCCGATGCTGCGTCTCACGCTGGCTCCTCGGCAACCGTCTGCGTCTTGATCATGGCCACTCATGTTGGCACAGCAGCTGCAGCACGTCGCTCGACCTGGACTGTCACGTGCCATCCTCTCTCCTGTTGCTGAGTCAGGGCTGCGCGGAGCGTGGCTGGAGAAGCGGAAGCGATTGCCCCGTGTGGCCGGTGGCATGAACACGGGTCGGCCACAGCGCGGCCGTCTTGCTCTTGGAGCGAGCAGGCTGCGTCAACAGGCGGGCGCAGCCCGTATGTTGCCTGCGGAGGCTGGGTACGTAGCCGTGTACCTGCCTGAGCACGCCTGGGTGCACGCCGACAGGGGACATCCGACTACGCCGAAGCCCTGCTCCCCGGGCCATGGCGACCTGGTGCAACGTCGTCATAGGCGCCCTCAGGCTGGGCGGTGTCAAGAACATCGCCGCCGCCCTCCGCCACAACGCGCGTGACGCCCGCTGGACTCTCGCGCTGCTCGGCCTCGCATGATTACAAAACGGATTTTCAGCCGACTACGACGAAGCCCCGGCCGAACGGGAAGCCGCGGGTTAAAGATCTACACGCCCTAAAAATCCGTTACAAGAGGGCTCCAGGGTGGATAACTTGACATGAAACCTGGTGTCTTCCCTTATGGCTCCCGTACGCTCCGCATGTCCATACTTCTCCAGGTGGACCACCTGTTACCCGCGACACGGAAAACGGAATGCCAAGTTCGGAAGTAATCCGCGTCTCGTCGGACACGGGGATTCGAAAAAGGACATAAGGAAACAGCTTCACACAGAATCGATCTGCCGCAAGGAGTTGCAAATGCCAATGAGTTCGGGAACGAAACGTGGAGCTGCCGCAGCCGGAACTGTGGTCTTGGCTGCGGCGGTGAACATCGTCACGGGACTGCTCACTCAGCACTGGGCGTTGGCCTGGTGGGTGTGCATCGTCGTTCTGGTCGTCCTAGGCGCTGGCATTCAGTGGTGGCTGACCGTCGCGCCGAACAACCGAGCGAAGCGCGTGTCGGCTTCCGGGGACGGGGCGATCGCCTCGGGTGGTGCCATGCGTAACGTCGCCACCAAAGTCCGCGGCTCGTCAAGCAGTCCGGGAAATCCGAGCCCAGGCGCCATACCGCCTGGAGTGAGCGCCCCAGGGCGCGGTGCGATCGCGGCAGACGGCGGCATTACCGGTGCACGCACCGACGTCCGCAACGATAGTGCCGCGCCGTGATCGGACCGGGCCGACGCCGCCACGTCGAGGCTTCGGGAACGGGATCGATAGCGGGCAACAAGATCATCAATCCGCGTACTGAAGTGCATTTGCACTACGCGGATCAGCCGGTCCGAGAAGCGCATTCCGTCGACGTGACGGAACCAGTGACGTTCTTACCTGTTAGAGTCCGGTCCTTCGTCGGCCGAGAGGATGCATTGAGTAATCTCGACCAACTGCTCGAAGCATCCGGAGCAGCAGTAGTGCACGGACTGGGCGGTATCGGCAAGAGCGCGCTTGCTGCACACTGGGCCGAACGGAACCTGACCAAGCCCACCGTCACATGGTGGGTTACCGCAGATAGCCCGAGTTCTCTGGAGGAGGGTCTCGCTGACCTTGCCGCGGCCCTGCAGCCGGGCCTAGCAGCAGAGAGTCCAACCGTTTCCTCCCGGTGGGCGATCCAATGGCTGGCGAGTCACTCCGGTTGGCTGATCGTCCTCGACAACGTGGCGGAACCAGCAAAGATTCAGCAGCTGATCGCCTGCTGCGGAAATGGCCGGTTTTTGATCACCAGCCGCTACGCCCATGGCTGGCACCAACTGGCAAAGAGCTTCCGGTTGCGCGAATTTTCTCCGGAAGAAGCGGTTGATCTCTTGACTTCAATCGCCGGCACGGATTGCACCGATCTCGCCGGGGACTTGTGCGACGAACTCGGCTTCCTGCCTCTCGCCGTTGAACAGGCTGCCGCCTACCTGTACCAGAACCGGATTTCCCCTGCGGATTACCTTGCGTTGCTCCGTTCCTCCCCAGCCGCTATCTACGACCGGGCCGCCCATGGTGCCGCACCCGATCATGCTGTCGCCCGTGTCTGGCGCATAACCCTCGACCGCCTCGCCGCGAACCCGGTCGCCGTGACTGTTCTACGCGTTCTGGCCTGGTTGGCGCCGAGAGATATCCCCCGCGAGCTTTTTGCCTCGTTCGACACCGTCAGTGTGCATGAGGCCCTCAGCGACCTCGCCGCGTACAGCATGATCGATATTCATGCTGACTCCATTACCGTCCACCGTCTCGTGCAAGCCGTCACACGTACTCCCGATCCGGCGGACCCGCATCGTCAGGCACCCGCCATAGAGCAGGGCCGCGCCGGAGCCGCAGCACTGCTCGCCAAGATGCTCCCGACGGCACCGGAAGCCCCGGACGCCTGGCCAACCTGGCACCGCATCGCTCCCCACATTCGCGCGCTGCTCCAATGGACTTCGCCCAACCAGACGGACAACCTTACCGTGAGGCTGCTCTGCTTCGCATCTGAATTCCTTATAATTTATGGATATGAAACGGAGGCGATGGTATGGCTCCGTCGCGCCCACACAGCTTCGATGAATGCCCCCGGAACGTCGTTTCCTCGAGCAGTGGATGTTCAAGAGCGACTCGGCAATGCCTGTTTGGCAGCCGGAGATTTCGACGAGGGGGTGGAGTTGATGGAGAGCGCATTGGCCAATCGGTTGGCTGCCCTGCGAACAGCAGATTCTGCTGTTCGCAGGGCAGCCAACTCCTTGGCGAACGCCTATATGACTACCAGGCGATACAATGAGGCAAAGGATCTTTACCAAAAGAACTTCGATGACTGTCTGCGCATGCACGGGGAAGAGCACCCATACACGCACAGCTCAAGGCACGGGATGGCGACAGCCGCCTCATGTCTGGATGATTATGATACTGCAATCATGTTGCATGAGCGAAACCTGGAATCTCGTACCCGACTATTGGGTAGCAATCACCCGGACACCATCGCGACCCGACTGAGCTTGGCCCACGCATACTCGCTTCTGGGAAACCATGATCGTGCCATCGAGCTTGGAACAATGGCCGCTGCCGACTACCGGCATACGATCAACCCTGATTATCCGGTAGCAATGACAGCTCGATTGGAGCTGGCGAACATATACGAGAGGGCTGGAGACAGGGGAAATGTTCGCATGATGCTAGAGGGCCTGATTGCTGACTATGTGCGTGTCTTGGGTAAGGGCCACCCAAAGACAAAGAATCTAATGCGCCGCCTTGCCGAAATGGGTGATGAGCCCAACGTGTAGCTCAGGGCTTCGGCGTGGTCGCGGGTTGAGCGGGTTGTCCTGATGCAGGGCTTCGGCGTAGTCGCGTGATGTCCGGTTCGTGATCACGTGAGGCCGAATAGTGCGAGTGGGCGTTTCGGGTCGCGGGAGTTGGCGCGGAGTGCAGCGGTGATGTTGTGGGTGCCGGCGATGCGTAAGGCGCCGATGGCGAGGTTGCGCCAGGTCGCCATGGTGCGGGGCGCGCTGCCGGTCCGAAGCTGTGAGGCGTCCTCGGCGAAGGTGGTGTCCCTCACGTGGTGCAGGGCTTCGATCTGCCAGTGCGAGCGGATCATGTGCGCGAGCTGAGCGGGTGTGGCCTGCTCGGCGCTCAGGCTGGTGACCGCGTAGACGGTCTTGATGGTGACCTTGCCGTTCTTGCGGTCCACGCGACGCCGTTTGAGTTGGACGGCCTGGCGGGCGCCGGGGAAAGGCAGGTTGTTCACCGTGCACACCTTGATGCGGCGGATCTCTCCGCGGCCGTGACCGCTCTCGCGGGTGCGGCTCTGGAGCGGGATCTGCTGCCAGGGAAGGGCCTTGAGCTGCTTGCGGAGCTTCTTCTGATTCCCTTTGACGATCACGATGTAGTGGGCGTCGCGGCTGGCGAGGTACTCGGCGTGCTCGCGCTGAGTGTGCATGGCGTCGCTGGTCACAACGGTGTCGGCAAGATCGGCGAGGGCGTCCAGCAGGGGTTGGAAGCAGGTGATCTCGTTCGTCTTGTCCCCGACGTCCAGCTGGGCGAGGACCAGGCGGCTGGTGTGGTCGAGTGCGGCCAGCAGGTGGATTTTGCGGCCGCCGGCCCTGGCGGCACCGCGCGGGCTCTTGCCGTCCACTGCCACCGCCCGCCTGGCCTTCGGGCCGGGCTGGATGCGGCGGTCGGCCAGCCACGCGCCCACCGCCCGGTCGAGTGCATCGGCATCGAGGCGGGCCAGGGCACGGCGGATGGTCGTCTCGCACGGCACCGGCCGGGTGCCGCTCAGCGGGCAACGGCGCGCGCCGAGACGGTCCAGGACCGCCGGTGGCGCATCGGCGGCCCACTCGCTGATCGCCAACAGCGACGTCGCGCCGGTCAGCACTGCGCAGGCCGCCAGTGCCAGCACGTACACCAGGCCATGGCGCACGCCGCGCGGCGTGCGGGGGTCGGGAACCTCGGCCAACCGGGCCAGCAGCCCGGGCAATTCGTCCTCGCCGGCGTCAGGCTGATCGCAGAGTTGGTCAAGGACAGGCGGGACCGGAGAAGATACGACGGCAGGCACGGACTTCCGTAGGGGTCACTGGACTCGACACCCACATGATCTTGGAAGCTCGTGCCTGCCCTACATTCCGGGCCCGCATCAGGACAACCCGCTCAACCCGCGACTACGCCGAAGCCCTGGCTCGGCGGTCAGTGTGGCTGGAGGCTTCTCGATCTCCGGGGCCTTGAGTATTCGGGCCCGGACTCGCTGGTGCTCGCCATTCTCGCCGCGGTGGTATCCAGCCGGGGCGTAGCGAAGGAAGCGGGGCTCGACCAGACGATCGGCCACCTCTTGCGGGATGCGGCCCTGAGCAGCACAGCAGCGCAGGAACTCGCAGACCGTGGTGAGGTGCGCGTTGACGGAGCCTTCGGAGGTTTTGGAACCAGCATGCCTTTCTTGCCGGTTCACTTTCCTCGCTGCTCTTTCTGGCTCTCGGCGCGACGCTCGTCGAGGAGTGGATCGCGCGGCGCGACGAGGCTCGGCTGCGATTGGTCATACTCGTGGCCTGCGGGGCGTTGGCTCGGGCACCTCTTGCTCAGCGGCGGGTGATGTGGTTCGTGTTGAACGCTGGCCACTTCATTGAGGCCTCGACCCTGAATCGGCAGACCGGATCAGGGCGATTCTGGCTCGCCATGATCTTGCCGAGGTCAAGGAGAACGACGTCATAAATGAGGTGGCGGTGCCGCCTGGGACGGCATCCAGGATCAGCGTGCTCGCCGCCGATCCGGAGTGGGTCCAGACGGCATACGACCTTCTGCGGGGATGCTCTCACGGGTTCCGCGTGATCATGGCCAGGTGGGCTCCGCTGCTAACCGGGACGGACACGAGTGCGGCGATCCTCGAGGAGATCGCCCTTCAGACGGAGCAGTTGACACAGGTCCAGGTGAGGCTGCTCCCTGTCGCGCGGGGGCGTGTGAGGGAGTTCCAGCCCGGAGAGATTGATGAGCTGGGTGAACTGTGGCGGAAGGAGTTCGCCAACTCGATCGCTCTCGATGAGGCGTTGACGCAACTCAGCGGGAAGAGGGGACCCGGCTGGGTCACGGACGGACGGAATCTGCTCGAGGCCACGGATCTGGAGGGGCTAAGGGCGCGGGAGTCGGTGAGGGTGAGGCGGTCCATGCGGCTGTACACGTGACCGCGCGGTTGGCGGGCAAGCGGACGGTTCAGGCGTCGAACGCCGATGCCATCTCGAAGTCGAGGAAGCATTCGGCACGAAGGCAACCCCTGCTCCAGGCCAGCAGCATGACCGCGACCGTGCTCATGTGGCAGGTGTCAGAGCCCACGCAGCACCTTGACGACCTCAACAGGTTCTTTCTTGCTGCTCCTGGGCTTGCGCATGTTCAGACGGAACCAGACTGGTTCGCCTTCCTCCAGTGTCCTGATTCCGTCTCCGAGAGCAGTGTGGTGAACGAAGACGTCTGTGCCGCCCTCGACTACGATGAAGCCGTACCCCTTCTCCGCGTTGAACCACTTGACCGTTCCCTTGATCCACCCCCCTCTCCCTCGGGGCGAGCGGGCGTTCTGGGGAGGCGGCGAGTACGCGGCCCGTGGGTTGGCTTGCTGCGCTGGTGTTGGCTGCGTCCGAGGGGCTTCCGCAGCAGCGCTCTTCGGGGCCCCCAAGGCCCACCTTCACTTTTACCTGCAGTCCGCCCACGATGCCCTGCTGTGGAAGCTCGAAGGAGGCTCTCGGAAGGCCACACCCGCCGCCCGCTGACGCCGACCGGCCACAACCTCCTGGGCCTGGTTAACACGGCGCGGAAGGTTCAGGACGGCACGAGTTCGAGGTGCACGGTGCTGTCGTAGGGGACGACCAGGGTACGTCCGCCGGGTGTAGTCCAGTGCGCGGGCACCAGGAAGAGCCGGCCGTTCGCCTGGGCGAGGAGCCGCAGCCCCTGGTAGCGGTAGCGGAGCGAACTCCCGCTGCTCTGCGGCAACTTCGTGCCGTCGGCGCCGACAGGGAGGTCGTGCAGCGGCTCCTTGGTGTAGAGGATCACCTCGGGCCGGCCGGGCAGCGAGTCGGCGTCGTCCATAGCCCTGCCGAGGCCATATGCGGCGGCGAAGCTGTTGGCCGTCCAAAACGCGCTCGCCACGATGAGCAACGTGACCCAGGCCATCGCGTATCTGCACAGCCGTACGACCGTGGGCGAGGCGAGCCAGTCCACCACGAGCACGGGCGCGGGGAGATCCGCGTCCTCGGGGAGGTCACGGCGCCGCCGCCGGCCCCGGCGGATCACGACCCGGCGCAGCAGCCAGCAGCCGTAGGCCAGCCCCGCGGCTCCGGCGCTCAGACATAGCGGGGTCGTCGCGATGGCCTCGGTACGGGCGATGCCCGGCACCAGGATCCCGACGAAGCCCCGGGCGAGCGCGAGACAGCCGAGCAGGGCGACGAACGCGCCCACCCAGCCGGTGATGTCGTCCCGGTCCTCAGACAGCAGCAGCCAACGGACGCCCGCATGGGCGGCGAGGGCGAGGAGGCCGATCACCGAGACCGCGATGAGAGGCGGATACACGGCCTCCACGCCGTACAGCAGCATTTCCTGGAGCGACTGGTTCATCAGCGTGAGGTAGACGCCAAAGTAGCGGAAGCGGGCGGTTGTCGCCACGTAGCCGAAATAGAAGAGCAGCGAGGTCACGACCGTGGCGGGGCCGAGGACGTTGACGACGGCACGGGTGCGTTCCAGGAGCTGGCCGCCGGGGGAGGCGGGGGTGCTCATGTTCCGGTGTCCGTGGGGGTGGAGGGCTCCTGGGAGGGCGGGGAGGTGTTCACGGTGGGTGACGGGGACGGTGACTCTTCCGAGCTGCCATCCTCGGACGGGCTGCCGAGGTAGACGTTGTTCGTCAATGTCGTCCGCACCACGATCGGGTGCTGCGGCGAGGGGGAGTAGGGGGCGAGGTCCGGGCTGGAACAGGGCCAGCCGGTGCGTGAGGTGCAGGTGGCCTCCACGCTGACGTAGACGGTGGCGTGGCCGTATGCAGGTGTGACGCTCTCGACCCACAGGCCGCAGCCGTTACCGGAGGCGGGTTTCAGCACCGTGCCTGAGGAGCAGTCCTGCGACAGGTTGTCGGGGAGGTCGTCGTCGCAGCCGTTGGTCAGGCTGGCGTTCACCGCGTTGACCAGCCCGACCTCCTTGACCGTCAGCTGAACACTGGTCGACGGATTGGCGGGGGCAAAGCAGCCGCGGCCGCCTGGTATCGGGTTGCCGTTGTCGTCCGCCCCGGCCGAGAAGTTCGGAAAGTTGTATATCGGATAGGAATTGTCGAACGTCGCGCCCCCGACCCTGATCGAGCCCGGCTGCCCACCGCTCTTGTCGGGAGTCGGTGATCCGCCTCCGCCTCCGCCTCCACCGGAGCCGCCCTCGCCCCCTCCGTTCGCGGCCGACCCCTCACCCGAGGTGCCGCCGCTCCCCTGGCCGCCCGATGCCACCCCCGACCCGGCCACATCCGGCACGGCACCGCCGCCGGTGGAGGAATCGCTGCCGGTCGCCGCCGTACGCGCGATGAAGAAGCCCCCCAGCAGAAGAAGAACGCCGGCCAGCGCCGCCAGCGTGATGTGCATGCGGATCGAACGCGATCGCGTCATCCGACTGCCCCCTTGTCCCCGTGCTCCGTTGTCGTCCGTACCTGATCGAGGATCTGGACGAGTTCCATCCAGCCGCTGAACTCCTGTTCGTCGTCCCCAGTGATGACGCGGCCCGACACTGGATCCGTGTCGGATGTGAAGTCGACGATCGCGCGGCGTAGGCCGCCGCCGGTGCGGGAATCCATAGCGGCAGGATGTGGCGCCTGCCGAGAGGACGCATCGTGGTGGCCACCGAAGTCTTATCCCGCGCCGGGCGGTCCGACCGATGAACCTGATGGAGCGCGAGCGCGAACTGCGCCGCGCCGACGCGCTGTTGACCGGGGCACGGGCAGGAGAGGGCGCCACCCTGCTGGTGGAGGGCACGGCGGGTATCGGCAAGACGGCCCTGCTGACGGCGGTGCGGGAGCGTGCCGTCGGGCAGGCGGTGATCCCGCTCACGGCACGCGGCGGCGAACTCGAACGCGACCTTGCGTTCGCGATCGTGCGGCAGCTGTTCGAGCCGCGCCTGCGCGCCGAGCCGGCCGACACCCGCGCGGAGCTCCTGTCCGGCGCGGCCGGCCTGGCCGCACCCGTCTTCGGCGCGGCGCCGGCCGGCCAGGACGCGGCGGCCATGGGTGCCGTCGTGCACGGCCTGTACTGGCTGTGCTCCAACCTGGCCGAGCGTGGACCGGTGCTCCTCGCGGTCGACGACGCGCACTGGTGTGACGAGGCCTCGCTGCGGTTCCTGTCCCATCTGACGCGCCGGATTGGCGAGTTGCCGGTGCTGCTCGTCCTCGCCGCGCGGCCGACACCGCCCGGGCAGGCCGACCCGGTGGACCGCGCGCTGAGCGGAGTCCGCCCCGAGACCGTGCGGCTGGAGCCGCTCAGCGAGGGCGCCGTCGGCACGCTGATCCGGCGGGAGCTGTCGTCCGACGCGGAGGACCCGTTCTGCCAGGCCTGCGCGCGGGCGACCGGCGGCAACCCGTTCCTGCTCAGCGAGGCGATCGTCAGCCTCCGTGCCGACGGGGTGCGCCCGGTTGCCACCGAGGCTCACCGGATCGACGCGCTGCGCCCCGAGACCCTCACCCGCGCCGTGCTCACCCGGCTCGCCCGGCTCGGCCCCGACGCCGTACGACTGGCCCGCAGCGTCGCCGTACTCGGACCCGCCGCCGAGCTGCGTCACGTGGCGGCCCTGGCAGGGCTCGATCTGCGGCAGGCTGCCGAACTCGTCGACGCGCTGGTGCACGACGGGCTCGTCGCCGCTGGCCCGCCGATCGAGTTCGCGCACCCCCTGGTGCGCGCCGCGGTCTACGGAGACTCCAGCGAAACCGTCCGGGCGGTCGCGCACAAAGAGGCGGCACGGATGCTGGCGGCGGACGCCGTGCCGTCCGATCTGCTCGTCCCGCACCTGCTCGCGGCCACACCGGACGGTGATCCGTGGATGATCGGCCATCTGCGCGCCGCGGCCGCCAGCGCCCTCGTTCGCGGCGCCCCCGAACCGGCGGCCGCCTGCCTGGAGCGTGCCCTGGCGGAACCGCCGGAACCCGGCCGGCGCGCCGAACTGCTCGTACAGCTCGGCCGGACCCTGGGCATGCTCAACCGGACCGATGAGGCGGCGGACCTCCTCCGTGCGGCGCTCGACTTCACGCCCGAGCCGGCCGAGCGCATCGAGATCACCATTGATCTCGGCCGCCTGATGGTGATGACCGGTCAGGGGCACCAGGCCACGGAACTCTTCGAACAGGCCCGGCTCACCAGTGAGGCCCTTGACGGCGAGGTCCCCCTGCCCATCCTGGTGAGCGTCGCCTGGGGCCGTCTCACCGCGATGGAGCCGCCCGCGGCCTGGATGCGCCAGTTGGGCGCGCTCGCGCCCCGCCTCGGCACGGACGACGACAGCCGTCTCGCCCTAGCGGCGCTCGCGTTCGGCGCCGCTGCGACGGGCGACAGGCCGAGCGCCGAGGTGGCCCGGCTCGCGGCCGCGGCGGCTGCGGGACCGCTCCCGGCGAACCCGTGGATCCTGGTCAACCTGGCCAGCGCGGCCCTTGCTATCGCCGACCACCTGCCGCCCGCCCTCGACCTGCTCAACCGCGGTATCGAGGCGGCACGTAAGGGCGGCGACATCGCGGCGTTCGCCTACCTGTCCGTGCTGCGCTCCCACACCGCCTTCTACGCGGGGCGCCTGCCGGAGGCCGAGGCCGACGCGCGGGCGGGGCTGGGGCTCGCGCTGGGAGAGTCCGGGGACACGCCGCTCGCGGCCGCGGTGCTGGTGGACGCCTTGGTCGACCGCGGCGACCTGGAGGGTGCGCAGCGCGTTCTGACCGAGCAGGGCGTTGACGGCGACCAGCCGCTCAGCATGCTCATCGCGCACTTCGTCCACACGGCACGCGGCAGGCTCCGGCTGCACCAGAACCGGCCTCGCGAGGCGCTTGCCGACCTGCTGCCGTGTGGTGCGGGCCTGGTGGCCGCCGGGTGCGCCAACCCCGGCTTCGCGTACTGGCGTTCCCCGGCCGCGCTGGCCCACCTGGCGCTGGGCGAGGTCGCAGAGGCCCGGGAACTCGCCGCCGAGGAGCTCGCGCTTGCGCGCGTGTTTGGGGCGCCACGGGCCGTCTCCGTCGCGCTGCGGACTTCCGCGCGGATCGAGGGCGGCGCCGCAGCCATCGCCTCGCTCCACGAGACCGTGGAGCTCCTCGACGGATCACCAGCCGAACTGGAGCACGCTCACGCCCTCGTCGACTACGGCTCCGCGCTGCGCCGGGCCGGCCGGCGGACCGCCGCCCAGGAGCCGCTGCGCCAGGGGCTCGACCTCGCGACCCGGTGCGGAGCCCGAGGCCTGGCCCGGCGCGCGGGCGAGGAACTCGTCGCGGCCGGTGCCCGGCCCCGCCGCGCGGTGCTGACCGGCCCGGACGCCCTCACCGCAGGCGAGCTCCGGGTCGCCCGCATGGCAGCCGACGGCAGCACGAACCGGGAGATCGCCCAGGCCCTCTTCGTCACCCGCCGCACGGTCGAGATCCACCTCACGAGCGCCTACCGCAAACTCGGCATCACCTCACGCCAGGAACTCCGCCGGACCCTGGATGCCACCACGTCGCCTCCCGACTGAGCCACGCCCGCAAGGCCACCGGCCTTGTGGCGAGCGTATCCCCGCTACCGTCTATGCCGGTGTCGACGTGGAGGCGAACGGGCTGTTCGCCGGCACCCGGGGCCGGCAGATTGTTCGGGTCTGTAAAGCGAGCGGCTCTGTCCCGTAATCGGTGGTAGCGCTGTGTAGTGATCACTGGAGGAGGATGCGGTGGCGGAGCAGGGGGAACCCCGCTCGGCCGTGCATCTGCCTCATGATCCGCTTGGTTCGCGTGTTGACGCCCTCGGTGCGGCCGTTGTGGTACGGGAGGGTGAGTCCGGCGTCGACGGCGACGCGGTCGAGTTCGAGGCCGTTCGCGAAGGAGTGCAGGTGGGGCACGTCGGCGGCGCGGACTGTGGTGATCCAGTCGGTGAGCTTGGCGTCGTTGCCCTCCGCTGGGGTCAGCAGCTGAGCGAACTCGCCGGTGAGGCGGGCGAGTTCGGTCATCTCGGGGCAGGCGTCGGTGAGTTCTCGCAGTAATGCGGTGTCCTTGTCGCGCAGGTTCTCGGGGCGGGTGAGCAGGAGGCGGGCGAAACGCTTCGGGGTGGTGACCGGCTTGTCGCCCTCGGCGCGGCCCTGGGTGATGTAGCGGTAGAGCAGGTTGAGGCTGCCGGTGTATCCCAGCTCCTTGATCTCCCGGAAGAGTTGGAGGACGGGGACTGCCGGGTCTTCCGCGCGGCGGGTGCGCAGGTGGTCGCGGTAGGGGTCGACGAGCGTGGGCTTGTAGCGGGGTGCGCGGCGGTCGCCGGTGGGCTCCTTCATGCGGGCGTACCGCTTGACGGTGTTCAGGGCGACATCGAGGCGGCGGGCGCATTCGTGCAGGCCGACACCTTGGCCGAGCAGATTGTGGACCCGCTGCCAGCGCTCGCGGGTGGTCTGCTCGCGTACGCCCCCGAGCCGGGCGGGGTTCACAGCGGTCGCCCAGCAGGCGGCGTGGGAGCGGACCTCGGCCAGGACCTTGCCGCACAGGTTGCTCCACAGGTGCCACCTGTGGACTGACCTGCACCGCTTCGGGGAGGGCCTGGCGGATCGCCTCGCCATAGGCGCCGGAGCCGTCGCGGCAGACGTATTCGGCCCCGGGATGCTGGCGCAGCCACGCGACCAGGGTCTGGGCGGTGCGGTCAGGCAGGACGTCGATCCGCTCGCCGGTCTCGGCGTCGATGATTACGGTGGCGTAGCGGTGCCGGCGCTTGAGGGCGAAGTCATCGATGCCGAGCACGCGCGGGACGCGCAGCGGCGGTACCGCCCTGCGCATGAGCATGCGCAGGGCGGTCGAGCGGGAGATCGCGCAAGCCAGCACGCGGGAGAGGCGAGCGCCCGCCCGGCCCGCTAACTCCTTGACCACGGAGCCGAGTTGGTCGGCCAGGCGGTTGGTGCGACGCTGGTAGCGCTCCACGACGCCGGGAACCTGCTCGCGGAACGTCTGCCGCGGGCAGTCGAGCACCGGGCAGACCAGACGCCGGACCCGCACCGACGCCACGACCCGCCGTCCGTCCACCGGGACGTCCGTGACCACCCGCCCGTGGAAGCCATGCACCCGCCCCGTCGGCTGCCCGCACACCGGGCACGGCACCGGATCGTCCCGGGTCTGCGCCGACACCCGGATGACCTCGCCCTCGTCCGTCACACCCTCGACGACGAGGGCCGACAGGCCCGAAAACACCACACCCACAAGCTCATTGACGTCGCGCACACCATGCCAACGACGGCCGTCACCCTTCGCTACCACCGATTACGGGACAGAGCCGCTCGCTTTTCAGACCCCGACCTGGCAGTTGGCCTGCTTGCCCAAAGCCCCGCAGTACTGGGGGGCGACCGCCACCGACATCTTCCCGTCCTTGGGGAACGACACGTCATCGACCGCCCAGGCATCCGGGCCGATCTGCGGCACCATCCGCTCCGCGATCCGCCGCCGCACCAACACCGGATCCCAGGTCGACTGGTTCACGAACTGCTGCAGGTTCTGCTCGTTGCCGTCCGGCAGCCGCTCCGCCATCGCCTGGATGGACTTGCGCCGCCCGTCCAGCATCAGCCCCCGCAGATAGCAGTCACCCTTCGCCCGCTGATCCTTGCGCGACACCGACGCGAACACATCAGCCACGAATAACCCCAACTTCGCCCGAGCCCGGTTCACTTCATGTGCATCCACACACCCACCATGCTCCCGAACACGACCGACCGAAAGACCTAACGGAGTCCTACTAGTGTCCTGCGCCGGAGATCCGTCGGCAGAATCGGGCGAGGGAGTCGAGGATTTCTTTGGCTGTCTTGGTCCAGATGAACGGCTTGGGGTCTTCGTTCCAGTCTTTGACCCATGCCCGGATGTCGGCCTCCAGTGCCTGGATGTTCTTGTGTGCGCCGCGGCGGATCATCTGGTGGGCCAGGTAGCCGAACCACCGCTCGACCTGGACGCGGCCGAGTTGGCCGGCGGCGTGGGTGGTGAGCTGGTCCAGGGGGAGCGCTCCGGCGTTCGTGTGGGCGGCCTGCTCCAGTGCGTCGACCTGCCGCGGGCGGGCCTGGGCGGCGAAGACCTCATCGAGGTGGGGGCCGCGCAACTGCACCGGCCCGATGCGGCGGCCGTGCACGCTCAGGGAGATGTAGTGCTCGAAGCGTTCCATGGTGGCGACCCGGTCGGGGCTGGGCTGGTCGCCCCACTCGGCGGTGATCGGCGCGATCGCGGACTTCGACCCGGCGGTGGTGGCCAGCGTGGAGGCGTTCTGCACCAAGGACAGCCGCACCGCGGTGGGCAGGCGGGCCAGCAGCTGTGTCATGCCGTGGACCTGGCACTTGTACTTGCGGAAGTCCTCGAACATGGCGGCGATGGTCTCCGGGGCCGCACCGGTCAGCGTGATCAGCTCATCGAAGTACGGGCGGAACGGCACCCGCTGGTCCTCGGGGGTGTCGCGCCGGGAGCGAACCGCGCGCAGCAGATCACGGGCGAGTAGCGCGGTCAGCAGCCGGTCGGTGGGCCCGTTGCCGCCCGGGCACACCCACACGATCATCCGACGGTCCATCGCCGCGCGGATGTTGTAGACGCCGACCGGCTGACCGAGGAACGCACGGGTGACCGGGTTGGCGGCGAGGCGGGCGATCGGGTTGAGGACCACGGCGAACGCGTCGGCCGGCAAGGTGGGGAACACCGTCTGCCACCAGGAGCGGGTCTCCTCATCCAGCCGGCCCGCCACCGCGGCGAGGGCCGCCGTACGGAAGGCGGCATCGGTGAGCAGCGCCCGCACGTGGAAGATGGTGGTCTGGTCCTCGGGGCGGCCGGCCTGGCAGGCGGCCTCGTTGACCGCCACCAGGACGGCCAGCGCGGCGGTCAGGATCGTGATCGCGCGCGGGGCGTTCGCGTCATCCCAGCCGAGCGCGGAGGCGTAGGCGTCGGTGACCGCCTCGACGACCTCGTACGCAGCCTGACGCTGGTGCATGCCGAGCGGATTCCACGAACTCACCCGCGGGGAGGCGCCGAGCCCGTTGAGGTCGATCAGCGCGATCCGCTGCATGAGGGTCTCGTGCGCCAGGAACGTGGTGGCGCGCGGCCAGGAGTCGCGGTGCGGGTCGAGGAACATCAGCCCGCCACCGGCGTGTGCCCAGCCGATCGCCTGCGCCAGGGCCCGCTCCGTCTTGCCGCCGCCCGCCTTGCCCACCCCGACCTCGAACAGTGTCTCCGCCGCGTAGGTGGCGACCAGGCGCTCCCGGCCGTCCGGTCCGCGGTAGATGCCCTGCAGCAGCAACTCCGGCTCACCGAAGGCGAAGGTCGGCAGGTCTCCGGCGAGCAGCGGTAGCCGGCAATGCGTGGTGGGGGGCTTGAGCAGGCCGGTCAGCTCCTCCAGCCGGACCCAGTTCGCGCGCGGGGGCCGGCAGTGTCCCAGCTGCCAGCGGCGCTCGAAGCCGCGGCGCGTGGGCCAGTGGTCAGCGCCCACCCGCCACGGTCCCAGGCGCCACCCGCGCATGGCCCACCGGGAGCGGCCGCCGAACACGTCGAAGGCGGCCTGGAGTTGGGCGAGCCGCGCTTGCGCGCGGCCTTCGGTGTTCGAGGCGCACATCACGAGCAGCTGCACCCGTACGAGGTGGTCGTCCTCGGCGAGCTTGCCCAGCGCCTGGGCCGGCTCGACCCGGCGCGGCACCGGCGGCATGACCAGCCTGCGCCCGGCGCCTCCTGCGGGCTTGTTGCTGAGCAGCTGTTGCATTTGCCAGCCCAGAGAGTCCTCGATCCCGCTGGCGTCCTGCCGCAGCCAGCGGGCTGCGCGCTGTGCTTCCCGCCGCTCGGAACGACGCGCGGCGCTCATCAACTGCAGGCGGCGGGCCCGCAGTGCCCACTTGGGGGCGCGCTGGATGTCGAGCCGTATCTCGGCGAGGTCGCCGAGCTCGGCGCGCAGGTCGGCCACGGCGTCCACGAGCGGCTGGAGCGGGTCGGGGTCCAGCGGGACCTCGCGCAGCGGGGAAGTGAGTTTGCCGCGCAGGAGGAACTCGGCGCGCACGGTGTGCGTCCGGGGCTCATCCAGGATCGGCCGGGCCCGGTTGACGGTCACGTTCGGTCCGAACGGGGTGATGGACAGCAGCCGTTCGCCCCCGGCAGGCCCTTCGATGCGGTAGCACAGCGGGCTGGAGCCGTCGGCGCGCAGCCGGATCTGTACCGCCTTCGACCTTCGCGGCGCCCACCAGGGCATGGACGTGGAGGCGCGGGCGAGTTGCACACCGCGGCGGAAGATTTCCTCCAGGCTCGGAGCGAAGTGCCGGTTGGGTACGAGCTCCAGGGCCATCCGCTCGGCCGAGGCCCGCGCCGCGAGCCGACGCACCACGGCTTCGCCCACGCCCCAGGGCACAGCGACGGCCAGGGCGAGCAGATACCAGTGGTCGTACAGCCAGTCGGCGGCGTTGACGAGCCCTGTGATCAGGCCGAGTACCTGACCGGCCGCCGTCTCATCGGCCCGGTCGGTCAGGTACGGGGCTGCGGAGTCCACGTGGATGCTCCCTTCGTCGAGGTCGTACGGGTGAAGTGGAGGTCGGTGATGCGGCCGTCGGTGTAGGTGCCGCCGCGGTCGGCGCCCGCCCACACCAGGTGCACCACAGTCCGGTCGGGTCCGCCGCCGCGGCGGGCGATCGCGGCCTGGATACGAAACCGGGTGAACGCCGGAGCCACTGCCCCGCCTTGAGCGGTGAAGACCGTGGGCCACGTGGCGCGACCGATGCCGGTGGCGTCCGCGCGCAGCACGGAGCGGCCAGCCGCCAGGAGCTGCTGCTCGTCGCCGGTGGGAAGGTCCGCGGGCCAGGCGTCCTTAAGCGCCTGCTGGATGGCCGGATCACCGGCGGTGCCTTCGCCGTGCGGCGGCAGCGCGGACGCGGTGACCGGACCCGTCGGGGCGCCAGCCGTTGACGGCCTCGCGCGGAGCCCGGTGGGCGAGCCAGCTGGGTGGTGGGTCGCCGGCGCGGCCACGCCCGAGGTTTTCGGTGAGGCCGGCCGGTCCTGACCGTGGGGCATGGCGAGCAGGAGCACCCCGCCCGCGGCGAGTAACACGGTGGTGATCAGCAGTAGACGTGCCGAGCGTGGCGAAGGTGTAGGTTCCGATCTGGCTTGTCGGACGACGCTGTTTCTCGAGCGGCGCAGGGACTCTGCGGTGCCTTCGACAACGAGAGATGACCCAGTGCGGCAGTGGGATTCGGCCCCACTTGGCGATCTTTCGGGCATGATCTGGCAATGGTGTTTGGCCTCATCTAGTCCGCGCGGCATGCTGATCCGGGCCCGACGCGCGGGCGTGGCCACCGGGGTGGGGAGAATCGCGTTGATCGTCTGGGTGAACGGTGCGTTCGGCAGCGGGAAGAGCACGCTGGTGGACGAGTTGTGTCCGCGCTGGCCCGGGGCACTGGTCTATGACCCGGAGATGGTCGGCTATGTGCTGCGGGAGATCGTGGAGGTGCCGACCAGCGACTTCCAGGATCTTCGGCTGTGGCGGCGACAGGTTGCCGACTTGGCAGTGGGGCTCGTCGAGGAGTACCGCCGTCCGGTCCTGGTTCCCATGACCTTGGTCAACCCCGGCTATATCGGTGAGATCTTCGGCGTGTTGAAGGACGCAGGCATCGACGTTCACCACTTCTTCCTCAAGGTCTCCAGAGAGGTCTTGGAGAAGCGGATCGACGGTCGGATCCATGCCCCGGATGATCCCGAGCGGGAGGAGCGGGTCCGGCGCTGGTGCAAGGACAGGATCAAACCGTGCATGGCCGCGGCCGACACCCTGCCCAGCGACACGGTGTTCCTGGACGGCGAGCTGGCGCCCAAGGAGTTGGCCGGCCTGGTGCTGGCCCGTGTCGGCGCGGGTGCAGGCCGGTAGGACATCCGGTTCATGATCGCGGTGGTGGCTGGTTGACGAGTGGGGCTTCGAACTGCTGTCAAAGCCACCGAAAAGAGGGCGCCGACCGACAAGTTGACGACAAATCACTTGGACACCGTCATCTCTTTTCGGAACCTGCACGAAGGTGTGGTCACAGCAGCCGGGCCCCTCCCGCGTAGCCGGACATTGCGTCGACCGCGTCCAGGCGGACGACGGTGCCGGGGCGGGCGGCGTTGACCATCTGTCCGCTGCCGAGGTAGATGCCGACGTGGTAGATCGTGGAATCGCGGCCGGGGGCGTAGGCGTAGAAGACGAGGTCCCCGGGTTTGAGTGCGCTCTTGCCGAGGCTGGCGGGGATTCGCTGGCCGGAGGAGGCCTGGGCGGCTGCGGTGCGCGGCAGCCGGATGCCGGCCTTGGCGTACGCGTACAGGGTCAGCCCCGAGCAGTCGAAGCCGGTGATGTTCGCGCCGCTCTTCCCGCTCGGTGAGCAGCAGAAGCCCTTGCTGGGCTCCTTGGCGTTGCCGCCGCCCCAGGAGTAGGGCACGCCCCGCTGCGAGAGCGCTGCCTCGAGCACGGTGCGGACCTTCCCCGAGATGTTCTTCAGGTCGGGGTCCTTGGTGGCCGCCGTGTACTGGTCGATCCAGCCCAGCACGTTGGAGAGGTACGCGTTCGAGTGGTTGTACTGCAGGATCGCCGTCTTGAGCTGGGACCGCTTCGCCAGGTCGCGGCCGCCTCCGCAGAGGTAGATGGCGGCGCCGAGCGCGGCGTCGTCGGCGTTGTGCGGGTCGGCGGTCTTGTCACCGTTCGCGTCCTTGCCGATTCCCTCCCACGTAGAGGGCAGGAACTGGAAGGGGCCGACTGCCCGTTCGCCCTGCGCGGTGCCGTCCCATTTGCCGCCGTCGGTGTCCGGGAAGACGGTTGTGTTGCCGCCGGCCCCGGAGCCGTTGAGGAGCACCCCGTAGATGCGGGGGCGGATGTCCCCGCCTGCGGCGATGTTCCGGCCGATGGCGTGATTGGACTCGACTTTGGCGATGCCGGCGAGGATCGGCCAGCGCATGCCCTGGCACTTGGGCACATACCGGCTCACCAGCTGGACGGCCTTCTTGTAGGCGGTGAGCATGCGTGGCGGGATGTCCGCGGCCGTGCCGCCCTCGGCGATCCCGCCGTCGTCGGTCGCGCCGGTCTGCAGTGCGACGACGGCGCTGATCGCGCTGGATACGGGGGCGGCGCAGCACACGGCGGCGAACAGCAACAGCACCACCACACACCCCCACCGCCCCAGGCGGCGCCGGGACTGCCTCACTCGCCCTCACCGTCCTCGCGCTGCCGCCGTGCCCGCTCCTGGCGCAGCCGCTCGGCGTCGGGCGCGGTCCGTCGCATCAGCTCCTGCATCCGGGCCCGCGCCTCGTCGCGCGCGGCACTTTGCGCGCCCCCACCTCCGGGAAGAACCGGCCGGGCCCGTGCTCCGCTCGCCGGAGGCCGCGGCGCACTGCCTCCCACCCGCGGAGGCGATGCCGGAGCGGGCGCTGGTGCCGCGGTGCCGCCGCCCGGATACGTCGGCGCGCTGGGCCGTGCGGAGGCTGGCCCCGTACGGCCTGCGGGGCCGCCGGACCTGGCAGGCCGCGGGGGAGCGGCCGGGCCGGTGGCCTGGGCCGGTGCCGCCCGGGTCGGCAGGCGACGGCTGCGGAACGGGCCGGGCCCGCCGCGGTCGTCGGCGTTCTCCCTCAGGACACGGGACACATGTCGTCCCGAGTCGCCCCAGGCCCGGCCGTCCTCGCGGACGGTGTTGGCCCACACCCGCACCTGCTGGCGGGCGTCCTGGGAGTAGCGCGAGCCGCCCGACCGCGCCCGGCGGACGCCTGCCGGCAGACCAACGGTCGCCCCGTAGGCGGCCCGGCCGCCCCGGTTGAGGATGCGGTAACCGCGGAAGCGGACCAGCCGGTTGTGGGCGCGCGTCGACAGCAGGGTGCGGTCGGTGTTCTGGTCGTGCAGCACCTGACCGGAGTTGCGGTCGACGACCTGACCCTGCTCGTTGCGGTACCGGTCGGGCGGCCCGCCGGGCCTGCGCGGCCCCCCACCGCCTGGACCGCCATCTCCGCCGTTGGACGGACCGCCCGTCGGCGGGTCGCCGTCGGCGGTGGGCTTGCGCCACTTGGCCAACTGCTCCCTGTCCGGCCGGCGGCCGATCAGCAGCCAGTGGGCCCCCTTCGCGCCGAGCCTCGCTCCCAGCCCGCCCACGGCCGCCGCCGCGGTGAGCGGTGCAAGACCGCGCCCGGCCTCGGCGGTGGCGTCGGCGAGCAGCCCGCCGGTGTCCACCGGCATGCCCGCGCCGTCGGCCAAGGAGGTGAGAGCGCCCATCAGCCGCTGGCGGGTGCCGAGCATCCCGAACCGGCCACCCCCGCCGGTGAAGGCGCGCAGCCCGCCGCCGTAACCGCCCAGAGCGGCGGGGGAGTTCATCGCGAGGGCAGCGCCGAGCTCGGAGGTGTCGCCGGGCATATGGGTGCCGCCGACCTTGGCGTAGCGCATCCGCATGGCCATGCGCCGGCCGAAGGAGGTGATGCCGGTCAGCAGCCTGCGGTGCCCGGCAGCCCCGGCGATGGCCAGCACGTCGATGAGCAGGATCCGCTCCACCATCAAATCGGGGCCGTTGGTGATGGTGGCGTCGACGGCGATGCCAAAGAAGGGGACGAACGCGCAGATCCCGACCAGTGCGAGGATCGCGATGCCCCACAGGGACAGCCACTTCCACACCGACTGGCGTGCGGGGCCGGGCAGCATGCCGGCGACGAAGGTGACGCCGCCGGCGGCCGCGGCGGCGGCGCAGATGCCCTGGGTGCCGAGCAGAACGATCGCGGAGGACAGCAGCATGCCGCAGATGAACAGCGCGGCAACCAGCAGCAGCCCGGCGCCGCCGACCCGCCACCAGGTGGGCTTCTCGGCGTAGTCGGCGCAGGCTTTGCCGACCGGACCGGCCTTCTTCAGGTCGGCGAGGAACGCGGCGAACTCCTGGTCCTCCTCGCTGACCACAGGGCTCGCGGCGTCGAGCAACTCGCCGCCAGGGGTGAGGGACGGCAGCTTGTCGCTCCCGCGGACGACGTCCGCGGCGTTGCGCTCGCAGTACTTCTTGCCCGGACCGTGGACCAGGCGGCAGGCGTCCTTCTGCTTGTCCGTGGTCGCGCCCGGCTTGTAGCCGCCGGTGATCCACTTCAGATGGATGGCATAGGCCTTGCGGTCGGCAGTCTTGGCGGGGTCGAGGATCCGTCCGTACTGCAGCAGCATGTACGGCTTGACGATCAGCGCGTTGGTGATCGAGTCCTGGATGGGGCGGGCCACCTCGGCCGCGGAGACGGGCCCTTCGCCTTCGCGCTGAAGGCACTTGAGTTCGGCGTTGCCGGCCAGGCCGGCGCACGGGTCTGTGCTGGCGAGCTTGCCGCCCCAGTCGTAGGAATTGACGGATCGCTGGGCGACCTCGGCGGCCACTTGCTGGGACTGGCCCAGCGGGCCGTTCTGGGTGAGCAGGTAGTCGGGGCGGACGAACGCGGAGGCGGCGAACGCGCCGATCAGCAGGGTCAGGAAGATTTCGCCCAGGCCGCGGCCGACGCGGCCGCGCACAATCATGAACCCGGCGAACACGAACGCCCAGGCCAGCAATAGGCCCTTGATGCCGAGGGTGTCGACGACCACGTTGTCGTAGGTGTCGGCGACCTTCTGAGCTGGACGGATCAGGATCTTCAGCAGCGGGAACCGGAAGGCCAGCTCGATCGCCCACCCGGCCAGTCCCACCAGCAGCCGGATCAGCGTGAACAGGCCGGACAGGGCGAAGGCAAGGGCTTGGGTCTTGAAGCTGACGATGGAGCCGCCTTCGGCGTTCAGCTCGTAGCCATTGATCGCCACCCCCTCGGAGGAGGTGATGTTCAGCGGGGCGAGCAGGTCACCGGTCTCACTGTTGCTGCTCGCCGCGTACACGACCTGGCTGTTGACCATGACGAACACGCCAGTGAGCAGCGCCACGAAGCCGGCCGAGCGGAGGGTGCCGCGGTCTGGACGCCACATTGTCAGCGCCGCCTTTGCCCAGCGGCACTGCGGCGCCGCCACACAACGAGGGCGCCCAGACCCGCGCCGGCGGTCACCAGCCGCCACGCGGCACCGGCAACGCCGTGGTGCTGGCGGGAGGCGGAGTTCTTGGTGCCGCGCTCGCAGTACGCCTTGGCGGGTCCCACGATCAGGTTGCACGGGTCCTGGTGCGCGGAGTGGGCGTCGGTGGCGAAGGCCTGCCCGGTGTGCGGCCACCACGCTTCCGGCATGCTCATCCCGAGGGCCAGGACGAGCACGTCGGCGGCGACGGCGATCACCATGAGGACGCTCGTGGCCGCGGCGACGTTCCGGGAGGAGCGGTCCCAGGAAGAAGAGGTCATCAGAGGTGTTCCTTCGGACGGGCACCGACGGCCTCACCGGCGAGCGGCCCAGAGGCTGAACCCGGGTGCGGGGCAGGGTTCGTGCGGCGTCCCGGGGTGGTGGTGATGGACGACTTGATGCGCCGGATGTCGGGGATGGCGACCTTGACGCGGCCGGTGTTCTGCCGGGGGCAGGTCAGCAGGAACTCGCCCTCGCGGCCTTTCTGACCGACGGGGGACAGGCCGGTGGTCACCAGCCGCAGCAGCTCGGGGTCGTTCGGGTCGAGGCCGACGAACTCAAGGCCCCGGCGGGCGCGTTCGCGGCTCGAGGTGCGGGCGAGTGCCCGGTAGGCCATCAGGCCGCGGTCGGGGCCGAGTTCTTCGGCGTCGTGGGATCCGGCGAGCAGGCCGGCGCCGTGCTTGCGGCCGTCGTGGAGGATCTCGTGGACCAGGGCGGTGCCCTCGGCAGAGCTGGTCAGCCAGTACAACTCGTCCAGGACCACCGCGGTGAACCGCTCGGGGTCCTCGAACGCTGTCTGGCGGGCGATCGCGGCGATCAGGTAGAGCACCGCGCGGCCGATCAGCGCCTCCAGCGGCTGCTGGTGCAGCACTTCGGGCTTGTCGAATGCCGCCTGCGGGGGCAGCTTCAGCCCCGTGGTCGTAATCACGATCATGTCGGAGGCGCTGGAGGCGTCCAGCCGGACCGGCGGCAGCGTCGGGTCGAACACCATTGCCGCGAGCGGGTTGCCGGCCACCACGCGGATGAGGCCGGCGAGGGTGGCGGCCGCGTCCTGCCGCTTGCCCGCCTCCCTTGTGGCCATCTCCTCGAGCACCTCCAGCACACGGTGCATGGACGGCTGCTCGCCGGCGGCGGCCTGCTCGACCGCGTGGTGCAAGACCTCACCGCCTGTGCTCATCGGGCCGATGCCGAGCTGCAGCGTGAGGTAGGACAGGGCGTAGTGGCGGCCTTCGGGGCCGTCGAACATGCGCAGCGGGTCGATCGACACCTCGGCCTGGGCGGCGTCGATGATCTGGCAGCGGCCCTTCGCGGCCGTACGCGCGAAGGTGGCCCACTCGCGTACCGGGGTGCGGTCGATGCAGATCGCGCAGCCACCGCGCGCCCACACCGCCTCAGCGATCAGCTTCTCCAGGACGCTCTTGCCCGCGCCCAGATCCCCGACGATCCCCATCGACGCGCTCGCGTCCTGCTTCGGCGCATCGGCGACGTTGATCATCACGGGGCGGGTGGTGCCGCGGTCCAGGTCGATGCCGAGGAACATGCCGTTCGGGTCGCCGACCTCGCCCACGGTGAAGGCACCGGACAGCGCCCAGTCCTCGGACACCTGATGCTGGGTGAACTCCCGTATGACACCGGGCCGCACCGTGCCGGGCAGGCCGAGCGTGAACAGGGCCTCCTGCAGGCCGGCCGGGCGCACGGCCCGGTAGTCCGCGCCGCCGAGCAGCGCCGCCAACGCACGGGCCCGCGCGTCGCAGATCGCGGCGGTCGGCCCCCACACGGTCAGCACGGTCACCGACTGCACCTCGACCTCGACGCTGGTGCGCGAGAGCCGGGCGTCCAGCTCGCCGAGATCACGGGCGGCCTCGGTCAGCGAGGCGGGCATGCCGGTGGGGCGGGCGTCGTACTGGTCGGCCTGGTCGATGAGCTCGTTCTTCTTGCGCCGCACCTGATCCCGCGCCTTCTCCGCGGGCACGAGGGTGAGGTCGACGGTGTAGTCGACGGGGAAGTCCAGGAGTTCCAGCTGTGCGAACAGGTCGGCGGCGTCCTGGCTGATGGCGGGCGGGCATTCGGCCAGCGCGAGCTGCGCCTGATAGCCCGTTCCGGCGTCGGACTCGACCTGCAGCCAGCGACGCCGCAGCGGGGAGGCCGTCTTGATCCGCCACCAGGCCTTGCGGCCCGACCGCGTTACCTGACCGGCGCTCCCCAGGTCGTCGACGTCGTCGAGTGCGGGGTCGATGCCGCCTTCCTGGAGGCGGACCTGGCCGAGGTCGGCGTAGCTGGGGGAGCGCAGCACGCCCTCCCGGATCTGCCCGCGGTACAGATCGCTGGTCTCGGCCTGGGCCAGCAGCGGCTCGGCCAGGCCGCGGTGCAGGGCGTGCTGGATCATCCATACGATTTCCGCGGGCCGGGCCGGGCGGAAGGCAATGCCGCCGGCGAGGGCGGCCTCCGCCCGCAAGGCCTGCTCGCGGTAGGCGCTCACCTCGCGGCGCGCCACCGGCGCGGCCCGCATGCCCAACGTCGGAGCCAGCTCCGCCCACGCCGCGCCGAGCGACGCGGACACCTGCAGGCCGGCTGCCTCGGTCTTAAGGGGCACCGCCAGCCACAGGGTTCGGCGGTGCATCTCCTGACCGTCCAGCAGATCCAAAGTGGCTTCGACGTTTTCCACCCACGGATGCGGGCCTTCGCCGTCCGCCGTCTCGGCGGGCTCGATGCCCTCGATCATGCGCAGGGCGATCTCACCCGGATCAACCTGCGCACACATGCCGAACAGACGCGGCGACCCGGACAGAGAGCGGATCAGGTGTGTGATCTTGGCGAGCTGTTCGTCGCGGACCGCGGCCGGCACGTACGTGCCCTGGACGGTCTCCTCGCGGCGGCCCTGCTCATCCGGGCCGGGGTGCAGCCGGTAGAGGGCCCACACGCTGCCGTGCGTCGACCAGACCAGGTGCCCGGCGATGTGACGGATCGGTACCCTCACCGCACACCCCCCTGCTCGGCCAGCGCGCGCAGCTCCTGCAGACCCGACACCGGCCGCACCGGCGCCGCGGGAGCAGCCGGCGCCGGGCGCCGGCGAGCGGACGGGCGCTGTGCTGCGGGGCTCCGGCGCGGTGTCCGGCCGGCAGGCCGCTGCGGCGCACGGGCGGGTGCGGCGGCCGCGGCGGGAGCGACCGCCTGCGCCTCCTCGATGGTGAAGCCGCCGAGCAGCGCGCGGGGCGCGCGGTCGCGGGCGGCCCGGCCGCCGATCCGTCCGCCGCGCGGCTGCCAGCCGAGCAGCACCCAGCCCAGGGCCGCCTGCATCGGAGCGCGGCCCTTGATCTTCGCTCGGCGCACCGCCCAGATCGCCAGCACCCAGGCCGCGATCGGCACCGGGCCCATCCCCGACCACCAGCTCATGGTCTTGACCAGAAGGAAGCCGCCGCCGACGGCGACCGCGATCTGCGCAGGCGTGTAGGGGCCGAGGGGGATGCGCCAGTCCGCGACCTTGCCCAGCACCCAGGGATGGCGGCGGGCGGAGGTGTAGAAGCGCCCCATCCGCACCGGGGCGGCCGCGCTCACAGCCGGCCTCCCGCGCCGGCGGAGTGGTCACGGACGAGGGGATCGGTACTGCGCACCATGCCGGGCATGGCGGGCGCGCCCTTGGCCGGGTTCTTCACCTCGTCGGTGAACATGTTCGCCAGGTCGTTGCGCGAGTTGTACAGACCCAGCGCGATGATCATCAGCAGCAGCGCGCCGATCCCGGCCTTCAAGGAGAACTTCTGGATCATGATGACGACCACGAGGCAGACCAGACCGGCCTGCAGACCCTTGGTCGCCCAGTCCTTGAACATCGTGATCCACGAGTCGCCGAGATCGCTCAACTGCCCGGCGAGCACCACGCTGTGCACCGTGTTCATGACCGGGCACCCCCGGCCTGGACGGTCCCGGACTGAAGCGCTGCGACTTCCCACCGGCCCGAGCGGGCCTTGAGAGCGAGCTCGTACGCCAGCGGCCACCGCCCGCCCTCGTCCCGGGCTTCCACCTGCGCGAGGATGCGGACCTCGGTGCCGTCGGCCGGCACCTGTTCGGCGGCCGCCGCCTCCTCGACGGCGAGGACCTGCTGCACCGTGACCGTCGTGTACGGGGCGGGGGAAACGGCCGGCACCTTCACGCCGGGCGCGAGGTAGCGGCTCACCTCCCCGGCGCCAGTCAGATACGCGGCAAGGAACTCCCCGACGGCGGAGGACAGATCACCCTCCGGGACGGTCACGCCGTACGACGACGTCGGCACCTCGGCCCGGGCCGGTCCGGCCACCACGCCGGGCGCACCGGTCACAGCGAACGAGGCGCCTGCGCGGTCCGCGGCCAGCGGCACGGCGTAGTACCGCACCCGGCCGTCGGCGTATTGCGCAGCCACCGTCACCGACCAGGTGCCGCCCTCGCGCTGTGCACTGCGCACCGCGGTCACGGACTGAGGCTTCGACTGCGCACCCGCGGCCGGGTCGGGCAGTTCGACGTCCGGGGCCATCGACTGCGCAATACGGGCCTGCGCACTCGTGGCGTCGTCGGCGCTGCTGCGCAGCCACGCGCCGACGAACAACTGCGCATAGCCGCCCGGGTCGGCGGCGTTGGCCGTGGTGCGCACGGCGGCGGGCTTGTTCGGTGTGGCCGCCTCGACGACGGTCGGCGTGGAGGTGACAGCGACGACCAGGGCGACGGGGCCGGTCGCGATGGAGGTCAGGACGGCCAGGCCCGAAAGGCGTACGCGGCGCCGCATCTGGTCCAGTGCGACACCCGCGGCCATCGGAGCAGCGGCCTCGCTGCCTGAGGCCTGCTTGCCAGGAGACATGGTCAAACTCCCAGGTCAGAACGTGTGATTGCTGACCTTGAGAAAACCCGGCGACCCCGACCCGACCACCGACCACGAGAGGCCGACCACGGTCACGATGGGGATACGAAGCTCATGGTCGGGGTCATGGTCGGCCCGACCACAGGCCCGACCACGGGTCGGCCGTAGGCCGGTGGGAGCTCAACCCGTCGGCCACACGTCCCCGGCCGACAAGCGCAGTGACGCCCACATGCCACACCGCGGCCGGCCCCGTACGCCGTTGCGCAGACGGACGTCGCCCGGGTCGCGGCAGGCGCCTGCGCATCGCGGCACCCGGCTGTGCGCAAGAGGACGTCGGGCGCCGCAGCGGAATGCGCATCAGCTCTCCGCAACCTGACTGCGCACGATCCCCGATCGGTTGCGCAGGCCGATTGCGCACCGCCCGGCCGGGGCTGCGCAATCGGCCTGCGCAACCACATGCACGCCGGGGCTGAAGACGCGTGGTCGGCCCGGCCATGAACCCGACCACGGCAGCCAGAGGGCTGCGTTGCCCGATCGTGACCGATGGCCGGGGCTGGTGGCCGTCAGCCTGGTCGGGGTCGGCGGGTGAGCTGACGGCATGGAACGCACGTACGCCTCGGCACCCGTGCCCACCGGCCGCCCCACCCCGGTGGGCACGGTGCGCTGCAGTGGCCACCGCACACGGCGTGCGCCAGGGCCAGCGCGATGAGCGGCTTCGGAGCCGGGGTCCGCCGTGGCGTGATGGCGGCTGACCAGTTCACCCAGATCGCCAACGGGTTGTTCCGCGACAGCCGTATCTCGTACAGGGCGAAAGGGCTCTTCGGCTACATCAGCACCCACCGCAACGCCTGGCGGGTGACCATCGCCGCACTCGTCGCCCTGGGCCCCGACGGACGAGACACGGTGCGGGCAGGGCTGAACGAGCTGGAGAGGTGCGGCTACCTCGTCCGCGATCGCGTGCGCCGCCCGAACGGCACCCTCGGAGAGATCGCTTACAGCATCACCGACCGCCCTGCCGCCCCGGACGTTCCGCTGACCGACCCGGCATCGGCACCCGCCCGCCAGGAGCCCGGCAGCGACGCCGGGTTCGGCGCGGGGATCCGCCGGGGGGCGATGGCCGGAGACCAGTTCACCCAGATCGCCAATGCGCTGTTCCGCGACACCCGGATCTCCTTCAAGGCCAAGGGGCTCTTCGGCTACATCAGCACTCACCGGGACGGCTGGCAGGTCACCGTCGCCAACCTGACCCGACACGGCCGCGAACGCGTAGACGCGGTGACCACCGGCCTGGAGGAACTGCAGAAGCAGGGATTCCTGCTGCGCGACCGCGACCGCAACGCCGACGGCACGCTCGGGCAGGCGCTGTACTTCATCACCGACCTGCCTGCCCTGCAAAACCCCAGCTCACAACCAGAGTCGGGTTATCCAGGATTGGCTGAGCCAGTGTTGGCTGATCCCGGCACTAAGAACACCATCGTTAAGAAGACCAACAAGCAGAACACCAACCCCCTCCGTCCGTGCGATCACGGCGACGCCGCACACACGAACGGAAGAACGGGCCCCGCGGACCGGGCAGCGTCCCCGGCGCCGCCGCCCCCGGCAGACGAGATGCATCCGGGGATCCGGCTGCTGCTGGAGATCGGGGCGAGCCGTCCTGAACTGCTGCTGACCGGGCCGGCGCTGACCGATCAGAGCCGCGTGGCGACCGCGATGATGGACGCCGGCTGGAGCCCCGCGCAACTGCGCCATGTCATCACCGACCGGCCCCTGCCGCACCCGGTGCGTACCTCGGTCGGCGCGATCATCGCCGCCCGGCTCCGCGCCGCCCAGGCCTACCCGCCGCCCGCCATCGCAGCAGACCCCCAGGACGCGCCCCCGTGCAACGAGCCGCTCGCGTCGGCGTCAACCGAGCGGCCATCGACAGCGTCCGCCGCTCGCAGCGTGAGCGAGGCCCTGACCTACCGGGCCCTCGTCGAATGCGCCGACTGCGGCGTTCCCGCAACCGCCCCCGGTGAGGACCTCTGCCCGGCCTGCCTCGGCTGGCCGTTGTGCCGCACCTGCCCGGGCCCGACTCGCAAGCGAGCCCACCCCGACGGCGACGGCCGCTGCACGACGTGCGCCTCCGCCTGACCAACCAACCGGAAGGAAGCAGCCCGTGACGGAAACGCTCCGCACACCACCGCCGGCCGCGGCCGCGCAGTACCGGCGCCCCTTCACCCTCGACCCGGGCCGGTGGGAGGAGGAACGGTCCCGCGCCCTGCGGACCGGCCACGTCCGCGACAGCACGTGCTCAGCCGAGTGCCAGCCCGTGCTGGTGTACGAACGCACCCGGTGGGGCTGGCTCGCCTGGACCGTTCCCGGTGACGGCACCCTGCCCGAGCAGCCCCATCAGATCGGGGTGCTCACCCCGGCCGCGACGCGCACGCAGCGCCTGACCCTTCGCTGGCTGACCAGGCGCCCCGCCAGGCGCATCGCCCTGACTCCGGCCACCCCCGGATCCCTCCGGTTCTCCTCCGCTGCCGTCGCCCTCATCAGCCTGATCGCCGGACTGTTCGCCATCGCCCACAGCGTCCCCGCCGACGTTGCGCTGCCGGGAATGGTGCTCGCCCCGATGCTCGCCGAGCACCTTCCGGGACGGCTGGATGCACGGGCCCGCGCACACGTCCGCAGCGTCGAAGGCGACGGCGCCTGCCGCTACCTGCAGCGCCTTGCCGCCTTGCACAGCTACCTCGTCCAGGCTTCCACCAGCAGCGACCGCTACGAACTGCAACGCCCCGCCGAGATCGGCCAGCACATGCTGTGGGACGCCGCCGGCCTGCTCCAGACCCAGGACACCCGCTCGGCCTCGGGCCAACTCATCGCCCGCGAGCGGCTGATGGTCCAGCTCGCCGACCAGGTCGCCCAGACCCTGAAGCGCACCCACACCAAGGACGCCCCAGCCGATGCGGGCCAGCCCCGCCAGCACGAGCGGCCGTTGGGCCCGTACCCGCCCGGCGCCGAGCAGCCAGCACCTCGACGCACGCCCGGCACTTCACCGTTGAAGGGATACCACCCCATGACCCAGACCCAGCCCGACGACGCTGTCCGCACCGCGGACGTCTACCTCGTCTTCGCGCACGAGCTCTACTACCCCGGCCCCGGAGCCCGGGAGATCAACACCACCCTGGTGGCCGCTGCCTCTCTGCTCCACCCGCGGGTACGGCAGCCCGACGGCGCCCAGATCCACGACCGCCTCACCCAGGGACGCCAGCCAGGAGAGATCATCCCGCTGGCCACCCTCACCCACGAACTGAACGGCGGCGCCGGCTGGCCGACGGTCGGCGACTGGGAGAGCGTCACCACCGACCTGCTGCAGCTCGTCCGCACAGGGGAGTGCGACGCCCTCAGCCTCGGACTGCCCGAGATCGCGCGAGCCCTCATCTGCACCGGACCGCACAGCCACGTGCGCGCCTTCGACGCCGCGGCCGACCAGTTCATCGCCTACGGGCCGACAGAGCGCGCCGCTGTCCTGGCCGAGGTCGGCACGTTCCTCGCGCCCCTCGTGGCCGAGCAGGCCCTCTGGCCTGGCGACGACCTGCTGCCCCCGCTCTGCCAGCGCGAGTGAGAGGGCGATGGGCCGCGGGCGGTGTGGGACCGCTCCCCGTTGGCCGCGTGAAAGGGGGAGTGAAGACGATCTGCCGGAAGCCGGAACACCCCCGCGTCGGCGGGGAGAACGTGACGATTGCCGCGCTGGAGTGCGCGGTCGTCGGAACACCCCCGCGTCGGCGGGGAGGACAAGATCGGGGGGAGCAGGTTGACGAGGATGTCCGGAACACCCCCGCGTCGGCGGGGAGGACTGGGATAGAGGCATCCGCGAGCGCCCGCCCAACTTGGGGCGGGCGCTTTGCGTTCAGCTGTCGCAGCCGATGCCGTCGCCGTCTCGGTCGAGGTGGGAGGCGTAGCCGGGTTCGCCGCGGTGGATGGGTGCGGCTCCGGCGGCGCGGGCTTCGCTGCAGTTGGCGTAGTAGACGCTGCTGCTGTCGTCGCCGCCGGTGGTGGCGCTTCCGCCGCTCGTGCTGCTGCCGGCCCGGGCGGTGACGGTCACCTTGACTTTGACCTTCTGGGTCTCCGTCACTGTTGGCGCTGGCTCGGGGTCGGTGGTCTTGGTGGCTGTCGCGGTGACGGTGACGGTGGGCTGCGGCTTGGCTGCGGCGGCCTTGGCGTCGTCCGTCTTCTTCTGCGTGTCGCTGCCTCCGATACCGACGCCGATGAACAGGGCGACGCCGAGGGCGGGCAGTACGTAGCGTTTCCGAGCCCATCGCGGGGCGGTCCTGACGGTTGGCGGCGCGGGCGGGTTCGTGTAAGGGCTGGTCATGTGTCCCCCCAGGGTTGGTTCGAGGGGGATGACGGTAGTGCGATGGCGCTGGTGATGTGAAGGAAATGGGGAGATGGCCGCCCATCGGTGATTGCCGGAACACCCCCGCGTCGGCGGGGAGGACGTCCCCGAGGTTCACGGCCCACGGGAAGCGGGCGGAACACCCCCGCGTCGGCGGGGAGGACTTGATGCCGAGGGTCTCGACGTCGGCGAGGAACGGAACACCCCCGCGTCGGCGGGGAGGACCCGCCTGCGGGGACCACCATCGGCCGGGCGAACGGAACACCCCCGCGTCGGCGGGGAGGACACTTCCTGACCTGGGGCTCAGCAATGGCTTTGCTGTTCGTTTGCCCTTCCCGGGGCTCCTGCCATACGGATGAGAGTAAGGCCTTCGAAGTCCATGGGGATGCGGCGGCGAGTACCAGCCGTGTGGAGGGCGTAGCCCTGTTCGGTGGGGGCAGGGTGAATGAGAAGAGCAGCCCCATGGGCGACAGTTTCAGTGACGGCGGACCAAAGCTCGTCGCGGACGCGAGCGGAGACGGTGCCGACGAAGATCCCGGGTACGACCTCGCTGGTCCAGCGACTGAGGGCGCCGCGCAGGTGGTCGGGGACAGCGGTGGTGGCGATGACGACCATGGACGCCATCACTCACCGCCTTCAGAGGCGTAATTGACACCAGCGGGCAGGACGCCGACCTGAGGATCCCAGAGGTGGACCATGTCGACGTCCCGTCGCTCGGAACGGTCCTCAAGCTCCGCGCCGGGAGCGAGCAGTGTCTGGACGTCGCGGACCACACGGGGGAGGAGGCGCAGGAGACGGAGTTCTTCGCGGAAGCGGCGGCGTGCTTCTTGCTCCGGGTTGGGAGATTGGTGGAGGGCGAAGGCGACGGGGAGGGTGGTCTCGGCTTTGTACAGGTCGGCGATGTCGTAGACGAAGGCGTGCTGAGTGCCTGCATGGACGAAGCCGAGGGCGGGGGAGCAGCCGAGGGCGAGCAGGGCGGCGTGCACGACGCCGTAGAGGCAGGTGTTGGCCCCGGTCGGTCAGGAACCGCAGGTGCCGGGTGGACAGGTCGAGGGCAGACGGGTAGACAAGCACATGAAGCTCCTGGCGGCACAGGCGATCTTGGTCGTGAACCCGTCTACCAGGAGCTTCATCGCGTGCGCAGACCAACCGGCGGATTCAAAAACCAAGTTGGCCGTCGACATCATCGCTGCGGGCTCTGCATAGGCTGGTGCGCGTGGATGTGACGGGGTGTCTTGGGTGTGACCTTCTGACCGGGCGCCGGGAGTTGCCCGGGGGCGTCCTGCACGAGACTGCTGCTTGGGTGGTGAACCACGTCGTCGGTCCGATGAATCTCGGCACCTTGATCCTCGGTCCGCGGGAGCACGTCGTGGCCATCGCGGAGCTCGACGCCACGGCAGCGGCGGAACTCGGCCCCTTGCTGCGCGATACCGCTCGTGTCGTGGAGACGTTGTGCCGGCCCGAGCAGACCTACGTCTGCATGTGGTCGCACGGCCGCGACGCGCGCAAGCACCTGCACATCGCGGTCCAGCCGGTGACCGCTGAGGTGCGGGCCCGCTACGGCGGGCTGCGCTCGGAGCAGCTCCAGGCCCGGATGCTGGCGGACGGTGACGAGCCGGACATCACGGAGGTCGAGCAGTTCTGCGAGCGGGCTCGCGAGCTGTTCCGAGCGATCACCGACAGCAGCGCCGAAGACCGCAGCTGATCACCGGTACCGCGCCGACGTCACGACGCAGTCGGGCAACCATATGCGACGAAGCACTGCAGTCTTCTCCATCACGCACCCTCAACGTGAGGTTGGAAAAGGCTCCGTGAGGTGGCGGGCTGCGCCGCATCGAGCAGCCGGTAGAGGTGGCAGACGCGGCAGCGGCCATGTCCGACCCTGCGGCCGTCGCGAATGACCTCTGGCAGGTTTTCGCCGGCACGGTTGAGGACAGCACCGAGGAGGCTCCGGTCACCCCTCCATCCGCTGACGACGTCCGAGCGGCCATCGACGTACTCGTCTCCCGCCATGGCCGCCCCCTGACCGGTGCCTTGCGGGCCGAGCACTTCGGCGTGTCCGAGCGCACCGGTCGCCGGTATCTGGCGCTCGCCGAATAGCCCAACATCCGCACGGAGTTCCTCATGGTCATCTGCGTCGTCTGCGCAGCCGCCCGTCCTCGCGCAGGGTTCGTGCGCGATCGTCGTCGTCCTGGTGGTCGTCGCTCGACGTGCCGCGCCTGCCGCTCCACAACCTGATGCAAGCCCCCGCCTCGCGCCATCACCGGTGTGACAGGCGGGGGCTTTTGTCATATCTGCATGCCGTCATATCCCTTGCCGCGTAGCGCCGCGAACCGTGCCGCTGATGCATGCCCCCTTGACGCTGTTCCGCCCTGGAGATGACGCTCGTGCACGCTGGTGCAACCCACTCGACAGCGGGAGCGACCGTGACCTTAAAGTTCCTCGGCATCATCCCGAACACGCCGACCGACGAGTCTCCGACGATCTGGCTTCACGAGGAGACGGGAGACCTGCTGATCCAGTCGTACAAGGCGACTGAAGAGGAAGTGAAGGCGTGTCAGGAGGTTGGTTCGATCCCTGGCCATTCCACGGATGTCCCCGACCACGAGACGATCATCAGGCTTCCCGCGGTCATGCTGAAGCACATCCCCCGCCTGGACGACGGCAACGGAGAGACGGCAAGTGCAACCACCGGCGCGTAACGCCCTGGCGACGGCCCAACGCTCAGCGGTGCACCTTGAGTTGCGCGATAGCTACATGCTCGATGACCCCGAGTTCATCGCATGGCAGCGAGGCAAGCGACCAGACCCCGCTGACCGGTCCTCGTGGTGGGGCGGCTGGCATGACGCGGTGCGTGATGCGGTCGCCCGTGGCGTCGTAGTCCGGCGCGCGCGCATCGTCTCTGAGCCGATCAGTGACTACGTTCGGTACGAGTACGACGGCACGTTCACCAACATCGCGGCGGGTGAGTCGGTCCGCTGGTTGCCGAGGCGTAAGACGACCGATCTTGCGCTGCCCGGTACGGACTTCTGGGTGTTCGACGACACGCAGGCACTCTTTCACCACTTCACTGGGGATGGGCAGTTGGACGAGGACGGGCGGGAGTACACGGACGATCCAGCGCGGGTAAAGCTCTGCGCTGACGCCTTCGAGGCCGTGTGGCAACGGGCCATCCCTCACGAGGAGTACCGGCCTCGCTGATCTGTCGGAACCATGGCTCTCTCACCGTCTTCAAGCGCCCAGCAGGCTCGGCAGGCTCTAGCGGATCGGCTCGCCGAGCTGTGCCGGGATGCTGGGCTGTCCGGGCGCGATATCGCCGAGCGCTGCGGCTGGCATCCGTCCAAGTCGTCACGGATCATGAACGCACGTACGCCCCCGTCAGAGGCTGACGTTCGGGCCTGGTGCCGGGCGTGCGGGGCGGAGGAGCAGACCGCCGACCTGATTGCCTCGCTGCGGACCGCTGAGGGCATGTGGGTTGGCTGGCGGCGCATGGAGCGTGCCGGACTCAAGCAGGCTCAGGAAGCGCGCTTGCCGCTGTTTGAGCGGACCCACCGTTTCCGCTCGTACTCGTCTTGGTTCGTGCCGGGTTTGATCCAGACGTACGGCTATACCGAATCCGTGTTGCGCGCTGTTCAGCGCCGCAGAGTAGAGGTGGACGACGTGGCCGAAGCTGTGGCCGTCCGCATGGAACGTCAGCGCGTGCTGTACGAGAGTGACCGACGGTTCGCGTTCTTGATTGAGGAATCCGTCTTGCGTAACGGACTCTGCGGGGCAGACGTGCTGATCGGGCAGCTTGGCCACCTGCTCACGATCGGCTCATTGCCCAACGTCAGCTTGGGTGTGGTAGCCACGGGGCCCGATCGGTCCCGGATGCCGGTAGAAGGGTTCTGGATCTTCGACGCGGAACAGGTCAACGTCGAGTTGGTCTCCGGCTATCTCACGCTCACGCAGCCCAGCGAGGTAGGCGCGTACGCCGACACGTTCGCGGAGTTGGCAGATCTAGCCGTCTACGGCGCGAGCGCCCGCGCGCTGATCACTGCAGCCATGGACGCGCTCGGGTGATTGCCATGCAATCCCGTGCAATCTCCTGGGAGTTGGAGTCTCTGGGTTCCTAGCGTTGTCGTCATTCGCACGACGCGAGGGGACGCCATGAGCGAGCCGACGAGATACGCAACTCCGCCTGTTGAACTGCCGCTGAGGCTGGACACGGATCCGCCCCTAGTACCCGAGTGTGATGTATGTTCAGCGCTCGGCAGGGAGCGCAGCGAGGCACGGGCCAAGGGCAACGGGTCCAAGGTCTCTGACTGCAATGTGGAGATCCGCAGCCACCCGCACCAGGGGCGCCGCTCATGATCCCCATGGACCGGTACAAGAGCGCTCGCGCTGAGGCGGATCACACGGCGGCTCTTTTGCGTGCAGCCCTCACGCGCGCTGGAATCCCCGAAGAGGCAGCCGCGCGCGTTCGGGCCCTGGTAACCGGCAAGGGCCGCGCGTACGTGGAAGTCGGGGCGCTCCCGCTCGACTCAGCGGTGAAGCTGCTCAACGCTCTCCCTCTGGCCCTGCCCCAGGGCGGCACCGACGATAGCCCCATGCTGCCCGCTGAGGCGTTCGGATGAGCCGCGCGGTCCTGCGCTACGTGCGCCACAGCATCCGGCATGAGCCCGGCAGCGGAGCCACGTTCGAAGCGTCCTGCGTCACGGCGGACTGTGGCGAGGAATCCGGCCCTCTGGAAGAGCAGGAAGCGGCTCAGGACTGGTGTCTGCGCCATACCGGGCGCACCGGCCATGACCTCTTCCGCCGTGTCGTCACTGACCATGCCCGCGTGACCCGCGAGGAGTAGAGACTCCGGCCCGGTGAGGACGGCCCGAGAAGGGCTCAGCGGGTCGGCTGCCCCGCCTGTGTGCCCTCCCCCGTGGCGCGCAGGCGGGGCTTTCCTTCGTCCATCCTCCACGGGAGGGGGAGCGGCACTGAGCGGAGTAGTGATCAGTTCGCGTGGATGTCGTCCACGAGTATCGCGGCGACGAAGGTCAGGACCAGGACGGTGCCGACCGGCCAGAGGCGCAGGCGGCGCCGCTCGGTCGGCGTCTGGGCGGATGTGCTGTCACGCATGATCAGACAGGGCAGGCTGACCATCGGTTGCGATCCCATCCCCACCGCGTGTTGCCCACCGTGGGCTGGACTCCGGGCAAGCTCCCCCCATCCGGTGCACGTACCGGTTCCTGGCCTTGCTGAGGGGCGCCAGCTGCAGCTGGCGCCCCTCAGCAGTTGCGCCGGCCCCGGACTCCTCATCTCTGACCCCAAGCGCAAAGTAGGGGGTTCTCGCACAGTTCCCCGTAGCGATATCGGCCGCGGGCGCCGGCCAGGCGAGATCGTTCCGCTGGCCGCGCTCACCCACGAGCTGGGCGGTGGCGCCCACTGGCCTCAGGTCGGCGACTGGGCGGCAGTCACCGAGGACCTGGTGCAGCTCATCCGCACCGACGGCTGTGACGCGCTCGGTCTGGGCTTGCCGGGGATCGCCCGCGCCCTCGTCTGCACCGCTCCCCACAGCCACGTGCGGGCCTACGACCCGACGGCAGGGGAGTACCGGGCTTACGGGCCCGCCGACCGCGTTGAAGTCCTGGTCGAGGTCGGCAAGCACCTGCTCTGGGCGGAAGCAGGACACATCCTGTGGCCCGGCGACGGCCTGTTGCCCCCGATCAGTCCTGAGGAATCCACGTGATGTTCGGCTACGAGCCGCACACAGTCTGGGCGGACCTTCGACGGCTGCTGCGTCTCCCCTCCAGCCGCATCCCGGGGGCCGGTCAGGTTGTGGGAACCCGCGCCCTGCGCTCAGATAGCGTGCCCTGCATGACGGGCACGCAGCGCACCGACGCAGAGTCGGCCTCTCCAAGGGCCACGGACGAGGAGGGCGTACATCTGCCGCGGCTGCGCTTCAAGAACGTGGTGGTGCGAGGCGCGGTCCAGGGGATCGCCGCCGTCGCCCTGCTCTGTGCGGGCACGCCGTTCGTCGCCGGCCATCATGACCGCGAAACCTTCCTCGCCGTGGTGGCAGGGTTCTCCGCAGTGCTCGCGGGGACGGGGATCGTGATCGGGGGCTTCTTCTGGACGGCCTGCTCGGGTGACATCAGGCGTTGGCGCGACTGGCGAACGATCACCGGCCAGACAGGCGGCATCATGATCATGGCGCCGGTACTCGTACGGTCGGGCGTCCTCGCCCTGGTGCTCTTCCCCGGTGCCCTCGGGCTCTACCACCTGGTCGACAACGCCGCGTACGACAGCTGGTTGTACGGGAGTTGAGCCGGAACGCGGGACTCCCCAGACAACTGCCCGGGGCAGCCTGGTGGTTGCTGCCTACCGTGCGCGCAGGACGCTCAGCGGGAGTGGCCGGCCGTCGCCGCGGCGGTCACGGAGAATGCTGACGTCGCCGAGCATCTCGCGCAGTTGCTCCTCCTGGGCTTCGGCGCGCGTACCGCTCGGGCAGGACCTGCAGCAGGTGCCTCCACAGGCGCTGGCCCGGGCGCACGCACGTGCCCCCGCAGTTGCTGTGCCCGAAGCCGAGGTCGTACAGGCGGGCGGTGCGAGGCCAATAGAAATCCATAACTTCCGATCAGGTGAACGCTAGCGAAGCTCTGCCCTCACTCGGTTCACGGCCAGGCGTGTACTACCGTTCGTCGAACCTTAGATCACCGGTCGGAGGCGGCACCGTGGGAAGCCACCTGCGCGTTTGGATCGCGCTGACGTTCTTCGTCATTGGTATGGCAGCACTCGTCGATCGGCTCGAGCCGTCCGCGCACGTCTTCACCTACGCACGTATCTGGTGGCCCCTGCTTCTCGTGGTCCTCGGGGTCGGCGGCGGCATTCGGCTGCTGACCACCCGGAACGTCCTGCGTGGTCCTGCCGTCCTCACCGGCACTGGCCTTGTGCTTCTGCTCGTGACCCGAGATCCGCTGCCGCCCGCCGTCCGCCCGTTGCTGTGGCCTGGGCTACTCGTCCTGGCTGGTACGGCCATGCTTGTACGCCTTGCGATCGCAGCCCACGCCCCTGCGCCTCGCTCCGCTCTGCCTCCCCGCCAGCAGTACGCTCCCCGGCTTGTGTGCGTCGCCGAATCACGTCGACTCGCCTGGCCCAGGGATACGTTCTCACTCGGCATCGTGACCGCGGTGGCGAGTGGATGCGAGATCGACTTGCGCCGCGCCAGCCCGCTAGGCGCCGAGGCGCGGCTGGACATCACAGCATTCTTGAGCGGGGTGGACCTCATCCTGCCCGAGGGTTGGCGGGTGACGTACGACACCCGCAGCGTCGGCGGGCATTGTCCTGGCCCCGCCGACAACCGGCTTGGGCAGGCTGGGGCCCCTCAATTGCAGGTGCACGCGCTCGTGGTCGGGGCGGGCTTGGAAGTCCGCTACCTCCCCGATCAGCCGCCCGTCGATGGATCGGATGGCGCTTCGGCCGCTGGCACCGTGTAGTCCACCGAGGGGAGTTGACCGCCTCCACGTCGCCAGAGCGCTCCCAGGTTCGCGTTGATCATCCGCTCCTCGTCCGTATTCCTCGGCAGTTTGACGCCCGCATCCTGCAGCATCTTCAGACGGTAGACGTCAATCACGGCCCAAAGAGCCAGCCCGTATGTGGTTGCCGCATGGACGGCAGAACGGTAGGCGAACCACGACAGCACAGCGAAAGCACCTGGGAAAGCCAGCCACCAGGTGTGGGACAGCAGGAGGCCGACACTGATCAGCGAAGTCAGGGCAAAGGTAAAGCAGAACCGAACCGCTATGTCCAGTTGGTTACGATAGTCCGACACCTTGCTCAATGCTTCAGCGGGGATCGTGAAATACATCCGTGGCCAAGCCAGCAACGCATCGAGCTCGTAGGGGCGCCCCGCTCTCTCCTCCACAGCGCGTAGCCGGTTACCGAGGGAGGTGGGAAGGACGCCCCATGTGTCTGGTAGGAGATTCAGTTGACGGTCGAGATGGCCCCCCAGCACACCGTCGATGCGGCCGACGGTTGCTCGTAACCACCGGAGCCGTGACCTGCGCCGGTGGTGGATCCATTCACCGAGACGCCCGACCGCGCCGAGTGGACCGACTGGACTCCAGTACCCCTCCAGCATTCTGATCGACGCGAGTTCCAGCGGCTGCAACAGCAGCCCTGCCGCGAGCGCCCCGGCTGTGGAAACGACCGCCCCCGTCCAGCCGTAATCCTTGGCGTTGTCAATCATCGTGCTGAAGTCCGGTGCGCGGTCGGGCGCGCCGCTGAGCAAGAGCCCGCCGACGGTCGCCATGAGCAACAGCGACGGCAACACATTGACGAACTTCAGACGTGGGGAAAGATCCGCATCCGTAAAGCCGAGCGCGCTCAACTGGCTCATGCCGGCCCTCTATGTTGTCCGCACCGCAACGTGCCCCGGTGATGAGTGGCGGGTTTGTAGAACGGCGTGATGGACACCGGATTGGGGCAAGCGTCCTCGAAGCATCTGACCGTGATGTCCTTGGCGCCGTACACGAGTTCGCGGCAGGCGTCTATCTGGTGCTGCTGACAGCAATTGCCTTCGTTGAGGCCCCCGTCAACGAAGTCTCTCCATTTGCACCCCGGCGTCGTGCAAATGGCCAGAGGCGGCGGGCCCTTACCCGGGAAGTCGATCAAGGCGATGCTGACCCACATGATGACGGCCAACATCCCGAGAACGTTCCACCGAGCTCTTCGACGCGGTCTGTACGACGACATGAGCCCGCCCCCGGAAAGTGGTTGGGAATCCAGAAGGTAAGGCCGGACAGCCGCCCGTGTCGAGTGGCCGGAGTTGATCAACGCCGCGCAGGAACGGCACTGGGACGTTGGCGTCGTCGCCACCCCGCAGGGCCTGGGCTTCCTCGATACCGAGGGGATCGAGGCGCAGACCGGCTACTCGATCCGCTCCGCCTGGCGCACGCCCGGCGAGGCACGCCCGCTGCCGCCCGCGGATGCCATCGCGGTCGCGCCGGCCACCTTCAACACGGTCAACAAGTGGGCTGCCGGAATCTGCGACACTCTGGCCCTGGGCATCCTGTGCGAGGCGGACGGCATGGGCATCCCCACTGCCGTTCTGCCCTACCTGAATGCCACCCAGGCCGCCCATCCCGCCTACCCCATGAGTCTGGAACGGCTGTGCGCTATGGGCGTATTGATCGGCAGTTACGAGCCTCACAAGCCCAAGGCTGATGGCGGCGCTGACCGCTTCCGATGGGAAGAAGCGCTGGACCTTCTGGAGCCCGGAGCGCGGTAGGGCCTGTACGTATCCTCCGGCGGTGGTGGACGTGGCGGGTCCTCGTCAACGAGTACTCACCAGGGTTCGGCTGGCGTGCCATCAGCAGTGAGCGCCCGGGTGGTGCGTGGACACGATGGAGGGTCTTTTCCTGACGGATGCGTGCAGGCCGCCGGTCCGAGAGCGACAGGAAAGGAGGCCGAGGGCCGTGTGCGGACACCGCTCGTCGGCGGGCCGTGAACCGTTCCGGGTTCGGTAGGGACTCGATCGTTTGAGAGGATCGAGTTATGGCACGTCCTTCCCAGTACCCGCTTGAGCTGCGCCGTCGTGCGGTGCGGATGGTCGCCGAGGTGCGACCGGAGTACGAGACCGAGTGGGCCGCGATGAAAGCAGTCGCCCAGAAACTGGGCATCGGCACGACCGAGACCTTGCGCAAGTGGGTCCGGCAGGACCAGATCGACGCCGGCGCCCGTCCGGGTACGACGACGGAGGAGTCAGCCGAGCTGAAGCGGCTGAAGAAGGAGAACGCCGAACTGAAGCGGGCGAACGACATCCTGAAGGCTGCGGCGTCTTTCTTCGCGGCCGAGCTCGACCAGCCACACACACGCTCGTAGCGTTCATCGACGAGTACAAGGACCGCTTCGGCGGCGTCGAGCCGATCTGCCGGGTCCTCACCGACCACGACTGCAAGATCGCACCGTCCACCTACTACGCCCACCACAAACGCCAGGCCGCACCCGCAGCCCGCACCGTCCGCGACGCCGAGCTGAAGACCCTCATCACGGAGGCGTACGACAGGGGGAGCCGGGCGGCCTTGCACAGGTAGCGCTCGGCGGCGAGTTTGCTGGTGGGGCCGCCGTCTGTCTGGAAGATGACGAGGGCGGGGGAGCGGCTGCCGGATGCCATGTAGTGGTCGATGACCTCGTCCATGGCCCAGTGGTAGTTCGTGCGCCCCATATGGCCCAGGTTCTCGTGCAGCTTGTTGATGCGGCCGCGGTGGCCACCGAGCCTGAGGTCGGTGGATCCGTCGACGTCGGTGGAGAAGAACACCACCGGCACGCAGCCGTCGTCGTCGAGGTGGGCGGACAGCGAGAGAACCTGCTCGGCGAGATGCTGCATGGTGCCGTCCTTGTAGTAGGGCCTCATCGACCCGGAACGGTCCAGCACCAGGTACACCGCAGCCCGTATCCCCTCCATCCCGTGGCTGCGCACACTGGCGCCCGCCGACTTGTACAGGCTGACCAGGTCCGGGGCCCGCTCCCGCACCTTGGACAGGCTGATTGCTGCAGTGCGCTCACCACGGTTCGTCGCAATCACTCCATCATGGTGATCCGTCGCCCCCCAACAAGGTGCAGCCTTTGCCCAGTTCGTCTCTTCATTCCGCCGTTCAAGCCCGGCCGCGGGGATACGCCGACCAGTGAGGCAGTGGCACGGTGCTGAATCAGAGTCCGGGCTGGACCAGCCACGCACGTACTCCCGCGCACTCCCTCCCCGGGGGGGCGCCGGAACCATGCCGGCATCGCCCCGCCCGAGGCCGGTCCACACGGCCGTGAAGTGCCTTGACCGGCTTGGCTGGTGTGCGGTCTGCCGGATTGTCAGTACCGCGTCCTACCGTGAAAGGCAGGAGTGCTTTCACGGGGGAGGGCGGCACTGGCTCTGTCGGTGAGTCGTGATGTCGTTTGTCGTTTGTCGTTGGGTACGGATGGCACCCTCATATCGGCGAAAGTGAAGTCGCCGAGCTTTAAAGGCACTTGGGGCCTTGTGGCGGGACGATGGGTGTGCTTCTGCCGCTGGGGGCACCGATGCGCCCGTCGAAATCCAAGACCGATCTGTACGCGGCGATCCGCAGGTGTACGACGTCGTCCGGAAGGGGCTGCAGGCCCAGACGCTGCCCTTCGGGCCCGTTGATCCACGCCCGCAGGTCGGTAGTGGCGGCACAGATCGAGGTGTGCGGGAAAGATGGGTGGCGTCGGCCTTTGCCAGGGCACGGGCGATGCGTGCGGCCTCGTACGCCTTGGCGATGACGACCCATAAGGTGCGGTCCTGGCCTTGGCTTCAGCTGAGGTGGGGGTCTTCCCACTCCACAGTGGCGGTGCAGCGGACGGAGTCGGTGCGCTCCGCGCTGAACACCAGGGTCTTCGCCTGCGGATCGAGGTCTTCGACCAGTTTGTGGGAGTCCTGACCGTCTGTGAGTGTTCCCTCCGCCACGGTCAAGGTGTCGGCTTTCAGGGACCACTCCACGTTGCCTCGCAGCCGCCCTCGCCTCTCGTCCGCAGCGTGCCCGTCAGATGCCGCTTGTCGCTGTCGGAGTCGAGGGCGAATGTGGTCTCGACCGGCTCAAAGGGCCCACCCCCCCAGAAACTCCAGGTCCATGGCTCGGACTTGCACGCGGCGTTGTCGCACGTGCGCGGTTTGTCGCCGCTCTGATAACGGGGCTCAGACGGGAGGGTTTGGCGCGTCAGGTAGAGAAGTGCGGAAACGGCGATGACCATGCCCACCAACACACCGAGCAGGCCAACCTTGCTCCTCCGCCGCCGTGGCGCTGACGACGACCGCGTGTCGTGCAGGAAGGCGTCATTCAGCACGTCAGCGACGTTCACACTGGTTTGCGGAGCCGCGGCCTGCTGCGGCTCCTCCGCTATCGTGGGCCCCGGCTCGGACACTCTTGCCTGAGGCTCAATCGGGGTAGCCGACCCCCAACGATTTCGGGTCAGCGCGATACTGTGCCCGGCGTTGCGGGCCCGCTGCTGCGGTGCCGGGTGCCCTTTGGCGATCGGCTCTGTCGGTGAGTCGTGATGTCGTTTGTCGTTCAGTGTGCCCTCATTGCTGGGGTCAAGGGCTGCCTGCAGTTGCTGGAGACGCTCGTGGACCTGCCGCGCCGTCTGGGGGCGCCGGTCAGGGTCTCGTTGCAGCAGCTCGGCAACGAGCGCCGTCACCGCCGACGGCAGGTCGGCGCTGTCCCTCCCCTCGTAGCGTGAAGACTGTGACTGCTGGGGAAGTTGGGTCATGGCAGAGCAGCGTCGGAAGTTCGAGCCGGAGTTCCGTGAGGGTGCGGTCCGGATCGTGATGGAGACGGGGAAACCGGTCGCGCAGGTCGCGAGGGATCTGGGCGTCGGCGAGGGGACTTTGGGGACGTGGGTGAGCAGAGCCAGGAAGGCGTCCGAGGGCGCGAAGTCGGGCGGGCTGAGCGAGTCCGAGCGTGAGGAACTGCAGCGTTTGCGCAGGCAGGACGCCGAGAAGCTGAAGCGGATCAAGGAGCTTGAGATGGAGCGCGATGTCCTCAAGCGATGCATGGTCCTCTGGGTGAAGTAGCCGCCAGAGCGGCGGCCGAGCTGGCCGCGTTCATCGGTGACCAGAGGACCGAGCACGGTATCCCGCACCGAACGGCCTGCCGGGTGCTGCGGGTCAGCGAGTCGTGGTTTTACAAGTGGCGGGACAAGCCGCCCACCCGTCGTGAGCTGCGCAGACAGCAACTCGAAGAAGAGGTCAGGAAGATCTTCACAGATTCCGGCGGCACCTACGGATCGCCGAAGATCTTCATCCTGCTGGTCCGCAAGGGCTGGCGGATCTCGGTGAACACCATCGCGAAACTGATGGCCGAACTCGGCCTCGTCGCCCGCGTGGTGAGGCATTGCAGGGGTCTGACCAGGCAGGGAAAGCGCCCGGCCGCCCCGGACTTCGTGAGGCGGGACTTCACCGCCGATGAGCCGGATCTCGTCTGGGCCGGCGACATGACGGAGATCGTCACCGGCGAGGGCAAGCTCTACCTCGCCACCGTCATCGACCTGTTCTCACGCCGCCTGCTCGGCTACGCGATGGCCGCCCAGCACGACGCCGGTCTGGTGGTCGCCGCGCTGAACATGGCCGCGGCTACTCGTGGCGGGGACGTCCGCGGTGTCATTTTCCACACGGACCGCGGCTCGGAATATACGTCTCGGCAGTTCGGCCGGGCCTGCCGCAAGTTGGGCGTTTCCCAGTCCATGGGCAGAGTCGGATCCTGTTTCGACAACGCCGTGAGCGAGGCGTTCAACAGCGTCCTCAAGGTCGAGTACGTCCACCGGCACACCTTCGCCACCCGGGCTGAGGCCCGCGTCAAGATCGCCACCTGGATCGCCGACTTCTACAACACCCGTCGGCTGCACAGCATTTGTGGCTTCAAGAGCCCGATCGACTACGAACGCGAGCACCGGACCGGCCTCACCGTGAGGCTTGCCGCATAGAGGAAGTCTCCACGTTGCCGGGGGATTGACAGCGCGGAGCGTATCGAGGCGGGGCGCTTCTTCGTCGATTTTGCGCCGGATGACCGAGAGCCCGCTGTGACCGGTGAACGGCGGCCGACCGCCGAGCAGGGCGAACAGTACGCCGCCGAGTGCGTACAGGTCGGAGCGTTCGTCGCCGCGCTCGGTGAGGAACTGTTCCGGCGCGCCGTACTCCGGGGTGCCGGCCGGGGTCAGCTGGGAGGAGCGTGCCACAGAGAACGTGCTCTGGATGAAGCCCGCGATGCCGAAGTCGACGACCTTCACCTGCCCGTCGGGGGTGAGCATCACGTTGTGGGGCTTGATGTCGTAGTGGATGACGTGGGCCCGGTGCGCGGCGACCAGCGCCGAGCAGATCCCGCTGGCGAGCTCCAGCGCACTGGCCAGGGACATGGGAGTCTCGGCATGGATGTGTTCGGTGAGCGTCGCGCCCTCGACCTTTTCCATGACCAGGAACAGCATGTCCTCGTGGACGCCCCTGTCGTACAGGGCAACCACGTTCGGGTGGTTGATCTGCGCGGCAGCCACCTCCTCGCGTTCAAACCGCTGGGGCAGCTCCTGGTGGACAGCGCCATCGAGGTCGAGCAGCTTGAGTGCGACGTCACGGCGGAGAGTGCCGTCCCGCGCGGCCCACACCTCGCCCATGCCGCCCCGGCCGAGCCGCTTGACCAACTCGTACCTACCCGCGATCAGCGCCCCGCGCTCCACCGCCACCCCCCTTGACTCCGGCATGCCAAGTGTCAGGGTACGGCTGGCGGCCCGTACGCGATCAGCCCAAGGGACTTCTTCACAGCTTCCGACTGAGCTGCCCGCGCACCCGAGTGACATCGAAACTCGCCGACATTCAGAGGCTCACAAGCTCTCGGATGACATCCGAACTCATCGACAAACGACTCTCGTTGAGAGGTGCGCAGCCAGGTGGTCGAGGGCGAAGGCGCTTGCCAGTACCTGCAGCGCCTGGCCGCCCTGCACAACTGCCTCCTCCAGGCCGCCGCCGACAGCGGCCGCTACCAGGTGCGGCGCGCCGCCGAGATCGGCCAGCACCAGATGTGGGACGCCGTCGACCTGCTCCTGCGTCAGGACACCCGCTCGACCTGCGCCCAACTCGTCGCCCGCGAACGACTGCTGGTACAGCTCGTCGCCCTGGTCGACCAGGCCCTCGCCCGCACGGAAGGCGGCGCAGGCAGCCCGCACCAATGCCGCGCGCGCACGAGGCCGTTGGGCCTCTACCCGCCCGGCGCCGACCGGCCGGCCCGGCCAACCCCACCGGACCCGCTCCGGACTTCACCGATGAAGGGACGCCATCCCATGCCCCAGCCGCACACTGACCACGACGCGCAGGCCGCCGCCGTGTACCTGCTGTTTGCTCACGAGCCGTACTACCCGGGCCCCGGCACCCAGGAGATCAACGCCTCGTTCGTGGGCGCGGCCTGCCTGCTCCACCCCCGTGTCCGGCAGCCCGACGGTGCCCGGATCCACGACCACCTCACCCGGGGACGCCGACCGGACGAGATCGTCCCGCTGGCCACCCTCACCCACGAGCTGGGCGGCGGCGCCGACTGGTCGAAGGCCGGCGACTGGGAAACTGTCACGGTGGACCTGCTGCAGCTCGTTCAGGCCCGTGACGTCGACGCCCTCAGCCTCGGCTTGCCCGAGATCGCCCGCGCCCTCATCTGCAACGGCCCGAACAGTGAGCTGCGCGTCTACAACCCGGCCGATGAGGAATTCGTCGCCTACGGACCGCAAGATCGCGCCGCCGTCCTGGCCCAAGTCGACGGGCACCTCGCCCGAGCCACGGCCGCACAGCCCCTACGGCCCGGTGGCAGCCTCCTGGACCCGCCCACCCCACACACATGGAGGGCAACCGACGGAATGCGGAGCGTCGAGTGATGAAATGAGGACGTGGGCTCGGCAAGCGGGTTGACCGCAGCTGTGCCTGTGTGCTCCAGGCGGTCGGCGATCGAGAGCACCGTCGCGATTGCTACCGCTTCACCCGGTTGCGGACCGCGAGGACGGCCAGGCCGAGGAGGACGGGTTCGGTGATGCGGGAGAGCATCTCGGTGTAGGTGCCGGCGGTGGTGAGGTTCTGGCCGGAGGAGCGGAAGACCACAGAGTTGATCACCACGCGGAGGCTCTTTTCGAACCGTTCGGCCGTGATCCGTTCGTGGGGTGGGCCGGTGGGGTTGACCGGGTCGGGGGTGTCGGTGGTGAGCCGGATGTTCTGGCCGGTGACCTTCCCCGTCGACACCGGCTGCGGATTGTCCGCGGGCAGACCCCACAGCATCATCGCCAGCAGCGTTGCGGTCATGGCCAGCAGCAGCCAGCCCAGTGCGCGGGTGGCGCGCAGTCCGTATCCGGACAGTGCCCAGTAGGCGGCGAGCAGGCCTCGTTCGGCGCGTGGTGTACCGGGGTCGTGGCGGCGCATCTCCATTTCGCCGTAGTAGAAGTCGGCGGCTCCCGGCTCGTTCTTGCTGTCCTCGAAGGACTTGCGCAGTGCCCGGTACACCGGCGCCAGCTGTACAGGCCCGGCGTGGTTGGCGCCGAACACCGCCGTGTTCCAGCCGCGGATCGCTGCCAACCGGCCCGCGCGCCAGTGTTGTTCCTCGGCCAGGGTGCGGCGCTGGGTGAACCGCACCGGATGTCGGCGCCGCCAGTGCGTGCGAGGCGGTGTTGTGTCGAACGCACACGCGCCTTCCAGACGTAGTTGGTCCAGGTGGACGGTCCCGGTGAACAGGCACCGCGACAGGTCGACGTCGGCAAGGACCAGATGGGCGGCGTCCACGCCACGCAGGGAGACCAGCCGTACTGCGGCGTCGGGTGTGCCCGTGAGGAGGTGTTCGTCCACGGGTGTTCCGTCACGGAGCAGGTACGGGTCGGGCTCAGTAGCGATCGTAAGGGGGTGTTCGAAGACCGCGTGAGCGAAGTCGACTGCGGCATATCTCAGTTGCAGCACAGCCGTTGACGACCAGCGCGTCCGCCGGCACTCGACGCGGCGTGCGGCGATCATGATGGTCACTGGGCGGTGGAACACCGCCTGGAACAGTGTCACCCGCCCGGCACACACCAACGGCCCCACACTGGACGCCCCCTCGAAACTTGCTGCCTCGAACCGGGCGTCACCCTCGAAGGTTGCCGTCCCGAAGCCGACTTCACCCTTGAAGGTCGCCATCGAGAACGCCGCGTCGCTCTCGAAGGTCGCCGACCAGAACCAGGCGTCGCCCTCGAAGGCCGCAGCCCCGAAGCCGGCGTCGCCCTTGAAGGTCGCCGGCCCGAAGTCGGCGTCGCTCTCGAAGGCCGCAGCCCCGAAGCTGACTTCGTTCTCGAATGTTGCCGACCCGAACCGGGCGCGGCTCTTGAAGGTCGCCGACCTGAAGTGGGCGATGCCCTTGAAGGTCGCCGCTGTGAACGCGGCGTCGTCCTTGAAAGTCGCCGAACTGAACCCGGCTTCGCCCTGGAAGGTGCCGAACCCGAACGTGGCGCCGCTCTCGAAGGTCGCCGACCCGAAGTTGGCGCCCCCTTTGAAGGTCGCCGACCCGAAGTTGGCGCCCCCCTTGAAGGTCGCCGACCTGAAGTCGGCGTCGCTATCGAAGGTCGCCGACCCGAACCCGGCGATGCCCTCGAAGGTTGCCGAGCGGAACTGAGCATCAGCGAAGCGGGCAGTGCCGGTGGACGGGTCGTATACGGCTGCGAGCAGTTGTGAGAGCAAGGAGGTGTCCAGCTCGGTGCCGCGGTGGTCCACGCTGCTGCCTGGTCCGAGACCGCCGAAGTACGTGTTTTGCTCAGCAGTGGTGAGATGGTGCAGGCACCGGTCATGGGGTGCGGTGATCCGCCCGGTGCAGCCGAGCGGATCATCCGGGCTGGTGCCCTGTGCACAGTGCGGCCAGGACGGTGGGGCTGCGGGGGGCGTGGGCGTCATATCGAAAACGGACGGCCGGGCAGACCGACCGGTTGCACAGACCGCGCCACAGGTCCAGGACGCGCTGGCCGACCCGCAGCCGCGCTCGGCAGGCGGGTGTCCTCCAGCGGCCACCGGCTCCTGGCCCACATCGCGGACGAGGAGGAGCGGTTCCCCGCGATCCTCAGGCCGCCGGAGGGGAAGCCGCAGTGGACACCGGACTGCGGCGCGGGTGGGCTCGCACGCCTTGAGGGCGGGGATCCGGAGCCCGGCTGGAGCCTGCGCGTAACTGTGACGGCGTACGTCAGTTGGCCAGGCGTGGACGACTTCGAGCGGATCTTTGAGCTGAGCGACGTGGACTTCGCACCCGTGGAGGCCAACTCCGAAGGGTGCGGTTCGTTTCGAGGGAAGGTCGTGATCAAGCGGTCAGGTCGCAGTCCTGCTGGTCGGGGGTGGGGGTAGAGACGCTGGTGCTCGCGGGCGGTATGAAAGCGCTAGTTGGCGTCGAGGTCGCGTTGGCGGTCACGGTGCGGGGTGTGAGGACGGCATCGGTGCCTTGCAGTCCCAGGTCTGGGGGTCCATACGAGCGCCGCCGGACTCGCGGCGGCCACCCGGGCCGCTGACTCGTGAGGCGCATTCCGTCACCTCGCGAGTCGCATTTCGACCGAACGGCGAATGGTGGTGCTTCCTGACGGCTGGTCGCTCTGGGCACGAGACAGGCACGTGCCTGAGTGATCATGGAACCGGGGCAGCTCACTTCACCCGGCTCAGTTCGTGCGAGCCGCCCCGTCCGGCCACACCACGTCCACGGGTACGCCTGCCGCTTGCGCTTCGAGGACTGTATCGGCGGTTCCCCCTCCCTTGCCGCTTGGGGGCTCACCGTTCCATACGGCGACGAGGCGGTCGGCGCGTTCGAGGAGTACGGCGTTGGCGGCGTCGTATGCCTGCCGGTTAGCGGTCTCGTGCGGGAGGACGAGGACTTCGTCGGCGGCTTCGACGAGGTGGTCGAAGAGGGGGGCGTGGTCGGGCTTGACCTTGCTCTGGCGGTAGTCCTGGGAGGGGATGACGACGATCAGGCGTCCGCCGGCGGCGAGAACGGCTTCGGCGAACAAGGAGTCGGAGCCCTTGGCAATGCAGGAGACGCCAACGAGCGTGCCGTCGTCGGCGTACTGCATGAGTAGGTCGTCCAGGGCGGTGCGGACCAGAGGGGTGCTGTCATCGGTCAGGTCCATGTGCCCGGTCACCGCGATGGTCGTCACGATCCTCTTCCCTTCCGTTCGACACAAGTCGCGGATCCTATCGCGGGCCTCGCGGACAGGTTGGGACGTGCTCTGTCCCACGGTGTGCCGCTACATTCCGCCAAGTTGCGCGCAGACCCGGCTTGATCGCGTGGAGCGGGCCGTGTCCACCGTGCGGTGGGTTTCCTCCATGGCGCCGGTTAGGTTGCCGAGTGAGCCAGGCACCGATGCGGTCCAGCGCACCACTCGGCGACAGACCACGACCTGACGGGGGGTCTGGACGAGGTGATCGTTCACCCGGCTCCGGCGCGACCACAACTGAACATTGGAGCTGCATCGTCCAGTTGGGAAGCAGAGCAGGCAAGCCGTCCGGCGGCGTGAGGCCAGGGGATCGGCACCGCAATCCACTGACGCGATCTTGCCGAGATCGACCGGGGTCCGCGTGCGGACCCTGAAGGCGCAGGCATCGCGGTCACGGAGCGGCGATGGCGCAGAAACCCACGAGGTAGGAGACGGCGAAGATGACTGGTACCCACTGCTCGACGTACGTCAGGGGCAGGTACTTGCGCCAGTCACGGCCATCTCCGAGCGCCCCCCACTCAGCACGGGAATACGCAAACGCCGGCAATTGCTCCTCGAAGGCCCCGATTACCGCGTACTTGGCGGCGTTGAGTTGCCGGTACGAGCGCACCATGACGAACCACGCGGCGCACTGGGCAAGAAGGATCACCAATCCGGCCAGAAGCAGCAAGACCGACATGTCAACGAGCGTTCGGCTCGAGACCGCCGCCACTACCGCCACGACCGCGCTGTTGAGCGACAGGAAGAAAGTGTTGGTCAGGTTACGCCGGGAACTGACCCGGTCAGCCATCTCCACACAGAGCTTGTACTGATCGAGTATCACCTGCCGGTATCGGTCATTAGCCTCCGAGTAGTCGGACGGGCCGACCGCCGTGTTCCACAACGCATCCCCGATGTCGCTCATGCCACCAGCATGGCGAATGGTATGGCGCGGCGGGGACGATTCGGCCCGCTTCCTGGTTGTCTTCTCTGCTCAGCGCCGGCCAGCCCGGGCGGAGCGTCGTCCGTTCGCGGGTTGGACGGCTCAGCTCGTTGTCTGCACCGGCCCGGGCTCTCCCCCGGGACGTGGGCGTCTGACGGGCCACTCCATGTGGCCGACGGCTTGGACTCTCGGCGCCGTTCTGAAGCCCCGCCTGTCTGGCGCGTCGTCCGTCACGCTGGCATCCTCACTGCGCGGTACTCCTTGCGGCGGAGGGTAAACGTGAAGGCGCTCGGGTTAGCAGAAAATGGCCCATGGATTGACATCGAACGGGCGGCGATTGGTCGCAAGCGTGTTGTTCGAGGGGCCACACCCGCTGCGTTTCTGGCCGGATTCGTCGCGTGCGCCGCCACGCTGACCCTCCTCTGGCCGCTCGAGTTGGTAGTGAGGCCGCTGGCCGGAGAACTGACTGCATTCACGGTGATCATGCTGCTCGCGGTGGCCGGGGGTGCCGCGGCCTTCCGTAAGGTGCGCCGCCTGCGGACTGGAGACGTCATATCCGCTCGCCTCACGCTGCTTTCCGCGGTTCTCGCCCTCCTCATCGCCGGCGTCCTGGCGGTGCCCGGTGCCCCGGACTGGCCTCTTGGACCGGGCTGGGATGCTGTGACCGGGTTCACTGCAGGGACCGGTGACATGGTGGCGTCGCTCTATGACCCGGAGCGCCGTCACCCAGTCATCGCCTACCCTGCGATCTTCATCATGATCCCCCTACTGAATGCTTCGGCGTTCGGGCACAGAATGCGGCGATGGGGCTGGACCTGGATGATCCGGTGGCCGGTCACCCTTCTCACGGCCCTTTTCCTGGTCGAGGGGACCGTCATTGTCCTCGGTTTGATTGCCGACCCTCGCCGTGTGGCGGGCGAGGTCCCCGGTGCGGCCATCGTTCTGCCGGTGATCGCCATGGCGGCCGTGGCTGCCATGGAGGTTATGCGGGCGCAGGACGACGCGCTCCCTCCTGGCTGGTTGCTGTCCACAGCTCCCCGGCAACGGCGACTGCTCACCGGCCGACGCGTGCGTGCCGTCGTGCAGCTATGGGTGGTGGCAGTCGGTGCTGGACTCACCGCACTGTTTTTTGAGTTCGCCATGATAGTAGGGGGCAACAACCTAGAGCTCACTTACTTCCTCGTGTCGGTGATCGCAGTGGTCATCGGCGCGCAAGCAGTCACACTGGCACGACGGAACGCCGCCCTCGACGCGGCAGCGCAACGGGAGAAGGACAACCGACCGTGGATGCTGTATCTCCGATCGTTCGGAGACGATGAGCTCAAGGTCATCACCCACGGCTCGCCGCGGCACTCCTTATTCGAACGGCTGTTGGCCCGTCGGGGGGAGAGGTTCGAGGTGATGTTGACATGGCACCTGTGGCGATTCGGACCCGTGGTCGGGGTCGGACAGCCAACTGAACCCGTTCCGCTGCTCGGCGCAGCGCGGGAGTACCTCCCCGCCGAAGGGTGGCACACGCAGGTTGAAAGCCGGATCCTTGGTGCCTCCACGGTCATCGTCGTCCTCGGACACACCGAGGGACTCGCTTGGGAGCTTCGGGCGATCGAACGACTCGGTGCCGCCCATAGGATGATGATCGTGGTGCCACCACTCGGTCATGCCGAGCTCGAGCGCCGATGGAACGCCTTCAACCACATCGCCCGCACCGCTGGTTGGCCACTACTCCCTGCCGCAGCCATGGCTTCCGCCGACGGCTTTCACGGGGCACTCGTCATCAAACTCAGCCAGCAACGTCAGATGCCCGACGCAGCTCCCGCCCCCAACACGGCCGCAGCGCGGAACTGCTGGATGGTGTTCGCTGGCCCCATCGCCGACGAATGGCACTACGAGTCGGCCGTCGACGCCGCAATGCGGCACAACGCCGCGCGCGCCCGTGTCGGCCATGCGCAACCCGCGACACCGGCCTCCGGTATTCCGGGCCTGGAACCCATTGGCTCGCGGACCAGCCGGCGGGATCACCGCTGGGTGGGTTATGCACCCTGGCTTGTTGTCCTGCTGTACGGATTTGCCCTGCTCAGTGTCGCACCCCGGGTGCTATGAGCTCCGCTCGGCCCTGCGCTCCCGTGTGCTCGCCGGCATCGGATGCCCAGGTGGGTGTGGTCCTTTCCAGGGAAGTTCCTGATCAAGCGGTGAGGTCGTAATCGCGCTGATCGAGTGTGGGGTAGAGACGCTGGTGCTCGCGTTCGACGTGGTAGGCCCAGTAGGCGTCGAAGTCGCCGTTGTCGAGGAGACTCTCGCCGCGGTGTCAGTTCTCATCGACATTTCGCGGCGCCGTGATCGGCAAGCGCTGCCCGAACTCGTCGACAAGCGGTGTCGGTTCTCACCTGCAAAGCCAGCAGTTGCGCGATTGCCCACACTTCGGCCTTCCGTGACGCCTCGTCGTTGATCGCAAGGCTGGTGAGCGGATCGAGGCGCTCAGGTACGGCTTCAGCGCTTCAGGTGGCGCGACCTTTTCGACGACGCGGTAGAGCTCGCGGTTTCGCGCGGTGTCCCGGTATCCGTTTTGGTAGCTCAACCACCGGTAGGAGTCCCCGCGTTCATGCCGCTTGGGCGGGCGTCCGGCCCATGCCGGACGGTCAGGAACCCGGGCCTTCGGGTGGTGGGAGCGGTTCCGGCGGCGCGCCGGCAATGAGTTCAGCGTCTTCGGCAGGCGCGAGCGGGTCGATGACTGCCTGAAGAGCGCGATCAGGCTGGGGTGTGGGGGCTCCGTCATGAAGCTCTGCGGATCATGTCACTCGGGCGAGGCGCAGAGTCACCGGGTGACTGGCTACAAGACGGGGAGCTCGTCGGTTTGGTCGCCGGTGCCGAGCAGGAGGACGTGGTGACCGACGGGCTGGGGCGCGCCGGAGTCGGTGAGCTCTTCGACGTCCAGACGCATTCGGATGCGGCCGGTGCCTTCGCCGTTGAGCTGCAACTGCTGTGCCAGCTCGTCGTCCAGGCGGTCCAGGGTGCCTTCGGCGGCGTCATAGTCGGGCAGGTTTTCGGCGAGGAGCTTGCCGGTGGCGGTGTCGCGGACTTGGTAGCGGGGCATGGTGGGCAGGCCTTCGGCTGGGCGGGTCAGGCGGTGGGCTCGGCGAGCTGCGCGCGGGCGGCCTGCAGGGCGCGGGACCATACGTCGGGGCTGCCGCCGTGCTCGCGGGCGAGGGAGGCGGCAAGGCCGCGGACATCGCCGCGCTCCTGGAGCGCAGCCAGGGCGATGTCCGTCCGCTGCTGGGCGGCCTGTGAGCGGGACGGCGCGGCCGCGGAGTGTTCCTTGCGGGCGGTTCGAACGGCGTAGTCCCACGAGCTCTGCGGCCCGCCGTACTGCACGGCGAGCTCCGCGGCCAGCCCCGGGTGGTAGCCGTCATGCCCGATCGCCTCGGCGGCATACCGCTCGGCGAGTTGCGAGGCCGATACCGGCTCGGTGCCGGCGTGGGCGCTCAGCTCGGCTGCGAGGGCCCCCTCGAGGGCGGAGGGGCGGCCGGCGGCCGAGTCGGGCTGGGGGCCGGGACGGCGGCCGGCCTTGCCGAGTTTGTCCCTGGTGCGCTTCTTGTCGAAGTGCTGCAGGTCGCCGACACGGAAGCCGGGGATGGAGCGGCCGGTGGGCCCCTCGACGGTGCCGGCGGGCTCCGGGAAGTATCCCGGGTTCTGCCGCAGGTAGCTGCGGATCACCGAGGCGCCGGCGAAGTGGAACCACTCGGCGGCGGTGTTGATGGAGACGACGTCATCGGGGTCGGCCGCCTGCAGCGCCGGGTCGGCCTCGCGGACGCTGCTCTGCTTCTCGGCCTGCAGGTGGTCGTAGAACTTCTTGAACTGCTGCTCGTCGTAGAAGTCGGCGCCGTCGATGCGCTCCTTCTCCGGGTGGCGGTGCTCCTCCGGCTGCTCTGGGCGCAGCTTGTACCAGCGCGCGGCAGTGCCGACGCTGGCGCCGGTGAACTCGCGGATCCAGTCGCGGTTGACCACGGCCCGGCCGCCGACGAGACGGCGCTGCGGGTTCAGGGGCTTGGGCATTGCACTCTCCGCTTCGGGCTGCGGCCCTATACTCGGTCGTATCCTCCTGGCCGCACCGTCGCTCTCGCGCCGGCAGGCGGGGTGGGTTGGTGAATGGTGGGTCGGCGGGACGTTCGGCCGGGGTTGCCGCCCCGGGTCGACACCCCTGAAGGGTGCCTTCCGCCGCCCACCGATTTGTGGTGGTCTGTCAAGTCCGCCAGCACCTCGGTTGTGCCCCCCCGTCGCCGTCGCGTACGGCGCGGATGCTGACGGTTTCCCGTGGTTACGACCGGCAGTCGCGATGCGCTTCCCACTCGCGCTCGAAGTGCGGCAGTTGCTTGTCCCGGGCGTGGAACGGGGCAGTGTCCATCAACTCCTTCACGGTCGGCGGCTGCGGGCCGCGGCGCTGCACTCGGGCGCGGATCCTCACATGCCGTTCGTCGGCGTCGACCGGGACGCCTCGCCGCTCGGAGATCGCCCGTAGCCGCTGCCCCGGCGGCCGTCTTCCCTCGTTTCGGTCGAGGGAAGACGGCCGTTGTCTACATGGCGCGGTCAGAGTTCTCCGGCGATCACGCCTTCGCAAAAGGCGGACCATTCGGCCGCGGTGTAGCGCATGGGCTCCAGGTCGGGTCGCTTGGAGTCCCGAACGGCCTTGCCGCCGCCCGGGAGATCGGTGACCTCAACGCAGTTGCCTTCTCCGCCGCTGGCGGACGCCTTGCGCCACGTAGCGGCGGAGAGGTCGTGCGCGTAGAGCTCCGCCTTGGGACTGTTCACGTACTTTTGCCTTCTTCCATCCGTTTGATCAGTGCCAGGGAGTCGTCCACCGACATCGCGGCGGCGACGATTCTCTCGAAGGCTCCGGCGAAGGTCTTCACCGCGCCGACGCCCTCGACGTAGCTGTTCCCCAGCAGGTTCTCAACGAGCACGACATCAGGCGTTGGGCCAGGGAAGTTCACCACGGTGAACCCGCCGACGGTGCCAGGGTGCGGGGTGGCATCCAGAGGCATGATCTGGATGGTGATGTTGGGCATCTCCGCGACGTCCAGGAGCCGCCGGAGCTGTTCGCGCATAGTCGCGGGGCGGACAGCGAAGCGCTGGTGGAGCACGTTCTCGTGGATGATCGCCCAGACCTCCAGGGGGTTGTCAGGACGGGAGATGACGGCCTGGCGGGCCTGGCGGACTTCGACCAGTGCGCCGACTTCCTCGGGGGTACGGGTCACCGCGTTGGCAGCGATGGTCTCGCGGGCGTACGCGGCGGTCTGCAGCAGCCCCGGAATGAGCATCGGAGTCCACTCGCAGATCCGCTCGGCATCGCTCTCCAGCGAGATGTAGTCCGCGTACGCGGGAGTGACGACCCCGCTGTACGTCTGCCACCAGCCCTTCTTGCCCGCGTCGCGGGCCAGGTTCTCCAGTGCGGTGAACACGTCCGTCTCGCTGACGCCGTACGCCTTGAGAAGGTCGGTGACCGCTTTGGGCTGGATCTGCTGCTTGGCGTTCTCAATCTTGGAGAGCTTCGGGACGGTCCACCCCATGGCGGTGGCTGCGTCCTCCAGCGTCATCCCGGCGTCGTTGCGGATCTGCTTGAGCGTCGAACCGAGACGGCGGCGACGCACGGTGGGCACCAGCGGCTGGTTAGGCATATGCGCAGTCTCGCACTCCCTCAGGAGGCAACAGGAGGCCCTTGCCTGAATTACTTCGCCCGATGAGGTAGAAACCTTGCGCCCATACTGAGAAACGCGTCATCCTTCGGGAGGAAGGCGCTACCGGCGGTCAACTTCCCGCTGCACGGCGTTACTTGATCCAGTGCTGGGCGGACATCGTGCCGCAGGCGGGAGGGGCCATGCCCATGGCGACAGCGGTGGCGGCGGCCGGTCCGGGTTTCTATCTCCAGACGCGGCAGAGCGGCTTCGCCGCGCACATAAGCGCCAGCCAGGATCATCTCCAGCGGGTGCGCGAGCTGACGGGCAAGGCCCTGATCCAGGCCGGGGTCGGCGAAGACACGGCGCAGAGCGCCCAGTTGGTGGCCTCGGAACTGATGGGCAACGCCGTGCGGGCCTGCGGTGATCTGGTGCCGTTGGTCGTCGAGGTGGACGCCGCGGAGCTGGGTGTGTGGGTCAAGGTCCATGACCCGGCCTCCGGTCACCTGCCCCGTCGCAGCGAGGTGCCGATGGACGACGCCGATGCGGAGTCCGGCCGTGGATTAGGGCTGGTCGACGTCCTCGCCCCGGGCTGGGACGTGATCGCCACCCCGGTCGGCAAGCAGATCCGGGCCCAACTGCCGTACGGGGAGGACGATCATGCCTGAGCAGGCCCCTGTTCCGCTGCCGTTCCGGGTCGAGTTCGACCCCGCCAAGCGGGAGGTCGTGGTGTTGATGACGTACGGCGTTCCACCGCACCAATCGGTGCGGCGCAGGGTCATCAGTTCGCTGGAAGCGCTCGTGATCGCGATCGCCGAGCACCGCCACGAGGCTTTCCTGCAGACCCGTCTCGCCCAGACCCTGGCCCAAGCGGCAATCTCCCATCTCGGGGCCGATCCCGTCCGGCTGAATGCGGCCGTGCGTGCGCTCGCCGACCCCACGAGCACCACCCCGCTGGGGACGCTGCTGTACGGCACACCCTCGCCCGGCACCGCCTCGACCGAGCCGTAGGACCAGGGCACCATGCGCCGTGCCCCGGCACGGTGCTGGGGCCAACTCCGCTGCCTGCACCTGATGTTCGTGCCCGGCCTGGGGCCTCTTGCGTCGTACACCGGCGCGGTGTCGTGATCACCCGTTGCTGTCTTGACTCTCCCCTTGGAGGACTTCGGTGTACGCGATCGGCTTATGCATCGACGAGCAATACATGCTTCCCGCACTGGCCACGGTCTCCTCCCTCGCGAACGGGCTGGGGCCGCAGGAGCGCAAGGAGGTGGCGCTGCGGGTCCTGGCGCTGGACTTGACGCCCGCCCACGCGGTGACGCTGGCGCAGTTCGCCCGGCGCCTCGGCTTCGGGTCGTTCGACATCCGCTGGTGTGCCCCCTCGGCCGCCTCCCGGCTGGTGGACGACGAGTACATCAGCATCACCACCTACCTGCGGTTCCAGTTCACGCCCGCGTTCGTCGGCCGCCCCTACCTGATCTACATAGACTCCGACGTCCTGGTCCGCGGGGACCTGTCGGCCCCGCTCCACAACCTGCCGCACGGGCAATTAGGTGCCGTGCAGGACGAGTTCAATTTGCAGGTCGGCGGGACGGGGCACGCTCTGCCTGGGGTGGCCGAGCGGTGGCCGCACCTGCGGGAGCGCGCCTACTTCAACGCCGGCGTGCTGTGGATGCCGGTGGCGATACTGGCCTCCATCCGCGCCGGGGTCGAGCAGGCACTCGTCCACGGCCGCCGGCACATCCTCCACAATGACCAGGACGCGCTGAACCTGTGGCTGTTGTCCTCCCGCGCGGTGCAGCCGGTCGACGCGGTGTTCAACCGGTTTGAGCTGGGGCGCTTTTGGGAGCGCGGGAACTGGGTGCGGCGGGTGGTCGACCGGCCGGTGCGCTCGGACCCGGACGCGGTGCTGGTGCACTTTGTCGGGCCTGAGAAGCCGTGGCTGGCCGACTGTCCGGCGACGGAGGACGTCCGCGAGTACCGGGCCCATCTGAGGGCCACCGTCCGCCACGTGAACCGCATGGGCGAGCTGGGCATCGAGGCGGTCGCCGGCGGTGCCCGATGACGCGGGTGGAGCCTGTGCTCGCCCGGGCCTGCTGGGGGCTGCTGTCGGCCGACGCAGTCTCCTCCCAGCGGCTCAAGACGGGGTCACGCTCGGCCGTCTACCGGGTGGTTCTGTCCGACGGGCGCTGGGTGATCTGAAGGTGTTCTCGGACACCGCCAGCCGCAACGCGATCAGCGAAAGCAAGGTGATCGAGGCCGCCAAGGGGTTCGTCCGTGTCCCGGCGGTGCTGGGCTGCGGACCTGTCCAGTGGCACCCGGCAACCGCGCTCGTCACTGCGGACCTCGGAGATCTCACGCTGGACGGGGCCGTCAAGGCGGGCCGTATCGCCCAACAGTTGGCGCTGGAGCACCTCGGCGTCCTGCTGGTCCACTTCCACCAGATCCCTGGCACCCGGGCCGGGCTCCCGGTGCGGCCGTTCACCGAGCATGTGGCATGGCTCGCCCGCCGCTGCCCGCGCGAGGTGATGGACCGGCTCGAACCGGCCCTGGACGTCATGGCGGACCGCTGCGCGGAGCAGGCCCGCATGGTGCTGGGCCACGGCGACTTGCACGGTGACAACATCCTCATCCCCGAGCAAGGACCCAACGCCGGGCTCCTCCACGTCATCGACTTCGCCCAGAGCTCGCTGTGCGTCCCGGAGTTCGACGTCGCCCAGACCCTCACCGTCACCCATGCCGTGGAGCCGGCCGAACGCCAGCAGGTCATCGCCGCCTACGGCAACGGCCTGGATGAGCCACTGGTGGACGCCTCGATCGCCTTCCACACCGTGCGCTGCTGGGTCCACGCGAGCCTGACCGGCGACGAGCCAAGCCGCCAGCAGTGGGCGGCCCGCCTCCACCGCGCCACCGAGCGCACCCCGCACCTGTTCCGCACGCCCACCCCCATGGATGAAAGGAGCCGGTGGTGAGTACCCCCGCGCTGTCGATCGTGATCCCGGCGTTCAACGAGGCCGCCTATCTGCCCCGATACCTACCCACCGTCAACAAGTCCCTTCAGAAGTGGGAGGAGACGAGCGGCGAGAGGGGCGAGATCATCGTCGTGGACAACGCCAGCGGTGACGACACCGCCCGCATCGCCGCCTCTCTCGGCGCCCGCGTCATCACGCTGTTCCAGGAAGCTCCACCACTGCGCGAGCGCGGTGGCATAGGAGCGGACCGTGTTCGGTGACCACTCGGCCCGATGGGCTTCCAGCCACTCCTCAACCGGCACCACTGTCCGGTACGCGTCGTCGACGACTGTCCAAGTTCGGCCTCCGCTTGGTGGCTTGGCCGTGATGCTGTACGCCACGCTCGTTCACTCTCGTTGAAGAAACCCCGTCGATAGCACTGAAACAACGAGGGAGAACCACCGCGCGTCACGCTCGTCGTTGACGTAGAAGAGAGTCAGAGAGCTCCCGGGGATAAGCCGAGTATGTCTGGGGCGCGGCGCACTGCTTCCACAAGCCCGGCGTCCCCGAAGCCGAAGCGTGGGTCGCTGGCCACCTCACCACGATCCTTCACGGCCAGGCCGCCCGCGCTGCCGCCGAGATCACCACCCAGGCAGACCAGACAGGACTGCACGGAACCCGGCGCGAGGGCGCCGACGCCTGCGTCCGCTACCTCACCGGCCACCTCGACCACCTCCGCTACGACATCGCGCTCGCTGTGGGCTGGCCGATCGCCACCGGCCCGATCGAGGGCGCCTGCCGCCACTTGATCGGCGACCGCCTCGACATCACCGGCAGCCGCTGGGGCCTGACCGGCGCCGAAGCCGTACTCAAGCTCCGCGCTCTCATCGACAACGGCGACTTCGACACCTATTGGCCCTACCACCTTGCCCGCGAACACCACCGCATCCACGGGGACCTTGACCTGGCCGGATACACCCTCGCCGCCTGATCTTCAGGTCCCCACTCTGCTGACAGACACCGCGGACCTGCCGCAGTCGCCGACAGACTCGACGGCGTCCATCACTCTCTGACCAGGCAGAAGGGATGTCCAACTGGATCGGTGAGGACCCGCGCCCTGGCCTCATTATGCGGCTGATGATCCGGCTTGCTCGCGCCCAGCTCCAGCAACCGGGCCTCGGCCTCGTCCAGCTCTTCGTCGACCTTGAAACAGATATGAAGCTGCTGGGGAACGGTCTGATCGGGCCAGCTCGGAGCCCGGTAGTCGTCGACGCGCTGGAAACCGATCAAGAGTCCTTCCCCCCAGTTGAGACCGGCGAAGTCGGCGTCGGATTTCGGGTGGAGTTCGAGGTCGGTGGCCTGCTGATAGAACGCCACCAGGGCCAGTGGATCAGGGCAGTCGAGTGTTATCGCGCTCAACTTCATCTGCAGGGACATCGCACCTCCGGGCCGATCATTGGACTCCGCGATGCACACCCTAGAGGCAGCCACCCGCCCGCTTCGCGATCATCCCTACAGAGGAGCTACACCCATCGGCGATCGCGTCCCGCACCGTGTCGAGCGTCCGCCCGGGAGCGCTCGGGACTGCGCTTGCGTCGGTGCTACGGGCCTGTTGCTCCAGCAAGGCGACCTTGTCGGCCACTCGCCATGAGCCCACAGCAGTTCCGTGAGCGCCCAGACCTCGTCCCTCACCGGGGCGCGTGCCGCCTCATCGTGGATCGTGACGGAGGCGAGGCGGTCGAGGCGCTCCTGGTACGGCTTCAACTGCTCCGGCGCGGTGCCTGCTTGAGGATGCGATAGCCCCCGCGGTGGCGAGCGGCCGCCCGGTAGCCGTTCTGGTAGCACAGCCACCTGTACGAGTCTCCCTGCTCGCGCCGCTTGGGCGGTCCGGAAGATTTCAAGTCTTGGGTGCGGCGTCGTACTCGGCCACGATCCGCAGCTTGTACTCCGGGCTGAAGGAGCGGCGCTTCGGCCTGGGAGCCGGGTCGGATCCGGCGGGCATGGTGCTGTGACAAATCCGCGAAGGATCACTGCGTCAGTGATGCGTTGCGCTGCTGATCTAGTGATCGTCGCTCGCCTCTAGTAGGGCTTGGTCAGGTTCGTATCGGTGTGGGTATGTCGCGGTGGCAGGTGGGGCAGGCAGCGGTCCAGAGGGCGAGGA
>NZ_JBVHXR010000037.1:0-41372 GCF_055569295.1 Streptomyces sp. NPDC029292
GGGTCGCGGGGTTAGGCTGGGGCAAGGGCTTGGTCGGTGTTCTTCTCTGGAGAAAGACCCACAGAGCCCGCCCCCCCCCCCCTCCCCTCTTTCGCCCCTTCCCCCCCCGCCCCCCCTTCCCTCCCCCCCCCGGGCGGGTGGACGATGTCGTGCGGCCGACGCGGGGCCGGAACAACGTCGAAGACGCAGGCCACCGTCGCCATGCGCTTGCGGTTGGGCTTCTCGCCCGGGGCCAGGCGGCCACGTCGCCCGGCCGCCGCACTCTTGGCCGCGGCCCGGCGGGTGGCCTCGCGCAGGGCCTCGGGGCGCATCACCACGCCCTTGCCGTCGACCTGGATGATCAGCGGCATCTCACGGGTGCACGGGGTAGGAATCTTCGCCGTGTAGTAGGCGGCAATATCGACCGCGGAGGCGACTACCAGTTCTTTGAGGCGGCGCTTGCCCAGCACCTTCCCGCACCGTCGCTCGATCGCAGCGGTGGCCTGGTCGAACGAGCCTCTGACGGCTTCCAGGACCGCGAGCCGGGCCAGTCCTCGTGAGTGGCGGCCGGCGGGCAGCGACAACGCTTCGTCCGCCGGATGCACGTTGGCAACACCCCGGTTGCGATAGGCGATCCGGGTCACGCGGACCGGCCCGAACACGCAGGTCAGCAGGCGACGGTGGCCCCGCTCCCGCCAGGGTCGAGGCTGTCCTTCCGGACCGAGTACCAACGGCCGCCCTCCGTCCGTTCGCAGCGTGGCCTCCTCCTTCCTCGCTCGCTGATCGAGGTGGTTCTGCATCAGCTGCCGCAGCAGTTCGCGTCCCAACTGTTCGAGCTGCACTTCCAGTTCGTCGTGAGACATGTTTCCCGCCGGGCCGTCGGCCAGCGTCGAGATGAGGCTGAGGCGTTCGAAGGCATCACGGGAGGCGGCGTACGGATCAGGCTCGGGTAAGGCGTCGTACGGTTCCATCGAGGGCTCTTCTTCGGGAGTGATTCGTTCTGGTTGGCACCTACGAATCCAGAAGAAGAGCCCCTTGGTCACTGGGAGTTGGTCCGGTCGCGTCCCGGACCTTGTCGGGCGAGGGTGAACTGTCCCGGCGCGTCCTCGTCCAGCCAGCCCCGCTCTACCAGTCGCTTCAGTTTTCCCCGGGTCCCCTCGATCTTCCCGGTTGTCGTCGGCAGACCGATCCACGGCACGATCTGCTTGGCCTGCACCGGTCCCGGCGCATCAGAGATGACCTCCCCGATGTCCCGGTACACATCCGGCAACACCGCCACGACCAGGCCCTCACGCCACGGCGGCACCATCATCACCCCCAACGCCATGAGGCGCCGATGTCTCGCTCGCCTCCGGAGTGTCCGGCTCAGCATCGGTCTCCGCGGCCGACAGCTCCGCCAGCACCTGCGCGACGGTCTCCCGCGTGATCTCCAGTCGCGACAGATCCTCCCGGGCCTTCTCCAGCCGGAGGGCCAACTCCGCCGCCTCGGCCTGGAGTTCCTCAACCCTCTGCCGAGCTGCGACCTCTCTCGCCTTCAGTTCCTGCGGCAAAGACACCATGGCGCCCCACCTCCACTCCACCACGGTAGAAGCAAGCCGCCGCCCCCGACATTGCAGATGAGCGTCTTCCCAGCTCGACCCGCCCAGAGGGCAACTACACCCGATCGATCGTTCGGATGGGGTAACCAAGACAATGGGCAAGCTGCAATCAGTGACTCCCCGAGATCGAAGCAGGGTGCTGAGCCTATGGCCGAAACGCCGTCCACGATGCAGATGCTCTCCTTTGCGGCTTGGCGGGACGGTGCTCCGCATGTGGGGCACGCTACCGAACGGCACTACGTCACCCTGGCGGAGCTGCTGGTCCGGCTGGGGAGTTACGGGCTCGCGCTCACCTGGCGAGCCCGGGTCTTCGACGATCACCCACACCCGAGCTTTGCTGAGCTGGTCAGGGCTTCAGCTGGCGACGGAATCCCCACGCTTGAGCTGTTGGCCATGGACGCGCCCTACCTGCAGGCGATCGACGGGGACTTCGAAGGGTATGCGGGCAGCGAGCTCATACTGACCCTGAGGGAGTTCGACAGTTCAAGCTGGGATGTCCGCACAGCAGACGAGTGGGTGCTCAGTGAGATCCGACGACACTACCCGGACGCCAAGCCAATGACTTCGGACGAATGGGATGCAACGAACTGAGCTCTGAGTAGGGAGCCTTCACTTCAGAGGATCCGCACCCAACTCCGTATGACCTCCCGCACCGTCAAGCTCTTGGCCGACGCAGCCACCCCGGAGGACCTGTTCCACGGGCAGTGGCAGGGCCGGCCATCCAAACTCGACGCCTTCAAGCCCTACCTGGATGACCGCTGGAACCACGGCTGCACGAACGCCTGGACGGTGTGGGAGGAGATCGTGCCGCTTGGCTATCAGGGCAGCTACCAGCGGGTTCGCGCCTATTTCCGGGAGAAGCGGCTCTCGCCGGGCCCCGTCACGGCTCGGCCACCGTCACCCCGGGTCGTCGCCGGATGGATCCTCCGTCGGCCGGAAACCCTCACCGAGACGGAGCACCTTCGGCTCAAGGCCGTCCTGGTCCACTGCCCTGAAATGAACGCCCTCACAGGCCACGTCCGCTCCTTCGGTCAGATGCTCACCGAGCGCCAGGGCGAACGGCTGCCGCAGTGGCTCGATACCGTCCGGCGAGACAACCTTCCCGGCCTCCACACACTCGCCGCAGGCATCGACCGTGACCACGATGCAGTCATCGCCGGCCTCACCCTGCCCTGGAGCTCTGGGGTCGTCGAAGGCCACGTCAACCGGATCAAGATGCTCAAACGCCAGATGTTCGGCCGGGCCGGCTTTCATCTCCTCCGCAAGCGCGTCCTGCTCTACTCGTGAAGCACAGGTCAGACCACATCATCAAGGAGCCCGAAGCCTTCCGGGAACCCTTCCAGGAACTCCCGCCGAGCGGGGTCAGACTCGGCTTCGGCCATCGTCCCGAGCAAATGGGTCAATTCGCTCCGCTGGTCGCTCGACAGCTTGCTGACCAGGTGGGCGACACCCTCCCGACCGCGTCGTCTGGATCCATCTGCTCGTCTTCACTGCCCTCGATGAACCACAGGACATCGACCAAAGCCTCGGCCAGGGCGTGGGACAGAGACGAGTACACGGGCATCAAGGCGGACTCCCAGCAGGTCACGGCAGCAGAGTCCGGCCATCCCACCACACACCACTGACATCACACTCAGTCAGCTCTTCACGGAAAGTGGGCCAGAGCCGGTTCTCGTGAACAAAGCCAACCCGCCAAGCCCAACAGGCGGCACGCAGGCCGATGTCCCCCTTAAGAGGTCTTCTCATCCGGTGCCGAAGGGACAGGAGCTCAGCTCGGTGGGTTCAGATAGTCAGGGGCAGCGAGTGCCGTCAACGGGCGGCGTAGGGCGGTTCAGCCGCCAGACCACGCCGATCCCGCTGCCCGAGGGAGCTGCGGGCGGCGTTACCTGTTCACGCCGGACTTCGGTGAAGCCCAACCGGCGCGGTATGCCGGCGCTGGAGGTGTTGGCCAGGTCGTGCGCGATTTCCAGGTACTCCACGTCCGACAGGGCAAACATCTCGGTGACCATGGCCGCTGCCGCTCTCGTGGCGATGCCCTGGCCGGTGGCGGCAGGGTGCAGCCAGTACCCCATGCGCCGGCCCTGAGGTTCGGCCCCGCGGTAGGTCTGGCACATGCCCATGAGAGTGCCGCCCTTGGCGATGGCGTAGTTGTACACGTCACCGCTAGCCCACTTCGACGCGGACTTCGCGAGGAAGTCCCGGGTGCTCTCCTCGCTGTGCCGGGCGACCCACGGCTCCCAGGGACGCAGATGGTCCACAGACTCCTCGATCAACGTGAATGCCCGAGCGAAGTCACTCTGCCCCCGCCAGCCCCGCAGGACGAAGTCTCCACACTCGATGATCCGCCTCGGCCGCTCCACGACAGCCATGATTGTCCGCACAACAGCCCCCCGCAACGGGATACACAAGAACCGGCAACGGGATACAGAAGAACCGGTGGGCCGTCTACCCGGCAACACGGCGGCAGCAGAGCGGCAGCGACGGCACCGAAGACCAGGAAATGTCCGGCCCTGCGCTCGCAGCGGCGGTACAGGCGGCGGCACCCGGCCAGCCACGCCACCATGCGCTCCACCGTCCAAAAGTGACGGCCCAGCCGCTGGGAGAGCTCCATGCCCCTGCGGGCAATGCGCGGGCCGATGTTCCCCGAACACAGCCACCGTCGCACACGGTCGCAGTCATAGCCCTTACCGGCACGCAGCCTGACCAGTCGGCGCCGACACGGCCCGCGGCGCGCCAGCAAGAAAATCACAGGCCGCAAGCACCACATCGGAGTGGACACCCTCGGCCTGCTGCTGGCCGTCTGGGTCACCGCTGCGAGCGTCTCCGACAACACCGGTGGCATCCACGTCCTGTCACCAGGCACGACCACACCGTGGCCCGCTGCACCGTCGAACGCCTCATGCGAGAGCTCGGGATCACCGGCGCGGTCCGCGGCAAGCGGGTGATCACCACGATCCCCGACGCGAGCGCGGAACGGGCCCCGGATCTCGTAGACCGCGACTTCGTCGCCCCGGCGCCGAACCGCTGCTGGGTCGCCGACTTCACCCAGGTCGCCACGTTCGCCGGCGTCGTCTACGTCGCCTTCGTCGTGGACACCTTCTCCCGCCGTATCGTCGGCTGGTCAGCGGCCACTTCGAAGGAGACAAGGCTCGTCCTGGACGCCCTGGAGATGGCCCTGTGGCAGCGCGACCGGGACCAACACCCCTACCAGCCTGGCGAGTTGATACATCATTCCGATGCCGGTTCGCAGTACACCTCGTTCGCGCTCGCCGAGCACCTCGACCGGGCAGGAATCGCCGCGTCGATCGGATCGGTCGGTGACGCGTACGACAACGCCCTGATGGAGTCCACGATCGGCCTGTTCAAGCAATGCCGCGGAGTTAACGACTGCCCGGCCAAGTCAAGTTGATCCAATGAGCACGGGACCTCTGCTACAGCAGTGACGCCGACCAAGGTCTTCATTCCGAGCGGAGGTCCCGTTGGCGGGCCAGTGTGCCACTTCGACGTTCTCGCGTGCCGTCACTGTCGCTTCTGGTGTCTTTGCCCCAGGCCACTTGGGCGAGTTGACGCAGTACCTTCCTTTCGAACTCGTCGATGATGTGCTGGAGCAGACCCGTACGGTGCAACGGCGGCTGCGCCGCCTTCCCTCGCGGGTCGGGGTGTACTTCGTGCTGGCGCTGACGCTGTTTCCCGAGGTGGGATACCTGCGGGTCTGGGGGAAACTCGTCGCCGGACTACGGGCGTTGGGGCTGTGGAGGCCGTCGGAGAAGGCACTACGAGAGGTGCGGCGCCGACTGGGCCCCGCACCGTTCAAAATGCTCTTCGAGACGATCGCCGGCCCTCTGGCCCGGCCGACCACGCCGGGCGTGCGTTACCGGCGCTGGCGTACGGTGGCCTTCGACGGATGCAGCTCGCTCGAGACCCCGGACATGCCCCGTACTCGCCTGGCACTGGGAAAGACCCGGCGGCATCGGGGAGTTGAGGGATACCCCCATGTCCGGCTGATGGCTCTGTGCGAGACAGGAACCCGTGGCCTGCTGGGCGCAGTGTTCGGCCCCACGAGCACGGGCGAGCCCGGTTACGCACGCCGACTGCTCTCGCTCCTGGACGAGTCCATGCTGCTGCTGGCCGATCGCGCCTTCTCCGGCGATGAGTTCCTGAACGCCGTCGCCGACACGGGCGCTGAGCTGCTGATTCGCGCGACCTACCGACGTCGGCCAGCTGTACTGGCGACGTTGCCGGACGGGTCGTACCTCACCCGCCTGCAAGACCGGACCTTCCGCATCATCGAAGCCGACGTCACTGCCACATGCTCCGATGGCCGCCGCGTCAGCGACCGATACCGCCTGGTGACGACCCTGCTGGACCACCGCACCGACCCTGCGGACCGCCTGGTTGGCCTCTACCACGAACGCTGGGAGACGGAAGTGGCCTTCCTCGCTCTGAAGGACACCCTGTTCGCCGGCAGTGTCCTGCGCTCCACCGACCCCGCCGGGCTGGAGCAGGAACTATGGGCCCTCCTCACCGTCTACCAGAGCCTGCGACGGGCGATGACGGACGCCGTCGAGTCCCGTCCCGGAACCGATCCCGATCGGGCAAGCTTCACCGTCGCCCTCCACACCGCCGCCGAACAGGTGATCGCGGCGGAAAACATCACCGGCCCCTTCAACGGGTCGGGGGCGATTACCGGGGCCGTCCTGGCCCGCCTGCTTCCCGTACGCCGGAGCCGGACCAGTGCCCGCGTGGTCAAGTGCCCGATGTCGCAGTACTCCACGAAACCGTCCGAGACGCGTCCGAAGACCAGCCGGCGGATCGTCCAGTTCACTGTCGACGTCCGTTCCGCTTGCCCCGCACCATCGGCCTCCCAGGAAACAACTTCTGACGACAGCGCCCTCGGCTTCCGCGAGCGCACCCTCCGGCTCCTGCGCACCGAGCCGGATCGGGCCTGGCGCACCGTGGAGATCAGCCGAGCACTGGGAATCACAGCGACCGCGAAGTACCGCAGCCTGTGCACGCAGATCAACCGGTGGGCCGAGCAGTCCATGCTGATCAAGGAGAGCAAGGGAAGATACCGACTCGCCCCGGAATGGCTGGCCTCCACAGAGGCACGCAGATCAACTTGACTTGGCCGGGCAGTCGTTAACTCCGCGGCATTGCCTGTTCAAGACCGAGTTGATCAAACCCCGCCGCCCCTGGAAGACACTCTCCGAGGTCGAGCTGGCCAACGCCGAGTGGGTCGACTGGTACTGCCACCGCCGACTGCACGGTGAGATCGGGCACATCCCACCCGTCGAATACGAGACCAATCACTACCGCGCAACCACGAAACCCCAGGTCACAGTCACGACCTAGAGTCTCGATCAAACCCGGAACGGTTCATCGCGGCTCCTTGCCGCTAACGACGGGGTGGACATGTCGTCCGCGAGAGTCGGCTTGAGCCTGGCTCGGCTGCTGCTGGGCAACTTCGATCCAGCCGTGCACGGGCTGCCTTCGGAACCGAGGGTGCGGCTCTGGCGGTTGGCGGCTCGATCTCGACCCGGGGCAGCGTTGACGTTGCCGTGCACCCGAGCCAGTAGAGATGGCCGACTGGGGCTGGTCAGGCCGGCTTCACTGCGCGGAGGGCCCGGATCTCGATGTCGAGCAGCTTGGCGTGGTCGGGCATCGGCACCTCCTGCTCGTTGTCAGTGGAGAAGGTCAGCGTGACGACGATGTTGTCGCGGGCGGCCACGACCGTGAAAGTGGAGCTTGAGCCGTCACGGGTCTCGGCAGCGAAGCCGCCGTCATTAGCCAGCTCCTGCGGCTGGGAGACCTTGGAGCCCTTTTGCTGCTCGGCGCGGTTCTTGTCGGTTCTGACCTGCTGGTGCGCACGCCGGGAGCCGTTCGCGTCGGCGTCGGTCTGGTACCTGTCGTACTGCAGAGTGACGCTTCCAAAGTTGCCGATGCCACCGAGCACCGCGTACTGCCAGCGGCACACGCTGCTGTTCTGCTGGCCCCTAAGATCGGCGTGGGCGTCTTGGGGCGTGGCCAAAGGATTGATCGACAAGCTCGTCGCCGTGTCCTTGTTCAACGTGCTGCATGCTCCCGGCACGTGGGCAACGTCGTTACCGCGGGTCCAAGGGTGGTCGATCCCGGTCAGCAGGGTGAGGGCGATCAACGTCACCGCTATGGCGTTGCGCAGCGGCAACAGGGTCCGGCCGTAGTGAACCGGCGCGGGCGAGCCACGCCTCAGAGTCCACTGCCGTACGGTCTCCACGTCATCGTCGAAGCCGACCGGGCGGAAGGGCCGCAGCCGTTTCGGCGCGGGCAAGACGACGCGCCGCGTGACCGCTGTGTCCGCGCGGTGCGCGGCGACCATTGTTCCGAAGAGCGTCGTCCGGCATTCGATAGCCAGGATCGATGGCCATGGGACGCGTGTGTTGCGCCATCCGCGTATCCGCAGCCCGTCGGCTTCCAGGACGGTTTCCCCGAGCAGGCAGGTGGCCATTCCCGCCACGGCTGCGGCTAGCAGGCAGCCGCCGGTGAACCCCAGCGACAACAGGTCGTACCGCCACGCCCCCCACAGCGCCGCTGCCCCGGCCGCCGCGGCCGGCACCATCGCGGCCGCCTGTCGGCGGGCAGCCGGGAGGCGGACCGGGTCGGGGGCGGACGAAGCGGCGACCGGTGGGCGCGGGCCGGGGCGGCGCAGTGCGATGACCATGCGGCCACGGGCCCCGTAGACCCACCGGCACGGTGTCTGCTGTCCGGGCTGGGCGAGTTGCACCGCGTCGAAGAGGAACTGGTACAGCTCATCAAGGGTGATCTCGCCGTCCCCGTCGAGGTCGGCGGCACCACTGTCCAGGCCCCGGATCAGCTCGCCGGTGAAGACCGACGGCTTCGGATCCGCTTCGGCGACCTCGCCTGCCTCGAAGGCGTACTCACGGGCTGTGGAGGCAGTGATAAGGGTCAGTCCGCGGCCGCCGAAAAACTCCTGCACATGCACCCGCTGCTCGCCCATCGGCACCATCCGGTGCGCGAAGGCACCGCTGTAACAGCAGTCGAGGATCAGCACGATACGCCTGGCACGGCAGCTACCCAACACGTTCTTCAGAACAGTCGCGGACAGCGCGGTGCCGGCGAGGTCGTCGAGGTCGGTGTCCGATCCTGCGAGGAAGAGCTCGTCGCCCTCCTTGATGCCATGCCCGGTGTAGTAGAGCAGCAGGACGTCGTCCCGGTCCCTCCCGCCGAAGAATTCCTCGGCGCTGGAGCGCAGGTCCTTCGCGGTTGGGTTGTCGGCGCTGGTGATGGCGAACTGGCCGATCTCCGGATCGGCCAGCACCCGCGACAGCTCGCCGACGTCGTGCGCCGGTGAGCGCAGCCGGTCCAGCCGGGAGTCGGTAAAAGTGTGGCTGCCCAAGACGAGCGCGAAGCGGGCCATGCCCGTTACTCCGTGGTCCGGCGCTGGATGAAGGACTCCGCCAGCTCGCGGGTCAACTCGGGCGACATGCCCTCGATCTCCACGCTGTCCTCCCCGAGCCGCACCACGACCTTGCGGTGCCGGTCCCGCTGGGCCCACAGCCGCACCACGTCCACGACCGTACGCAGCCCGCGTGGCGCCCCCAGTACCGTCACTGCCAACGCGCCAAGTTCGAGGCCAAGTCCCTTCGACCCAGCGGGTCCCGCGCCCGTGTGCACCTCACGCACCGCGACCCCGGGGACCTCCTCCAGTACCCGCCGCAGGGACAGCGCGGCATCATCGACATCTTCCGGATCACCGGCGCCCACCAGCTCCACCTGCACCAGCAACACCCATCCCTCGTCCAGCACGCGACTCCCCCATTCGCGTCAACGGACCGACAATGAAGGCCCGACTCAATCTTCCCGACAGTACGCCCGAACCCCAACCCCTCGGTGATACCCATTACAAGACAGGTCACTTACCGAACCACCCGTGCCTTCGACCAAGTCGAGCTCTCGACCTGGCTACCTCCAGCAGTGAAGCGCTCCGGGATCGGTGGAGGCTGGTATGCCCCGGTTCTTATGGAGTCGGGTTGCTGGACAATGGACGATCCAGCAGCCTTCGGAGGCCGTGACGCCCCACAGCTATCCGCCCGAGTTCCGCCGTAAGGTCCTCGATCTGGTCGCATCCAGGAGGAAGGTGGCCGAGGTCGCCCGGCTCCTGGGTATCAGCGACCAGACGATCTATGTCTGACGTCGCCAACATCTCATCGATACGGGTCAGTTGCCCGGCACGACCAGCAGCGACCAGTCCGAGCTGGGGGCGGCCCGCAAGCGCATCGCCGAGCTGGCGGCCGAGCTGGCCATCCACCGGCAGCGCAGGCACTCCGCGCTGGGCATGCTCAGCCCGGTGGAGTACGAACTCCGCACCCCGCCAGTAGCCTGAACCCAAGCAACTCGACTCCGCCCGACTCGGGACAGTCCAGAGCCTCCATCAGACCCGGAGCGCTTCAATCTGCATGGCAGCTCCTACTCGATTGCGGTGCTTGAATGGACCGTCGTTCTCGGTCTGGCAAGGAGAAGCGCTGTGCCCCTGGTGTCTGTCGTGATGCCCGTGTACAACTCGGCAGCCACCCTCGGCGCAGCCGTCCGATCGGTGCTCACGCAGACCCACAGCGACCTGGAGCTGCTGGTCACCGACGACCAGTCCTCCGATGGCTCCATGGACCTGCTCCGCGAGTTCGCCGAGCAGGACGAGCGCGTCCTACCGGAGCCGGCACCCGAACGGGGCGGTGCGGGCCGGGCCCGCAACCTCGCGATCGAGCGGGCCCGCGGGGACTACATCGCCTTTCTCGACAGCGACGACATGTGGCTTCCGGAGAAGACCGAGAGGCAGCTCGCCTTCGCTGCGGAGGCCACTGCGCCTTTGACGTTCACCTCGTACTTCAAGATGGACGCCGACTACGACGGCGAGAGCACCGACTGGGTCCCGAACGGGCGGGTGGTCCGAGCGCGGGAACACGTCGACTACCGCGCGATGCTGGTCCAAGACCACATCGGTGCTCTCACCGCCATGTATGACCGCAATGTCCTGGGCGCGAGGCTGATGCCGGAGATGCGTAAGCGCCAGGACTACGCCCTCTGGCTGTCGATCATGCGGGACGGCGCTGACGCCCGGGGCCTGGCTGAGCCGCTTGCGGTGTACAGGGCCCACCAGCCGGGATCGCTGTCCTCCAACAAGCTGTCGCTCGTGCAATACAACTGGGCCCTGTACCGCGAGCACGAGCATCTGTCGGTCCCGCGGGCGACGCGGGCGCTGGCCGGCGCTGTGTGGCAGTCGCTGCGCAACTCGCGCATCTAGCTCCGTGCACGGGCCCGGGGAGCCCGGTGCGCGACCGTTTCCGGGGGTGCCCGACAGGGCCCCGCCCCGTGGCCGTGCCGGGTGCTCGGGGGCTGGACCCGGGGGCGGGACTCGGTGGGTCACCGGTGCCGTCGGCCGGCTACGCGACCGAGGCGGCGCCGGCCGGCGCGCGCAGGAACAACTGGAGGAGCAGCCGTCGGTCGGCGACCGGGACGGTCTCCTGACCGCTGTGGAGCGCTTCCCGACCGTGCAGGAAGCGGCGCTGGTTCACGATGAGGTAGTCCCCGGGCTGGAGCATGAAGGAGACCTGACCCCGGACGAGCTCCTCGGCGAGCTCCCTGGCGGCGTCGGCGTGCGCCTGGCCGAGCTGGGACCTCTCCAGCATCTTGGCGGTGAACCGGACGAACCCCTCGCCCGGGTCGGAGCCGTCCAAGATCGGAAACGGCTTGTACTCCTCGCCCACGCCGAACAGTTCGAAAAAGGTCCCGTAGTGGTAGGCCGACTCGGCCAGCAGGGCGCGACTGTCCTCCGACAGCCGCGCCACCGCAGCGTGGGCGTCGGAGAGGATGCTGGGGCCGCCGCCGAGCGGGGCGGGGCGAACGCACAGGAGCGTGGTGTAGTCCGGGGGCAGGGTCCCGTTCACCAGGTCCATGTGGAACGCGTTGTACCCGATGCCGCTGGACTTGCCGGGGTCCTTGTCGACCTTGACCCCGATGTCCTTCCAGAGGGGCCACCGCGTGAAGGGCGAGAAGGGGACCGCCACCTCGGCCGCGAAGCCCGTCACCAGCCGCAGGCACCGGTCCTCGTCGGTCCCCAGCGCCTTGGCGAGGTTCCCCAGGCGCAGCACGGCGTATCCGCCGCCCTCCCCGGTCAGCGCGTGGCGCAGGGTCGCGGCGGTTTCCTCGAACCGCGGGGTGGCCGTCAGCTCGGTCCGGTACTCCTCCGTGGTGGACTGTGCCAGGAACGAACCGTCCAGTTCCCGGGGCGGGAGAGCACGGTCGATCAGAGCGGCTTCGAGTTCGCTCGGGATGTCGATGAACACGCGGAGCTTCCTTCTCTCTTGGGGCTCTCGGGGTGTCGTTCGGGTGCTGCTGCTGTCGTCCGGGGAGGACCTCGGCTCTACCGCGGACTTCCCTCACCAAGGCGTCGACCAGTAACAGGCCGCGGCCACCGGGATCGTGGGCGGCGGGCAGGAAAGAAGTCCCTTCTTGGGTGGGCGCACTGGGCGCGCGGGAGCGCGACGGCGCGTCGCTTTGTGTGCGGGAGGTGTCCGGGTGTGTGTCGAACGCTTCCGGGGATGAACGAGTACAGCCCAACTGCCTTTCGCGGAACAGGCGTTGGATGTTGTCCCGGGGTTGTCCCAGGCGCGCACTCGCTACCCTCGGGGTAGCTGTCGATGATGGGGTTGATTCCGTGGACGAACCGATCCGGCATCCCCTCACGTACGCGCGGTTCCTGCGCGGCTGGTCTCAAAGTGAACTGGTGGCCCGGATGCACAGGGCCGCGCGGATGCGCCCGGAGGGGCTGCGGTGCGGCGCGGACAAGGCTGCCGTCAGCCGGTGGGAGCACGGCCGGAAGAAACCCGATGCCGAATCGCAGCTCCTCATCGCTGACGCGTTCGACGTGCCGGTCTCCGACCTTGAGCGCTATCCGTGGCCTCACTGGCTGCCCGGCCGCGAGGAGCCGGCGCCGCTCGGGTCGGCGTATACCGTCCACGCCCTTCGAGATGCACAGAGAGCCGTGATGGACCGCGAACGCCGAACCTTCCTGACCTACAGTGCGCTCGCCCTGGCGGGGCTCGCCTCGCAGTGGGCCGCGCTGGAACCCGACCGCCTCACAGCTGCCGCCGACGGCACTCATGTTGATGAGGAGTTGACGAGCTGGCTGGAGGAGACCGGCACGAAGCTATCGGCACTGCCGACGGAGAAGCGCCAGTACATGATCGAGCTGGCCGAAGCGCACCTGGACACGGTCACCGACCTGCTGGAGGGCGGCCGCTTCAGCGAACCGACGGGACACCGGCTGCATCTGCTGGCATCGTCGCTGGCGAGTACGTGCGGCTGGTACCGGTTCGACCAGGGCCAGCACTACGCCGCCGGGAAACTGTGGAACGCGGCTCTGTCCAATGCACACACCGCCCGGGACCGGGATCAAGGGGCGGGGGTCTTGTCGGACTTCGCGTATCAGGCGATCTGGCTCGGGAAGCCGGAGTCGGCCGTCGAGCCGCTGAGCCAGGCCCTCATCCACACCCGGCATCCCATGGCGCGGTCCGCGCTCCATCTGCGCCGGGCCCGCGCACACGCGGCGATGGGAAACGCCGGCGCATGCCACCAGGATCTGAGGGCGGCCGAGGCGACGCTGCTGACGGATACGCGGGACCCGGCGCCGTCCTGGTGCCGGTGGATGAGCAAGGCCGTTATGCGGTCTGTCAACCTGTCTCAACCCGGAAGTGTCTCAACACCGCACTGCTGCCTGGTCGCATGACGGAGCACCGCGGGCGTAGCGCAGATGTCATGGGACGACAAGGATGGCGGCACCAACGCCTTCCGCCCGCCAGCCAAGCAGGACAGCATCACCGAGGAGGAGGACGTGATAACGGGTGCGGCGTTACGTTTCATCAATGAACTGTTCCGGTGTTTAGCGGGTCAATCGGCACAGCTGGGCGTAGACGAACTGGCAATACTCATCCAAACGATCGTCGCGGGGCGGGGCATCGAGAAGCTCGACAGCACGCTGGCTCTGGAGCTTCTCTAGCCCTTCAGCGATGAGAAAGAGGCGGACGTTGGCAGTGGGCGCTGAACGATATATCGAGGGGGCGGGCCGAGCCCGGCACCCCCTTGGTCATGCTGGTCCGGCCTCGGACTCGTAGGACCGTATGTTCAGCCTCCGCAGAGTCCGCGCCGCCTCCAGGCGGGAGTCGTTGTCCAGGGTGGTGTCGGCGGCGAGGGCGGCCAGTCGGGCTGCACCGGCCTCCCTGTCCACCCCGGCCAGAGCCTTGGCCGCCTCCAACCGGGATCCGTAGACCACGGTGGTGTCGGCGGCGAGGTCGGCCAGTCGGGCTGCACCGGCCTCCCTGTCCACCCCGGCCAGAGCCTTGGCCGCCTCCAACCGGAAACCGTCGCCCACGGGGGCGCCGATGCGGAAACGCCTGCTGCCCACGGGCACGGGAGAACCTCCGCGCAAGACCACGAGGTCGGCCAGTCGGGCTGCAGCGGCCTCCCTGTCCACCCCGGCCAGAGCCTTGGCCGCCTCCAAGCGGAGTAAGCCGCTCAGGATGGTGTCGGCGGCGAGGTCGGCCAGTCGGGCTGCAGCGGCCTCCCTGTCCACCTCCGCCAGAGCCTTGGCCGCCTCCAACCGGGGCAAGCCGCTCAGGGTGATGTCGGCGGCGAGGTCGGCCAGTCGGGCTGCAGCGGCCTCCCCCCTGTGCACCTCCGCCAGAGCCTTGGCCGCCTCCACCTTGGAAGCTCCACCCAGGATTCGCACGAGGGCGGCCAGTCGGGCTGCACCGGCCTCCCTGTCCGCCCTGGCCAGAGCCTTGGCCGCCTCCACCCGGGATCGTTGGCTCAGGGTGGTGTCGGCGGTGAGGTCGGCCAGTCGGGCCGCGCTGGCGTCTGGGTCAACGATTTTTGGAGTCTTGGCGAATACTTTCGCCATCAGCCAACGGATACCTTTTGGGTCACGCCCGTCCTGGATATGGATGTCGTATCCGTCCGTCAGGTACTCGGGGTAGTCCTCAGCGATTGAAGCCAACACCAAGTCCTTGCCGTTGTCCGGCCACCGGCGCGCGGGAAAAGTGGCGAGTTTCGTCTTTCGCTCTTCGAAGGCGTCCGGCGCCATGGCGCGCAACAGGTCGTCCAAGTAGTCCGGGCCGAACCGACCGCGGCCCTCCCGCATTACGATGACGTGGACGAGCGGCTGGTTGAGTCGGATTGTTTGGATGGGCCGACGCCCGTTGGGGACCTGTGGAGCACCATCCAACGGGTAATCGCAACGCGGGCAGTGCACGCCCTCGACATAGTGCTTGCGGCAGAAATAGCCACCGCACCCGCTACACCGGCCGCCGCGCGGGTTGGCCACCGTCACCGTCGTCTCGGTCATGAACTGCCCGGCGCTGATCCATGACCCGCTGCATTCCGATGCCTCGCATGAACAGAACACGGAGTCCAGCCGACGGTCGGCAAGGAGGTCGGGCGTCAGTTGTTCCTGCTGGCCGTTGCGCATGCCAAGGTAGATCAGCTCTGCTGCCGTTCGGTGGAGATCCGGTGAGTCCGGGTAGACGCTGAGTGCGGTCAGCAGGCAGTCCAGCGCGGCAGGATGGTGGCCCTTCAGCGCCAATGCCCGTGCATTGTCAATGAGTTTGCTGGTCCAGGGTGTCATCGTTCTCTCTCAGGAGCCGCTGTGGATGAACGGCGCCCACAGGTCGGGGCGGTCTGGACGTTCGGCACGCAGTTCTCGGGTGAGGCGGTGCAGGGCGACCGGGGCGGCGTCGGCCGACGGGGAGTCTGGAAGGAGCCGGTAGAAGCGGTGGGCCACGGTGGCGGCGGTCGAGTCCACGACCGGCCAGAGCGTGCCGATGACGTGGCGGTAGCCAGCCAGCTGGAACGCGGATGCGAGGTGGATGGCCTCGTCGGGGTGGTACGGGGCGCCCCAGGCGGTCGAACAGGCCGACAGGTAGGCCAGTTCCGCTGAGGCCAGGTGCAGGCCGCTGATCCAGGACACCGGCAATGTTGCATCGTGCAACACCAGGCCACTGGCGGACGGCTCAGTGGGCTCGTCGGTGGCGTGGCAGGCGAAGTGGGCCCAGGTCGCGTCCGGCAGGGCCGCCAGCACATTCGCCACGGTGGCCTCATCGTCGCTGAGCAGCGACGTGCCGGGTGGGCAGATGCGCGCGTCGAGGGCCTCGGCGGCGGTGTGGGGCAGTGTGTCTCCCACGGCGACGGTCAGCTGGTGGCGAGAAGGCGGCGTGGGCCGTTGGCGGCTGTGGCGCAAGGCACGGATGGTAGGCACGTACGAGGAGATGACGCGGTCGGCCACCGCTGGGCCGTCGGCCAATCCAGCCGCGTGCAGCGGAAGTTGGCTCAGTGCTCCGGTCGGCACCCACCACAGCCGGGGCCAGGAGTCATTCGGTGTCGCGGTGTGTCCCAGCGCGTCCAATACCGGCGCGGCCACCTCCTCCCACAGCCAGGCGAGAATGTCGGCCACCACTCCGCGTCTGGCCAAGGATCCTGCGAACGTGTCCGGGTCGGCGTCGGCGAGCCTCCTGAGGTGGCGGTCGAGATCACGTGACCGTAGCCCCAGTCCGATTGAGCTGATGCCGTTGGCTCGCACCAAAATCGCGTCACTTCGCCACCGAGCGATGTTGACGATCACGACTGCGCCGTCTGCTGCGGCCTGCTGGAGGTCGGGCAGCCGAGGGGCTGCCAGGAAGTCGCCGAATCCGTCCTGCTGTCGGATGCGGTCCAGCAGGTGGTCCCATCGGGCAGCCGCCTCACGGCGTTGGGTGACGTCCGGCGCATTGAGTTGGGCGCGGAGTTCGTGGAACGCGGCGGCCAGCTCGGGCGCAGCAGAAGTCAGCTCGGTCAGGTCGGTGCGGGTGTCCAGGTCGGCCGACAGCAGGATGCCTCGGCCCAGTTCGGCGACCTCCAGTGCGCCGCCGGCGTCCGCCACTTCGAGCTGCGCTGCAATGGCCTCGCTGATCAATCCCGCATGCCCGCTCCCCCGCCGTTCCTGGTCCACCCGGCTCAGATCGCGAGGCATGACACTCCGCAGCGCGAGCACCGCCGTGCGGAACAGACGAGCCGCCGCGTGGGTTTCGCCCGCATGCATCAGCACGGTCGCCACCGCATGCGCGGTTCTCACCTGGTCCAGGGGCGGTGCCGCGCTGAGGTCGGCCGTATATTCGACCAACCGTGCGACCGCATCGGGATCAGGGGGCTCAGAGTCGGAGGTGTACCGCACGTCGTATACGTGGGCGAGATTGTTGAGATACCCCACCCGGGCGGGGTGATCGGCCGTCGTTGCCGCCACGGCCCGCTCGCAACAGTCGATGGCGGCCGACAGGTCGGTCGGCTCGTCGTACTGCTCGAAGCGGGCGCAGTAGCTCGTCCCGAGGGCCGACAGGTACAGGTTCCGTTTCGGGTCGTCCTCGGACGCGATCGCCAGCGCCCGTCTCCCGTGCTCAACTGCCCGGTCGATGTCGATCTGCTCCGGGTCCAAGGTGCACTCGAACAGCTCACGGTAGCCGGATCCCAGAACAGACAGGCGGCCCGCGAGGGCAGGGTCCTGATCGCGCGTGGCAGCCACGGCCTGCTCACCCAGATCTACGCTGGTTCGAAGGTCGCCGCTCCGCCTGCTCCGGTCGCTTCCCCATCCGTGGTCATACCGAGCCCGGTACGCCAATCCGAGGTTGAACAGGCGAAGTGCCCGGTCCGGATGGTCTTGTGGAGTAGCGGCCACCGCCTGCGTGCCGTACTCGATGGCGGCTTGGACGTCAGCCGAATCACCGGCGCGATCGAAACGGAGCAGGTAGCTGTTGGCAAGACTGGAAAGCCGCAAGGGCAGTTCGGGATCGTCGTGCGCAGTGCTCGCCACCGCAAGCGTGCACTGCTCGATGCCGGTGCCGAGGTCGGCGACATCTCCGAAACGCCGATACCGCGTCTGGTACGCAATGCCGAGGTTGTGCACGTAGTTTGTGCGTCGGTCAGGATCGTCAGCTGCTGCGGTGATCGCGCGTTCGCAGTACTCGATGGCTACCCGCAGGTCATCGGGCATGTCGGTGTACGCGAATCGCTTTTCGTATGCCCCACCGAGAGTCGACAGCGTGAGGGGGTCGGATTCGTCGATCGCCAGGGCCTGTTCGCCGTATTCAATCGCTGTCGCCAGATCCGCCAGCGCCTTCTCGTGGTTGAACAGCCGGAGGTATGCGTTGGAGAGATCGCCCAGGTATTGGGCGCGCTGTGCACGGTCGGGGGCACCGGCCAGTGCATCTTCGGCACTAGCAATCCCGCCTCGCAGATCGCCCAGCACCGCGGTGCGGTCATACCGCACCAAGTATGCGTGCGAGAGCACTGCCAGGTAGTCCGATCGGCGCGGATCGTCGGCGGCAACGGCGGCGGCCGCCTGTTCGGCGCGGTCGACGGCGGCGTCGATGTGGGCCACTTCGAAGCTACGCTCGAACAGCTTTCGGTACGCCCTGGCCATTAAGGACATCAGGTGCGCAAAACGCGGATCGGTGGGTACATGGGCGCCGGCTAACTCGCCATGGGCGATGGTGGCGCGCAGGTCGGCCGTGTCCTTGGTGTTCTCGAAGCGCGCCCAGCGCAGCTGACTGAGGTCGATCATGGACATGATGCGAATCGGATCATCGTCCGGCGCGAGTGCCAGGGCTTGTTCGTACTGCTCGATGGCGGCGTCCAGATCCGACGGCCTCCCGGTGAGATCGAACCGTTCGGAATAGCTCCAGCCAAGGCCCGCGAGGCATCGGGTCCGATCCCAGTCGCGCATGGGCAATGCCACGAGGATGCGGGTGAATGCCTCCATGCCAGCGGTGATCGTGTTCGGGTCGCTCGTGGCTGATCCGTCGCGCACGAGATCCGCAGCCGCCAGAATCCGCGCCTTGACGTCGGCCCGCGAGTACGCGTGAGGGGTTATGTTCGGATCCTCTGCTTTCATGCACGCCCTTCCGGGGTGATCGCCGGGACCCGCCCACGATACGGCGACCGCGTGATAAGTAGTGTCGCAATCCGGAAGCAGGCGAGTCGGGAGGTCGGCGGGTGCACGACGACGAACGAGCAGTATTGGCACACCTGTGCGACCAACTCCCCGAGTTGCGCCGGGAGATGGCACGGTTCCCCGCCGCCGTGCGACAGCTGCTGGCCGACATCGAGACGGAAGCACGAGCCGGTCGGCCGATTCGAGGCTTGCTGAGCGAGCTGTCGATCGACCCCGATGAGAACACCCGGCAGCACTCGCCACTTCCGGGTGTCGGGCCGGGGCGAGCGAGCGAGGAGCGGTTCGGTTGCCCGGAGGACCTGTGTGACCGTGCGGCGACGACCGTGCCGGCCGGTGCGCTGCCGCGCTGCTGGTTGACCGGGCGGTACATGACGCGCCGGAGCAGCTGAGTGAGCGTCTTCTTTGGGGAGTTGGCCAAGCAGCTGGCGAGCCGGTGGCTGTCGTTGCTGGCCCTGCCCGGCGTCTTGTTCCTTACCGCCGCATGGATTGGGTCGCGACTCGGCCAGACCCATGCGCTGGACCTTCAGCGGCTCGCCTCCGCATCAACTGCCTCCGACCTCGCTCATCGGCCAGTCACCGTGCAGGTGCTGGCGCTGATCGGGGTGGCACTGGCGTCGGCTGTGGTCGGGGTGATCGTTCAGGCGCTGGTCGTGCCGGTTCGGGCGTTGTGCCTTGGGCAGTGGCCGGTCGGTCTCGGCCGAATGCTGGCCTCCCGGCGCCGGAATCGGTGGCACGAGCTGGTTCGGCAGCGCACGGATTTAGAAAGGGCACGTCCGGTACTGGAGCGAGGTACGGAAGAACAGCAGCGGATAGACCGGATTGCCGGCCGGATCAATGCGATCGCGATGGCCGAGCCGGGGCGGCCGACCTGGATGGGCGATCGCGTTCACGCGCTGGCCGAGATCACGGTCAATCGGTACGGGCTGGATCTCGCGTTCGGCTGGCCGCGGCTATGGCTCGTGTTGGACGACACCGTGCGCACCGAGATTTCGATCGCGCAGAGCGCATTCGCCACCGCGATGTTCACGGCGACGTGGTCGGTCCCCTATCTGGCACTGGGCGTGGTGTGGTGGCCAGCCGCGGCGATCGGAGTTGGGATCGCAGCGGTGGGCTGGGCCCGCGCCCGCCGCGGGATCGCCACGCTGACCGATCTGACCGAAGCGACGCTGGACCTGTACGGCCGCACTCTGGCTATCGCCCTCGGCGTCGCGGACGAAAGCACCTCCGGTCCTCTGACCCCGGACGAGGGCCAGACCATCACCGACATCATCCGCAAGGGTCGCTAGCCCTCACCCCAGTCGTCGTCGGGTTCGCGCGGCTCGCGCAGTGGCCGTCTCGTCCAGCCCGCGCGTTGAGGTTCACATACGCACTCGCCCGGACCGTGTGCTCTGCCTCGGCAAAGGCCCGCTCATCTCGCTCAGGGGTATTCCTGTGGTGAGCGCTTATGCCCTTCGCGCAACACATTAGTCACACTGGCGAGCACGGTGCTAACAGGCAGGTGATGCGTCCGCTCAGGGCGAGGGACGGCTCGGGGCCGACAGCACAGCGACGTTCTCCCCGGAGCGCCGCAGCCGTTCGACGAGACGGGCGCTGTGCGCCTCCAGTTCGGCGTTGCGCAAGGTCAGGACCTGGATCTGGTTGGCGTAGGCGGCCAGAGTGTCCTTCAGCTCGCGGACCTCGGAAGCGTGTTCTCGGCGAAGCTCGTGCTCGGCCCTCTTCAGCTGGGATACCTCCGCCCGCAGTTCCTCCGGTTCCGGACGCCGGGTCTGCGGCGCCTCCAGAATCTCCTTCACCGCCTGCGCCACCGGCGAGCGGTAGTAGGAAGCGCGGGAGACCCCGGCCTCGGTGCACACATTGACGATCGTGATCTTGCCGTCGGTGGTCTCGGACAAGCCGTGCATCAGCCGTTCGAAGGCGTCCATCAGCGCCCGGTCAATGTCCGCCAGCGGGCGACCGCCGTGGCGCAGACGGTCGAAGGTCTGCCGGATCCTCAGGTCCGTTTCCTCGTTCACGCGGTGTGCCGGCCTTCCTCGGGCTGTTCTGCCTGCAGACCTGCGAGCAGGTCGTCGAGTTCCGCGGTGTAGTCAGTCAGGGCGATGACCTGAAGCCGGGGTAGCGCCTCACGGTCCTTCTTCCGCATGTCCAGGGCGGACAGAGCCTGGTCCCGTGCTGTCCGTAGCCGGGGGACATGGATCGTGGATCGCCGGGCGTTGGGGCAGGCCAGGCACATGTTGTGCAGCGGCAAGGGCCGCCCTGCCGCCTTGGCCCGCTTGCGGCAGACCGCCGTCGACGCCTGGTAGAAGCAGTCGTTGAGGACGCCGGGATGCAGGGTCTTGGTCAGGTGCTCCAGCATGGTGCGGAGCCGGGCGGGAGAGGTAACGACGCCCGGCAGGTCGCCCAGTTCGCGGCGGATACGCTCGAATTCGGCGGAGATACGCTCGGCGGCCCCTCCGATCGACGCGCCACCGTCGTTCCAGTCCCGGTAGATGTCTTCGAGGTAGTCCATGCGCGCCACCGCTTCGTTCGCCGCGACCTCCTCGGCGAAGCCGGACTCTGAAGTCCCCGCATATCCTTCGAACATGACCGTTCGGGCATGTTGGTACTGACGCGCGCCGGCAACCACGCCGAACGGCTGATGGGCGATATGCCAGGCCAGCGACCGGCGGAATTGCCGGGTGTCGAAGGCCCACGGGACTCCTGCGGCGTCGGCGTCATCAGCGTCACCGCCGTCGGTGTCCGTTGGAACGGACTCCCCGGTCTCGCGACCTGCGTCGTCAGGATCTTCGGCGGCTTCGTAGGCGCTGATGTCGTTGGGGATGAACAGGCTCTCGCTCGTACTGAAGAGCTCGTTGACGTGATCGCGGAACCGCCTCAGCCGGTGAGGGACGGAGCCGAACAGCTGATAACCGGTGTTCTCCGTGCGCCAGTAGCCGAAGAGGTGGTCCGGGTCATCGTGGAGCTGCAGGAGCACCTCGACGGCCTGGTGGACAACGTCGAGGACGACCCACTCGGCCTCCTCCCCGCTCAGCTTGCGGCCCTTGTAGACCCGGCCGCGGATCTTGTACCGGATCCGGCCGTCGTCTCCGGTCTCGGTGAAGGCGCACTCGCGGCTCAAGAGGCGAACCTCGTCGTCGCGAAGACCTGACAGGTAGGCAATCACGATCCAGCAGGCGGTCCGCAGATGGTCGATCTCCCGGTTGACGCTCGTGGGATCAAACCGAGGCCGCCACGGTCGACCGGACTCGGGCCAGACCGATACCGGCGCGTCGAGGCCGCCGGCCTCGAAACCGAGTTCAACCGCGGCTTGTTCAATGAGCTGGTTGATCCGGGCGTAGCCCCCGGTCATCAGCTCGATCAGGGTGATGTTGGGTGCCTGGATCACGCCGTTCACCAGGGGCGCTTCCGGTTTGGTCTGCGCGGATTCCAGGGGGAGAGACGGGATGCCGCGGCCAGCGGCCCGGCGGCGGGCGGCAAATGCAGAGAAGGCGGCCTCCTTTGCTCCCGGCGTGGCGTAGGGCTTCCGGCTCGCAGCCTGCCGCAGGGCCTCGACCTCTGCTTGTGCCGCACGAATGTCGCGGCTGGCGGTGGTGATGTAGAAGATGGCCGCGCGCAGGAACGGCGCCATGATGTGCTCGGGTATGCGGTCCGTGCTGTTCTCGTCCGAGCGCGGCGGCTTCCCTGCGACAGACGCGGAGGTGCGGCCAGGCCAGGGGTGGATCTTCAGCTCGTCGTAGTGGAGGAAGGGGCTGTGCGCAGCGAGCTGCTTGATGGTGGTGACGAGCGATGCGGTGGTGGAGACGGAGCCTGTCTTCCACTGGTCCAGAAGAATCACCAGGTGTTCACGGGTGACATCGTGGAGCCGGTCGATCCCCAGGACGCGTAGGTCGTCCAGGATGGTTCGCACGTGGGCGAGTTCCTGCGCAGCCCACGTGATCTTCATGGGCTTTACGGTCGAGGCACTCATGTAGCTGGACGGAATGCCCCTGCGGAAGCGCGAGTACATGTACTCCTTGGCCGTGCGCATGCCGATGGGGTCGGCGAACGTGGCGAAGTGGCACAGAGCGTTCCCGCGCGCGGTGCGTGGGACGAAGGGGCGCATGTCCCAGGTCATGTCGCCGACGCGCGGTCCGCGGCCGGGGCCAGCTCTGGTGAGGTGTTTCGGAAGGACGTAGGCGTCGTCCGAGACGAGTGCCGCCGGGCGCGCTCGGAGCTTGGGTGCGGTGGTCATGTGGTCAGCTCCAGGAACTGCGCGGGCAGGGACAGGCGCGGGCCGGCGGCTTCGGCAATGGCCTTGGCGGTGGCGATCTGCGTATTGCTGAACTTGGGGCGCACGCCGTCGACGATGCGTTCCCACGCCAGCCCGTAGCGGGCCTTCCACTCGGCCACCGAGTACTCGGATCGCTGTTCTTCGAGGAAGTCGAGGAAGGACAGGAGGCTCGGCAGATGCCGGGTGGTGAACACGGCGTTGGGGCACTCCAGGCAGCCCCAGATCGCGACGGGGCATCCGGCGCCCTTCTTCCGCGCCCAGGGGGAGGCGTAGTAGTCCCGGCAGGACGCCAGCCAGACGTCGTTGTCCGTGCCCAGGGCCGCGCGTACCTCCTGCGGTTCGAGTTCCTGCTCGCCTTCGTCGAGGCGGCTGCCGTCGTCATCGAGTACGACCGGCGGCGCCAGGGCGACGTCGAGGGCTTCACGCAGGCCGTTCTCCACCGCCTGCTCGTGGACCTCGCGGTGGGCCTCGATGTCGGCGTAGTGCTTGGCGGCCACCTGCTTGGTGTGCCCGGAGACAAAATCGTCGAGAACGCCCCCGGCACGCAGGTAGTTGCGAGACTTGTGGCTCTTGCGTAGCCGGCGCGTGTCCATCAACACCGGACCACCGCCGCGGTCCTTCATCTGATCGATCTGGTGCCGGACCAGCCAGGGCAGCGCGTCGCGCGCCGTGTGGGTGACGCCACTGAGGTACACGTCGCGGACACCGGCATCCACCGAGAGCACCCACAGAGCGTCGGTGCCGGCGAACTCGCGTGCCCTCTGGCTCAGTCGCAGAGCCAGGCGGAGAAGTCCGCCCGGGTAGTGCAGGGCGCCGCCGTTGCTGACCCGCATCGTCTTGTGGGTGCGCTGGTGGGCCCGCTTCTTGACGTACGCGATGCTGACGAACCCGCGCGACGGATTGACCAGGCAGTCCGCGCGCAAGGTCTTGGCGCACTCCGGCTCCAGCCCGGTCTGGCAGATCAGAAGGGAGAGGAACGGCACCATGTCCGCCTTGGTCAGGAACAGGTGAGAGTTGACCGCCCGGATTCCGCCCAGTGCACGCAGCGGCCGGTGCTGTCTGACGACGGCGTTGGTCAGCGGGCCGTGCCGGGCGACATGCCACAGGACATTCTCCAGCCGGCCCCAACCTCCGACGTTCGGATCCTGGCCCTGCTCGGCGAGCCGCTCCCCGCGCAGGATCCGATCCCGGATCTTGCGGACGTCGTCGAGCGCGGCCGCCTCGATGCGTTCGAAGACGGGCACGGGGTAGGCGTCGAGCGGCTTGCTGGCGGGCGGCTCGGTCGTCGTCGCGGTGTATCCGATCCGCCCGTGCATCTCCGCGCTGAACGAGTCGGGGGCGGCCTCGTAGGCGAGGCGGAGCACCCGGGCGACCGTCGAGAGCATGGCGTACGGCTGTCCGCTTCCCGCAGGAAAGACCCGGGCCAGGTGCTCCTCGAAGGCATCGAGCAGTTCCGGTTCCAGATCATCGAGACCGAATTCTGCGGCCTGTTCCGGTTCGGCAGCCGCGACGAAGTCGACGAACAGCCGGATCGCCCTGGTCCTCTCGCGGAAGGCGTTCCTCCCCCGAACCGGTCCGTCGTCGCCTCCGAGCTGGCTCAACGCAGCGGCGAGGGGACGCATCAGACGTGGGCAGGGCTCCCGGGAGAAGTCGTAGTGGACCTCCTCCGCGCCGAACCGGAGCGAGAAGACGACCGGCCCGATGCTGGGCACTGGGGCTGAGGGAGCTGGGATGTCGACCGCAGCGGGGAAGCGAACTCGGCGCGGGCTCACGCAGCTGCCCCCGCGACCTTGACGGCCTCCAAGGCCGCGACCTGCGCGTCCCACTCCTCCAGGGCAGACAGGACGATCTCCTGAAACTCGTCCAGCAGATCCAGGTAGATGTAGACCGTCGACTCGTGCCTGTGGCCGAGCAGCAACTGCAGCTTGCGCATGGGGCTGCCGAACAGAAGCCGCTCCAGTTCCTTCCGGGTGAAGTGCCGGTCCTCCCGCTGCCCCAGAGCGCGGATGGTCTGGCGCAGCATGAGACCAAGCATCTGAACTGCGAAAACATGACGCAAGGTATGGGGCGAGACCGTCAAATCGATCCCGAAGGAAGCACACCGCTCGTTGGCGCGACGGAACGCGGACTGCCACGTCGACGGCTTGAGGGGCTGCCCGTCTTCGCCGAGCCACAGAGCCAGGGGTTCCTCCGGCCGGCCAGCTCCATCCACGCGGAACAGTCTCTGCCGGGGCTGCGGGCCGATCTTCGAGTACGACCAGGCGCGGGCTGCGCCGGCCACGGTCAAGGCATGGCGGCCCGCTCGACGTACCGGTACGAAGTCGTCGACCCTCTCGTACCGGCCGCGGGCCCGAGCACGCGCGACCACGGCATCGCGCTCGATGGCGAGGTAGTGATGCCAGGACCGCAGCGTGCGCACGTTCGCGTAGACCGTCCGCGCCTTGTGCCGCTTAGTCACCGCCGCCGACAGATGGACGTCGCCGAGGACCCGGTGGACGTTCAGCGGCGGCACCTCGGTGACCAGCAGGCTTGCCCCTTCTCCCAGCCGCATCCCGGTGTAGACGAGCGAGTCGGCGAACAGCGCGTTGCGCTCGCCGTTTCGTCCACGCCACGTCGGGTCCGGCCGGCCATCGGGCAGTTCCCCGAGCAACCCGACGTTGCGCCACAGCAGATAGTCGACGAACTGCACGATGTGGAGCGGCTCTTCCTCGTCGTCCACCTCGTACTCGGCGTTGACCCTCACGCGCTTCGGGCCTTGCGGGGTCATCACCGTCTTGTCGATGTACCGGAACGGTTCCTGTGTCAGAAGGCCCTCGTGCAGCGACCACTGCACCCACTTGTCGAGGGCGGCGATCGATCGCCTCCACGTAGAGGGCGAGATCGTGTCCGGGCCATCCGTGCGCAGTCGGACCCTCTTGTAGGCCCGCAGATCCTGCTGATCGGTCTCCCAGATCGACTTCCCGCCCCGAGACTCGTGCAAGAACCGGCAGTACAGCATGAGGTCCCGCATGTAGTTCTCGTGGCCGTTGTCCGATCGCACGCCCCAGCTGTCGAGCTCGCGGCCGAACCTGTTCAAGCCGAGGTCGTACGAGCCGTCGGCGCCGAGGACGAAGAACTTGCTGTCGCTGACGCCCGCACGCTTCAGCACTGCGGACGGGTCGAACCCCCATTCCCCAATTGCCCGAGCCGGCGAGGACCGGTGCAGCAAAACGACGGCCTCCGGAGCCGTACCGAAGGTTCCTCCAACCTCCTGATGGTTGAGCGTGGTTGATTGATCTGAGTGCGCCACAGGCCCCCCTGAGACAGCAGTTACGACGGCGTAACCGCAGGATCTATGAGACAGCGTGAAGCGCCAACATAACCGCAGATCTGGCCGTGGACTCCGGTCAGTGCATGCTCGATCTCGGCCGGACGGAGGAGGCACGGGCTCGGATCGAAGAGGGGCTGTCGCTGCTGCCGCGCTCGCGGGACAAGACGCGGGGGGTGTTCCGCACGTACGAGGCGCGGTCCCTGCTTCAGGCCCGGGAAGTCGAACAGGCCCTCGTGGTCTCCAACGAGTCGCTGGACGTGGCACAACGGATCGGTGCTGACCGATGCGTGAAGCTGGTGCGGGATCTGGGACCGTCGTTTCGGCCGTACAAGTCGGTCGACGGGGTGCCCGAGTTCCTGGAACGTCTGCGTTCGTGCTGAGCACGCTGGGGTGTCGGCCGCGGCGTGTGAGCCGGGGAGATTCCACACGGCCCGGGGGGTGAGAGGTATCCCTGCGGAGAGCGCGCATGCCCTTCGCGCGACACATTAGTCACACTGCCGAAGACGGTGCGAACCGGCAGGTGAGGGGTCGGGTCCACTCAGGGCGAGGGACGGCCCGGGGCCGACAGGACCGCGACGTTCTCCCCGGACTGCCGCAGCCGTTCGAGGAGACGGGCGCTGTGCGCCTCCAGTTCGGCGTTGTGCAAGGTCAGGACCTGGATCTGGTTGGCGTAGGCGGCCAGAGTGGCCTTCAGTTCTCGGCTCGCCCCGTCCCGGACTCGTCTCGCCCCAGCCTCAGCCGGTGGACCAGGCGCGCAGTAGCGCGGCGATCTCTTGAACTGGGGCGCCCTTGTGCTTGGCACGCATGACCAGCGCGAGGGCTTCCTCCGGCTCGTAGCGCAGGGGCTGACCGTTGGTGTCGAGGAACGTCTCGGCGACCAGCCAGGCGAAGAACTCGTTCTTCGCCTCCAGCGGCTCATGGAGCGCAATCGTCTCCATCATGGCCGCGGCCTTGAGCCAGTCACTCCCTTCTCTGAACTACCTGTGCTGTCTCAGTACATTGGTGACGCAGAACCACTTCGTTGCTGGGGAATTCCCCCTAGCCTCGGGCCATGGATTGGTTTATGGCGGCGGTGGTGGGAGCGTCCGGGGGCGCCGCCATGGAAGCCGTCGACGTCATCAAGGCCATCAAGTGGCATCGCCAGATGCCATGGAACGTCCGTTCGGACACCATCGATCCGCCTCAGCGCAGAGCTGACATGCGGCCCGGCGAGGAGCACTTGCCCGCACCCGGCTGGAAGGCGTACTGGTTCGCCGGGCTGCTGCGGCTGTTCGTCAGCGGAGCTCTGACCGGCGCCGTGGCAGCCACCTACCCGCAGATCACGAGTCCATTGGTGGCGTTCCTCATCGGACTGGGCGCACTGTCGGCTGTCCAGCAGGCCACTGCACTGGTGCCGCTGATGGTCAAGAGCGCGGGGCGCGCTGCTCTGGGCGGCGTAGTCGGCGAGGCGCAGCAACAATCGCAGGCACTCCAACAAAACGGGCAGCAGCCTAGCCCTGGTCAATCGATTGGTGCTCTGCCTGGGGCCGAGACGGGAAGTCCTTCAGCCGGGAATCCACAGTCGGAGCCAGGTGTTATCGCACGACAAGATCTGGCGGGCGGAGGTGACGCGGCGTGACAGTTTCTGCCGAGTCCTTCATGGGCCGTGTCCTAGCCGTGTTTTCACGTCGCTCTCCTGGCTTCCGGCCTCCCTTGAAGACGTCTGGCCTCATGCTGCTGCCGGATAGTCCGGCTATGTCTCCTCCTGCTTCAGTTCCGGACGCCGTTCGCCCTCTCGAGACGCCCCAGCCTGGTCCAAGCCATGAGGGCGCGGCGGGACTGAGCCTGGCTGCCGCCACGGCTCCCTGGAAGTTCGTGTCTCCACAGATGCGGCTCCGGCGTCGCGGCGACCTGCTAAAAGTCGCGAATTTCCTGGAGACTGCCACCGAATCCCTCGACCTCGACCATGCCCGCGCCCGTGCCCTCGACCTCGACCGTGCGCTCGCCAGCGCCGCCCTCGACCGTCTCAGCGACATAGCCCGCGACCTCGACCGTCTCAGCGACCTCGCCCGCGACCTGGCCTTCGCCCTCGACCGCGCCCGCGCCCTCGACCGTGCCCTCGGCTTCGGCCGTGCCCTCGACCTCAGCCGCATCCTCGACCTCGACCTCGTCCTCGACCTCAGCCGCGCCCTCGACGGCCGCGAGCTCTCTATCGGCCGTGCCCTAGATCTCGCCCTCGACCCCGCCCACGGCCACGATCTCGACCGCGCCCGCGACCTCGCTCTCGGCCTCTCTGTCGCTCTCGACCGCGCCCTCGGGCACGATTTCGGCCGCGTCGTCGACAGTGACCTCGACCGGGCCCGCGCCCGCGCCCTCGACCTCGACAGTGACCGCGCCCTCGACCTCGACCTCGACCTCGACAGCGCCCTCGACAGTGACCTGGCCTTCGCCCTCGCCCTCGCCCGCGCCCTCGCCCTCGCCCTTGACCTCGGCCGTGGCCCCGCCAGCGACCTTGCCCGTGACTTCATCGAGGCTCACGGCAACCTGACCGATGCGGCAAGTAACTTTTGTGGCGTCGACCTCTCCACTGTGGATCTTGTCGAGATCAACCTCGCGGGGATCCGCTGGGATACCGACACACAATGGCCCACCCATGAGTGGCTGGCTCGTGTCCAGAGAGCATCCGTGGAGGATCCTCCTGGATCCGGGGTCTTCATTGTTCTTCCTGAAGAAGACCACGACTTCACTGATCTGGGTTCTCTGGCACCAATCTCATGAGATGCCACAACTAGCAAAAGGCCCCTCAGCCGCCGGGACGGGCGGCTGAGGGGCCTCATGGGTTCGAGTCAGACGTCGCTCAGCGCGATGTCGTAGAACTCCTCGACCGCGAGGGTTCGCAGAAAGGAGCCGGCGAGGCGGCGAGTGACCGCTCCGGGGCCCTCGTTGAGCTCGGCCCAGGTGGTCTCCGTGGCCTGTTCGTAGGTGTCCCGGTCGTAGAGGTTCTTCATTCCGGCAAACGCACGATGGTTCCGCGGAACGCTGGTGTAGGGACTGCGTCCGCGGAGCCTGGTGATGCCCAGGGCGAGGGCCCAGTTGCCCATGTAGCCGGCGTCTGCCGCGGCCTGGCGCACGAGGGCGAGGAAGCGGCGGGTGTTGCCCACCACGGCGTGGTCGTAGAGGAAGTGGTCTTCGGTCTCTTCATTGATCCGCTCAGACAAGCGGCTGGAGAAGAGCCGGAGGCCGCCGTTTTCAAAGATCCGCAGTTCGAGCGCGTTTTCGTCGTGGTACTTGCCTGGGTCCGGGGTGAAGATGCGGCCCTCGCCGAGGTTGGAGGTGGCTCGGGCTGCTCCTCCGGTCCGCCGGTAGCCACTGCCCGCGTCGATGTGGCGTGGCGCAACACCGCGTCGTCGAGGATCTCCGCACTCGCCGGGTCGTCGTCGCTCAGCAGCTGACGGGTGCGGGCGATCAGTGCGCGCACCGGCAGGTGGCAGTGGCCGCTTGCTCCGGCCTGGTCGAGTTCGTGCAGCAGGGCGGCCTGGAGCCGGGCATCGCTGTGTTTGGGGATGCCGACGGAAGGATTCTCCTCACCTCAACGAGCGACACAACCGGCAGGCCGAGGCCGTACGACCGGCACAACAGAAGCAGCGTCCGGGCAACCACGGGCCGAGTACGCCTCCGGCCGTCGGGCTCGCCGGTAACCTGCTGCCATGTCCGCCAAGCACCACCGCACCCCCGCGCCGGCCCCGTCCGCCCCCGACGCGGCAGCGCGGGAACTGGAACAACTCGCGGCCACGTACCCAAAGGACCGCGAGGAGATCCTGCTGGAGGCCGCGGACGCCTGGTGCCAGGCAGGCGAGCACGACCGCGCGCTACGGCTGTACGAACGGCTCCTCGCCGACGAGTCCACCCACCCGCACCTGGTGGCCGCCTACCGCATCGGTGCCCTCTTCGACGCCGGACGCGAAGCCGAGGCCCGTCAGGCCGCCCGCGAACTGCGCGGCCAACATCCACACGACACCCTGGCCTGGCACTACGTAGGCGAGAGCTTCGAGGCCGCCGACGACCCCCACACCGCCGCCGACTGGTTCACCGCCGGCATCACCCACACCCTCGGCCCCACCACCGACCTGACCGCCGACCTCGTCGAGACAGGGCCGCCCGGCCTCGACATGCTGCTCACCAGCCGCCACCGGGTACGCCGCCTGACCGGCGACGTGCACGACGACTGGGACGCCATCGCCGACCAGGTCCACGCCCAAGGACCCGCCCTGCTGCGCGGCACCCGCTCCCTGGACGAACTCCACAACCCACAACGCCTCTCCCCCGACGAGGACACCGACCTCGACCCTCTGCTCACCGAGCACGCCCGGCTCACCGAGCAGGTCCAGCAGCGCCGCGCCGCCCTCCACACACCCGAGATGACCTGCGCGCTGTTCTGGCCACAGCAAGAGTTCACCCAACTCCTCGAACGCTGGCCCACGTTCGCCGACGACTACGGCACCGACCACACCCACCACCTGCGCCAGGTCGAACAACTCCTGCGCACCTACTCCGACTCCGGCATGCCCCGCCTGGGCACCGCCCGCGGCACGGTCGACGACTTCGCCGCCTACGCCCGCGACGAGAACCAGGACCCTGCCGCCCCGGGCCTGCGCGCCTCCTACGCCGCCGACCTGGCCGCGCGCGGGCAGGCCCGCCCCTGGCCGCCGCCCCGCAACGGCCCCTGCTGGTGCGGCGCAGACCGCAAGTACAAGAAGTGCCACGGCAACCCCGCCCTTACCTGAGCGGAGCACAACCCCGACGATCTTGTGCTGTTCGGAAACTCATCGCTGCTGCTCGGAGTGGGTCTGGCGCGCCGTCACGGCCTGCTGGAACCCTGTCCGGGTGATCGTCTCGCTTGTGTTCAAGGTGGCACGGAAGCTGCTCGCGGTCCCGGCGGTACTGCTGCGCCGGGACGCGGCCAAAGACGCCGAGCTGCTGGTGCTGCGGCATGAGAACGCGGTGCTGCGCAGGCAGCTCACCGCGCCCGTGGGGTACGAGCCAGCGGACCGGCTGTGGTTCACGGCACTGTCCTCGCTGATCCCCCGGCACCGGTGGTCGCAGGTGTTTCCAGTGACGCCCGGGACTCTGCTCGCGTGGCACCGCAGGCTGATCGCCCGGAAGTGGGACTACAGCAGGCGCAGGAGCGGGCCCGGCAGGCCGCCGACCGCGAGAGCGCTGAAGACGCTGGTGCTGCGGCTGGCCAAAGAGAATCCACGCTGGGCCTGCCGTCGAATCTAGGGCGAACTGGTCCGCCTCGGGCATCCGATCGGCACGACGACGGTTTGGGAGATCCTCACCGCGGCGGGCATAGATCCGGCCCCGCGCCGTGGGGGCCCGACGTGGCGCGAGTTCCTGACCGCGCAAGCCGAGGGTGTCATCGCCGGCGACTTCGTGCACATCGACCTGGCCGACCTACGCCGGGTGTACGCGCTGGTCTTCCTCGAGCACGGCACACGCCGACTGCACGTCGCCGGCGTGACCGCCCACCCGACGGGATCCTGGACGGTGCAACAAGCAAGAAACCTCGCCGCCGAGTTGGGCGTACGAGTCGACTCACTACACTTCCTGCTCCGTGACCGGGACGCGAAGTACACCGCATCCTTCGATGCGGTCTTCGAGGCTGAGGACGTGGAGGTCATCAAGACGCCACCCCGTGCTCCGCGAGCGAACGCCCACTGCGAACGGGTCATCGGAACCCTGCGGCGCGAGGTCCTCGACCACCTCCTTATGTGGAACGAGACCCACGCCCGGCAAGTCCTCAACGCCTACACCCGGCTACAACCGCCATCGCCCGCACCAGGCCCGGAAACAGCTCCCTCCCCTCGCCCAGGACCACCCGGTGCCCATACCCGACCCGACCGCTCACCGGCCCTCCGCACCCGAGTACTCAGCGGCGTCATCAACGAGTACAGATACGCGGCCTGACCAGCAGCGACGAGTTTACGAACGGCACAGGCTGCGCTTGTTGGATCGCGACGCTGCGTGACCTACTCGGACACCAGAGGGCGGTATGTAACTTTTTGTCCGGTTCGCTGTTGTGTGTGGACGAGGCGCAGTGATCGGTTGCTTGGGGTTAGCCGATACCGGGTGCCGAGCGACGGAACTCAGTGGCGGGAACCGGCTCGGATGACGGCTGCCACTCCCGCCTGATCAGCCCGTAGACCCACGAGTCAGAGACCTCGCCGTTGACGACGCAGTCTTCCCGCAACGTCCCTTCACGCACGAAGCCGAGCTTCTCCAGCACGCGGGCAGAAGCCACGTTGCGCGTATCGGTCTCAGCTTGGACGCGATTTAGGTCCAGCGTGTCGAATGCCCACCGCAGCAGAGCGCACGCGGCCTCGGTCGCGTAGCCGTGGCCCCACGCTGCATCGTCGAAGCAGTAGCCAAGCGACGCGCTGCGGTAGTCCGGATTCCACCTGTTCAGGCTGCACCAGCCGATGAACGCCCCGTCGGAGACACGATCTACGGCCAGCCGCGCCCCGGTGCCCTCCTGTGCCATCTGCCGGCAAGCCGTGATGAACTTCTCGGCGCGCACGCGTTCGCTCCACGGTGGCGCGTCCCAGTAGCGCAGCACGTAGGCGCTGCTGTGCAGTGCGAAGAGGTCGTTCGCATCCGCGTCTTCGAAGGCACGCAGTCGAAGGCGAGCGGTGTGCAACGAGGGGGTGGGCAGCGACGTCGTCATGTTCCCTCCCCTGATCGGTGGCCGATCAATCAGACATCCGATGCGGGGCACTCGCAACGGGTTTTCTCGGCGGGCTGGCAGAACGACGTGTCCGCTCATCGGCGCGACCGAGCGCCCCCAGAGGGCGGCACCTGAGGTGATGCCCGGTTTGGCCTTTCGGTTGGGCTGAGCAGGCTGGTTGTTGCGGCCCGCCGGAGGGGCTGCGGCCGTGGCAGGGTGAACAACCCCTGCTCGGTCTCGGCCAGGATCCCCCGCTCGGCGAGCCGCTTGAGCTTCAGACGGACGTTGTTGATGTTGCTGGGAGCGATCTCCACGTCCATCACCTCACACACCGCCCGCGCCCGCAGCGGGGCATCGGCCGCGGCGAACACTGCCATGATCTGCTGGTAGGCCGGATGGTCCGGCAGCTTCGCGGCCGGCGGCACGGGCAGGGGCGGATCGGGCAGCTCCAGCAGCGTCTTGCGAGTGATCCGGATCTCCTCGGCGGCGGTGTCGAACCCGTCCAGCAGTGCGGTCAGCTCCGCGATCCTCTCCCGGGCCCCTTCGGCCTGCGCGGCGATCTCCCGCTCCTCCATCCGCGCCAGCAGCGCCCCCAACATCAGCTCCCCGCCGGTCATGCTCCGCGCCAGGCGGGCGTGGAGGTGCCGGTCAGCATCTTCGACATCCGGTCGCTTATCGCCCAGTACACCCGGGACTCGGCCGAGGCGGGCCGGTACTCGTAGTCGCGCACCAGCCTGCGGTGGAGCATCAAGATCCCGTTCGGCTGCTCCACAATCCACCGCTGTGCTGGGGCACGAACCCCATCTCGGCCCGGGTTGCGCTCGACGACTTCGACGTCGATGCCCACCTGCTTCCCGTGGTCCACGACGGTCTTCTTGAACCCCTGGTCCACCAGGGCCTTCTTCACAGTGCCGGCGCCTGCCGCGACCTTGTCGAGCAGGGCGGTGCCGAACGCGTTGTCGTGGGCGCTGGCGGCCAGCACGGTGACGGCGATGACCAGGCCGAGGACGTCGACCGCCAGCCCGCGCTTGCGTCCGGGCACCTTCTTGGCCGCGTCCTTCCCGGTCGTGGTCGCAGGGACGTTCACCGCGGCGTGGACGCTCTGCGTGTCGATCACGACCAGGCTCGGATCCTCCGGCCGCCCGGCCTTCTCCCGGACCTGCCAGCGCAGCAGGTCGTTGATCTTCACGTCCGTGCCGTCGTCGCGCCAGGCCGCGAAGTAGTAGTAGACGGCCGACTTCGGCGGCAGGTCATGGGGGAGGTAGTCCCACTGGCAGCCCGTCCTGCCCTGGTACAGGATCGCGTTGACGATCTCCCGCATCTCGTATCGGCCCTGATGTCTCGTCGGGGACGGATGGTCGGCCTTCCATGCCGAGATCACCGGCTCGATCAGCGCCCACCGCTCATCGGATAAGTCGCTCTTGTAGGGCTTGCGGTCACTCACCCAGACAGCCCAACAGGACCAAGCAGGCCGACCGGCCCGAACCGCCCAAACCCACACGATCAGGCGACCACGAGACCGTCATACCAGCTCAAAATGCCCTCTCAGATCCCGTGGCCGAATTTCAGGGCAAACGGCCACTCAGTGGCCGATCGGCCACCGATCCGAGACGGGCTGGTCAGAACCGATCACAGCGGCGGCGCGCCTGCTGGCCTCTCTGACGTGCCGGGATCGGGGCCGGGCTGGATGGGGAGGCTGACGACCGCCTGGAGTCCGCCGCTGGGGCTTTGCCCGAGGTGAAGCGTGCCGTGGTGGAGGTGGGCCTGCTGCTCGACGAGGGCGAGGCCGAGCCCGGAGCCCGGGGCGTGGGTGCGTGGGCCGCGGGCGAAGCGTTCCTTCGCAGCTTGGCGCTGGTCGGGCGGGATGCCGGGACCGTCGTCGTTGACGGTGATCCGGGCCACATCGTCGTGGTGGAAGAGCTGGATGTCGACGTGTCCGTCGGTGTGGCCGTGGAGAGCGGCGTTGTCCAGGAGGTTGTCGATGGCGAGCCGGAGTCCGGCCGGCCATCCCTGGATGGTCACCGGAGCGGCGGGTGCAAGGTGGTAGGTGACGGCGGGGTGACGGTGGGCGGCATGGTGGACAGCTTCGGTCAACAGGGCGGTCAGGTCGACGGCAGTGCGCTCGGGAAGGGCGCGGGCGTCGCCGCGGGCCAGTGCCTGGAGGCCGGTGAGGAGCGTGGTGAGACGCTGGTGCTCGGTCTGCATCGCTTTCAGGGCCCCGGTGCGTTGGTGGTCGGGTAGGTCCGGGTTGCGTTGGAGGGTCTCCAGGGTCATGCCGAGCGTGGTGAGGGGGGTGCGCAGTTCGTGTCCGGCGTCTGCGGTGAAGCGGCGTGTGGCTTCCATGCTGGTGCGTAGCTGGTCGAGCATGACGTTCAACGCGTGGGAGAGGTCGGCTACTTCTTGGGACCGGTCGACAGCGGGAAGGGCGGGCCCGGTGACGTCGGCGCTGACGGCCAGGGCACCGGTGCGCAGCCGCTGCAGGGGGTGGAGGAGGAGCCGGGTGATCAGCCAGGTACCCGCGGCGGTGATTACGGCTGCGAGGAGGGTGTCCGTGGCGACGATGGCGATGTTGTCGCTGCGGCGGCGTTCAAGGGCGTCGATGTCCTGGAGGACTTCGAGCCGATCGCCTGGGGTGTTCAAGGGCCGGGTGAGGGAGCGCCAGGTTTGTCCGTCGCCCTGGATGGTGGTGTAGCCGTCCCGCTCGGGCACCGGCAAAGGGAGGGGCGGGGTCTCGCCGCGCTGCGCGGTGACCTGTCCGTCCGAGATGAGACGGACCAGACTCTGACTGCCGGTCAGCAGGCCCCCATAGTCGTCCTGGCCCTGGTCTCCTTCGTCGCCGCCTTGGTGGTCGCCTTGGCCGAGGAGTTTGTCGGCGTCTTGCTGTACTTTCTCGGCGCGGGCCTCAAGCTGCCGGTCGACGTCGGTGCGGTCGCGGTGGTCGATCCGGGCGACGATGACCAGCCCGGCGAGCGCAACCACCACCGTCACCAGCAGCGCTACCGCGATGGTGATCTGGGAGCGCAAGCTGCGCGGTACGAGCTTCACGATCCGGCCCGCAGGGCGAATCCGATCCCGCGCACCGTCTGCAGGATGCGCGGGCTGCCGTCGGCTTCGAGCTTCTTGCGCAGGTAGCCGATGAAGACGTCCACCACGTTGGTGTCCACGTCCCAGGTATAGCCCCACACCTGCTCCAGCAACTGGGCGCGCGAGAGGACCTGCCCGGGCCGGTACGCGAGCGCGAGCAGCAGGTCGAACTCGCGGGCGGTCAGCTGCAGATCCCGCCCCGCCCGCGAGGCGATGCGACGGGCCGGCTCGATCGCTACGTCGCCGATGACCAGTGGCCGCTCTGCGGTCGACTCGTGCAGGCGGACCATGGCGTGCAGGCGGGCAGCGAGCTCGCCGATGGAGAACGGCTTGACCACGTAGTCGTCCGCGCCGGCCGCGAGCCCGGCAACCCGGTCGTCGACCTCGTCACGCGCGGACAGCATGCACACCGGCAGGGTTCGGCCATCGGCCCGTAGTCGACGGACCACGTCGACGCCGGACAGGCCAGGCATGGTCACGTCCAGCACGATTACCGACGGAAGTCGCGTGGCGACCGCTTGCAGCGCCATCGTGCCGTCCTCGGCGAGCCGCACCGTAAAGCCCTCCAGTTCCAGACCGAGGTCCAGGGCTTCGCGTACGCCCGGGTCGTCATCCACGACCAACACCTCGGGATTGCGACCCGCTCCTGTCATCCGCTGAACCTCAGCCCTTCCCTCGGCGCCCCGCCGTCAGGGGCTGTCCAAGGTCAAGAATCGGCCGCAAAGGACAAGGAAGTCTAAGAGGGCGGTAAGTGACTCGATGCCCTTTTCGGGGTTGCGTTGGGTGAGGCGAGCTGGTCGTGGAAGCATGGCGTGCCAATGGCTGGCCACAGGTGAACAAGCCGGGCTCGGTTTCGGTGCAGACGCCTCCGACGCTCTTCGGCAGTAGCCAGAGCAACCAGGGCTCTGCATAGGCCTCGGGTTGGCGGGGACGGTTTTCCTGTCTGCGGCGACTGCCAGGTACTTGGGGTAGAGGGGTGTCCGGGCGGGGCCGGTTCGGATTTGTCCGGGGAGTCGTCGCCGTCGAGATCCTCGGTGGTGGTGGTCGCGAGGGTGATGCGGACGTGGTCGTGCTCTTGTGTAGAAGATAGTCAATTTGTGCTGTCCCTATGGAACGATCACCGGCATGGAGATCCTTCGGTACGTGTTCCTTGTCTTCCACCTCTTCGGGTTCGCCGCGATCATGGGTGGCTTCTTCTTCCAGCTGAGAGGGAAGGACCCGGTGACCGGCAGTTACATGCCGATCAGCGCGGTCGTTCAGCTGGTCACCGGTGCGGGACTCATATGGACCCGGACGTCCCTGGACCTGCCGGTGGACAACGCGAAGATGGGAGTGAAGCTGGCCCTGGACGTCCTGGTGGCGGTAACAGCGCTCGTGGGCATGCGCAACAAGCAGCAGTGGGCGTTCTATGCCGTGGGGACGTTCACGGCGGCCGCAGCCATCGTGGCCGTTGCATGGAAGTAGTTCCCCAGTGGGCCCTGGCGCGTATTCGGACGCCATGTCACACACCGTACTTTGAGAGGGCGGTATGCGATCTGGTGTCCGTGATGCTGTCGCCTGAACGTGTGGCTCTGGGGGAATCGGGCTGATTGTGGGGCGGGGGTCCTGCTGGACTCCTGGCGTGAGTGAGCGGCAGCCATACAAGTGCGACTTATCCGACGAGCGCTGGGCTCTGGTCGAGCCCGTGATCTCGGCCTGGAAGGCCCAACACCCCTCGGTGAGCGGGCATTCGGGCCGGTACGAGATGCGGGAGATCGTCAACGCTCTGCTCTATCAGTCACGGACCGGCTGCCAGTGGGACTACCTGCCGCACGACCTCCCGCCGCCGGGCGCGGTGAAGTACTACTTCTGCACCTGGCGCGACGACGGCACGGACAAGCTCATCCATGACCTGCTGCGGTGGAAGGTGCGGGAGCGCCGGGGGCGATTAGAGGACCCGTCGTTGGTGGTGCTGGACACCCAGAGCCTCCACGCGGCTTCCGGAGTTCCTGCATCCACGACGGGCCGGGATGCGAACAAGAGGGCGCCGGGCCGCAAACGGGCCATGGCTGTAGACGTGTTGGGCCTGGTGATCGCGGCGGCGGTGGTGCCGGCCTGCACGCACGACAACGCCGCGGGTATCGCCCTGCTGGACAAGGCCGCCGCCGACAACGCGAGTGTCGTCAAGGCGCTGGTGGATCAGGGGTTCAAGAACGCCGTCGTGGACCACCGTCAGAAACTGGGCATCGAGGTCGAGGTCTCACGCGCAACCCTGGTGACGTGGGGTTCGTTCCGCAGGCCAAGCGGTGGGTGGTGGAGCAGACAAACGGGATCCTGATGTTCTTCCGCAGGCTGGTGCGGGACTACGAACACCTCACCTCCTCGACCGAGTCGCGAATCTACTGGGCCATAAGCGACGTGATGGCCCGTCGGCTGACCGGCACGGCCGCACCGACCTGGCGCGGCGCATGACCAACCCCGACCTCACCCTCGGTGCCGTCCTGGTCCTGCTTGAGACCCGCGAACAGCAGATCACCGCCGAACAGGAAACTGTCCGCGCGCAGATCGCGGAGCTGTCCGCGCAACTCACCGAACTCGAGCAGGAGGCCGCGAGCGTCACGACGACCCGTCAGACACTCCTCGCCCTGCCCGATCCCGAACCGGCGCCGCCGACCACCCTGGCTCCCATCCCGCCGGATGCCCCGGCCTATGAGCAGATCCTGGCCGTACTCACCCGCGCGGACGGACCGCTACGCGTGCGAAGCATCTGCGAAGAAGTCGGCGTGGAGCTGACGAACAGCAACATCAACAACATGCGGCACAAGGTCAAACGCCTCGTCGCCCGCGGCGCCGTCGCGGAGCCCGAACAAGGCCAGTTCACCCTCCCGACGCGCTGAACGCCGCCCCCACCAGCGAGAACCCCGCCACCCACGCCCGCATCCTTGAAACGGACATCGTCTCACTTACCGCCCTCTAAGAGCCACGCGGCCCGCTTCCACAGCTTTCCCCCTCCCCATCCCAGTATCAGTGCAGGTCACCGGCCCTTCCCAGGGTTCGGGGTGCCTTGGAATGCGGGCGGCTTCTTAGAGCTGCCACAAAAAGCACGGCCAGCGTGAACACCGCACACCCCGCGCACCGCGGCCGACAGTGACCCACGCCGAAGGAATTCCGTGATGACCCTCTCCACCGCTCCACTCCGCGGCCATCGCAAGCCGCCCGCCACACGCCGCGGGCGAGGCTTCACCCTGGCCGACCCCCTGGGCGCCCTTGCGATCCTGTCCGTGGTCGCCGTCGTCGCCTTGTGGGTGATGAACCAGGGCGGCCCGCTCAGCCTCACCACCCTCGACCGGGCCATGGGCTCCCTCGGCCTGCTCACGGGACTACTGGCCTCCGACCTGATGATCCTCCAAGTCGTTCTCCTGGCGCGGATCCCCTGGGTCGAGTGCTCCTGGGGTCACGACCTGCTCACCCGTCGCCATCGCTGGATCGGTTTCGCCTCGTTCTGGCTGATGATCGCCCACGTCGCACTGTTCGCCGTCGAACGAGCGGTGCGCGAACCCGAGGCGATGCTGGACGCGCTGATACGAGTGTTCATCACCGACTCATGGATGCTCTTCGCCACCGTCGGCACCATCCTGCTGATCATGGTGGTGGTCACCTCGATCCGCGCTGCCCGCCGCAAGCTGCGCTACGAGTCCTGGCACCTGCTGCACCTGTACTCCTACGCCGGGATCGCCGCGACGTTCCCGCACACGTTCGTCCACGGCGCCGACTTCCACGAGACCTGGACCCGCATCTACTGGTGGACCCTGTACGGCTTCGCGTTCGCCGTCACCCTCCTGTACCGCATAGCCCTGCCCGCCTGGTGCTCCCTCCACCACCGTCTGCGCGTCGAGTCCGTGAACACCGAGGCGCCCGGGACGGTATCGATCACGCTCAAGGGCCACCGCCTGGACAAGATGAAGACCGCCTCCGGACAGTTCTTCATCTGGCGCTTCCTCGACGGCCCCGGCTGGTCCCGCGGCAACCCCTACACCCTCTCCGCCGCCCCCACAGCCGACCAGCTGCGCATCACCATCAAGGCCGCCGGCGACGGCAGCGAACGCGCCGCCCGTCTCACCCCCGGCACCCGCGCCCTGATCGAAGGCCCCTACGGCACCCTCACCGCCCGCCAACGCACCCAACCCCGCATGCTCCTCATCGCCGCCGGCATCGGCATCACCCCGATGCGCGCCCTGCTCGAGGACACCGCCTACGCGCCCGGCGAGGCCACCCTCATCCATCGCTACAGCGAGGACCAGCACGCCGTGTTCGCCGACGAGCTGCGGGCGATTGCCGCCGACCGCGGTGTCGAGCTGATCCTCCTGCCGGGACCACGTCGCGCCGACACCTCCTGGCAGGCCGCAGGACCGGCCCACCTCCATGACGACGCCCAAGTCCTCAAGAACCTCGTCCCTGACATCGCGCGCTGCGACATCTACGTCTGCGGCCCGCCCACCTGGATCATCGCCGTACGCGAAGCCGCCCGAGGCGCAGGCGCCCACCGCGACAACATCCACACCGAAGAGTTCGCCTGGTAACCGCGCACACCACCAGCGCCCCATCCGACCAACAGGAGACCGACATGCGACGCAACACCATCTGGATCACCGCCACCCTCGCCGTGGCCGCCCTCCTCTTCGCCTTCCAGTTCAACCTCTCCGGAACCACCGGCAAATCCGGAGACGACGGCAATCACACGGCACCCGGTTCCACAGCCCCCGCCAGCCCCGGCCAGGACCAGGCCAAGCCCGGCGACGACACCCCAGGCGACGGCGAACACGTCGGCAAGCCCGGCGAGAACAAGTAGCAAGGCACCACATCCAAGTGGATCTGCACGCCCGCGTTCTGCGCAGGGCGTGCAGATTCACGCCTTTCCACACGCGGGATGAACCCATCCGAGGATTCGGGTACGACGGTGAGACCGCCAGGCTGGTGCATGAAGCAGCCCGGCGATGCCACGCGACACGCATTGACAGCGAAGCTAGTCCGTGCAGGTCAGAGCCTCCTGCCGGACTAACTTCAATGTCAACGGACAGTCGGCGTATCGTCTGTCCGGGTGGGTGGTTGGGGGGCGGATGTCAACAACGGTGCGACGCATTGCAGTTGCCGTGCTCTGCTTCCTGGCGCCGGCGCTGGCATCGCTCGCCGTCAACGCCGCCACCGAAGACGACCGGTGGCCGATGGGGCTGGACGTCCTGCGGCGCCATCCCTGGACATCGATGGTGGCCCTCAGCCTGGTGGGGATCCTCGCCGCAGCTGTAGACGCCTGGCGTCAAGCCCGGCCGGGGGGGGGGGGGGGGGGGGGGGGGGGGGGGGGGGGGGGGAGGGAGGTCGCGGAGGAGGAGGAAAGAGGATGGGGGGGCGAACCCGCAACGCGCAAGAAA
>NZ_JBVHXR010000037.1:41382-56024 GCF_055569295.1 Streptomyces sp. NPDC029292
ATCGGGCGGTGTCTGGTGCCGGGGGTCCCCCCCCCCCCCCCCCCCCCCCACCCCCCCCCCCCCCCCCCCCCCCCCCCCCCCCGGGGCCGAAGAATGGATTGTCGAGCGTCCCGAGGCAACGGAAGCGATCCGCGCCGTCTGCCAGTCCCGTGACCGTGACTCCCGCACGGTTGCCATCACCACCTCCCTCGAAGGCGCAGGCGGATTCGGCAAGACGGTCCTGGCGAAGATCGTCTGTTCTGCGCCTGAAGTCCAAGAGCATTTCGACGGGAGGGTGTACACCTTCACCATCGGGCGAGATGTGCGTGGCCCGGCCGCGATCGCAGCGAAGGTCGCCGACGCCACCCGGTTCATTACCGGTGACACCACCGCCTTCGATGACCCTGAACTGGCCGGCGCCCATCTGGGAAGGCTCCTGGACCAGCGCCCGCGCGCTCTGCTCATGCTGGACGACGTGTGGGAGGCGGAGCAGCTTGCTCCCTTCCTCCAGGGTGGCCGTGACTGCGTCCGTCTGGTCACCACCCGCAGACCTGCACTCCTTCCGCCCGGCGCCAACCGGGTGCGGGTTGATGAGATGGACTCTCTCCGGGCGCGTGAGGTGCTGACCTGGCAGTTGCCTCCGTTGCCGCCCAGGACTGTGGCCGGTCTGCTGGATGCCACCGGCCGGTGGGCGTTGCTCCTGCGTCTGACAAACCGGCGGTTGGCGAGGCTGATCCATGACACGCACATGGATCCGGCCGACGCGGCACAAGAAGTCTTGAACAGTCTGCGCGTCAGTGGCCCGGCCTCTATGAACCGGCGGGCGAGCATCCGGCCGATCGACCTCAATAGCCCTGCACGGCGTGCCCTGTTGGTCCAGGCAACCGTGCGAGCGGCCACTACCCTGCTGCCGCCGGGCAGCGCACGGAGGTTTGCCGAGCTTGCGGTCTTCGCGGAAGACGAGGCCATTCCCCTGTCTCTCATCATCCGTCTGTGGCGGGCAACGTCCGGGCTCACCGAGCAGGAGTCCCGGATGCTGTGTGCGGATCTCGGCGAACTGTCGCTCGTTTCGCTGACCTCCGACGACGGAGGTCGGGTTCATCTGCATGACGTGCTGCGCGACTATCTCGTCGACGAGGTCAGCGACGACGACATGGCCCACCTGCACGCCAGGATCCTCGAAGCAGCAGCCGACATGGCCACGGATGCCTGGCAGCTCACGGACGGCTATCTCCTCGACCACCTGGTCGCACACCACGCCGACGCGGGCCGCACGGACGACGCCGAGGCTCTGGCAAGTGATCTGCGATGGGTGGAGGCCCGGCTGCGGCAGCGCGGGCCCATCGCGCCCGTCAGCGACCTCGTTCGGGTCGGTACGGCCGCGGCCGCGGAGCGGGCTCGTTGTCTGTCGGGTGTCGCCCACTTGATAGCTCCGATCGGTGACGACGCCCGTCTGACGGCTCATGCGCTGCACGCCCGGCTGGCAGTCTTTCCCTCCTGGCAGGACCACGTTCATCGCCGACGGGACGGCGACCCGGATGCCCGTCCCTATCTGTCGCACCGCTGGAACTCGCCGGACAGTGCCGATCCCGCCCTCCTGCGCACCCTGCCCGGCACCGCCTCGGTCGGTACCGTCGCCGTGGCGCCTGACGGCAGCTGGCTGGCCGCAGGTGATGCAGCGGGCCAACTCCAGCGCTGGAACATACGCAACGGCGTGCGCGCAGGTACATACGTCTGCCACGACGCTCCGATGCGGGCCTGCGTCATTTCACCGCACGGCGACTGGCTCGTCACCGTCGCCGAAGACGGCAGCGCGTGCCTGTGGGATGCCGACGACGGACGACGCCTGCGAACGTGGCAGGCACACACAGGGCCCGTGACCGCGCTCGCTGTGTTCCCAAACGGCAGATCCCTGGTCACCGGTGGCCAGGACGGCACGGTCAAGCTCTGGGACGTTCAACGGGCCAGACCTGTGAAGATCCTTCGCCAGGGCTTTTTCCCAGTGGAGGCAGTGGCCGTCTCACCGGATGGGACCACGGTGGCCAGCGGCGGCCCGCAGAGCATCCTCCAGATGTACGACCTGACGACATCCGTTGCGGCGCAGCGGTCCAGTTACGAGCCCACGGCCCTGGCGTTCGCGTCCGATGGCACATGGCTGGCCTGCGGCGAAGCTGACGGGGGTGTGAACATCATCGACCTTGTGCCCGACCGCGGCCATGTGCCGCTCGATCGCTGCCGGGAAGCGCCCACCGCTGCTCGTGCGCTGGCGATTTCCCCGGACGGGAACCAGCTGGCCGTAGCAAGAGGAGACCACGTCATCGAGGTGTACGAGCCACGCACGAAGACCGAGGAAGAACGGCGCCACAGGGTAGGCATCGAGCTGTTCCCCGTGCACACACTGACGGGCCACACGGGCGGGGTACGGGCGCTGAGATTCATGCCGCGCGGCCGATGTCTTGTATCCGGTTCCGCAGATGAGACGGTTCGGCTGTGGGAACTCGAACACGCACCCCGCAACGAACGACGCCCTGCCCGGGTCAAGGACCTGGAGGTGTATTCCGTGGCCTTCTGCCCTACGGGCAGAAGCATCACGACAGCCGGCCCCCTGGGCGTCGGGACCATGTGGGCCAATGCCGGAGGCGGCCCACAGACCTTCGCTCCGGGAGGGCCGGGGCGGGCGGTGGCCTACTCCCCGAGCGGGGAGTGGATCGCGGTCGTCGGCAGTGATGGCCACATCCGCCTTCTTCCCGCGTCGCGCAGACTCGGGAATTTCGGGATCCCCCTGGGACACGACAGTGTCCTGGCGGGTTCTTCGGATCCCCGTTCAACCATCGCTTTCTCTCCCGACGGAGCTTCGGTCGCCGCTGGATTCGGCACCTCAGTACGCATCTGGGACGCTCGAGACACCGTGCTCCGTCTGCCCCCTGTGGATTTGCCCGACCACGGAGGCCGCGTGCGAGCGGTGGCCTTCTCGCCGGACGGTCGTCAGCTGGCGGCAGGCGGCGAATGCAACGCCGTGTTGCAGTGGGATCTGGACACACGTACCTGTACGGCACGTCTTCCCATCGAAGCCACGGTTCGGTCACTCGACTACGCCGGTGACGGTTGCGGCACCCTGGCGATCGCCGGCGACGACTGCACGATCCGCCTGTGGACCGCCTCTACGGATGCCGCCGAACTGACAGGGCATCAACGTGCAGTCACCGGCGTGGCGTTCGCACCAGGCAGCCGCGTGCTTGCATCTGCCTCGGCCGACGGAACGGCCATGATCTGGGACGAAGGCCGCGCGGTGACCGCCGTGCGCAACGATGGCACGATGACCTCTTGCGCCTGGTCTCCGGACGGGACCCGGTTGGTAGTGGGAGGAAGTCGCGGACTGTTCTACTACGACTTCTGCCAAGACTCGCCGCCGCCTTAAGGACCTTCCTGCTGGCGTCGACGCGGTCCATCACCCGTGACACGGCCGTCCTGCACCTCAAGCTTCCGGACTCCGTGCGCCACGCGGCGCGTTCAGCATCGATCTTGGACGTGCGCAGGCGGCCTGTGAAGCCCATTGGAAGCCTCGTTCACTGCCCCGAGGTGATCGGCGGAGACATGGGCGGCTCACGAGTAACCTCGTTGTCCAACGGGGAGATCACCGAGAGGGTGGACTGGACCGCCGTCTCGAACATGCCACTCCGGGGTCCTGCCCAGTGGATCCACTCCCACCGTGCCGCTGTAGCGCAGACCTTCACGCGGGAATTTCGCCTTCGACGATGGCGGTGGCCTGGTCGCTTGTCGGTGTGCAACTGACGATCACCGATTACGCCTGGGTCGTGGCCTTCTGCTTGAGGCGTTCGTAGGGCGTCTCGCCGCCGAGGCCGCCGTGGGGGCGATGGTAGTTGTAGTAGTCCTCCCACTCGCGCAGCTTGTCGTTGAAGACCTCGGCGTCGTCGATGATGACGCCGTCGAGGAGCCGGTAGAACTCTTCGGCGTCGATGCGGTGGGAGCGTTCGACCTTGCCGTTCAGTCGCGGTGTGCGGGGCTTGATGTAGGTGTGGGCGATGCCCTTGTCGAGCGCGTGCCAGTGGAAGGTGGAACTCGGCGCCGTTGTCGGTCTGGATGACCTCGACCTGGAAGGGCAGGCGTTGGATGACGTAGTCGAGGAACTGGATCGCGGTGGCCTGGTTCAGCGTCGGATAGATCCGCAGCACCCGCAGCCTCGTGCTTCGTCGATCGCGGTGAACTGGAAGTACTTGTTGCGCCCGCCGCGGCGCCCCTGAGGCATCGAGGCGAGTGGCTCGATGAACTTCACATCGATCTGGACGCGGTGGCCGGGTAGTTGCTTCTCGTACCGCTTCCATCTGCGGTCGTGGCGCTTGTACCGCTGGGAGGCTGGCAGGCGACCCATGTCCAGCCGGTTGAGGATCCGCCAGACGCCGGACTTGCTGATGGTGACGTCGTGGTACCGCTTGAGGTACATGGCGATCTTCTCGGGACCGAAGTGGTAGTTCTGCCGCAGATAGATGATCTTCCCGACCACCTCGACATGGGTCGCGTTCGGGGACACCTTGGGCGCCTTGGACCGGGTGCGCAACCCCTCGATGCCCTCGGCCTGATAGCGGCGGTACCAGGTGTAGTACGCCTGCCGGCTGATCCCGAAGTACCGACAGGACAACGCAACGTTCCCGGTGACCTCTTCGACGTGGCGTATCACTGCCAGGCGCCGCTTGGCTTCGCGGTCGAGCGGAGGGGTGGACTTCGACATGTGGATCTCCGTAGTGATCGGAGACCCAGGTGTCAACGATGATCGTCAGTTTTATACCGACACCGGTTCACCTCCGCTCGCGCGGAGAGCACTACAGCGACCACCAGACGCGTTCGCCGACAGACGGGTCACCTCCGCTCGAGCGGAGGTGACCCGCTCTACGCCTCCGGCATGACCTACGCCCTGATCTGCTCTCCGCGCGAGCGGAGGTGACCCGTACCACTCGCATCGGACGCTCGTCGTGCCCAGCATCGAGCGCCGGGAGCGACTGCAGGCGGAGTATCGGGCCGCAGTCCACGAGTTGGCTCTCGCTGACGAGACGGAGGATGACCGTCGGAAGCGGATGGCGCGCTGGAGGGTGGCGGAAGCCGTCCAGGGGTTGCGGTCGATCGGCATCAACCCGATACGGGGGCGGTAGGCCTGCGCTGGCTGATTCCTCTACCCCATCACGTCGCGGACATGGCTAGTACTCCGGCCGACTTGAACAGTTTCCCAACTGTGCTGCCAGGAAGGCCATATACCTCCCTCGGAAGGGGCATACTGCGCCAGTACGTCCTGGCCGGTGACAAACATGGTCAGACAGTCGACGGAGGGGAGACTGTGATGTCGCGGAGTTGGAAGATCACGCTCATTGTCCTCGGCCTGGTGATAGCCCTGTCCACACCGTTGGTTTGGCTGCTGGATGATCCCGATACTGGAGCTATGGTCGGTGCTTCTGTCCAGGCTGCCGTCGGAGTCGGGGCTCTGCTGTGCGCGCTGCTTCTTCCCGGAGCCACGCCACAAGGTACGGAAGACGAGGCCGAAGGTACCGGAACAGCCGACGCCCGTGACGGAGGTCGATCAGTCACTGGCATCAAGCGCCCACAGGGACGGGGCAAAGGATCTGCCACGTCGAAAGACACGGGAAACGCGACCGCCACCGGCGATGGCAGCAACGCCGTCACCGGCATCGACTACAGCTGACAGGCCCCCACTCGTGTGAGGACACAGTTGAGAGGCGGGGGCACGTGGCTGGACGCATCAAACGCAGCAAGCGGAAGCGCGAAGACGTCGACGCGGCGATGACGGTGGCCAACAGCGGAGATGCACATGCTTCTGACGGGGGTATGGCTGTCAGCGGCTTCCTGCACACGGAGCAGTTAACGGTGGTGCAACACCGCGCCGTTCGGGAGCCAGCCACATGGCCGCACCAGGTTGGTGTCATTCCGTCTCCCGCGCAGTCCTTTCAACACCGCGAGCAGGAGAACTTGTTACGGGCAGCACTTGATCACGGCGGTACAGCCGTTCTTGCGGGGATGGGAGGGGTCGGCAAGACTCAAATTGCCGCTGCCTACGCACGGAGCGCATGGCAAGGTGAGGGACTTGACGTCCTAGTGTGGGTGACAGGTGGTGACCGCTCGGCGATCGTGTCCCGACTCGCACAGGCCGGCGTAGAACTGTGCCGGGCCGATCCCGACGAACCCGAGCGCGCCGCTGAGACCTTCCTCGCCTGGCTCGAACCGCGAACGGGCCCTCGCCTCTGCAAATGGCTGATCGTCTTGGACGACGTTGCTGACCCCGATGATCTCCGTGGCCTGTGGCCGCCCTCTAATCCGCAAGGTCGAACAGTTGTCACCACGCGTCGCAGAGACGCAGCGCTGATCACCGAGGCTCGACCGTCGATTGAAGTTGGCCTCTTCGGTTCAACTGAAGCCGTTTCCTACCTCACTGAATCCCTCTCTCACCATCGCCGCGTCGACGCTGCAGAACAGCTCACTGCTCTTGCCTCCGAACTCGGGTATCTGCCTCTCGCTCTCGCTCAGGCTGCGGCTTACCTCATCGACTCGGGCATCGCTACTGGTGCATACCGTGAACTCTTGGCCGACCGGGCCGCGACTCTCGCGGACACGGCACCAGCCCGGCTTCCCGACGACCAGACCACCCCGGTTGCCGCCGCCTGGGCACTTTCAATTGAACGCGCCGACCAGATCAGCCCTGTTCATCTGGCCCGCCCCATGCTCCAGTTGGCTGCCATGCTGGGACCGAACGGTATCCCCCAGGAGATCCTCACAAGCGGGCCTGCTCTGTTCTTTCTTTCTATGTCTCGTGGCGCAGCAGAAGGCCGTAAGCGGGCAAGATGGCGAAGATGGTGGCCTGTCCTGCGGCCCGTCGCTGTCACCCAAGAGGAGGCCGTAGGTGCGCTGCGAGTCCTGCACCGACTCAGCCTCATCGACTATCCCGTAGCATCTGCCAACGCGAGCATTCGAGTCCACCAGTTAATCCAGCGCGTTACCCGTGACAGTCTCACCTGTCGTCAGCACAACTACCTTGGTCGTCTCACTGCTGACGCATTATTTGACGCCTGGCCCGAGATAGACCGCGACACCCTACTGGCACAGGCACTTCGAGCCAATACCTCGTCTCTCATGGCGATCGCCTCAGATGCTCTGTTCCTGCCGCGTCCACACAAGGTGCTGTACCGTATGGGCGAAAGTCTTGGACAGGCTGGCGATGTAGTGGCCGTCACTAGCCATTACGCTCACGTTGCCAACGTTGCCGCCCACCACCATGGTGACTATCACCCTGGCACTATCGCGGCTCAACACAGTGCCGCTATGTGGCAAGGCCTAACGCAGGATAAAGCGGGCTCGGTTGTTGCACTCGAAGATCTACTGATGCGCACGCTGATAGTACGCGGCAAACATCACCCCAGCACTTGGACAATCCTTCACGACCTGGCTATACGACGAGGTGAGGCCGGTGACGCGGCAGGTGCGGCTGCCGCGCTCACCAAGGTCGTGGACAGGTACGTACGGCTCCTCGGAGACGCCCATCCGAACACTCTCATTGCACAGGGCAACCTTGCCAAATGGCGAGGCGAGGCTGGCGACGCAGCCGGTGCGGTTGTCGCGCTATCAGCCGTGGTGCAACGCATGGTCGAGATCCAGGGCCGAGACCATCCAGACACGTTCGTTGCTCGAAGCCATCTGGCTGCGTGGATAGGAGAAGCCGGAGACCCAGACAAGACGGTTGCCGCCTTCGCGAGTCTATTCGACGATCATGTACGGGTTTATGGCCGCGAGCACCGCGAAACGCTCAGCATGAGGGAGAATCTGGCCATATGGCGTGGACAGGCCGGCGATATTCCAGGAGCAATCGCCGCGCTAAAAGAACTGCACAATGATTCGATACGAATCCTCGGTCCGGGGGACTCCGAAACTCTCGGCGTTCTGGCACACCTAGCTCACTGGCAGGGCAGATCCGGCGATGCGGCAGGAGCTGTCGAGAGACTGACCGAACTTTTCAATACTCGATTCCGGATGCTGGGCGCTGATCATCCAAAAACGATCAAAACAGAGAACACCTTGGCTTTCTGGCGAAGTGAATTGGAAAAACCAGCCAGCGGTGACTTCGAAAGAGATCCCGTTTCAGACTGACCCGCATTACCTGCGTCACCTTTTTCGCTCCGGCCACGGTGGCAGGGATTGGCTCGACAGGCACGGCGGATACGGCAGCGGGTTACTGCAAGCGTAGCGATAGCAAGGTATGAGGGTGCCCGCGGGAGCCGGAAAATGGCTCGCGACAGGAGCATCTCAGCGAGAGTTGAGCGCCCGCCGTGCCGCATTGATTACGTTCTGGGCGTCAGCCCCGTACACCGCGGACTCGCGGAGCGTGCGCCACACGCGCAGGTAGGCGGCGATGCTGTCCGAGTCGTCCAGCCACAGTTCCGCGTGCCAGTCCTCGGCAATCACGAGTCGGTCGTCCAGGACCCAAAAACCGTTCGCGGTGGGGATCTTCAACGAGGCCCCGAGAGGAATGATCCCGAGTTCAACGGTGTCCATCCCGACGATGCCGGCCAGGCGGTCGAGCTGACTGGCGAGCACGGGCGGACTCTTCCCACGCATAGATGGCCTTGGACCGGTCGATCTCCAAGTTCCAGCTGTCCTGGACGGGCTTGTGGCCGGCGGCGAGCTGGCGGCGCCACGAGCGGATGTGGGACTCGAACCCTTTGAGGCGCGCGTCCAGTTCATCGAAAGCCCCGGGCTGCCCGACGCCGTCTGCCCAGGCGCGCAGGTCCTCGGGCGTGGCGGTCTGCCTGCCGTTCTCCAGCTTGTAGATCTTGGAGTGCGGCCAGCCCAGCCGCTGGGCGAGCTGAGGGCCGGTGAGCCGTCCTCCGGGAGCCGAGAGGCGCAGTTCCCGGAGCCGTACCCCGAGAGCTTCCCGGGCCTGCTGGTAGTCCGTGCTCACCGGCGGCTCGTCAGGCCTTGCGCAGCTGGGCGGCGAACTCGCCGCAGGGGACGGCACCGGGCTGCCCAGCAGCGGTGACGTGAAGCGGGCCCGCCAACCGCAGGAAGCTCAAAGAACGCGAGCCACGGCCGTGGTGTCTTCTCGGGCCGGGTTGCCGCCCCACCGTGCATGCGGTGGAACTTCCTCGCCCTTCATCAGGAAGGAGTCGGCGGCCAGCTGTGCTTGGTCGCCGATCGTGGTGCCGTAGTGGACAAGCGCGTTCACGCCGAGGGTCACGCCAGCGCCGATCGTGGCGCGGTCGGACTTGAAGGCGCCGTCCTCCTGCGAGTGGCACTGGATGATCGTCCCGGCGTTGAGGGTGCAGCCGTCCCCGATGCTGACGAGGGTCCGCTCGGTGATCGAGCAGCCGTCGTCGAAGACCCGGCGGCCGATCCTGACGCCCAGCAGCCGCCAGACCATGGGTTTGAACGGAGTGCCGTTGAAGGCCTGCATGTACTGGTGCGACGTCAGTTTCCAGAAGCGTTCGTGGCCCCAGAAGTCAGGCTCGTAGATCGAGCAGTACAGCGGCTTCACCGGGCGGATCCGTGTGACGGCCCGTTCGACCAGCGTGAAGTGGACGATGGTGAAGATCCAGGTGAGCAGGCCGGCCAGTGCGAAGGCCGGCATGCCGATGGTCTGATAGAGCTCGACGGCGGCCATGGTGATGAGGGCGAGTGCGAAGAAGTGGAACCATCGCGCCAGCAGGTGCAGGCTCGCGGTGACCGCGTTGTGCCTGTTCTTGGCAGCCAGTCGGCGGCGCAGCTCATCGCCGTGGGCCAGGTGGTCGAACCGGGTGTCGCGCAGCACGCTGCGCGGGATCTCGAAGCTGGGTGAGCCGAGCAGTCCCACGCCTTCGCGGACCGGCCCGTCGATGGGGACCATGACCTTCGTCGCGAGCAGGCAGTTGTCGCCGGTCCGGCCGCGTGACGGGTAGACGATGCGGTTGCCGAGGAAGTTGCTCGGCCCGATCGAGGTCGGGGAGAAGCGGAAGGACGAGCTGGAGAAGTCGGCGTTGATGATCGACAGCCCGTCGGCGACCATCGTCCCGCTGCCGACCGTGCTCAGGTACGGGGTGTCGTGCTTGACCAGCGTGCCGAAGTTCGACCCGGTCTGCTCGATGTGGCACAGGTCGTATCCCAGACACCGCAGGTAGTGCACGATCGCGGAGCTGTCCCCGAAGAGCGTGGTGAAGAACCTGATGTTGGTCAGCCGCGTGATCACCCGCTGGATGCCGTGGTGGAAGCCGTACAGCGGGTAGACCCTGCCCGGTTCGATCGCCAGGCTGAGCAACCGCGGCACCGTGCTCACCACCAGCAGGCCCACCAATATGCCGCCGAAGAAGGCCACCAGGGAAGCGACGAGCGCCTCGAGATAGAACGCCGGGCTGGTGAAAGCCGGCGGCCCTGGGGTGAACACCGCGTTCAGCTGCGGCACCACGGTGAAAACCAGGGCCACGCCCGCCAGCGTCAGCGGCAGGTACGCCAGCAGCATGGCAAGCAGCTGCGAAAGGCTGTAGAAGGCCCGGCGCAGGGGGCCGCACGCGGCAGGCTCGACGGCCCGGAAGTCGGTCGTCGTCGGCTGCGCCGGCGTGCCGTGCCACGACTCTCCGGCCGGAACCACCTGCCCGGAATGCAGGGAGGAGGCGTGCCCCAACTGGGCGTCGTCGCCCATCGACGTCCCGATGTCGATGACGGCCTGCTCTCCGACAGTCACATCAGCGCCCAGGGTGACCGGCCCCGTCTCGATCCAGCCGTCGTGCGCCCGGTAGCAGGACAGCAGCACGTCCTTGCGGACGACCGTGCCGTCCCCGATAGAGAGGAGGTCGGTGCAGACGGGGACGGTGCGGGAAAGGATGGTGACGCCCTTTCCGATGCGTGCGCCGAGGGCTCTGAGGTAGAGCACGTACAGCGGTGAACCGGTGAACAGACGCACCGGGCTGGTGCGGATGAGGGCCTTGACGCACCAGAAGCGCAGGTAGGCGAAACTCCAAACGGGGATCCTGCGGGGGGTGAAACGGCCGATGAGGATCCACTTGGCCGCAATGGGCAGCGCGCAGATACCGAGGAAGAGCGCCGTACTGAACAACACCGCCCGCAGGTAGACGCCGGCCGTCCCCGAGCCTTCCAGGATCCACTCGTATCCGAGGACGGCGATCGTGGCACCGAGGGACGAGAAGACGAGGAAGATCAGCAGCTGGGCCGTCCCGCACCGCACGTACCGCCATGGACCGGACTGCGGCGCGCCCGATGCTTCGGGTTGGGCATCGGCCGCCTCGGGGACGGATTGGGAGGTCGGTGACGGCGCATGCCCGGGTGCCGAGGGCTGGACAGCGGAGGGAGCGGTGTCCACGAACGCGGCGGCCAGGCTGCTGATCGTGGTGTGCCGGTAGATGTCCTTCATCGACACCGTCGGCAGATCATCCCGCTTACGCACCCGCGCACAGAACTGAGCCATCACCAGCGAATCAGCACCCAGATCCGTGAAGAAATTACCGTCCACCGGCACCCGCTCAGTACGCAGGACGCCAGCCAGCACCTCGCCCAGCTGCATCTCGGTGGCAGCCGCTGCACTGCTCGTGCCTGCGGCCGTGGTGTTGGAGTACATGTGCCTTCGCCTCCAGTCAGGTCAGTCCACTGACTGACAACCGCCGAAACGTCGCGTCCCTGCTGTGCACGTAGTGAAGTAACAGCAGTCCTGGAACACGGCGCGTTGCTCCGTGCCAAACGCTTCCCTCCCAGTAGGCCGGATCGGGCGATCTGCGTCCTGCCATTGGAATCCGCGACTTGACACGGCGAACCGACCCGGCCGAACGGTTACACCGCCTATGGCCTGGCTTTTCGAGCACTGTCGCGTGCCCTGCGTGCCGAGCGTGTATGGACGACGGCCCGCAATTGCAGACGTGACAGAACGCGGCCAGGTCCGCGCCTCTCAGCGGTGAGAGGTGTCGAGCACGGCCGGGCCGCGTCGCAGGGCTATCAGGACCGCTGGAAGGATCAGGACGAGTCCGATCGCCGGTCAGCCGGCTACCCGGCGCGTTGACAGCTGCAGGAGCACGGCTCGGACATCCAGAGTGAAGCGTGCCAGATCGAGACCGATCAATCGCCCGGTCGTCGACGCACAGAAGGGGGAGTCGTCCGAGGTTGGTGACGCGGACGGCATGGCCCGGAGCTGAGCCGTATCCCATGTTTCCAGGCTCCCGAACAATGCCCGTTTCAACCATCCGTCATGTGGCCGGAGGCACCCCCGCCGGTCGGCGGGGGTGCCTCCGGCCACATGCTTCTTGTACGGGTGGTCGGGCTGCTTCACCTGCTTGACGTCCGTGGCGTCGAGGACGGGCGGCCAGGCCGAGTCCGTGCCGAGCTTGCGTTAACCATCCCGGCTGTGCCCTGCCGTGCGGGAACCTGTGGGTACACGCAGTCGCGCCCGCCCGCGCCGACGGTCAGTACGGACCGTCCGCCGACGCACGGGCGGTATGCCGGGTGCTCTCTCACGATCAGAGCTGGGGCGAGCCCATCCCTCGTAGGGCAGGGTGCTGCAGGCTTCTACCCCGCAGCTCGGCGCCCCGCGACGGCCGCCGCCAGCTGCGGTGCCGCGAACTCGGTGCCGCAGGTGAACCGCAGCAGCGGACCGAAGGTCGCCGCCGCCTGGATGCCGGTGAAGTACAGGCCGGGCACGGACGTCCACGACGACCGCCGCCGCGACTTCTGGGGCAACGCGGTCATCGAGTCCTGGTACAAGGAGGCCACCCCGGTCCTCGGCCTCGACGGGAACCCGCAGCCCGTCTCCGACGCCCTGCTCGACGAATCCGCCGTCCAGGTGGGCGCGGACGGCCTCGGCTGACGTGACGAGGGGCGGGCCCGGATGTCATCATCCGTGCCCGCCTCCGCATGCACCCGGACTGGCGCTGTACGACCCCGTCGTCGGCGTCCCCGGCCCTGCCGCCTGTGAGGCGGCCGCGGGAGTCGGGCCGACGTACCCGATCAGCGATGGCTGTGCCCGCTCCTGATCGACTTGTACTCTTCCCCAGTCGGCTTCTGCACCTGTGCCTCGTCCGCGTAGTACGCCTTGCTGAGCCTGACGCGCAGCTTCTCGGAGCGCTTCACCTTGTGCTCGACGCCGTTCTCGTCGACCGTCGGGCCGATCTCGGCCTGCTGGTACTGCTCGTGCGCGGTGAGCGTGTGCAGCTGCTCCTGGCTGAGCGGCTCGTGGACCTCTATGAACTCACCGTGCGGCAGGCGCTTGATGATGCCGGTCTCTCGGCCGTGCAGCACCTTGTCGCGGTCCCGGCGCTGGAGGCCGAGGCAGATCCGCTTGGTGATGACGAACGCGAGGACCGGGGCAACGAAGGCCGCGATGCGGACGAACCAGGTCATGGCGTTGATCGACAGGTGGAAGTGGGTTGCCCAGAGGTCATTGCCACCGCCGATCATCAGGACGGCGTACATGATCAGCCATGCCACGCTGAAGGCGGTGCGGGTGGGGGTGTTGCGCGGGCGGTCCAGGATGTGGTGCTCGCGCTTGCCGCCGGTGACCCAGGACCCGATGAACGGGTAGACAGCGAGCGCCGCGAGGATCAGCGGGAAGAGCGCCAGCGGGATGAGCACGCCCAGGACGAGCGTGTGGCCCCAGAGGTTGATCTCCCAGCCCGGCATGACACGGATCAGGCCCTCGGTGAAGCCCATGTACCAGTCGGGCTGGGCGCCGGTGGACACCTGATCGGGCCGGTAGGGGCCCATGGCCCAGATCGGGTTGATCGTGGCGATCGCTGCCATGGCCGCGATGACGCCGAAGACCAGGAAGAAGTAGCCTCCGGCCTTGGCCATGTAGACCGGCATCAGCGGCATGCCGACGACGTTCTCGTTGCTCTTTCCGGGACCCGCGAACTGCGTGTGCTTGTGGTAGACGAGCAAGATCATGTGCACCACGATGAGGGCGAGCATGATGCCCGGCAGCACCAGGACGTGAACAGAGTAGAAGCGGGCGACGAAGTCGGTACCGAGAAATTCGCCGCCGAAGATGAAGAACGGCAGGTACGTCCCGACGATCGGAATCGACAGGACCGCGCCCTCCATGAAGCGGATGCCGGTGCCGGAGAGCAGGTCGTCCGGGAGCCCGTAGCCGGTGAAGCCGGTGAACATGGTGTGCGCGTCGGTACGGCAAATCCGGCTCGACCTGGAGTTCTTCGAGCATGCGCAGCACGAGGGAGGGCAGCGTGCTGGAGCTGGTCGGCGGCCGCATGACCTCGCCGCGGATGTCCGTGGGCACGATGGTGCCGACGATCTGCGTCACCAGTGTCTCATCTGCTCTGGGCGTGCTGGCGTCGCGGATGAGTTCGGCGATCTGGACGTGGCGGTAGTGACGCGCAGCACGAGTTCGGTCAGGAGCTGGTGGGCGAGGTCGATGTCGGTGGCCGCGGTGTCGGGGTGGGTGAAGGCGAGGGTGAAGGCGAGCTGGGCCTGGGAGGTGGCGCGTTCGCCTGCGATGCCGTGTTCTTCGGCTTCGGTGCGGGCGGCCGACTCCGGCAGTTCCAGGAGGTTCAACAACTCGCCCGCAAAGCCTAGTAGGACTCCGTTAGGTTGTTCTGGCTCTCTTTGGGCTGGTGGCGAATGTTCTGGGCAGGGGCTGGTGGCAGGTGGTGCAGGTACCGGTC
>NZ_JBVHXR010000038.1:0-33250 GCF_055569295.1 Streptomyces sp. NPDC029292
GAGCTGCAATTACTCCTCGCCCTCTGGACCGGTGCCTGCCCCACCTGCCACCGCGACATACCCACACCGATACGAACCTGACCAAGCCCTACTAGTCGGTGTAGTGATAGCGAGCCTTGCGGATCTTGACCTCTTTGTCGTCGGCTCGGCAGACGAGGCGGTGTTCGTCGTCGATGCGTCGCGACCAGTAGCCGGACAGGACTCCCTTGAGCGGTTCAGGCTGTCCCGCGCGCATACCCAACCCCCGCTATCACTCCCCACCGCCAGGCCGTTGACCAGGAGAAATACAAAAGTACGGCTGGAGTACTAGGAACAGATCGCCGCCCGCCCCCGCAAGAATCGTCCGACATCCGAGTTCCTGGACGCCCATCATGGGCGAGGGCTTCGGTCCGGTCACGTCCACCATTCAGGCGAACTCACTATTGTGGGACGGACTTTCGATACCACAGGGGAGGCGTCATGGATCCGGTACAGGAAGCTGGCACCACGCTGGTCGCGCTCATGGCCACAGAGGCCTGGCTGCGGACAAAGAACGGCGTCGTCGCCCTGTGGAGGCGATTCCGACCGGAGGATGCAGACGCGGTAGACGCGGAATTGGAGAGTGCACGCGCGCTGGCGGCCTCAGTGCGGGGGAACGAGGAGGCCGAACAAGGACTCGCCCGCATGTGCGGGCAACGGCTCGGTGCGCTCATAGCAGCGGATCCGGCTCTCGGTGAGGAGCTGCGAGAGTTGCTGGAGCGGGCCCGAGAGCAGGCGGCCGATTCCACACCCGAGGGCTCCGTCAGCGTGGTCAATCAGGCCGATCGGGGCGGAAAGAACTACAGCGTGGCCCGCGGGACTCAGATCAATGTCGACCGGCGATGAGCGACGATACGACCCCGAGGCCTGCGGCGTCCCAGGTGCAGCAGTTCGCACTCGCAGCGGAGGGTGGTTCCAACTACTCTCTCGCCGAGGGGACTCAGATCAATATCGACCAGCTCGGCGCGCTCTTCGTAAGCCCCGGTGTCACCCCGACGGCTCCGTCCGGCGGCTTCGGCCGATTCGCTATGGCCCAGGTCGCCAAGGCGATGCTGGACGAGCGCGAGCAGGCGGTGGGCCTCGGCGGTTCTGCCGAAGGCCCGGCCCGGTCAATTCCCTTGGACTCGGTGGCCGTCGACCTCCCTGCGAGTACCGGCCCTGCCAGAAGGGCGGCTCCGGTCGACGCAGGCGCCCATATCATGCGCCTGGCCGATGAGTCGGAACCAGGCACGCTCGCGGGCGTGACGCTGATGGGCGGCCCGGGCCAAGGCAAGAGCAGCCTATGCCAGCTACTGCGTCAGGCCCACCGTGCAGGCTTGCTGTGGGACCACCGCCAGTCCGTGGGAAACCATGCGGCGCGCGTGTGCGAACGCATCGCTTCCGCCAAGGTGTTCCGGCAGCGCTGGATGCCAGAGAGGCCCAGATGGCCGGTCCGGGTATCGCTCAGCGAGTACGCCGATGCATTGGCAGCCCAGCCCGCCGGCCGCCCCGGCCGCACGCTCGTTGCGCACATTGCGCAGATCGCCGCGTCGGACGCGGGCGAGGAGGTCTCCGCTGCGGATATGCACGACTGGCTCGCCCGGTACCCGTGGCTCCTCGTCCTCGACGGTTACGACGAGATTGCCGACCCGAAGGGGCGTAACGCCGTCGCCAAAGCCCTGGAGGACTTCACCGTCGATGTGGCACAGCAGCAGGGCGACGTGTTCGCCGTCCTCACCAGTCGCCCCCAGGGGTTCGCTCCGATCAAGGCGCTGGACGGCTTCACCCAGTTGGAATTGAACGCGCTGGGCGAGAAGGAGGTACGTGCCTGTGCGAAGCGGCTGATCGAGGCCCGGTACCCGGATCCGGGCCGGGCGGAGACAGTCCTGCGTCGGGTTCGGGCCGCGCAGAAGGACCCAGCGGCCGCCCAGCTCACCCGCAGCCCACTGCAGGTGGCGATGCTGACCGCGCTACTGGAGCACGTCGAGCGACTGCCGCGCGGCCGTTACGAGCTCTTCGACGCCTTCTACGCGACTGCCCGCCGCCGAGAACTCGGCAAGAACTCAGACCACGCCAAACTGCTTCGGAGGCACGAGGCCCGCATCGATGAGCTGCACGAGTGGGCAGGATTCACTCTGCAGCGCAGCACCGAGAACGAGGGCACAGCGGATGCGCAGCTTTCCTACGGCGAACTGTGCGACTTCCTCACCGAGAGGATCGGCCAAGAGGAAACGTCACCGACCGGCCCACTTGCCGCCTCTCCAGGTGGGAACGCTGCGCTGGCAGGGGAGCTGGTGACAGTGGCAGAACGGCACGGACTACTGGTGCGGCGCACATCGGGCTCCTCCCCTTCCGAGTTTCGGTTCGAGCTGCGCAGCCTCCAGGAGTTCTTCGCCGCGCGCCGGCTTCTGCGTCTGGGCGAGTATCCGCTGGCGAAGCAGTTGAGCACCGTGGCGCCCTCAGTGCACTGGCGGCAGGTCTGGCTGCTGGCCGCGGGCCGGGTGCTGCGTGACCGGCCAAGGCTGCGCGCGGAACTGCTACTCGGGCTGCGTGACCTGGACCGGGCGGGCCCTGTCGAGTGGTTTCTTCGCCCCGGCGCCATGCTCGCCCTCGAACTGCTCGCCGACGCGGCAGAGGATCACCCCCTCACACAGCACCGGCTGACCCAGATCGCGCTCGAGTTGCTGGACGTTCCACCCGGCGGCGACACCCTGCGGCTGGCCGAGACCGTCGGCACACTGGCCCATTCCGAGTACGTCCGCGACGCCGTATCCAACCTAGCGCGACGGCGAGGCGCAGCAGCGTCCACGGCCCTGGTACTGGCGGTCTGGGCGGACAGCGGCCCGCACACCCTCTCAGCCTGGGCTCGTCGGCAGCTCGACGAACTCACCGCTGACCTCCCTATAGCCCGCAAAGCACTCCTGGCCCAGCTCGGGCACGTACATCGGCTGCCCTTGCTGCAGGTCCTGTCCGAGCGGGACCCGTCCGGCGGACGGATCTCCCAGCTCGGTACCGAACTCGTGCGCGCGTCGGGGAACGGGCCCGGCAACGACCTGTCAGGTGCGTCCGCCGAGGCGCTGGCCTGGCTGGACCAGATACCAGTGGGGCAGGAAAGCTACGGAGAGGTCCAGATCCCGGTTGCTCGCATGGACAGCCTGCCGGATCCGGCTGGACTGGGAGCGCTGCTCCAGGACAACCCGGACGTACTGATGGAACTGCTCGACCGCGTGCACCGGCTACCCGAGACCGACGCCTCCCTGGCCTTGGCGCTACGCCGGATTCTGACCGCCTGGGCACAGCGGCGCCCCGTGGGGCAGAGGATAAGCCTGCCGTCACGGGGATGACCACAGCCGCATGACACGCGTATCTACATCCGCGTCCACGGCACTCCGAGACGGCGAGCTCAACCCCCGGAGACGCTGACGCCCGCCTCCTCGGCGGCCGCGAGCAGCGCCTGGGCTGCCTCCGCGTCGGCCGCTATCTGCAACTGGCACAGCACGTGCGTGGCCTGGCCCTCGTCCAGAGCCACCCACAGAGCACGGAGGAACTGGCCGAGCCGCTCGGCATCCGCCGGGTCGGCCATGGACCGGTTGATCATGAAGCTGAGCCTGCGCGGCGGCTCGGGCTCCGACTCTGCGGGCCCTGCGGAGTCCGGCCGGGCCGCGTGGCGCGACCTGCCCTTAGGGCTCCCCTCATCCCTGTCCGCGCCAGGGCGAGTGGCCGACGGTGCACCGTCGGCAACCGCTGGGGCGACCTCAGCGGGAGCGGCCTCATCCGGGGCCGGGGCAGCGGGCAGCGGTAGCAGCAGGCGCAGCCCCTGCACGGACAGATTGATCTCCTCGGGACTACCGAGCGCCACCTCCTCGTCCGTACCGCGCACGAGCCGCAGCGAGCCTTCCCGCACGGCATCGAAGACAGCGGCCCGCAGCTCCGGCTCTCCCGAGTGGAGCAGCGTCAGTCGAGGGGCGTTCCAGAACATGTCGCGGATCTCTGGCAGCGGGCGCCCGTAGTCGACAGAACGCAGCTGCGACACCAAGGCTCGTGCGGTGAACCCACCTCGCTCGTAGCCCTTCTGGTGCTCGACGAGCGCCTCCCACACGTCCTTACCGGACAGCGCGCTCCGGCTCCGGCGTTCCTGCGGGTCCGACCGCAGGGTCACCTCACGGCACTCGCGTGGCCTTCCTTCCTCCGGCTGCTCGAGGTAGTACAGGTGCTGGAAGGAACGCTCGATGGCCTGGTCCAGCCGACGCTGCGCCTCATCCCGGCGTTGCTGCGCTTCCATGGCGAAGCGCTCCTGGTCGCCAGCGCCTTCCAGTGATTGCAGGACGTGCTGGTATGCGAGGTACTCCGCGGCAAATCCGCGAGCCTGCGCCCTGCCGCGCACCGAGGCAACGGCGAAGACCACCGAGGACGCCCAGGCGGCCGGGAACGGATTGCTTCCCAGGCCCAGCGCGGACTCGATGGCCGCCACGGTCTCGGCCTCACTGCCGTTACGGACGCTGAACGCCGCAGGGTCGAGGGCGACAAGTCGAGTGCTGCGCGCCCTGTCCAGGTTCTCCTCCCGCCGGAGCAACTCGCGCGGCGGCAGCCCCGACTGGCTCCGCACGGCCAGCGCCGCGGCGAACGGCCCTGGAGTGAGGAGCGCGCCGAACCGCTCGCTGATGGCCTGGTCCCGCTCCGCGTCCTCGACGCGCGCCTTGGCCGTGCGCACCATCATCGGCAGCAGCTGCTCGGTGGACATCCGCAGCCTGGGCTGCTGACCACCGCGGCCAGGTATGACCTCGAGCGAGGTCATACCCCGCTCCTCGTCCTTCAGCCCGCGCAGCACCGCTTCGGCTTCCGCGTAGGTGAAAGACAGATCGGGTACACATACCGAGGCCAGCACCTCGGCCTCAGATGCCCCTCTGCGCGCGTGGGCCCGCGGCCCGGTGATGGTGGCGAGGAACACGGCAGCGGCGGCACGCTCGGACACGAAGGGGTTGGCCCCGCCGTAGGCTCGCGGTCCCCGCAGCACATCCATGCGCCGCGCCACGCCGTCGTCCCGCACCCCGCTCACGATGTCGTTCAGAGCCAGTGACCGATAGTTGGCCTGTTCCTTTGCCGTGTGGACCAGCCCTGAGTCCAGCAGTTTGTTGAGCGTCATCGGGTCGGAGAGCGGCAGATCACCCAGCCCGATGAGCTCCGGCACCCACTCTCGCTGCGCCGCGCGTTCCAGCAGGGCGTGCACGGCAGCGGCGAAGACCGTGATGGTGGAGCGCACCTTCTGGAAACCGGCGACATTCGCCCAGTCCTGCTCGGCAAGGTTCATGAGCTGGGGATGGAACGGATACGTCCGTGTCGCCTCATCACGGAAGTCACGGGCCCAGGATGCGTCGATCCGTGCGAATACTTCCCTGCGCCACTTCTCCTCGGCGGCCGCCGTCTCGTAGCCGGTCACGACCGCCCGGACGTCGTCTTCTCCGGGCAGCGACCCGAACAGCCTCCGGCGCAGTATCGCCGCGAAGTCGGCGTTCTGGTTGACGGCTCTGGCCCGCCCATTGCGCTGTAGGTCGGCCTCGAGCTGCTGGCGCCGCCCTTCCGCCTCCGTACCCAGATGCGTGGTGTCCTTGTCCGAGCTGATCAGCACCACCAGGGCGGCCATCCGCGGTGTGGTGGCAACGGCCTCGGTGAAGGCACGCAGAAATGCCATGTCCTGGTTGGCGAGGGCCGTGTCACCGGTCCCGTCGAGGCCCTGGCCAAGGTAGTTGAGGATCTCGTCGATGATGACCAGGACGGGCCGCCCGCGGGAGGCCAGGGCCTCGGCGATCTCCACCTTGCTGCTGTAGTGCTCCCGGTAACGGCTGAACTCCGCCTGCTCGCCCTCGACCAGCCGCCACAGGAAGCGCTCCCAGAGGCTGCGCGCCCAGGGGCCGTCCCGCTCAGGATGGGAATCCGTCACCCCGGGAGTCATGTTGTCGCAGGAAAGCACTACAACCTGGGGATTCTCCAGGTTGGTTGCGATGTCGGAACCAACGATCTCCCCAGCCCGCTTGAAGACCTTCTCGCCAAGTTCGGTCTTGGCGAACTCATAGGGGTCTTCAGCGAGATGGTAGGCCCCTACACAGGCGTGCGACTTGCCGCCTCCCATACTCTGCTGCAGGCGTATGAGGCCTTCGGCGGCGAGCCCGGTACGATCGGCGAACCGCACCACTATGCGGGCCAGCAACTCCGTCAGATCCGCGGTCGGATGGGTGATCTGCCCGTAGTACTCAGGCTTCGCATACCGCGGCTCCTGCCCCTCTTTGGGGTAGGCGACCTGATACAGCGACATCTGGACATCGGCGACGCCGCCGGAAGCGTCGAGGATGTCCTGCCGCAGTCTGCATGTCTCCCACCACGGACGGGGCTGAGCCTGGGGCACGGGGTGTTCTCCCTCACGAACGACGACCTGCGACCGACCTGCACAAGTACGGTCTCCGACCGATCATTTCGCGTAACGCCCCGTCAGAACAGCGTGTTTCCAGAATTCTTGGGCTCCTTCTGTCCACTTCGAGGTGCAACTACGATCGTTCTGGCCGCTGTTTCGATCGATGACCGGTTTCGCAGCAGGAAGTCCCAGGCCCCTGCGTCCGAATCGGGATGGGCAAGCTGCTCGCTTAGGAAGCTCACGGCAGCCCACAGCTGCTCGTCGGGCTCAACCCTGCCTGCCAGTGCCAGCACGCCCGCAACCGCGTCAATCCCGTCCGGCCAGGTCTTCGCCATCGCGAGCACGATGTCGATGAGCGCAGAGTCGTCCGTGATCTGCGGCCGCAACTGCTCGGCCAGCACAAACCTGCAGCCCTTGCTCTCGGTGTGGATGAGCTGGCGGGCCTCGCCGGCGGCGAGTTCGGCGGCCATCAGCTCCCAGCGCAGCTCCGACTTGGCGGCCAGATCACGCCGGAACAGCCGCACCCACCAGAGAGCGAACCGGGTGCGATCGTCGAAGACGTCCAGCGGGAACTGATCGATCCTGATGGCGGATTCATCCTGCACGGCGCGCCGAGCGGTAAGCAGGAACTGCTTGACGTCGACCGGCGCCCCCGTATTGTCCAGCACCTGCCCGTAGCGTCCCGCAACCTCCATGGCCGGCCCTGCGGAGGCCATGAGCATGTCGGTGGTGGCGAGACCCGAACGCTCCCACTCCCGCATCCTTCCCTTGACCGCGGCCCGGATATCGGCTTCGACGGCCTTCAGTCGACCGTCGGGCCGCCCGGCGGGGGCAGGCCTGCACGCCATCGTCAACGTGGTGACGATGTTTGCCGAGCCTGCACCACCGCCGCCCGCCTCGGTCTTGGCCGGCCAGGAGGCGGTCAGCACCAGTCCGGCGCGCTCCAGCGCGCCGAGCATGCGGTGCCACACCTCGACGTCCCCGTGCCCGAAGACGAAGGTGACAACGCCGGAGGGGGCCACAACGCGGGCCGCCTCGGCGTAGGCGCGTTCGATGAGGGTGGCGTAGTGATCGCGGGTGCGGTGGTCCTTCACCGGCGCGCCGCCCCGCTTGATGATGGCCTCGTGTTCCTTCTCCTGCACTCCAGAGGGGTGCATGGTGAAGGACAAGTTGGGGTCGGCGGTGGCCATGGCCCGCTTGGCCCAGACATAGAACAGGTCGCTGGAGTCGCTGTAGTCGATCATGTCGTCGTAGGGCGGGTCGGTGACGACGCTCTGGAAGGAGCCGTCGGGGAAGTCCAGCGCTGCGGCGTTGCCGCGCTCGATCCGGGCGGGGCGGGCCCAGGCGCGGGCGCGGAGGTGGCGAAGGGTGGTGACGGTCTGTTCGGCGAGTGAAATCCAGGAGCCGGGTCCATCAGAGAGGCCGCTCTCGAACCAGTCATAGGAGACGGTGATAGCCGACTGGTTGACGAAGATGTCGCCCGTACGTACACCGCCAGTGATCTGCAGCCGAGCCCCACGCGAAGATCGGCGTATCTTCCGCATCATCGCCGCCGTCGCATACCCCGCCAGCGCCTTCACATACCCCGCGGAGAGCCCAGCCTCGCGGCACTCCTCGGACAGTTCGTTGATCGCCCTGGCCAGCCGTACCAGTCCCAGAGTCTGCCGCGCCTCGCACAGGTCCCCGTACGTCGTGTCGCCATAGTTGACCGATTGGATCGTCCAGGTGTTCCCGGCAGGTATTCGCTCATCCGGCCGCGCCGGCAGCATCCCGAACGGCGGCTCGGCGGCCAGCTGCAGGGCGGCCCGCCGGGCGGCGATGACCTCCTCGTCGCTCGGGGCACGGAACACCTTGCTCCGGCCCCCCTCCAGATCGGCGGCCACCAGCAGCACATCGCGGCGCGCGCCCTCCGCAGCGAGCCGAGTGTGCACGGCCTTGGTGTGCCGGTGGCCACAGAACGAGCACACCACGACCTTCCCGTCCGAGGCGTACTTGCTCTTCCCTGCCAGCACCCGCGTGGGATTCCCCTGCGGCGCTCCGTCATGAACGACCGCGTAGAACTCGCCGCTGTCCCGGTCGGCTTCGATCCGGAAGCTCTGGCCGGGGTCGTCTCGGTACTCGGTCCTCTTCGGAGGTCGCAGCCGCAGCTCGCCCACCAGCGGGAAGCGGCGGCCGCAGTCCTGGCAGGGCAGAGTGGACGCCCACAGATACCCCCAGGGGAACTCGCCGTCTCTCCGCGGGTAGTACTCCGCCATCGACGCCGTGTACCGCCGCCCCACCTCGGCGAGAAAGGCCCGGACGTCGTCGATGAGCCGGTCGTCTCCCGGCTTGGGACCCAGATCAGGCGGCAGGGCTCCGAACAGCGTCCCCGCGCCGGGCTCCGGCCCCGCGTCGGGGAATTCCCATGGGTCGAAGGGAAGCTTCGGCTCACTCTCGTAACCGATGAATGGTGCTCGCGCGAGCAGCCAGCCCCCGAGGGTGGCGAAAGGTGAATAGTCGACGCCGTACGCTTGCGCGCCGAGACGGCCGGCCTCCAGCGGGATCATGCCCCGGCCCGAGAACGGGTCCAGGACCGTCGCACCCTGGGGGTAGAGCTCGGCCAGCAAGGCCCGGATCGCGCCCTGTGCCACGGCATGACCCGTGAGCGCTGTGCGCACCAGGTTCCGCAGCTGCTCCTGCTCCGCTTCCCCCTCCGGCCACGGCAGCAAGCTGCACAGCACCGCGGCCTTGGCCTGCACGGTGGGCCGCTTGGCAAACCACACCCACAGGCTCGACTCGCTGTTACCGCTCCCCCAGCCCGTCATGGAGGCCGCGCTCACCTCTGCGCACGGAAACCAACGTTCGATCAGGCGCGTCATTCGAACTCCCGTATGAGCAGCGGATATCGGCAAACTGTACTGCCGACAACTCGTCCATACGGTCAAAACTGGTCGCGGAAAGCCGTCATCAGTCACCCACCAGTGCGGAACCAGGCAACGACGGCCAAACCGCATGACGACACTGCTCACATGTCTGTGCCCCCGGACCTCCGCACACCGCGAACGACGAGCCACCCGCCCACGCGCGGCTCAGCGGTCACCATCGAGTTCGACAGAGCCTCCAGCCGGGCAAGCCTGCGTTGCGAGATCTCGGTCAACCTCCCGCGCAGCCTGGAGCGTTCCTCCCTGTCCGCAACCCCCAAAGTGACATCCACCGGCAGCTTGGCCAAGTCTCGCCGGGCAGAGTCCAGCCACTGGGCACGCTCTCGATTTCGCTCGGCCACTTCCGCTTCCAAGGCTGTGCGGGCGACCTGAAGCGCCCTGGCGGCACCTTGCTTCACGAACCACCCGGATTCCGCGCCCGCGGCCGGATCACCCTGTCCAAGCGGCCGCAGTCCGGACAGTACGTCCCACGGCACCACCTCGCCTTGCCCTCGGTCACCGACACGCACCAACGCACGCCAGGTTGCGCCGTCGACCGTAGCCTCGCAATGGAACAGGCCATATGGCGCGCCGGAGTTGTCTGGATCCACCACCGTTCCGCCCCGGAACCCGTCGGCCGCAAGCAGCGATACCGCGTGCTCGGCGAGGGAGGACAATGCCCTGTTGCCGGGCGCCAGGGAATAGATGTCAGGCATGGAGGAGGATGCTGCCGCTGATGGCGGCGCCAAGTCCCCGGGGCTGTCCACTGCTACACGTGCGGAGCGTCCACCACCCAGCGCTGCAGGCCACGGCTGCCCGGAGTTGAGCAGGAAGACCCGCTCGCCGAGCGCGGTGGCCCGTACCTCGCACACCTCTGCCATGGCCAACAGGCGCAAATACGACTCGACGGTCCCAGGCTCCCACTCCCTGGTTGGCAAATGCGCCCCGGACACCGGGGAACTTGTCGCTCCATCCACGCCACGCACGCGAGCCAGCCCCGTGCTGCCCGGCACCCGGCCCCGCCCACCGACGCGCTCCGCTGCCACCAAAGCCCCCTGATCGGCACGCGCCTGCGTGGTGCGCCGCCTCAGCTCGGCCGCGTCCACCGTGGCCGCGGCAGCCAGCGCAGCGGTCTTCCGCGCCTCGTCGTCGCCGTACAGCGCACGCAGCCACTCCTCGTAGCGCACATCCGCAAGTTCGGCCACCAGCGACAGGCTGTCGAAGACCAGCCCGTCCAGCTCATTCGCCACTCCCGCGAAACTTTCCAGAAGCGCAAGCAACACCTCTCCCTCGCGTGTCTCGGTGGCGACCAGGTTGTACAGCTCCACGTCGCGCCGCTGTCCCACCCGGTGGATCCGGCCCATACGCTGTTCCAACCTGACCAGCGACCACGGCAGGTCGTAATTCACCAGCACATGTGCGGACTGCAGGTCGATGCCCTCGTTCCCGGCGTCCGTCGAGACGATGACCTGAAACACGCCGGCAGCGAACTCCGCGCGCACCCCGTCCCGCTCGGCATGACTCTGTCTGCCGGAGTAGACACGAGCGTCGTAGCCCTCGGCCGTGAGACGGCTCGCTATCCACTCCGCCGAGTCGGCGTACTCCGTGAACACAACCGCTTGCAGACTCCCGCCCGGCCGGACACCGTTGGGTGCCAGGCAGTCCTCAGTCAGGGTGCGCCACTTCGACGGCCGGTAGGAAGGGTCCGCGAGCACCGCTTCCACCGCGGTCAGCAACTTCGCCGCGACTTCGCGCTCCATCTCCGGGCCGAGTGAGTTGATACCGAGAAGCTCGGCCTCTTCCCGGACCGCGTCCGCGGCCTCCTCGGACACGGATTCCTCCCCTGTCTCCCCGCCCGTGAGCATCACGGCAGCCGCCCCCTCATCAGAGACGCCCTCGTAGAAAAGGCCGATGCGTTCGATCCGGCGGCGCAAGGTCTGGGCAAGTGCCCGCAGGCTGGACGCAGCACGCTTGCCGTAGACCATGCGGGCCAAGGGCCGAGCGTGCCGTGGAAAGCATCCGTCGACCAAGTCGAGTGCCCGATGGTAGAGGTCCAGTTCAGCAGCGTTGAGGGGCACCCCATGGTTGCTCGCATGGCGTCCCTTGAAGAGCCGGGTCGTCCCGTCGTAGTCGACCAACTCCTCCTTCATGCGACGCAGGAAGTGCGAGGGACCCGGTTTGAGAGCGGGCAGTCGCGCCTTCGCGTCGTCACCCGGGTCCGGAAACAGCTCGGGATCAACCAAGTGCAGCAGGTGACGGAAGAAGAACTCGGAGCCGCGGTGTGGAGTCGCCGTCATCAGCAGCGCTTGCGGCGACCGCGTCGCGAGCAAGCGGCCAACTTCGTACAGGGAACCTGCTGTTGGCGTGAGCCGGTGCGCCTCATCGAAGACCACCAGGTCCCAACCCGCGCGGTCCGGATCGAGGGCAGCACGCACCGCTGGGTTGACGGCGGCCAGCTCCAGAGACACCACCCACACCCCACTGCGGCGATCGTCCTCCAGAGCACCCTCCCGCACCGCCGCCGCGGTCACACGCCGGAGCTCGATGCCGAAGAATCGCAACAGATCTGCCTGCCACTTGGACACCAGGCCGGCCGGCGCAACCACCAGAGCACGGGACACCGCGCCTGAACGACGCATCTCATGCAGGCACATGCCCGCCATTACCGTCTTACCCGTCCCCGGCTCGTCTGCAAGCAGGAACCGCAGACGTGGCTGAGGCAACATCGCGCCGTGAACCGCGCTGACCTGATGCGGATACAGCTTCAGCTGGGAGGCCGAAGGCGATTCCACGGACGCCGCGACCAGCCACGCCGACCACAGCGCGGCGAGCACCCGTGCCGAAGGCGCATCCCCTGTCGGAGCAAGCGACTCGACTGCTTCCGCCTCGGCCACCGAGAGCTTCACTTTGCGGAAGAGCGTGCTCCCGTCCCGAGCGCGGCCACGAACATCGCGAAGACGCTCGTCCCCCTTGACTGCCACGTATAGGGTCCATGCTCCCAGCGCATCCGCCGGATCCTGCCAGGCATGATCGAGCGTCACCCAGCCACCGTGTTCTCCCCCGGTCTCCCAGGGCAGCCGGATCCACTGACCACTGACGAACCTCATCCGATCGCTGCCTCCGGCCTCACCTGCGCCTGCCGGGACACGCTAGCGGACGGCACAGACAAGGCGCATAGGGCGATCAGCGAAGAGGCGTTGCGCAGGAGTGCCCTTCCGCGAGCAGGGGGACTCGCCACGCTGAGTGACTCTGTCGGGGATCTGGAGGTCTGCCCTGGCGAAACCCCTCCCATTCCTGCCGTCCGGTCCCATAGGACGAGAACCGAGGTGTTCGACGTCGGTGAGTGCGGCACTGTGGGGAGGCACCGCCGGAACCGTCATGGTGAAGCGGGGGTCCGCCCACGCGCTGACCCGAGCCTGCCCCGCGTGCGTGGCTCCAGCACCCCAAATCCTCAGGCCGACAGAACTCTCAGTCGATGACGATTCGCGAGCGCCATCCATCCAGCGAGACCTCAGGTCCATCGCTGAGGTACCGATGCAAGGCGCTGGCAGTCGTATCGACGAAGGGTTTGGGGATGGTGTCGGCGGAGAACCAGCGGACCTGGGCGTGCTTCCGCGGTTCACGGTTTTCGGGTTCGCCGGTCCATTCGTGGGCGGCGAAGACGACGGTGAGGAAGCCGTTGGGGGCTTCGACTCCCCAGGCGCCGTGGATGATGTGGGCGACCTTAAGGGACTCCGGCTTCACCGTCAGGCCGGTCTCCTCATACAGCTCACGTACCGCGGTTTCGGTGATGGGTTCGCCAGGCTCGCTCTTGCCGACGGGGAGGTCCCACATGCCCTGGGCGAACTTGGCGTTCTGACTGCGCTGGAGGAGGACGACGCGATTGGTGGCCTTGTCGTGGACGATGACGGCGGCGACCAGCAGGGTCATGGATTCGAGGGCGGGTGGGAGGGTTTTGGGCTGGTCGTCGGTCTGCTGCTGAGCCACGGTTGTGTCCCTTCGTCGGCCGGTTGGTGGGCAGCTTAGGCCAGTGCTTCGCGTGCGCGGCGGGCGAGTTCGGCGGCTCCGGGCACTTTGCGACGCTGGTAAACGGAGAGGGTGGAGCGAAGCGAAGTGATGGCCTTGCGCGTGCGGTCGGACGTCATGCCCTCCATCAGGGGCAGGGCATGGGACCAAGCCCCGACGGCCTCGTCGGCGCGGGCCTGGGCGGCGAGGCTGTCACCGAGGTCGGCGTAGGTGAGAGCGTGCACGCGCTTGTACTTCTCAGGGTCCCAGCGGATCAGGGCGTCGCGGTGCTGTTGTTCGGTGCCGATGTGGTCGGCAAGGTCGGTGAGAGTGCGGGCGGTGTGGCTGGCCACGGTGCCCGCCGCGGGGCCGCTGACGCGGGAGTAGCTGGGCTGGGGGCCGTCGTCACGCAGAAGGGCGTCTTCGGCGGCGAGCAGGGCGCGGGCCGCTGCGGGCTTCTCACCGACGGCGGCGTAGGCGCGGGCGTGGGTGATGTGGAGCAGAGCTTCGGTCTGGCCGTCGACGTGGCTGAGGCCCCGCCGTAGGGCTCCTTCAACGAGGTCGACGCAGTGGTGGGACTGCTTGAGGCTGAGGGCCTGGTGGGCGAGGGCGCGCATCATCCAGGCGGCGTGGCCGTACGGGTCGGCCTCGCAGGCGAGCTGGTAGCCCACCTGGTAGTAGCGCTGGGCGGCGCCTTCCTGGCCGAGGTCGTGGTGCTTCCATCCTGCCAGGTAGGCGAGTTCGGCCACAGCGCCGAAGGCGGCCCGTCGTAAGGCTTCGCTCGGGTAGCGGCCCCGGAGCATGGGGGCGGCGGTGTCGGCAAGGTAGGCGGTGACCGTGGTCAGGCCGTGCCCGCCACCGAGGCGTTCGTCTGCCGCGCTGAAGGCTGCGGTGATCTGGCGTACGACGTCCACGTCCTCGGCCCCGACCACGGACGTGCCGGTGCGGGCGCGGAGCATGCGGGTGGTGGCCTCGTGGTCGTGGGCGAGGGGCATGGCGACGCCGGCCGCGGTGAAGGCGGCTACGGCGAGGAAGCGGCGGCGCTCGACGTCGGCGCGGCCCAAGTCGGTGGCAGCCAGGACGGGATCCCGCTCGTCCGCCCCTTCAGCATCTGGCGCGCGCAGGCCGATCTCCGTCTGGGTGATGATGCGGCCCGTTCGGCGAGACAAGGCTTCGGCAAGGTACTGGCCAGTCCGTCCAGTGGGCTGGCGGGTGCCGTTCACCCAGTGGGAGACGGCCGACTTGTTCGTCTGGAGGATCTCACCGTTCTCGGCCGCGATACGCCGGACGTCCCTCGCCAGGGCCTCGTAAGTGCAGCCGATCGCGTCGACGGTGTCGCGCAGACGGGAGTTGGGGTCTCTCGGCGCTGCCACGCTCGCCTCCCGTCCGGGGCTGTAAACCGCGTATACCGCTTCAACTGCCTCTCACCGTACCCACTGTGCGTGACGGCGTGTTCACTAATCATCAGCCGCCCGGCCCCTGTCCGACACTGTGACCAGGCTCCCTCTTCGGCCGGGTGGCTCCTCGAAGTTCCGTACGCCTACACCGGGTTCGGGCATTCCTGTGCCCGAACCCGGCCGATCAGAGACGGAGACACGGTGACCACCATCGGCACCGCGGCCATCACGGTCGTACTGCCCGAGGCGTTCGACGAGCGCTGGAGCCGCCTGCCCGGCATCCAGGTCGACGGCCGGCGCATCACCATCGACCCTGCCGAGTACTTCTTCCGCTTCGAGTCCAGCACGTGGCTCGTCGCCGACTGGGAGCTGGTCAAGTCCCAGCTCCTGGACGTGGAGGAGACCACCGAGAGCGCGGTAGAGCAGCTCGCGCTGGACTTCATCAAGACCCACGCCAAGTCCACCCCGGACGCCGCCCGGGTGCTCGCCACCGCCTACGAGGTGTACGCGTACCTCTTCCGCGAGGAACACCTGGCCGGCCTCGGCCTGACTCAGATCACCGCCGACCACCTGCGGATGCTGCGCGAGGCGGCCACGCTGATGGCACTCAACAAGGTCGAGCTGGACGGGCACATCTCCAACGTCGGCCCGTGCTGGTTCTTCCCCGCCGCCACCTCTGTCGTCTTCGACCTGGACGACGAGATGGGCGGCATGCTCGACGAGGTCTACCACGGCGGCTGGTTCAACGAGCACCGCCGCATCGAGTCCATCAAGGCCCACGCCGCCCTCGGCGGACGGCTCGTGCACGGCTGCCAGTCCGTGCCGGACCAGTCCGGCGGCGTCGTGGCGCCCTACGGTGCCTCAATGGCCGCCTTCCGCGACGACCTCGCGGCCTTCAAGGCCGGTTGGATCGAGCAGCTATACGCCCACCGCGTGACCCCGGCCGCGTAGCACCACCGCCCCGGCTCCGGGGCAGGCTGACTTCTCTCGCCCGCCCCGGACGCCGCCAACTGCACTGGAGCCCCTTCATGGACACGACCCTCAACGCCGACCTCTTGGACAACCTCCTGACCATCACCGACCGGTCCACCACAGAGCGCGAGGAGGTGCGCGTGTGGTCCATGTCCGGCGTCGAGCGCCTGACCTTCACCGACGGCACCACCGCCATCTTCAAGTACGCCAAGAGGCCGTTCGACAGCGAGGACCAGGCACTCCGGCTGGCACGCACCCTCGGTGTCCCGGTGCCCGCCGTTCACGCCTCCGCGGTCCTTGGCGGATGGCTCGGGATGCTGCTGGAAGACCTCGGTACCCCCCTCCGCGACGCCGACGACCTCGATGGCGCAGCCGCCGCCGTGGTCCTGCACCGCACCCGCACCGCCTCCGCCCTGCCCGTCCTCGACCAGGAGCGGCTGCGCACCCTGCCGAGCCGTGCCCTGGAGCACCTCGTCCAGCTCCGCAAAGACGAGCGATGGCAGGACACGGACGGCGTCGAAGACGCGCTCGACCGCATCGCCCAGGCCGCCGAGACACGCTCGGCCGGTGCGACGGTGGCTCCGTTCGGATGGGTGCACTCCGAGTTCCACCCCACCAGCCTCCACATCGGTCGGCACGGCTGGCGGCTGCTGGACTTCGCCCGCGCCTTCACCGGCCCCGGCCTGCTCGACCTCGCCAGCTGGCACGGCACCCTCGACACCCCCGACCCCGTGCGTCTGCGTGTCTTCCTGGACACCTACGTCACCGAAGGCGGCACCCCCGACGCCCTCGCCGAACGCGGCGGCCTGCCCGCCGAGAAGTGGGCGCTGGGCTGGCACCGCATGTGGGCCGTCGAGTGGTTCATGGAGCAGTCCATCCGCTGGATCAACGACCCGGCCACCGACCCCGCCTACATCAAGGCCGTCCGCCGCCACCTCGCCGACGTCCTCCACCTCCTGGAGGTCTAGGTGCTGGCCCAGGCTTCCCCCTGGTACGTACACGCCCTCCAACGCACCACAGCCAGCCCCGCCGAGCCGCTGACCGTACCCGCACGGATCGAATGGACTACCCGGCCCGGCAGCGGTCCCGGCGTCGAGATCCTCGGACCGGACCTGCGTCGCAAGCGAGTGCTGGAACTCGGCTGCGGCCCCGGCCACAACGCCGCCCACCTCGCCACCCGCTACGGCGCTCAGGTCACCGGCGTCGACCTCGTCGGCCTGCAGGTCCGCCGAGCCCGTTCGCACTACGGCCGGCTGAACAACCTCAGCTTCGTCGCAGGCCACGCCCTGCACTACCTGCAAGCCTCCGACGAACGCTTCGACGCCGTCTACTCGGTCTTCGGAGCAATTGGCCTCGTAGCTCCCGAGCTTCTACTCCCGGCCATCGCTCGGCACCTCAAACCCGGGCGCGCTCTCGCCTTCTCGGTTCCCCACCCCCAGCGCGGCGGCCTACGCCCCGCCACCGACGACCGGCCCCGTCGCGATTACGTCACCCTCCCCGACCACACCCGACTACCCATCGCCCGCTGGGACTTCGACGCCGACCGCTGGGAGAAACACCTCGACCGCGCGGGCCTCTGGCTCACCTCGGCCCAGGAGTTCCACGACGCCCGTCACGGCCGCTGGCCCACCACCCTGCTGATCACCGCGCGCAAACTCTGACCCCCACCCCGGCTCCCTTAGGAGAAACCTATGCGCCCGCCACGACGTCGTCCCCACAGGGCGAGACCCCGACGCCCCCGTGACCATCTGGCTCAACCCCGCCCACGGCCCCTTACTCATGCACGTGATCCGGACCGGCCTGGTCACCCCCGTCTGGTGCACCAGCTGGCGCCAAGACGCCACCACCCTCATCGGCCCGCTCCTTGGCCTGCCGACTCTGCCGTACGTCGACCTCCCACGTCCCCAGATCACCACCAGCCACCCCAACGGCTACCTCTGGAAACGCGACCACGTCGACACGTGGCTCGGCGACGCACCCACTATCTGGATCGACGACGACTTCACCAGCCTCGACCACACCTGGGCAACGGAACTCAGCGCCCGCGGCCAGGCGACCGCCCTTGTTCAGCCGGATCCCCACGTCGGGCTGCTCGCCGAGCACCTTGTCGAGGTCCTGGCGTGGGCCGCGCTGTTTCCCGTCACACAGGCCAGTGCCGCGGGCGTTCCACGCGGAGCCGAAGCCGCGTAGCGGAGACAAGCCGTAGAAAAGCGTTGTGGGGCAATCCGCACCTGCTCACTGGCGCGGGCCTCGGAAACCGAACCGTGTCGACCACCGACAGCAGTGTCAGCGGCATCGTGACGTTCGTCGGCGCCCCCACACGACCGTGCCGACACTGAGCCGGCATGCGCATCGCGTGCACAATCGCTCGGGAAGTCCTGGGAAACGGGAGGCAGGTTCGCGAACTCCCGCAGGACGCAAGGCGGCCCGGCCCAGGAAGTTTTCCTGGCCAGGCCCCCGATGGCAGACGAGTCGGGCTGTACGCCGGGTATTCCTGGAGCACCTTTCTGACCTGCGGTTTTGCGAGTCGTATCGGCTGTGACCTGCTAGGACGGGGTTGCAGAGGCGATCGGAGGCAGTCAGAGGAAACCGCTCTGATTCGACCCCGATTCGACCCGGGCCGCTCAGAGCCAGTCAGAGGCAATCCCTCTGATTCTGGGTCTCTGGGCAGAACGGGCCAGTCGGAGACAATCAGACACAGTCACTCTGTCAGCCGACCGAGTCGGGTGAGCCAGCCAGAGGCATCCGCTCTCTGTGCTGGCTCCTCCGAGCCGGTCGGGCCTCAGTCGGTCGGTGTGACATCAGAGGCCCTGCCTCTGATTGAACCCTGATCGGCTGTGACCTGCTAGGGCATTCGACCCGGGATTCGACCCGGGCCGCTCTAAGGCAGTCAGAGGCCTTCCGATCGACCTCGGTCGAGCTGCGATGGGGACGCCTGCCTCCGTCTAGCCAGGCATACGAAAGCCCCCAGGACGGCCATCCTGGAGGCTTCGCTGGCACCGATTGGAGGTCGGTTCCGGGCACCACCCGTGGTTTTAGCGGGCCTAGGTGGCGTCCATGTCTTTGCGAGACGACCCCAGAATGCCATACGACGCACCCTCTCCGCACTACTCGCAGAAGGCTTCACGTCCAGCAAACTCCCAACCAGAGGCAGTCACAGGCAACCAAACCTCCCGGCAAGGACTCACCGGCCTCCCCCGGGCCGCCGCTGATCTGGTTCTTCTCGGAGACCTCACCGGCCGTTACGCGGCGGGCAGCTACAGCAAGCTCGACCGTGACGGACGGGTGGCCCTTCGCGAAGATCGACAGGGAATGGCCGAGCACGGTCATCGGATTACCGCGGCTATCGCCTGCCACGTCGCCCGGGCCGGGGGCACCGTCGACCAGTTGGCGCAGCTGCTGATGCACCCGGATCACGAGGGTGGCAGGCACACGCAGAACATCGCGCTGCGCTCTGGGCAGGCACGCGCCCTCGCGTACGTCCGTCGAGTCTGGGACAGCGCCTGTGCAACGGTCCACAGCACGGCAGAGGTTGACTCCCGCCAGCACTCACACGAGGATCTCGCAGCCCTTCGCGCCCGTATCGAGGTCACCCCGTGGCGTGGGGAGCGAGGACGCACCGCCTTGCGAGTGCTTCTCGCTCATCTCAACTTCGCCGAGACCGCTGGCGGCCGTCTGCACGCCGCGAGTGAGCGCCAGGCCGCCGAGCAAGCCGGGATCTCGCGGCAGACGCTGCGCAACGCATACGAGACCGTGCTGAGGCCGGGTGGGTGGCTCCGCCGGCTGCGGGTCGGCCATGGCAGGGAGGGCTCCACCTGGTACCTCGGCAACGGCCCTGGTTCCTCCGCACACTCCTCGTCTTCTCGTCAGAAGACCACTCAGTTCCCCCCCGCCCCAGCACTTGAGGAGTGGTCCACCTCCGAGACGGCCGCCCCGGCTGATGTCGACTCCACTGTCATCAGCCACCTAATGGCCCACGATGCCTTCGCCCACCACGGCCTGGGCAGCTCCGCTCTGTTGATCCTCGGAGCCTTGCACGCGCGCCCTAACCAGACCGTCAGCGAACTCGTCATCACCTCCTCCGTCTCACGCGCCACCGCCTACCGGGCTCTCCGTCGCCTCGCGCGCCACGGCCTGGTGCACCACATCGGCGAAGTCTGGTCACTGGCCCCCCGAGCCCTGGAGGGCTTCGGTAACAGCCATCCGGAGGCTGTTACCGACCCGCAAGTCGTGCCCTCGCACGGCTGGGACCTGGTCGCCCACCGATGTGGAACTGCAGGTACCGCGGCGAGCCGAAGGACACTCCACGCCGCAGAACGAGCGGCGTATCGGGACGCGCTGGAGCGGCTATCGGAGCACCGCTGCAAGGCCCTCGTCGTGGTCCGCGACGGCCATCAAGTGCTGGTGCCCGCCCTGCGTCCGGACGAGGTCCCCACGCCGTGGCGTGGGCCCGGCGGCCTCGTCATCAATCCGGCGACAGGGCGAATCGATCCGGCATGGCGGGTTGCCAGCGATGGGCGCTTGATCCTCATCACCCCCACTGACCAGCGCAGTTACGACGAACTAGCCGCCGCACACGCCGAAGCACTCAGGGAATGGGAGTCCGTTGCATGAACACGCAGCAGTCGACGTCGGATGAGGACGACGTAGCAATCACGCCGGAGGCCTTGCGCACCCGCTACGAATCCGGAGCCACGGTCGACGAGCTCGTTGCAAGCAGCAGGTTGTCGTACGGCACGGTTCTCAACCGGCTGCACGATGCCGGAACGAAGATGCGGACGTCGTGGCAGACCCGCAGGCTGCGCGAGGATCCACAAGCGCGCCAACGTCTCGCGGCCCATCTTCGCGCCCTGTACGACGAGCACGGCGCGACGCTCGCCGAACTCGCCGCAGCGGCAGGAGCAACGAGGCGCGGCGCCCGACGCCTGCTGATCGAGGCCGGCGGCACCGTGCGTACGACGCAGCAAACGCTGCGGATGCGTTCTGCAGCGCGGGCGACTGAGCGGAAGAAGCTCGCGCTGTCTCTGCGGGCGCGATACGAGGCGGGAGCCACGGTCCCGGAACTCGCCGAGGAGTGCAACTACTCCCGTGCAACGGTCTACCGGCTCCTGAACGAGGCCAACACCACCATGCGGCCCCGGCACCGCCACGGACCCGCTGACGGGACGAGGAAGCGGTCATGAGCGCGCTGGCACTCACTGACGTTCCGCGCGGCACCGCTCGCCACAAGGCCCCGCCCATGCACCATCCCGGCTGCAGTTGCGCGGCAAGGGCACCCCCGCTCGACCGCTTTCTCAGCCATGCCTCGAAGCAAGTGTCGACGTCGTCGACCCGCGCAAAGTCAACAGACCTTCCAGTTTCAGGAGATCAAGTACACGTGAACGAGAACACCCGTCACAAGACTCTGGCGGCGGCCACAGCCGACGCCTGGGACGCCTTCGTGATCGTCGTCGGCATGCTCAAGGGCGGCACCGGCAAGACCACCTCGGCCTGGTTCATCGCCCTCTACTACGCCGTTGTCCTGGGGCTGCCGACGCTGCTCCTGGATGCCGATGCGACCAGTCAGTCCGCCTATGACTGGTTCAAGGTCGCCAAGGCCGAGGGCTTCGAGATCCCGGAGAACCTCGTGGTCGAGCGGTACCCGTTCGATGACATCGCCGAGTACATCCGTGAGAAGCGTGCCGAGTTCGGCGCGATCGTGGTCGACGCCGGCGGCGGGAGCGCGAAGCTGTTCCACGAGGCTGTTACCGAGGCGAACCTGCTGCTCGTGCCGGTCGCCCCCACCAAGATCGAGCGTCGCAAGCTCGTGGCCACCTTCGACGAGGCCGAGCGCGCCGCCGCCCGCAACGAGCGCGACGTCACCGCCCACGTGGTGCTGGTCAAGGCCGACGACCGCACCAGCCTGCCCCGCACGGCGAAGGACAAGCTGCTGGAGCCCGTCGAGGGCGAGGGCATCGGCCCGGACCGCGACGAACCGTTCCCGCTCGCCGAGACCACCATCCACTCCTGGGTCCACTACATGGAGGCCTTCGGCGAGATCCCGACCGAGCTGAGCGAGTACGCCGAGCTGATGAAGGAGCTGACGGCATGACCGAGCGTATGAAGCCCCCGGCCCGCCGCACTGGTCGCACCCTCGGCGGCGGTGCCAAGAAGACGAACCCTCCCCCGCCTCCGCCGGCTGCCGAGCTCACTCCCGAGCAGTTCGCTGCTGAACAGGCAGCCGACCAGGGCGATGTCCGTCCCGCTGCCAGCGAGTCCCACGTTCAGCCCGCTCCTTCCGTGGTTCCGATCGAGGAGTCCGCGCAGGGCCGGACCGAGACGGTGCCCGAGGCATCGCAGACTTCCGCCCGGCCGAGCGATGAGGCCGCCCCGAGCGACGCCATGCAGGACCCAGTCACCAGTCAGCCGGTTCGCCTGACTGTCGTCGCCCCCGAGGCGCAGGAGGAATCCACTGTGGATCCAGCAGAGCGGCAGGTGCAGCCCGTGGTCCCGGCTGCAGAGCCCGCAGCCCCTGCAGGTCAGCCCACGCAGCCGGCCCACCCCGTTGCGCAGCAGGGGCAGTCTCACGTCACGCCCGCAGTTCCTGGCGCGGCCCCGGCCGCCGAGGTGGCGGTTCGCGCGGCAGTTCCTCCGGCGGCGGGTGGTACGGCGTTCCCGGTGAGGACCGATGCTCCAGGGGCTCACCGGGAACAGGACGTGCGATCGGAGGCAGCGCCGAGCGAGGGAACACCGTGGGCTCAGGGTCCCGGCCGTCCCAGGGACATTCCCGAGACTGCTGTCGTTCTCAACCAGCGCATCATCACGCGAGAGAGCCTCGACTCGTCGGTCCCCGCTGCGCTGAAGCTGAAGAAGCGGATCAAGCGGTTCGCTCTGGACAACGAACTCGATCACCTGCCCATTGGCGACATCGTCTCGGTCGCACTGGACGAGTGGCTCACCGCCCGCGGGTTCTAACGCGCATCAATCCCCTGGGTGGCCGCGAACGCTCGGCTCGTTCGCGGCCACCCGTCCCACCGACTATTCCACTAGTCGACTAGGCGGCTAGCTAGTCGACTAGTGGACCGACCGGAGCGCCCCGTGCCCGATCTCTCGCACCATGCCCGTCAACTGCGCGCCATGGCTGACGCCCTCGAAGCGCAATCCGACCTGACTGAAGACCCCTTGGTCCCTCATCCGGACACGTTGGAGATCATTAACGGCCGTCATACCAGTCGCGGGCAAATCAACTACGCCGTCCCCGACGATCTCCAGCTCCAGCGGCGTATCCGCCGTTACCACGCGGACCACGGTGTCCAGCACGGCGACATCGTCGCGCTGGCGCTCGACGCCTTTCTTCGTGCCAAGGGCTACCCGCCTGCCCTCAAGCCCACCAAGGTGGAGCCGTCGTGAGCGGAGCGGACGATCAGCTCCTGCTGGAGGACGTCGCTCCTCAGCTCCAGCCCGTGAACATGGGTGCTGAACAACTCTCGCTCCTTGGGGAACCGATGCCGATTCGGCTCCCTGCGGAACTCTGGCGTGTCTGGTTACACGACGAGGACGTTGTCGCACGGTTCGAAGCCAAGCGTTACGTCAGGCTGGCGGATCAATGCTGGCCGTGGTGCCACGCCGTCAGCTCGACCGGACACGGTTCCTTTCGTGCCGCGAGCCTTCCTGGACCGTCCCGGCGTGGAACCGTGCCGGCTCATCTGTTCGCCTACCAACTCGCCAATGGAGTGATAGACCGAACTGGCTGGACTGCTACCGAGGACCCGGTCGTGTGCCACACCTGCGACTTCCATGGCTGTACCAATCCGGCCCATCTCCGGCTCGGAACGCCAGCGGAGAACCGTGCGGAGTGGTCGCTGCGAAGGCGCAATCCCCACGGCCCTCTTGCAGATACGCGTGGGGCCGCTGGACGGACACGTGCCATCGCTCAGGCGATTCGCGCCGGGCTCGAAGCAGGACAGCCGCCCGAGAGGATCGAGCAACTCATCCGGGCTGCAGAGGAGGCAGGCCGCCCCCTCACCCTCTGGTGAAGTGCTGCGGGTGGCGTTCCTCCCAGCTGTCGATCAGTGGAGACCACACCGAACTGCGCGCAAGGTCGGCCGCCCATTTCCTCTCCGCCCCTACGTCGCGGAGAAACACTGACCGTCCTGCCCGGCGCTCCGTCCGACGGCCCTCCATCTCTCTTCGCTGGAGGGATTGGGGGCCGGTCTCCACGGCAGCCCGCCACACCAGGCCCAAGCCCGGCGCACGACCGCGCCCCGTCGTGACGGGCGGACAACAGGTTCGTTGTCTCGTGACCGGCGTCTGTTGAGGCTTGCTCAGGGCTCAGTGGAACCCAAGATGAGTCAGTTCAGGCTGTGAGCGTGAGCCACGGCAAACGCCGCTGCCTGCGCAAGGGAATCTGCAACGGGTACGCCGCTGCGCCGGAGGATGTCGGCGTGCGTCAGGCCGCCAGCGTGCGGCACGGGGTGAACCTGGTTGGCGAGAGCAGCCTGGACATCATCAACGGCATCACCGATGAGAACGATCGGGCGGTCCCCGATGGTCCGTCGCAGCATCGCCACGTGCTTCGCGAGAGGCTGTCGCTTGCTCCTGGCGGAGGGGCCCGTGCGTCCGTCGACGCGCAGGAACAGGGAGGCGATGCCCATGTCGGCGATGTGACGCGTCAGCCCATGGTGGGCGCTCAACGACAGCACGGAATGGCTGCAACCGCTGCGTATCAGCCTCGCAAGGAGGTCCTCGGCTCCAGGCACGAGCTGGGCTGGCGGTCGTCGGGAGTGGAAGTTCTCGAACGCCATGCTCGCCTGCGCCCGCTCCCGATCGGTCAGTGCGCGACCGAGTATCGCGGCACACAGGGCGGGAGCCGATGGGGCGAAGTGGCGCCGGATAGTGTCGAGATCGACCGGCTCTGTGCCCAGCGAAGCCAGGGCTGCGTTCACTGCGCCGACCTGACGCTGGACGTCGTCGGCGAGGGTGCCTCTCCATCCCCACACGAGGTGTGGCCGGTTGAAGTTCCGTGGCACGGGACGTGGCTTCCTCTCTTGATCAGGTGAAGGGTAAGGCTCCGTTATGGAAGATGGGACATTCACCGATGCCGGATTTTGTGAAGATCTGCTATCAGGGTCTGGATCCGGTGGTAGTCCTCCTCGATCGCCCCGGACCTCGCATGCGCAAGGACGATCTCGCAGGCCTCCCCGCCGGACAGGGTTGGCGCACTCCTGGAGCTGAATGAGCTCGGGTCCACATCTACGCACGCCGTGGTGGGCAGTGCGGCAAAGGCCTGCAGCAACCCCGACTCAGGTACACCTCCCTGCGGAACGTTCACGTAGATACGAGCCACGCGGCAGCGGGGGACGTCGATACCCCTTCGGTAAATGGAGAGGGTTCCGTCCAAGGTTGCGTCGATCGGGTCGAGCCCCGATATCTCCCACACGGCCTCATCGGCACGCGATCGGTTGGTGACGACGCTGGCGGACAACAGGACCGGGCCGCGCTCAGGATCGAACGCGACGTGGCATGACATCGGCCCCGATGCCACGCCTAGGGCGTCCAGAGCACTGCACACGTACAGGGACAGCCGGCGGGCCAGGAGATCGTGCCGGTGGAGGAGGTCGGTTCGGTCGAGCAGCCCCGTTGGAGCGTGAAGGTTTGCCCAGATGCCGGTAACAGCGTGCTGAGGACCGTCTGGGCCGAGCCGCGTGGCGCTGTCGACCACGTAGTGCCGTCCCTCCACTAGTTCTCGCAGGACAAGGGAGGCGTCCCCGGTGTGGCGGTAGGCAGACTCCTGAAGCTGCGGCCAGACAGCTGTGATCTGCGGCTTCGTAGAGCAGATGACCGGCCCCCCAGGCACACCGATCGCGGCGGAGGCCAGCGCGTAGGCAGAGGCCTGATGGCAGTCGGTCCAGGCGAGGGCCTCGGCGACGTTGGCGGTGCGCAAGGTGTGGGGCGCGGTGATCCCTGCCTGGGACAGGGCTTCTGCCTGAACGCCGCGGTCCGTTCGGAGCTGGGTCGAACCAGGGATGCCGCTGCCGGGGAGTCGGAGTTGCCAGGCGATCCGCTCGGCCAGCTCAACGCCTACCGGGCTTGCGGCCACCACGGCATCGACTCTGACCGTCCGCAGCTTCTTGACGGTGCGACGCAGGTCTCCGGCGTACTCGATGACGTCGGCGTACCCCTCGTCGGGCGCAACACCGCTGTAGGCGGGAGGCCGTGCGCCAAAGCCCAGGATGACCGCGACGGCGTCGCGTCCCCGCCGCGCCAGCACGTCAGCGTAGCCGGAGCCGGCTTGCGGAGCGATCACCGCGACGGCCGTCGTCCCAGCCGTATAGGGGGCAGGAGCCGCGACTGCAGCGCGGGCGGTGGTCATCGGGCGGCCTCCAGGGAAGGTGGTTGCGGGGCGGGCGGGTAGAGATCACCGTGTGCAGCTCGTGGTGTGGGCGGGACGGGAGATACGGACGGAGAGGTGGTCGGCGACCAGGCCGAGTCGTTTCGCGCAGTCCGCGGCAGTGGAGCCAGTGACGATCCAGTGCGCGATGCGGTCGTCGATGCTGGCGCGCGGTGGCGCGGTCACCTGGGTGCCGACGTCGCGCGTCCATACGAGCCGTTCAAGCCACAGCTGATCGTGTATGGCTCCGTGTACGTCGAGCCGTTCGACGTAGCCGGTTTGTTCGGGGTACAGGAAGCCGATCGCGGCGGCTTCCGAGCGGGTCGCAGTCAGGTTGGGTATCTCGCCTGCAGCGAGGGTTGCCAGTGCCTGGGGCAGGTTGACGCCGGTAGCCCGTTCGACGAGCAGCGGGATGAGGTCTCCTGCGAGTCGGCCGTTGACCTCGATCACCCGGAGACCGTCGGTGGTCAGCCGCAGTTCGATGTGCAAGACGCCCCGGGTGAGCCCCAGAGCCTGCACTGCTGCGGTCACGATGTCGGCGAGGACGGGGTCGGTGAGCAGTGGGTCCGCTGCGTCGACGCTGTGTGCGATCTCCTGGAACTGCGGCTCGGGGCCGAGCGTCTTGCGGGTGATGGCCACGACCTGCACCTGCTCCGGGCCGAGGACAACGGTCTCCACACTGATCTCGGGACCTGTCAGGTACTCCTCGACCAGGGCGCCGGGCACGGACCAGGCCTCCAGGCCCAGGACGCTGTCCACCAGGGCACGGTGGAACGCCGCGCGTACGTCTTCGTCGCTGTCGGCCCGCAGGACTCCCGCGCTTCCCGCCCGGCCTCGCGGCTTTACGACGACGGGGTAGCCCAGTCGGCGGGCGATCTCCACCCCCTGGTCGGCGTCCTCCGCAAGGAACGAGCTTGCAGAGGGGACCCCGTGCGCTGCCAGAAGGCGTCTCGTGGTGGCCTTGTCACGGCAGGCAGTAGCCGCTGATGGGGAGTTGCCCGGCAGTCCGAGTTGGTGTGTGAGCCGCGCCGTGAGTTCGACGAAGTGCTCCATGTAGGTGGTCACGCCGGCCACACCGAACTGGACTGCGGCAGTCTTGAGGAAGGCCTCCGCGGCCTCATGGTCGCGCAGGTCGACGGCCGCCTGGGCGGCCAGATATGGGCGGGCCCAATTGGGTGGGGCCTGGTCGACGAGCACCACGGGTCGGACGCGGGCGATTTGACGCAGAACGTACTCACGGAATGCGTGCGCTCCGGCGCCCAAGAGCAAGATCGGACGGGCTGAGACGTCGTGCTTGCCGGATGGCTGAGCGTCGGTTGCGCGTGCCTTCATTGCGGTGTGGCCTTTCACATCGAGGAACCGGAAGCTGCTGCTTTGTGCGGTGGGCGCAGTCGTCCGCAACCTCATGACGAACCCCCACTGGCGGAAGGCCAAGGCGACGCGTACGGCCGGAGCCCAGCCGATGGAGCCGTAGGTCGAGCCAGCGCGAGGCCGTACAGCTGGTCGACGGTCCACCACCGCGTGAGTGCCAGTCCCGACAAGGCCAGTTCGCGCCGCACTCCCTGTTCGCGGAACTTGGCCGATACCTCCGTCCGTATCTCCTCGCCGACCGCAAAGTCGACTGTCAGGTCGAGGTCGGGAATCTTGACGGTCTGGACTGTGCGGGACTGCAGCCGCATCTCGATCCACTCGTTGGCTGCGTCCCACCGGGCCACGTGTTCGAAAGCATCGAGATCGAAGTCGGCGCCAAGCGCTCGGTTCACGACGCTGAGTACGTTCTTGTTGAACGCCGCCGTCACGCCGGCCGCATCGTCGTACGCGGCGAGCAGCACCCGCTCGTCCTTGACCAGGTCGATGCCGAGCAGAAGTGAGTCGTCGGGCGAGAGCAAAGAGCGTATGGACGACAGCAACGTGGCGCGCTCGGATGGCAGAAGGTTGCCGATCGTGCCGCCCAGAAACGCCACGAGCCTTGGCCCGGGCGTGCCCGGCTGGGCCAAACCCGCTGTGAAGTCGGCGATCAGCGCGTGGACCTTCAGGCCGGGTCGCTGCCCAACAAGCGCGTGTCCCGCCTGAGTGAGCGCACTCTCGCTGACGTCCACCGGCACATACGTGTCGAGGTCAGGCAGGGCGTCCAGCAGGTGCCGCGTCTTCTCGGACGAGCCGGAGCCCAGCTCGATCAGCGTGCGTGCGCCGGTTGCCGCGGCGATGTCGGCCGATCTGGCGATCAGCAATTCCCGCTCGGCGCGTGCGGGGTAGTACTCGGGCAGTTCGGTGATCTTTTCGAACAGCTCGCTGCCGTGTTTGTCGTAGAACCACTTCGGCGGCAGCGTCTTCGGGGTGCGGGTGAGGCCGCGCAGGACGTCGGCGCGCAGGGCCGCATCCGTGGCTTGCTCGGGCAGGGTGCGGGTGATCAGGAATGGGCTCACAGAGTGTGCTCCTTGCCGCGTTCGGGGTCAGGCGTGGGCGGAAGTGTGTGCAGGAACGTCGGGTGGAGGTGCCTTCGGGCGGTGCCGAGAATGAGCGCGGCGGCAGCTGCTCCGGCCGGGAGGAGGAGCTGTGTTTGCGTGATGCCTGCGGCGGCTGTGCCGATGGCGCACCCGATGTCCAGGGCGGCGACCAGAAGGGCGTGGGCTTCCGTGGCGTGTCCAGCCGGTGCGAACGTGCTGGTCATGAGGAAGGCCGCGCCGAGCAGGGGGGCCATGGCCAAGCCGGGGATCGCTGCGGAGTACAGCGTCGTTGCGGGGCTTCCTGCGACGATCATGGGGAGCCAGCCCACGGCGAATCCGGCTGACAAGACGATCAGGTGCCTGTCTACGCTTCCGCGCCACGCCCGGGCCCCGTAGGCAAGCCCGCCCAGGACAGCCCCGATCGAGAGGGCCGCAGGCAGGCCTCCGGACAGTTGCGGGGCATCGAACTGATCAGCCGACTGCACGGCCAAGGGCGTGAGGGCACCGATGGTGACTCCGACACAAGCCATCGCCGCGTACAGCACCCGCAGGCTGTGCAACCGAATCGGACCGAGCCAATCGGGTCGGCGGGCAGCAAAGTTGGCGCCCGCGGCGCGGGAGGCTGGCGTGCTGACGAACAGGGCGGTGCCGATGGCGCCGACGACGGCGGTCGCCACGAGGGCCCCGGAAGCCGAAGTCGCCGTGACGATGGTGGCCACCAGCAGCGGTCCGGCGACGTAAATGAGCTCCTCAGCCGCGGAGTCGAGGGCCAACGCCACCCGCTGATGGGCAGGCGACGGCATCATCCCCCCGGCGCCCCACAGCGTTCTGAGTGCTGCGTCCAGAGGCGGCCGGGTTACTCCCGCGACCACCACAGCGGCCATCGCCCACCAGACGTCCGTGGGCCCGGTGGCCAGGGCGAGGAAGGCCGTAGCGCTCAGGGCAGCGCCAGCGGCGAGCGCTTGCCTCTGGCCGTACTGGTCGACCAGGCGGGCATAGCAGGGGCCTCCGATGGCGTTGGCCACCAGGTACACCGCGGCAAGTAGGCCTGCGGACGTTCCGAATCCGGCTCCGTGATCGGCGCTGAGGAGAATCGCCAGTGGGGCCATGCCGGTCGGCAGGCGCCCGATGAGCGTGCCGACAAGCAGCTTCGCCACGTGGGGCACCTTCAGGACGTCGCGGTACCGGACCGTGGGGAGTGATCTGCTGGCGGGCGTTCGCCGGCGTTCCAGTACCGTCACGGCTGCCGTGCCTGGACATGTCCGCCAGTGATGGCTGGCGGCGAATCCGGCGCCGTGGCCGCGGGGTGGAAGGCCTGCTCCCAGCCGGGGGTGTTCCACCAGGCGCTGTGCGCAATGCATCGCAGGGCCCAGCCCATCGCGCCGACCTGCCCGTTGAAGAGGTCTTCGTTGGTGGCCGCAGCGAGTTCTCGCTTCTGGTTCCACTCGGTGTAGAGGTCGAGCACTCCCGCCGCGAGTTTCCTCTCGGCGAGGCAACCTGTGGCCTCGACTTCGGCGAGGCGCAGGGCAACGAACTGCGCGAATCTGGCGTCGCGCTCTCGGGCCCAGTTGTCATCGGGAGGTATGGCGGTGAACCGAAGCCTCGTCTGCGTGTGAGCCCCGTTCAGCATCGTCTGCCGCGGCGTCCTCATCGCGAGTTCACCATCCGGTCCTCAAACGCAAGGACTGCGGGTTGCTGTGATGGCCTGAGGACCGCGACCGCCTGGCTCTGGTACTCGTCGGTGATGACGGGCCGGGTCTTGCTGTTGTAGACCCTCTCCGTCGGGCCCGGAATGATCGCGCCGCCTTGCATGAACCGCTTATGCAGGAACTCGGCTTTGAACGCGCTCGGGAAGACCGCGAGCACGCCGCCGTCGGCCATCCGCAACGCGTACACGGTGGGGTTCGCCGGCTTGGCAGCGAAGTAGTTGAGGGTGCGCCAGCTGCGGTCTTCGTCCTTGTCGCTCTTGTTTCGCGTCTGGTAGCTCTCGATGTACTTCTTGGTGGCCTGTGTGGAGGCCAGCTTCCACCCCTCCTTCTTGCCTCCGGTCGCCATCAAGTCCGCGAAGGCCGGGCCGAGTTGGTCCGGGGCGAGAGCTCCGACCGGCTTGGACGGGTCGACGGCTGCGGCGAGGCCGCTCTTGTCGAGCGCGACTCCGGGTATGGGTGTCCCGTCCTCGTATACGGCAGCTGTCATCTTGTAGGTGCCGCCCACCTTGTCGAAGATCAGCAAGCACTCCGGCTTGTCGGCCCCGGTGGAGGTGGCTCGCACCGCGAACCAGGAAGCGGTGCCTGCCTGCGGGATCAGGTACTTGCGGTTTTGGTAGAAGAAGGGGGACCCGTACTCCTCCTGGTCCTCCTTCTTCCAGGTCTTCCATTGCTCGTAGTCCGCATGGGACTGGACGTTGACCTGTCCGGCCTCGACGGTGGCCAGCAGCCTCTCGTTCTGGGTGGCGTTGGCCTTGTTGTTGACCTTCTCGTAGTGGTCCACGATCTTGGCGGCCTCGGTGGCAGTCACGGCGCCGGCGGGGGTGGGACTCTCGCTCGGTATGCGGGTGTCGGCGGTGTGGTCTTTGTCCGCGCTGCACCCGGCGAGGGCGGTTGCCGTAGCGGCGCTGATGACGAACACAGTCAGGTGGCGCAGGCGCCGCGACGAGGATGGGTGTCGCATCGTGCGTCGTACTCCTTCTGTACGGAGGGATGTGCCGGTCTGTGGTGGGCGATCCGCCTTGCCGGTCTGCACGTGGTCGGCGAGTAGGCGGCGATTCCAGGGCGGCTCAGGGAGCACAGGGGATCAGGCAGCGGCTCGTGACGAGCCGCGCTGTGGCGGTGCAGGCCGACGGCGCGACTGGCCGTGGTGAGGCCCGTCACGCGTAAGTCCTTGGTGCGCGTGACGGGCGGTGCAGGAGCGATGCCAACGGCAGGCAGAGTGCTGCACCGAGGAGTCCGGACATGAGGGTCGTCACGGCGACGAGGTGGTGGCCGCCGTGGGCGAGCGCCCATCCGCCGAGTGCAGGGGCGCACAGAACCGCGGCCGCGAGCGTGGTGCCCCAGATGCCCGCGTAGACGCCTCGACTCGACGGCGGCGCGATCCTGTTCAGGACATCGGTGGCGGCGACGAAAGCGATGATCTCGCCTGGTACAGCCAGCGCCGCGGCTGCGCTGTACCCGATAGTCGAGGAGGCAAGCCCTGCGGAGCCCATCCCTGCACCGAGGATCAGCCCGCTCGTACCGAGCAGCCCCACCATGGGAGCGGGACGTCTGGCGCGCCGTACGAGCCAGGGATTGAGGATCGGCGACAGTCCGATCACGGCGGCGGCGCTGGCGACCTGCGTCCATCCGTAGGCCGTGGGCGGCAGGCCGTCCTGGGCCATCATCATCGGGAGCACGGAGAAAAGGGCAGCGACCGGGATCAGGGTCAGAAGGCTCGCCAGCCACAGGAGCCACAGGAGGGGGTCGCTGAATGCTTCCCGATGTCCTCTCGGCCCGAGTGCCTGTGCCGGGGTGGTTGGTGGGATGACCCGAAGTACGACGACGGCGAATGCGGCGCACACGAGTGCGTTGCACCAGAACAGTGCCGGGATGCCGATCGGTCCTGCGAGGGCTCCCCCCACAAGCCCGGTGGTGGCGGCGCCCAGGTTGACGGCGAAGTGCCGCCAGCCGGTGATGCGGGCACGACCCGGTTCGTCCGGGATGGTGTCGGCCACGAGGGCAGACATGATCGGGCGGGGCGCGTCGTAGACAAGGCCGGAAAGGGCAGCGGCGATGCCAAGGGCCATCGGGGTGCGGGCCTCGGCGAGGAGCGGGAAGCTCACCGCGGCGAGCGTCATTGCGCTCGTGAGGGTGGCCCGGCGGCCGATCCGGTCGGCCAGCCAGCCGCACAGCAGTTGGCCGGTGAACCAGCCGGCGCCCCATAGCGCCAGGACCGTGCTCGCGACCGCAGTGTCCAGATGCAGGTCATCCAGGCGGTAGGGCAAGTACGGGTAGACGAATCCCGCGGCGCGCACGGCGAATGTCCCGATGAGCAGCGCCCAGATGACCGGAGGCCACCGTTTCGGCGCTGGGGACGGGGATGACTTGATCGGTGTCTGGGCGAATGAGGTGATCGCGGGCACAGGGACTCCAGTTAGCCGAGGGGCTGCGACGCCTCACGGCACGGGGGTGGGGGCCGGAATGAGTGGTCCGTTCAGCTCCCGTCGTCGCGATCAGTCCTCGCGTGCGGCTGAACTCCCGTTGATGCTCGGGGTGTTGGGTTGGAATCCCGGGGCCCTACTTGGTGTTCGGCTTGAGCCAGGTCACGTACAGGCGGCTGGCTGCCAGGAGTCCGGACTGCTGTTCCAGGGCGGTCACAGCAGAGGAGTGCTGTGGAGTCGAACGTCGCGGATCGCGCCGCGCCATCCACCGAAGGCTCTCGTTCTCGGCGGTCGGACAGGGCCCGCAGGGGCGTGCCAGGTGATTCGCGGAAGAGCTGGGGCCGCCGCTGCCGGAGTCGCGCGAAGGCCTTCAAGCGAGTGGTACGCCGGTGTCGAAGGATGTCCACGGATGTCTCCGTAAGAAGAGGAGGCGAAGCTTCTCGGCGGCTGTTACCGGTCTCTGCCGTGCCACGAGCCCGGCAGACACATCGCGGGTGCCGTGCACTGCGAATGCCGCGGTCGAGAGGGCGGGAGCTGGACGGCGGAGGGGGGGGGGGGGGGGGGGGGGGGGGGGGGGGGGGGGGGGAGGAGGGGGAGGGGAGGGGGGGGGGGGGGGGTATGCGGG
>NZ_JBVHXR010000038.1:33260-53714 GCF_055569295.1 Streptomyces sp. NPDC029292
TCTGCCGTCCCAAAAACCCGAAAGACAAATTGGGTGTTCTGTACCGTGGGAGTCCCACGTTGGAGAGGGTGGGAGTGGGACGGGGGGGGGCCCCCACCGCAGCCTGCGGTGGCGCCCCTCGGGAAGCCGAGGACCGTACGGGGGGTGGGTCCTCGACTGGTCTGTGCGGGTCGGCGAGCCAGAACGCGACAGCGCCGACCTGGTCTCAGCGAGTGCGCCGCAGGTGAGTTACGGACGCTTCGGATACGCCGGGGGCGGGGAGACCTCGTAGGGGTTGACGCAGTAATAGATTGCGTACCCGCGCACGCGCTTGCCGTCCGATCGGCGCGTCACGGTCCCCCGGGAGTACCAGGTCTTCTCCTTGACCTTGTAGGCGAACTGGTCGACCCGGACTTTGTCGCCCTTGTAGCCGATGCCGACCACTGTGCTGCTCTTGCTCGGGCTCTTGTGGAACTTCACGGCACTGCACGACACCTTCATGGTCCCGGTGTCGTACGCCTGCGCCGCCGGCGCAGCGGCCAGGCCCCCACCGGCGAGCATGAGGCCGAGTGCTCCTGCCGCAACCCTGCGGCGGTTCAGGACGATCAAGGTGGTCCCCTCACTACTGCTCGGGCGGCGTTCGTGGATGCGGGCGTCCTCAGGACATATCCACACCCCGTCCAATGACGGTCGGCGGGCATGTGGGCGCCTCCGCCCTCCACATCCATAAACACCTGTAGATGACAGGACTCGACAATAGCCACCGATCCCCGACAGGTCGACCCCCTTCCATAAACACATGGAGAGAGATGGCGGAGTGACGAGCAGGATCGACGAGCAATCCGTTGCGAATGGAAGCGGGATGCACCGTCACTCGGAAGCCGGAGCAAGGCATCCATTGGTCCGATATGTGATAGATTCACATAAACACCTGTAGAGAGAAAGACGAGGACAACCTGCCGCTTCTCACCATGTGAGAGGGTCACAGGCAGTAGGATCCACACCGATGGACTAGACCTATCCGCAGGCTTAGAGCTGCAGCGCGAGAGCGCTTGACGCGACCCGCCCGCGTAGTGATATTCACGTGCGTGGATGGCGACAGGGTTCGCGTATCTTCCGCATAATGATCAAGCCACACAGGAGAGGGGGAGGGGCCGACGATGCCCGAAACCGGCGGTGACGGCGCCAACGAGCCGCCGCGCACGCTCGCGGAGAAACTGTCACGGCTCCGTGAAGCACGCGCGCCTGAAGGCGGGAGGCCGCCGTCCTGGGACGCGCTGGCGAAGCAGATCGCCGACGCGACCGGCGTTGCAGTCTCGGGCGCGTACCTCTGGGAGCTGGGTACCGGCAAGCCAGGGACCAACGTGACCCTGAAGCACCTGAAAGCCTTCTCGAAGTTCTTCAGCCGTCGCGTCTCGTACTTCGTCGATGACGAGGTGGCCTTCGAGGACGACGCACAGGCGCAGCTGGCTCTCCTGGAGCAGTTGCGGCGTCTGGGCGTCAAGCAGATCCGGCTGCAGAACATGGAGGGCAACGCCGGCCCGGAGGCGGTCACGGACCTCCTCGGCCGGCTACAGACGCTCGACATTCTGCGTGACACAGACGTCCGGGACATCGCCCTGCAGGTGACCCGCTTGACGGCTGAGCAGCGTGAGGCTCTCAGCAGCCTCGCAGGCAAGCCCTCACTACTTGACGCTCTCCCCCGCACGATAGGCCTACTCGAAGCGGCGGCTGGGCTCACTGACGAGCAGATCACTTCGGTCACTTGGGGCCTTAGCCAGCCCGACGCCTTCCAAGCGCTCCAGGACGAGGGCGTGTTCGAGATCGCGCGACAGTGCCACGAATTGCTGCCGTCGAGCAGGGACGCCGTCCTGTCCATGATCGCGCAGCTTGGGCGCTTGGAAAGCGGTAAGGCATAGGAGTTGGGCCGTCCCCCGAAGGGACGGCCCCACACTCCTGCCCCGGCCTAAGCAGCGTCGCCGCTATCGCGGTACGGACCCAACTGGAGGTATTCCGCGATCAGTTCACGCGGAAGCAGGGGCATCAACCGGCTTGCAGCATCGAGTGTCATCTCGTCCGCTTCTTCCACTGAGTTAGCCTCTGGCACTGACCAGCCCTGGAGCCTGTCCGCACCTGCGGAGACGGGATGGAAAAGCACAGTTCCGTCCGCAGTTGCGAGCCATATCCCGCTCGGAGCGTCCCGCTCGCCCTCCTCGCCGTGGCCGGTGAGGACCTTTCCCCGTGTTCCGTTATGCCGGATCTCACCGTTTTCGACAGTATCCGCGAATTCTTGCGGATCCAGGGATTCCGCGCCTCTCGGATCCCTATCCAGCACTCCGTTTCGAATTTCCCGCCGGCTCCCGCCCGGCACCGTCATTGCTATCGCCCCCGCGGTCTATTCTTTCCTTCTGTGCGTTGCGCGACTGCGGCTCGTTCCCCGGTAAGTACACGCGCTCTTCTCTCTGCCGATGCGGGGTGAAACTCTGCTCTGGTCCGGAGAGTCCGGCCGCCCTCCTGGCACAGGATCCCAGGCGTGGCAGCATCGAGCCATCCGGCGCGCGGCGTCCCGGTCGATGCGGACGATCGCCCTCCCCGCGCTTTGATTCCTACCCTCGCGAATATGCCTTCGTCAACGAGGAAACACAGAGAGTCGCGCACAGCACCTACGTTTCTCACGTGGCGAGAAACGCCCTCATTGAACCCGTCTCAAGCGCTGAGAAACCGGTTCCCTTTCTCACCACATGAGAAGCGGAGAGTGCTTGCAGGCACTCCACGGGAGCGTCAACTCCATCGCATAGTCTGGAAAGGCAGACATGCCCAGATCCAGCCCACAGGGAGAAGTGTGCGCGCTATCAGGATGGAGCAGTTCGGTGGTCCGGAGGTGCTGCGGATGGTCGAGGTTCCCGACCTTGAGCCACGAGGCGCCCATCATCTCTTGCAAGTGAGTCGCGCAGGGGTGAACTTCGCGGACAAGCACGTGCGGGGAGACGACTACCTGGCCCCCGTGACGTTGCCCTACATTCCCGGCAACGAGGTGGTCGGCCGCACGGCAGAAGGCAAGCGCTTCGTCGGGCTCACCCAGGGCGGTGGCTACGCCGAGCAGGCCCACGTTCACCGTCGTACTTCGTGGGAAGTGCCCGACGGCGTGAGTGATGAGCAGGCAGTGGCCTTGTGCCTGCAGGGCAACTCGGCCTACCACCTTCTGCACACCGTCGCCGATGTACAGAAGGGCCAGACCGTGGTGATTCCAGCCGCTGCGGGCGGTTTGGGCTCCATAGCCGTCCAGGTGGCCAAGAGCATCGGCGCCAAGGTGATCGCGTTGGCGAGTACCAAGGAAAAGCGCCAACTCGCAGAAGACCTCGGTGCAGACGCAGTCGTCGATTCCACCAGCGAGAACCTCACCGAGGAGATCAAGGAGGCTGCGGGCGGCCCGGTCCAGGTCGCCCTGGAGATGACCGGCGGACCCACCTTCCACTCCATCGTTGCCGCCCTCGCCCCGCGTGGCCGGCTGGCCGTGTACGGATACGCGTCGGGCCAGACGACGGACGTGTCGACCAAGGTGCTGATGGAGCGCTCAATCGCCGTCATCGGATTCTGGCTGCCGTCGCTGTACAGCGACCGGAGCGCTCTGCCCACCAGCATGAACGCGCTTTTCGACGCCGTGCGGGACGGCTCGCTGCGTCCGGTCCTCGGCCAGGTCTATCCATTGAGCGAGGCAGGTGCTGCCCACGCTGCTCTGGACTCTCGCACGCACATCGGAAAGCTCTGCCTGGATACCGCCGGGTAGTTAAGACCTCAAGTTTTCCTCAAATTGCCACCCGTCTGGAACACGAGCGCGACGTGAGACGTCGTTCAACTAGGCGTCCATGTGAGGGACTCGGTGGGCCGCACTCCGGCGGCGAGCGCGGCCCACCCGACGGGAGGTAGCGGCTGCATGACCGGCAACGAAATCTCGAATACCTCTGAGACGGGATCACGCCTCGTCGACAGATTCATGCGCGTCCAGAAGGCCTTCGCTCAGCTCGGAGGCGAGGTGCACGGCACAGGCGAGATAGCCAAGGCGGCCGGCCTGGACGACTCCACGACATCCCGCATCCTGCAGTCCGGCGTCTACGGCGGCTTTTTCGAGCGCGTTGGCCATGGCAAGTACCGACTCGGTGCCATTGCGGCGCACCTCGGCATGCACGCGCTCGCCCACGCACCGGCCAAGGACGAAAGCACGCACGCGATCCTGGAGGAGCTGCGCGAGGCGACCGACGGCGGCCTGGTCTTCCAATACATGCTGGCACCTTTCGGGGGCGCCCAGCGACAGTGCATAGACATGGCCGTGGGCGATTCGGACCTGGTGGAACTCGGTATGACCGCCCTCGACATCCTGTCCATCACGCGCTCGCTCCGTACCGGAGCCAGCGGCCGGACCATCCTCGCCTACCTCCCTGAGACCATCCAGGAACTGGTTCTGGCCGAACCGATTCCGGCCGAAGCCGGTCCGGGCGTCTACCGCGACGACGATGAGCTCCTCGCCTCGCTCGCAGACGTCCGCGACCGCGGCTACGCCCTCGGCTACGAAGAGTGCATGCCTCTGTGGAACTCGTGCGCGGCGCCCATCGTGTGGGGTGAAGCGATCATGGGGGCTATCCTCTTGCTCAAGCCCGCGACGGTCATGCCTGAGGCACCCGGCACAGTGATCGAGGCCACCAAAGCAGCTGCCGCCAAGCTCAGCGCCAAACTGAGCCATCTGTCGGAGCCCATGGCCATGATGCTCAGGTCGTGACCGAAGCTCACCCCAGGCTAGGACGCGCGGGCCTACAGGGACAGCTGAGCGGACTGCACCAGAAATCGAAGCGCCGACCAGCAAGCTCATCGCTAGGGTGGAACATATGAGCGGACATCAGGAAGTTCACTCCGTCGCTCGGGTTGCCGCCACCCTCCGGACGGTAATGGCGGGGTTCCGCCAGGGCGGCGAACGAGCCCTTCCCCTCTTGGTCGGAGAGGAGGAGGGCGGCGAGCCGGAGGCCGTCGTCCTGCCCTACGACCTGTTCGTCGCCCTTTGCCGGGGATTGGAGCGAGCCGAGGACCTGGACATCAGCGACCTCGCAGCGAACCGGCTGGCCGATGCTCCGCCCCCTGGAGAAGGGCTGACCACCGCAGCCCTGGCCCGACTCGTCGCCGAAACGCAGCCCGAGCACGCCGACGACCTCCTCCGGGCTGGCAGAGCGCCGGCGCACGAGGACTGACGACAGTAGGACGGAGAACTCGTGGCGGCGTCCGACCTCTACCGAGGAGACCACCTACCGCAGGTCGGCGCCGACATCCTGAAACTGAAGCCCCAGCTTCAGAAACTGGCCATCATCCGCATTGCGCAGCTGACCAGCGGTGAAGCCGAGGGCACCCGCTTGGAACGCATGCCCGACTCCTGGCCAGCGGAAATCAGGGACTGCTGGAAGCTGTACTTCGACGAGCAGGAGAATGACGTAGGCCGACGGCTCAATCGGGCCGCGCCCCGCTATCGCATCGTCTACCGCTTCCTCGATCCTGTGCCCGACCCCAGAGATCGCGACCGGCGGCCACGCCTGCAGGTGCTCGCGGTGGGGCCCCGCTACCAGGCCGAGGCGTACGAGCGAGCCGTCTCCAGGCTCGCTCAACCTGCGGTAGCCGGAGAGCGCTCAGTCCAGCCACCACGCCGGTCTCCTCAGCGCCGCGAGCAGCCCGCTGGGGAACGGAGGAGGCGAGCCGCCTAGGAAGACCAGAGGCAACAGCCTCATCAGAACCCGGCGCGCCCGCAGCGCCACCGCTAGTGAACGTCCCCCGGCCGCGCCTGCAGTCCGCTGGCGAGTGCCCGGCGTGAAGCGGCAGACGAGTCGAGCTGTACGCCGGATTCTGTCACCCGGTCGCCTCACGGCGGCCGGGGCGACGGCCATCCATCTAGGGCCGACGTTGCCGCCAGCCTCATGCGGTCTACCCGCGGACTCGGACGAGCAGCCCTCGAACGTCCGCGCAGGAGCACCGGGGTGCTCCCTCTTGACCTTGCTCCGGGTGGGGTTTACCTAGCTGCCCAGGTCGCCCTGGGCACTGGTGGTCTCTTACACCACCGTTTCACCCTTACCGGGGACCGAAATCCCCGGCGGTCTGTTTTCTGTGGCACTGTCCCGCGGGTCACCCCGGGTGGCCGTTAGCCACCACCCTGCCCTGTGGAGTCCGGACGTTCCTCGGCGGGACACATTGATCCCAACGCGACCGTCCACTCGGCTCGTCTGCCGCGCTGACCATGGTAGAGGACTGAACCGCTGGCCTGCGCCATTCGGTGCCAACCTCATTAACTGTGGTCAGGTAAGCCGGGTCACGTTGCCGAAACCCTGCCCCCTCACAACCGGACGTCCGGGGTCGCGGGACAGACCGAGTCGCGCTACTTTCGAACATATGAGCGAGTGGCGTGAGGCGGTAGAGGCTTCCGTGCCAATCCCGGAGAAGGTGCCGGGGTGGCGGGAGACGGTGACGAGCCATACAGGGCTATGGCTTGAGCTGCTATGGGACGGCCAACGGGAGCGCACGGAGATCCTGGAGGTTCTCGACCTGCCCGACCGCCGCGCACTGCTGACCATCGTGAACACGCGCCGCCCCGGCATCCGAATGGCGTGGGTCTACTGGGATCCCGACGGAATGCGCCTCATCAACGAATGGCACAGGGGGGCGTCTGCGACGGCCGAGACGGAACAGCACGAGGGGGACGCACACCGTATCGGCGTCGGGGAGATGTCCGACTGCTTCACCGGCGACTGGACCACCTTCCAGCCGCACCGCGACGCGGAGGTGCGCGCCGGAGGCCGCTGGCACCGCTGCCAGCTGCTGTGCCACTACAACGGCCCGACCGAGGACCGGGCCGTGATGACAGTCGAGGTGCCATTCTGGGAGCCGGACTGGCAGACCATGGTGACGTACAAGCGGATGTACCGGTGGGACGCGCAAGCGATCAGATTCCCCGACGCTGACCAGCCAAAACCAATCTAGACTCGAACATGTGAACGAATCCTTTCCGTCCCGGCTAGAGCTCCTGCACTTCGCGCGTCGCGTGGTCCTGCAGCAGGCACGGGCGAGCCTCGCGCAGCTGGATGCGTGGATCGCCGCAGAGGAGCGCAGGGAGGCGGAGCGGCGCACGGGCGAGGCGCGGCGCCCGCCGCCACCTGAGTGGCTGATGGAACGGGGCATCGGCGCGGGGAGTCCGCCGACGCGTATCCATCGGGGCGGATGCCACATGGCGCAGGGCGTTCGAGTAAAGGCGATCTCGGAGGAGCAGGCGAAGCGGGCGCTATACGCGGACGTGGAGTTGGCATGCCCTCACTGCAACCCGGACACGGAGCTGCGGGTGATCCCTGGCTAGGTCGACAGGCGGTGCAGCCGCGGAGGTCGGAGGCTGATCGTGTGAAGTTCCCCGTAGAGGTGGCGCTCGCCGAGCTGGTTCCCCGGCTGCCGGTCGGACCGAATTGGTGGTACGAGGTGAAGCTCGATGGGCACCGCACGGTGCTGTGGCGGGAGGCGGGCACGGTGCGGCTTCAGGCTCGTTCCGGGCGGGACGTGACCGCGTCGTGGATGGACATTGCTCTCGCTGGGATGGAGCTGCCGCCAGGCATCGTCCTGGACGGCGAGGCGGTCATTGTGGTGGACGGCAGGATCTCGTTCGAGGCTGCGCAGACCCGCGCTTTGTCGTCGCCGTCGCGGGCGCGGCGCCTGTCGGAAGATCATCCGGCCCTGTACATCGTGTGGGATGTGCTCGCACTGCCGACGGGGGATGTACGGAGTCGGGCGTACGAGTACCGGCGGGGGGCCATGCTCGATGTACTGGCGGGTCTTCCGTCGCCGTCACGGATTCAGGCAGTCTCGGCCACGGACGATGCAGAGGTGGCCGAGGCCTGGTCCAACTCCCTCCAAGACACGGGTGTTGAGGGTGTCGTCGCAAAGCTCTCGACATCGCCATACCGACCGGGGCGCTCCTCCTCATGGAAGAAGGTGCGGCATTCCGAGACGGTCGATGCGGAGGTGATCGGCTACACGGGCCCGGCGGCACGCCCGCGCACGGTAGCGGTCCGCCTGCCGGACGGGCGTACGGCGCTCTCCCGGGCGCTCGGTGCGCCGCTGGCCGCGCAGATCGCTGCGCACCTCGCCATTTCGCCGGCATCCGGGCGTGGCCGTACGGACACAGGCGAGGCGTACATGGCGGCATCGCCGAACCTCGTCGTCGAGGTCCTGGCGGGGACGTCGAGACACGCGGTAGTCACAGTGACGCGACTCCGCTGAGGGCACGCTGCCAGAGCCGTCAGCCAGCAACGGACTTCACCGGCCCTGCCATGCACGCACGCTCATGACGGCCAGGGCTGTTGGCTTAGCAACTTCCTTGGCAGCAAAGAGAGTTACCAAGTGTCTGATCCTCACCGTCCCTGCCTACGGCCAGGTCGCTCGTGCGAGTGAGGACAAGGCCTTCTGCCGCGGTCATCGGTCCAGGTAGGCAGATAGGAGTAGTTCGGACTCCGTGGAGAGCTTGGCGACCTTGATCTCTTCAATGCCTGCCTGCTGGGGAGCAACCTCACTGGCACACGTTCATGCACACATGTTGATAGACACTAGATGCAGGAACGCTATTTCCAGGGATGAGTGGCGACTTAACATAAACACCTGTTGATGAGGCCGCGTCGCGCGGCCTGAGGTCGTACGCATCAAAGAGGGAGTCCTCGTTCATGACCGCGTTCCGCCGAACCGCCGCCATGACCCTGTCCACCGCTCTCCTCGCGGGGGGCGCGATAGCTCTGGCGCCGACCGCGTCCGCTGCCAGCTCTCCCAAGTGCACATACAACGTGACCGACTTCACGGGGGTGGTGGATGGGGACGGAGTCAACTACAGGACCGGCCCGAGTACCGGCTACACGGCGAAGGGACGGCTCTACGACGGCGACCGCCTGCGTATCTACTGTGGCAAGAGCAACTGGTACTACAGCAAGTTGACCAAGCGCTCGAAGGGGGGCCTGGCCAAGGGGACCACCGGCTGGATCCGCAGCGACATGCTCTACCAACTGGCCGGCTGAGCGACGCAAGGGAACCGATGCTTGGGTCCCGTCTGTCGCGTCGGACTCCCGGTTCCGATGTCGGTGCGGTATCAGATCCCACACCGCACCCGGAAACCGCAGGTAAAACACCACCTGCTCCGCCGCATCGAGCTCTCGTCCCGAGGAAACCGACACGGGGGCGGGACAACGGCCCGACGATACAGAGCGGGACCAGCCGGAAAACCACTGTTCAGAACAGTGGTCCCCGGCGCCCGCGGAGCCCGCGCGAAATGTAGGCCCGTGCCGTGAGGTCATCCCGACCGACACGAGTGCCCGTAGCACGACAAGTCCATCCGGAATCTACATCCGGGCGGCTTTCGCGGGACCGAACGACCGAGGCAGCACGGACCTCAAGGCTGCTACTCGGGACACGAAACTCCGGCCTTGCATGCGGGAGTTCGAGCGCACAAGCCAGCGCATCAAGTCTGCCTGACGTTCAGCCAGGCCCCGTGCCACACCACCCGATCGGTGCGGCACCTCATCCCTACGCCCGGACTGGGCCGCATTTCGCACGCCTCCCGATCCGGCAAAGCCCAAGTAACTCATCTGACGAGAGGACTCTCATGACGCTCCGCACTCCTACGCGTCTGGCCGCCTCGGCCGTGCTGGCCCTATCGGTGACGGCCGGTGTGGCGGCGACGGCGACCACCGCCACGGCCGCCCCTTCCAAGGTCGGCCGCAGTGCCTGCACCGAGTCGGTGAAGCTCAACACCACCGTCTCCACCACCGTTCGGTTCCGCACCGGGCCAGGGACCAAGTACACCGCGACTGGTCAGCTCGCCAAGAACACGCGGGTCTACTGGGACTGCAACAAGGGCTCGACCGGCAGCGGCAAGAGCTGGGGATACGTGAAGGTCAAGTCCGGCGTACACAAGGGCGAGACGGGCTGGGTGGCTCGCATCTACATCAACACACCGATGCAGCTGGACTGACCCGCCATCCCGCGGGCCGGGGCGCTTGCGGCTGCGCGGCGACGGCCTGTGCAGCCGCAGCGAGAAACCGGCAGTAATGCGAGACGAAACACACGCGACGAACTGGGACTCCGACGAGTCAGTTGGTCAGGGACGAGCGCACGACATACGTGTACGGAACCACGGAGGACCAGGCGAAACGTGTGGCGGCTCTTCGCCGTAGGCCGTCGCGGTCCTGCCCATGTCGAGATCAGCGCCGCCAAGAGAAGGCCGGGTCTCGTGCCAGGAGCGCCGCCGGCCAGGCCCTCAATCGGAGAAGCGAGGAAGACATGCGTAGGTGGACTCGTGCTGTGCCGACGGTGATCGGTGCTTTGGCCCTGGCTGTGGTGCTGACCGGATGCAGCGACGACGATTCGGCAGCAGGGCGCCCGAATTCCGCCTCCAGCACGGCACAGGAGCAGACGACGTTCCGTCTCGGCCAGGCCAGTCCGGTGCAGGAGAGCACCATGCAGGACTCTGCCGGCGCCACCTACAGGGTCACGCCTACCAAGGTGGTGACCGGCACTGCAGCCGACGTGGACAACTCCGGGCTGGAGAGGGACGCGAAGGAGGGACCGCAGGTCCCTGTGTTCGTCTGGTCCACGCTCACCCACGAGGGCGGCAAGCCCATGCGCGTTGGTGACATGGACGACGACCTGGTCATCAAGACCAGCAGTGGCCAGCGCACGCGTGCCCTCATCGTGCTCCTTGGCCAGGCGAAATGGCCCAACTGCCCAGCTTTCGACAGCGACAAGAAGCTCGCGGCGGGGCGGTCGGAGCGGATCTGCACCGCCTTCCTCATCCCTGAGGGTCAGCAGGCGAGCGCGGTGGAGCTCACGCAGGGCTACTACAAGGAGCCCCTGGAATGGCCCGTGAAGAGCTGACCGGACGCCCACGAAGCAAGTCGCGAGGGAAACGGCACCGGGGCAGGAGGAAGACCGGATGACGAAGAACGGCACTGGCTCGGAAGTCACTGGTCACAGCGACAACCGCTCTCGGTTGACCCGAGATGCACGAGAGCCCGCCTCCGCCGTGCCGCAGCTGCCAGTTTCCTCGCTGCTGCTCGATCCCACGCCGCTGCAGATGACCACGCGCGAGAATCGGGTGACGCTGACCCGGTTGGCGCGTGTCGAAGACCTCGACCAGGTCAACGAGATGCATGCCAGGTGCTCGCTGGATTCGTGCTATGCCCGCTACAACGCAGCTCGGCAGGCCGTGACGACCCGCGAGTGGTGGCACCTCTGTGACCGGGCGAACGGCACGACCTTGATCACCACCCCGGTTCATGATCGGTCCCGAGTCATCGCAGTCACCCACCTGCTGCGGACGTCAGCCCCCCACGTCCGAGAACTCGGCATCCTCGTCGAGGACTCCTGGCAGGGACAAGGGCTGGGCACGGTGCTCACGGGCTACATGGTGAACCTCGCGCGCACTTACACCCTCGACTGCCGGGCCATCACAGCCATGACGGGACGCGGCAACCAACGGATGCTGTCGATCCTGCGAGGGCTGAATGCCGAAGTGGAGCGCGCGAGCGGGCCGACCGTCGACGCGCTGATCCGCGTGGAGGAGTAGGCGCCATGCACAAGGCCTTCCTCCAGGCTCCTGCTTCTCGTCGTGCCGGGATCTACCAGGCTGGTCGGCATCGAGATCGTCGGCCTCACGCACGGGCCATTGTCTTCCGTCATCACCGGGGCAGCAGCCGGCGAGGTCGTGGCGTACCGGCTCGGAGGATTTCGCAGGACAGACCGGTTGCGGAGCGCTACCGGTCATCTCGGGGGCTGACCTCGCGCAACACCGCCGGCTGCTCCTGACCAGCCGCATGAAGACATCCGACGCTGCATTGGAGATCTCCTCAGTGCCCCCGCTACTCACTGATGTCAGACACGACACGCCCTTCATCCTGGACGACGGCACGGTCGCGTACACCCGCGCGGCGATCGTCGAGGACTACCCGCTCGTCGAGGACCTGCACACCCGCTGCAGCACCGCGAGCCTCGTCGGACGGTACGGAGCCCGCCGTCCCGGATTCTCCGCCGCCGAGTGGCTGCGCATGGCGGACAGCCCGCGCAGTCGGGTCCTCCTTGTCACCCCGGACCAATCTGGTCGCGTCGTGGCCATGGCGTCGATGGTCGAGCGCTCCAACGCACCGGAGGTGTGCGACGTGGCGATGCTGGTCGCCGACCGCTCTCCGGATGCCTACCAGTCGCGTGGGCTCGGTACGCGACTGGCCGATCTTGCTGCCGACCTCGCCCGCGACGCCCGATTCAAGTCCCTCGCCGTTACCTCGCTGTGGACGAACTGGCGGATGCTCCTCATCGTCGAGCATCTCGGTGGTCCGGCCCTTCCCCAGACCTCGTACGTGCGCAACATGGCGCTGCTCGGCTTGCTGCCGAACTCCGGCCTGGACGTCGCCGACGAGCTCGAACTCCGGATCGCGCTGTGAGGGCGGTTGCGGTGTCCGGCACGGAGTGGTCCACGGTCGTGACCGACGACGGCGCCAGACTGATGGTGTACACGGATGGTTCGTCGCGGACCGGCCCCACGGTGATCCTCAGTCACGGGTTCCTGATGACCGCGGACGCGTGGCGTATCCAGGCCCGAGAGCTGGCGGCTCGCGGGCTCCGGGTAGTCCGCTACGACCAGCGGGCTCACGGCCACTCCTCAGCCGGTGAATCTGCTCCCACCATCGATCGGCTCGGCGCCGACCTTGCCGCAGTCATCAACGCGACAGCACCCCGGGGCCCGATCGTCCTTGCCGGGCACAGCATGGGCGGCATGGCCACCCTCACCGTGGCCGCCCATAGACCCGAGCTCATCAGAAGCCGCCGCCCACACGTCGCGCTGATCTCGACAGCCTGCAGCAGGGCCCAACTGGTGCCGGGCAACCACCCGCTCCACTGGGCCAAGGCTGCGGCTCGTGCCAGCTACTCGTATCCCATCTGCTGGCTGCCGCCAGCCGCCGACGTCGTACGGCGTCGACTCCCGAGCCGTCACCCATGGGCCCTTCGCCCCGATGTGCAGCACCAGGACCCCACCCCACCTCCGAGCCGGCAGGCCATCCGCCGCACGCACACGGAGCAGATCGCTCAGCTGTGGAAATCACTGCGCACCTACACCACCTCAGCAAGGCTCCACGCCCTCGACGAACTGGCTGACCAAGTCGAGATCCTCACCGGCGAGTTGGACGACTGGATCCCTCTGTCCCAGACCTGTGAACTGGCTCGGCAACTGCCCAACGCGCGCTTGCACCCGCCCGTCTTGGGCGCCGGGCACAGACTGCCCTCCGACAGAGTCGGCCACGCCACTGTGACCCAGGTCCTGAGCCGGATGGCCGAGGCAGCTCTACGCGGATCCGAGACCACTGCCGCGGCGTCGACACGCCCTTGAGGTGAACGCACATGCACCGAGACCGTCAACAGCCTGCTGTCCCTGGCCCGTTGTCCATCCAGCTCAGTCCTGACACATCGATGACACTGCGGTTCGTCTCCGAACCGACAAAGCCACGACAACGGCACCGAGGCCGCGCCCAACACCCCCGTAGCCCCGCTGAGCCCGGGCCACGGGAAAAACCCAACGGTTCTGGACACAGCTCCGGGTAAGTGGACAGGCCCCGGCCCACAGCACTCGCCGGCCCCGCGGCGAGCCAGGCGATCGGGACCAGCCTGCAACGAGTTGTACCGCCATACCCCTTGGCCTTCTCGATCGTGATGGATCGGAGAGCCCATGCAGCCGCATGCCCGCCGTGCCCTTGATGACTGGCACACAGCCTGGACCGCCCAGCAGGATGCCGCCCTGGTCGCCTTTACCGCCGCGTTCCCAGGTCTTGGGCGTATGGAACCCCCAACGGGTTGTTGTGATCCACGGATGAGGGTGGAGCGTCCGGGCGAAGCAACAGGCTTCGTAGGTTTCGATGATCACGGGCGTGCCACGGTGGACTTCAAGGGGATTCCGCAGAACGCTCTTGGCAGGACACTCGAAGTCATCTTCGGATGCGACTGGTTTGACGAGGGTCCCGATGGAATTGCCGCCGCACCTCCGGGAACCTATTCCTGGGACGACGACTCCACATATGACGAGTTTGAGATAAAAGTGGAGTCCGATGCCACAGCCTCGATCTGCATGTCGTACGTAACTGTGGATGATGCTGTTGTATTGCTCGATGGGCTGGAGACTCACCTAACCGCGCTAGCCAGTGGAGCTGATTAAGGGCCACGGCAGCAGAGGTTCGGTTCGTAGACGGCGAGCAGGACCTCCGTTCAGCACGGTCGGGGCCCTTCACCCCGCGGGCCTTGAGCGATTCCAAATTCCTGTGAGGCGGTCTGGCGCAGGCTTCAGAGCTGTCGCGTTCGGCCGCCATTTGGCCGTGAACGGGAACTCGTTGTCCACCCAGAGGACGCCGGCCAGCTCCGGAGGCATCGCCCACCGGGGCGGATTGCCGGGCTGGAGATCGATGGGGGCATGGATGAACGTGTCGCCGTAGTTGAACTGCACGGTCACCGTGTGCTCGCCGTTGAGGAGACAGTCGAGCTGTTCAATGCCCAGGCCCGTGAACTTGTCAGCGCCTGCGGCGACGATCAGAGGCAGACCGGTCTCCTCAGCCAGGGCACGGTACTTGCGCACCTTCTCGTCGATCCCCGCGACCAGGGGCTGAGCCGAGACGACCCCGGCCATACTGCTCGGCGGGACCAGGATCGTGCGCATCGCCGGCGCACGCATCGTCGTCCCCGTCTGCCGATCAGCCTGCAAGAGGAAGGTGTAGCCCTGGCTCGGGAACTCCGTCCGATGCAATGGAGACAGCAGATACCGGCGCAGGTCCTGGGCGATCCTCTTCGCCGTGCGAGCGTCCGGCGGTTCCAAAGGACGGTCCCTAAGACCGGCCACAGTCAACACCACGGGCACAGGGATCTCTTTGACTCGCTCGACCAGGTCGTGCCAGGCCCGCATTCTCCCGTACATCTCCTTCGACGGGCTATGCGTCAGGACCTCGACCAGCGCGAGCGGCTCCCCAGCGTCGTCAAGAACGGTCCAGTCCGGCGTCTGCGTGCCCCAGAGTCGTTCGTACTCCACCCCGAGGCCCGACGCTCGCAGTGCCTCGCCCGCGGCAAGTTCGATGTGATCACTCCAAAAGTTCTGATCCCGCCAGAGGTTCCTTGCGTACGTCTCGGCATCCTTCTCCGGCAGCAGCGCCAACTGCGCGTCCAGCCAAGCCCGCCAGTGCTCGTATTCGTCTTCTACGGCGAGGTCGTAGGACAGGGGGCGGCCCTCAGGACGGCGGTGGCCGTATCGGCGCCTTTGTTCAGCCACGAAGTCAGGGCCAAACCGGCGAGCTGGCTGTGCGGTCATCATGGGAAAGGAGTATGAGCTCTCTTGGCTTTTGAGCGCATCCGAGTTGGTCGACCGTCCATCGTGTGATAGAGCTCCCGGAACGGTCGGCACCGGAGTCGCCCTTCCGTCAATCGACCGTCCCTAAGTGAGGGACGCCAGATCAATATCACCTGCGTACGGCCCGCAATGCCATGCTCGGCCCAGCAATGGGTCCGGACCGGTGGGTGATTGGTGCGCGTGGCCGAGTGCGGGTGATGTCCCTCCCGGCTGTCGATTGTGGGAGACCGCAGCGGACTGCGCGCAAGGTCGGCCGCCCAGTTTTTCTCCGCTCCTACGTCACGGAGAAAAACTGACCGTCCTCCCCTGCACTCCGTCCGGCGGCCCCCCAAAATCTCTCTTCGCCGGGAGGGGCCGGGGGCCGATCTCCACGGCAACCCAACACACCTGGTCAAGCCCGCCACCCGACTGCGACATACAGGGCGGAAGCGAACTACAGAAACCACCAGCGGTCGCATTTACCCAGCACAGAGCCCCTTTTCAAGTTGACCTCCTCACCATCAAAAGATAGATTTACCTATGTAAGGACGGGGCAGGGCAAGGCCCCGGGAACCCACTCTCGACCAGGAGTCCCCATGGAATTGAAGGACTTGCAGTCGCCGATCCGGCTGAACGAGACCACCGAACTCAAGGCGGTCTTTGACCCGGTCTTCCGCTCGTTCTCTGCGCAGCTGTGGAAGGACGGCTCGCCGGCCGGACTGCTCGGAATGGCTGGCCAGTTCACCCACCCCGACGACGTGCTCGACGCGGTCGATGAATTCCTCACCGAGCACGGCGAGAGCGAGCTGACAGAGGAGCAGATGACCCGCTTCGGCGGCACGCTGATCATGGCGAAGGGCGGCCCTGACGCCGCAATGCTCCAGATGGCCATCGAGCACCCCGAGAACTTCATCATCCTCGACTGACCACCACGCCCCGCCGGGGGCCAGGGCTGTCACCTTGCCCGGCCCCCGGCTGCGGGCCCGGCCCGTCGGCCCGGCGCCTACGTCAGCGAGACGCCATGCCGACCGCGCTCCCTCGCGAACTCCCACCGGAAACGAAGGGATCAGCTAGATCTTGCGTACTCCAGCAGCCATCGCGCAGCGCGCTGCCAGGATCCTCGGCGGCAACTGGGCGGCCGAGCGCGGCCCATACGGGGTCAACGGCCGCTTGACAGCGCCCGAGACCGGCACCTTCACCCTCCACGTCGACGACCACGGTCACCTGGTTCTGGAGGCCGTTCTCGACCGCTTCGGTGAATTCGGCGAATTCGCCTTCTTCGGCGAGATCGCCCGCTTCCCTGAGCCGCCCGCCGAGGAACCTGCCGAGGACGTCGCCCGCGACGTCGCCAAGGCCATCCGCCAGCACTTGGCCAACGCCGAAGACGAGGGCGAGTCATCCGTGTGCCGGGAACTGAACCTGAACGCCCACTTCTCCGCCGCGGACTACAGCGACCCAGAGATGCCCTGCCACCCGAACGTCACCATCGCAGGGGCCACCGGCTTCTTCTACATCGACGAAGCCGAAGTACTGCGGGTTTCCGTCCACCTTGACGGGCTCACCGAGATCGGCATCCGGCTCTGGGGCGAGGACTCCGTGCCCATGCAGATCACGCTCGACGGCGGAGTCGTGTTCGCCTCCTCCGGACGATGGGTGATCCAGTTCCAGCACCCCGACGACGGCGGGGACGACGGGCTATGGGAGTACTCGATCCCAGCAGACGAGGCCCCGACCGAGGCTGCGGCCCGCGCAGTCGCGCAAACCCGATTCACAGCCGACATCAAGTCCCACGGCAACGCAAGTGCCTGGGACGGCACCACGGTCCGTAGCGTTCGGTTCACGGCCGACTAGCCCATGACGTGAGGCCGTCGGAACCGGCTGCCGGTCGGACCGAGGCAGCCAGGCGGCCGACGACCTGACACCGGCCGAGTGGATGCCGCCCGCCTACGGCGCGGGCGGCATCCGGTGCCCAACGCCTGGACTGCGGGCGGTCGTTCGCACCTGACGGAGAGCAGCGGCATCGCCAGGACGTGCCCTACCTGCTCGGACCCGAACGCAGATTCACCTACGTCGTAACGGGGGCAGGGCAAGGCCCCCGGAACCCACCTTCGGCAAGAGGTAGACATCACATGGGTGCCCATAGCCCCGAAGTGCTCCAACTCGACCTTTGGGACGAGCATCTCCCCACTGTGGTCGGCGTCAAGCCGCCGACCGTTCTGTCCTACGGATTGGGGGCAGATTCGACACTGATCTTGATTGAAATGCTGCGCGCCCCTCTCAGCTACGGCCTGGAGCCGGACCTCTCCGACCTGATCGTGATCACTGCCACGGTCGGCTCGGAATGGGGGGACACCATCAGGCTCATCGAGGAACACATCTTTCCCCTCCTCCGGCGGCATCGGGTGCGGTATATCCAGGTCGCGCGGTGCGGTCCGTACGAAGCGGACGGCTGGGAAGTCCTTGCCGACTCCCGCGCCCCGCACAAGTTCATCCCGCGTGGACGCTGGACCCTTATGGACGAGCTCTCGCTCAACGGCACCGTCGTCCAGGCCGCCGGCGGGAACACGTGCTCGCTGAAATACAAGGGTTGGCCGTTGGACCAGTGGGGGCTGGCCGAGTTCCCCGACAGGCCGTTCCGGAAGATCGTCGGCTACCACGCCCGCGAGGGGAAGCGGGCCACAACGTATGACGCGTGCCAGCAGAAGGAGAACACCAAGGCCCGCAGGACCATCTGCACTGTCGAGTACCCGCTCATCGAGCAGGGCTGGGACCGCGACGTCGTGGAGACCCGGCTGTTCGCCGAATTCGGCTTCTGGTGGCCCAAGTCGTACTGCACGTTCTGTGTCTATTCGGGCTCGTGCGCCTCCCGGCCAGCCCATATGGCGCGGTTGCGCGACCACCCTCAGCAGGCTGTCGAGGTGCTGGCCCTGGAGTACACGTCGATGGCGCTGAACGAGAACGGCTCGTTCTACCCGAAGGAGACCCTGTACGACCGGGTTGCCGAGGACGGCAACACCGCGGCGCTCCAGGCACTGGAGGACCACCTGGCTTCCGCGGAATGGGCTCTGTACCGGATACGCCGCGTGTTCCCAGCGGCCCGCACCGACAACTGCCGAGAGCGGCACGGCGAATCCTGCCGCTCCCCGTGGCCCGGCTGCCTCGACCCCGACACGGGCGAGCGAACACCGCCGTGCGTGCAGTGGCACGGAGCCGTCTGCCGCGAACCGCAGCCAGCGTGCCGCGACGCGTCCCGGAAGGGGAAGGCGAGCCGGTCAGTCGAGGTCGTTTTCAGGGGAACGCGCGCGCAGGTCGATCGCCTCATACGCAGTCGCGCCCAGGACGGCGGCGAGCACGTCGAAGAAGGACTCCTGCACCCCCTTGGCCATGTCCGCAGTCAGGCCGTCTCACGCGGTTCACGTTTCCCCACCGTTGAGGAGTTCCACGCAATCGCCCCGAGCGGGGTGATCGAGAAACAGAAGGACAACTTCGAGAAGCTGTGGCGGGAGACCTGCCGACAGCTCAGGCTCCCCGTCTGAGCCGCAGACGGCACTGCCCGGCTTTACTCCCTCGGCGTCGCGGCGAGCCGGCCAGGGCATTCCCTCTTCCCGGCTTTCCGAGTGTGGGGCCCTCGGCGGGAGGGGTGCAAGGACGGGCTTCGCCGCATCCTTGCACCCCTCCCGTTCGGGCCCCTCATTTTTTTCGCCGGGAAGGGGAGGGGGTACTCAACGGCACCACACGGCAGTCGGTACCGCACCGTGGCCGAGTGCAGGCCGCATAGTTGGGAAACCTCGGCCGCAACTCGACCGGCAAGCAAATGCATCCAACTCCTCTCCCGATACTCGTGTTCTGAGGTTGACCCACCACCCAAAGAAACGTAGATTTACCTATGTCGAAAAGGGGCGGGAATGAAAACCGAAAGTTCGCCCGCCAAGCTCGACAAAAAATAGATCCACCCCGGTTACCGATCCTTGAAAACTCCACAGAGCGCTCAATTTGAATCCGCAGAACATTGACGTGATTTCAAGAACCTCAATTCCGATGGGGGCAGGGCAAGCCCCCAGGAACCCACGCTCCGGAATGGAGTCACCTACGTGACCGAAAACCCCATTTCCATGACCGACCTCGCGACCGCCATCCGGGAGCGCGCACAGCTTGATGCAACCGGCCTCTACGGCAAGCAGGTCGTATTCACCCTCCCCAGCTCTGGGGACCAGGTGACGCTGTGGCCCGCGCCGCCCAAGCCTGTGTCCCGCCCGGTCTTGAACCTGCTCTGGATGCGCCGCAACCCGCAGGACGCTGTCGTCGACCGCGGTGAACTGCCCTGGACCATCGACGCCAAACCGTTCGTGGACTGGGCGATCAGCATGGCCTACTCGGCCGATGAGATCGGCCCCCAGTACGCACCCGTCCTCACCGCACTGCACGAGCAGGGCATCAGGGGGAACGTCGTCCCCATTCAGGGCGTCGGCTTCCTCATCCGAGTCGACCTCCCGGACTCCACGCACCTGATCATCGGAGGACCCGAGGGCCTTCCCAGCCGTGCCGACCAGGTCAAGCAGTGGCACGTGCAGCACGAGGGCGTAGCCGAACACATCGCCGTCGTCCACCACGGCCCCGACCTTCACCAGATGATCAACGACACCAAGCGCTACCTCCAGGCAACGGCCATCCGCTACGGCGGCCGTCACCCGCTCGGGGCCCCAGCTCCCGAAGGACAGGAGGACGGGCCGGACAAGCTCTACGGCCTCATCTCCGATCTGTCCGGCCTGCGACGCGCCGACCCCGCGGCCCCCGGCGGTGCCCTGATGACGATCTTCGACGCCGACGGCTACAACGGCGCCACCATCGCCGTCCCGGCCGAGATCGTGACCCGCATCAGCCGCCTCCTCGCCGTCGAGCTGCAGGTCATCGAGACCTACGGCGGCTAGCAGTCGACGCACACCCCCAGCGTGGGGGGGGGGGGGGGGGGAAAGAGGCGGGGGGACAAAAAAAAAAGAAGAAAGGAGGAAAGAGAACCACCAGAATTACCCCCACCACAACCCAACGGTGTCTGGTGGTGTGCAGTC
>NZ_JBVHXR010000039.1:0-50504 GCF_055569295.1 Streptomyces sp. NPDC029292
TGTAGACGTCGCAATCCACACCGAACCCGGAAGGCCCTCACTCGTTCAAGATCACCCAGCCGTGATCACTGTCACCAACCTCCGTGGACAGAACAGCTAGCGCAGTCCCGCGATCGACCTTCCGTCGTCCAGACTCCCCTTCAGCCCGGCCTGGGCCCCCCGCTTCGTCCGCACCGCGAGCACGCTGCCCTGCGCCGACCCGCTGACCCCGCCGGTCGCGGTGATCGACGCCGTGTCCTGGCTCCCGGCCGCCAGGAGGTACCAGGTTCCCGTGCCCGACTTCCACAGCACACCCGCCAGCACATGGGGGTCGCGGGAGCCGCACGCGGGCGAGTTCTCGGCCTTCGCCGCGACCGCCCCGTACGGCCCGCCCGGCGTGCGGAACTGCGCGAGCACGCGGGTGCCGCCGCCCCGCCAGGTGTCGGCCCGTGTGCAGACCCAGGCGGCGCTGCCGCTCGCGTCGGGCAGCGGCTGCTGCGCGTACTGCCAGGCGTTCACGGACCGCACGCCCTGCGAGCGCACGGAGGCGAGTGAGCAGGCGAACGGCGCCCAGGTCCGCAGCGCCTCGGAGCCGGACGCCTCGTGCGGTGCCGAGGGCTGCCCCGAGGTGAGGTGCGCCGGGGTCAGCTCGCCGAGGTCGGCCGTCAGACGCGTGCCCGAGTTGTCCGTCAGCTGGAGCACGTTCCACGACGTGCACGTGCCGGTCTGTGCCGGGCCGGCCAGCGGAGCGGTGACGCCTTCGGCCGAGAGGGCGAGGTCCATCGCACCGGAGGACGGCTTCATCAGGTCCCGCTCGGCGGCCTTGGTCACCCAAGGGGCCGTCAGATAGCGGACGTTGCCGTCGGCACGGTCGAGGACCACCGCGTCCGCCTCGGCCCCCGTCGCGCCGTCGACGCGGGCGAAGTCGAGGGCCGCCCCGGTCGTGCCGTCCTTCGGCTCGGCGTATCGCGCGATGCGCAGACCGTCGTAGAGAATCACCACACGCGCCTGGTCGACCTCGCCCGCGTACAGCAGCTGCGGCGGTCCGGGCGGGGCGCCCGACGGGGTGCCGGGGGTCGCCGAGACCGCCACGGACTCGCCGGGCCGTGCCCACACGGCGAGCGCGCGCCGCAGCAGTGCGCGGTTCCCGACGAGGTTCCCGCGCGCGGGCCACACGGAGAAGTCGGTGCGCGCGGACGACTCCCAGGCGGTGGCGGCCACCTTGGTCAACTTGCCGGGATCCAGGGCGGCTTCGGCCGCCGGGTTCTGCGCGTACGACGGCGCCGCGGCACCGTCGGGCCCCCACCCGTCCCCGGGCAGCACGAGCAGCGCACCGCACACGGCCACAGCCGCGGCGGCGGCCAGCGCGGCCTTCATGTGCTGCCTGCGCCGCATCAGGTCGGTGGGCCGGGCGTGCAGAGAACAGGGGTCGAACTCGGGGGAGTTGAGGAGGGATTCGTGGGCCTGCGCGCCACCGGCCTCCGCCAGCGCCGCGCCCGGGTCCTCGGCCCCGGCCGCCGTCAGCACCTTCCGTACGTCCGCGTCCGACAGCTTCTCCAGACCGCGCAGCACATAAGCGGCGCGGGCGGGTCCGGAGAGCGCGGACAGGCGCTGGTCCAGGGCGAGTTCGTCGGCGCCGCCCGAGCGCGGGAAGAGCCTGAGGCCCCACACCTGGGGCAGCAGCGGCGGCAGCTGGGACCGCTTGGGCCACGCCCGCCGCTTCAGCGGCAGGCCCGCCTCCAGCGCCGTACGCACCACTTGGAGGCGTACGAAGGCGTAGCCCGGGTCGCCGTCGCGGCCGCCGCCGGTCTGCTGGACCGGGATGACCGTGGCGTCACCGGACGTACGGCCCCGGGGCAGCGCGCGCTGGGTGAGGGCGTGCGCGGTCAGCACCCGGCGGTTGCGGCCGAGGCTCGGTGGCAGCACCAGATACGCGAGCCGGACGAGCCGCGGATAGTGCTCGACGAGCGCGGCCTCGGCCTGCTCGACGTCGACGACCGGTCCGGAGGCGGGTGCGGGGCGCGGGGCTACATCCTGTGACTGCACGTTCAGCAAAACGAGCGAATCATTGGATGGTCACGTTGGAGACCGGAGGCCCGGAAGGGGGCGTATCCGCCTCCGGGTCCAGTGCTGGTCGAGTGAGGTTCGCCATCGACCGCTGTTGACGCCCTCCCCCGCTGGGAGCGGGGGATTCAGGTCCGTGCCGCCGGCAGGGGACACCTTCGCGCGGACGTGCCCCTCGCGGCACCGGATCACCTCGCGGAACAGCGGTCGATTGAGCACGGGGCGTCCCGGAGCCGTATCGAAGGCAGAGCCCTCGCCGGGGCTCTCATCGGCGTGAGCGCCGACAGGTACCGGAGGAACGTATGAGGTTGACACGCGAGAAGCTTCTGGCCGGGGCGGCCGTGGCCCTGCTGATGCTCACCGGCTGCGGCGGATCGGGCGACAAGGCGGCCACGACCGAGGACACCGTCCCGGCCACGGCGACCGGCAGCCTGGAGGATCTGGCGGCCGAGGTGAAGTGCACGCCGGACATCCAGACGGACGCGGACGAGATCCGCCAGGGCGTCTGCAGGATCAGCGACGGCAAGTTCATCCTGGCGACCTTCGCCACCGACCGCGGGCAGCGCGAGTGGCTCAACGGGGCCAAGGACTACGGCGGTTCTTACCTCGTCGGCGCCAAATGGGTCGCCGTCGGGGACCAGAAGTTGGTCACGACGCTGCGCGGCCGGCTCGGCGGGACCCTGGAGGAGGGAGCCGCGCACGCCGGTCATCACAGCGGCTGACCGCGCGGGACTGCGGGGCAACGGAGAGAGCCGGTGGCGGGGAATCCCGCCACCGGCTCTCTCCGTGGGTGTTACTGCCGTGGGTGTTACTACTTGCAGCGCTGGCCGGTGTTGATGCAGTTGACCAGGGTGTTCATCGTGTTCTCGTCGAAGACGTTGATGAAGTCGTCGTGGTCGGTGGCCGGCTTGTGCAGCTGTTCCGGGAAGCCGTCCACCGCGTAGGCGTTCTTGACCTGCCCGTTCTGGATGACCGGCGCCGGCACGTTGTACACCAGGCGCATCGTCAGCTGCGGGATCGCCTTGAAGCCGTTCGCACAGTTGCCCTGGGCGTCGGCGAAGGCCACGTGCGTACGGTGGTTCGCGCTGTCGATGTTCTGGCCGTCCCAGCAGCTCTGGAAGGCGAACGTGCGCACCACGCTGCTGCCTTGGGGGCAGATCGGGTACTGCGTCGTCAGCTGCACCTTGCTCTCGAAGCCGGTGCAGCTCCAGTGGGCGTTGGCGTTCGCGAGGCCGTTGGTCGTGGTCTTCGCGTCACCGGTGATGATCCGCAGGAACTTCGGCATCGCGACGACCTTGCTCTTCGCGTTGCCGACGAACTTGATCTGCGCCTGCTTGACCTGCTGGATCTGACCGACGTTGCCTTCCTTGCCACCGCCGTCGTTGTTCTGGTCGAAGTCCTGCGTACCGTTCTGGATACGCACGACCGGCCAGTAGTACGACGACTTGTCGCCCTGGTTGGTGCAGCTGGTCTGAGCCGCCGCGAACGTGTCGTTGTTGGCGAAGGCGTCGTTCGACTGGTTACCGACGTAGTCGTGCAGGTGGTGCGCGCCGTTGGTGACGCCGGGAGCCACGATCACGTTGTCGGTGTTGAACTTCTTGTTGGCGTTCACGCCACAGGAACTCGTGAACGTTCCGGTTGAACCGCCGGCCCGGGTCCGCGCCTTCCGGGCCACATTCGGCTGGACCTTCGTGATGTCCACGAAGTCGGCCGCGACGGGACCGTTTCCGGCCTGACCGCCATTGCCGGCGGGCGCGGAGGCCGAGGCGCTCGGGGCCGCGCTGGCCGTGGCGCCGCCATTGTTGTTCTGGCCCTGCCCGGAATTGTTCTGGCCATTGTTGTTCTGACCATTGTTGTTGTTCCAGCCACCGGCGTTGGTCTGCGTCTGGTCGGCGGTGGTTCCGGCGCAGGTGGCAAGACCGTCCAGCGAGTCCGGTGCGGTGCCGCCGACCCGCGTGATCTCCAGCTGGATCCGGTCGATGATCGCCGCACGCCGGTCCTTGAGCGGTCCGAGCACGGAGTTCTGGACGAAACTGGCGTCCCTGGCCTGTGCATCCCGCGTGGTGGCAAGGCGTTGGTACGCGTCGGTGATCTGCTGGTCGAGCGTGGCGAGCTCGCCGTCGACCTCCGTACGGGCCTGGTTCGGCACGTCGGAGAGCTTCTGCCCGACATCGGGGCAGCTGATCGTGGCCACCTGGGCGGTGGCAGCCTTCGTGGTGTTGGGGGAGTTGTTCTCCTCGTGTGCCGAGGCGTAGAAATTCGCCCAGATCAGCCCGCCCCCACCGATCGCGAGAGCTGCCGACGCGGCAACGGCGCGAACGGCCAGCGGCGAACGGCGTTTTCGTATGTTGCGTCCCATGGAACTCCTCTGACTTCCTTGCGGGGCATCGAGGCGCCCGACAGGAGTGAAGCGGCTCCATTCCATACGCAGGGGGCGCGTGGGGCGTTCAGAAACCCAGGAAAATCTTAGAAGTTCATGAGGTCAATTCCGGCACAATGGGCCCAGAAGCCCGCGTTTCAACGGGAGTTGATCTCCCCCAGGAGGTTTGAACCAGCAGATTTGAATGATATTCAGCGCCCCTGATCCAAATACGCGAGGACCGCGAGCACCCGCCGGTTGTCGTCGTCCGAGACCTCGAGGCCCAGCTTGGCGAAGATGTTGGAGGTGTGCTTGGCGATCGCCCGTTCCGTGACCACGAGTTGACCCGCGATCGCCGCGTTCGAGCGGCCCTGCGCCATCAGTTCGAGCACCTCCAGCTCGCGCGGGGTGAGCCGCCCGAGCGGCTGGTCGACGGTGGACCGCCGCGACAGCAGCTGCTGGATGACTTGCGGGTCCATGGCCGTCCCGCCCGCCGCCACCCGTCGCACGGCATCGATGAACTGCTCCGCGTCGAACACCCGGTCCTTGAGCAGATAGCCCACCCCGCCCGTGCCGTCGGCGAGCAGCTCCCGCGCGTACAACTGCTCCACGTGCTGCGACAGCACGAGCACCGGCAGCCCGGGCCTGTCGCGGCGGGCCTGCAGCGCGCACTGCAACCCCTCGTCGGTGTGCGAGGGCGGCAGCCGTACGTCGACCACGGCGACGTCCGGCTCCAACTCGGCCAGGGCGCGGCTGAGTTCGGGCCCGCTCTCGACGGCCGCGGCGATCTCGAAGTCGTACGCCTCGAGCATCCGGACCAGTCCGTCGCGCAGCAGGAACAGGTCTTCGGCTAGCACAACGCGCAAGGGATCTCCATGGTGACCATGGTGGGACCGCCCGCGGGACTGCTGACGGCCAGGACGCCGTCGAATGTACCGAGTCGCCGCTCCACCCCGGAGAGTCCCGAGCCGGCGCCGATCCGCGCGCCGCCGCTGCCGTTGTCGGTGACCGCCATCCGCAGCATGCCGTCCGTGTGGTGCAGGTCGATCCAGAGGCGGTCGCCGCCCGAGTGCTTGACCGCGTTGGTCAGCACCTCGCTGACGGCGAAGTAGGCGGCGGACTCGACGGGTGCGTCGGGCCGCCCCGCGAGATCCACGTTCACCTCGCTCGCGAGGGGCAGCCGCAGCGCCAACGCCCGTACCGCGTCACCGAGTCCGCGCTCGGCGAGCACTGGCGGATGGATGCCCCGCACGAGATCCCGCAGCTCGGTGAGCGCGTCGGCGGAGGACTTGCGGGCCTGGGCCAGCAGTTCCTTGGCCTTCGCCGGATCCTTCTCGATCAGCGCCTCGATCGTCCCCAGATCCATGCCCATCGCCACCAGCCGCGCCTGCGCCCCGTCGTGCAGATCCCGCTCGATACGCCGCAGTTCGGCCGCCGAGGTGTCGACGGCGTCACGCCTGGTCTCGGTCAGCACGCGCACCCGCTCGGCGAGTTCGCCGTTCCCGGACGCGAGTACGGAGCGGGTGAGGAGGAAGTGGGCGCGCAGCAGCGCCGGGGAGAGGTAGTAGGAGCCGACGAGGAGTACGGCGGCCAGCGCGCCCGCGAGGAGTGCCGACCCCTGTCCGGAGATCGGCACGAAGCCGTACCACCATCCGACGTGCGTGCCGTCCGTGAAGACCCGCCACAGTCCGAGCGCCAGCGCGAACCCCTCCACCGGGTAGCAGAGCAGCGCGGCGGGCAGCACCGCGGTGACGAACCCGGCGGTCATGTCGAACAGCAGCCACGCCAGGTCCCGCCAGGTGGCCCGGTCCCCGAGCATCCGGAAACACCGCGCCCACGGGCTCGCCCCCTCCGGGACGGACCGATACGGCATGGCCGGAATCCGCACCCCGCACCACTCCGCGGCCACCACCCGCCGCCGGTCCGCGAACGCCCGCACGCCCGTCAGCACCCACGGCGTCGTGACGATTCCGACCCCGAGCGGCACGAGCACGATCGACACGACGGCCAGCACGAAGAGGGTGATCGACCCGGCCGGCCCCACGACCGCCAGCACAAGCCCGCGCCCACCTGCCACGACGACGTCCCGCACTCGCGCACGGATGTCGCTGCTCTGCGTCTCCATGCGCGTAGTCTTGCCGACCCGATCGCACAGGTCACTGGGCCGAGCACCCCGGCCGGGGTGGTGTTACCTGCACCCCAGATGGGCTGATTCTTGGCCCGTCCGGCGTTTGAGGACGAGGCCGTTCAGGCTGATAGCGGGGGTCTGGGGGCGGCAGCCCCCAGGTACGGGACGGGTAGGGGTGGAGGGGGCGAAAAACCTACCCCAGCACCTTCGCCTCCACCACAGGGTCCAGCCCCACCGCAGGCCGATCGGCCCGCTGCGGCGCAACCCCGCCAAGGCTCCGGAGCCAGCTCCAGGTGTCGGCGACGGTCTCCAGCACGGGCCGACACCGCAACCCGGCCCCCACCGCACGGGACACATCCGCCCGGTGCAGCGCATCGTGGAGATCAGTCCCACCCGGCACCCACACCGGCAGCTGAGTCCAGGGCTCGATCCCCGCGTCGAGGACGACATCGGGATCGGTCCACCGAAGCTCCACCTGGGCCCCGGTGACCTGAACGCACGCGTCGAGAAGCGCCCCCATCGTGGTGTGCCCCTGAGGCGCGACCAGGTTGTACGCCCCGCCCAGCCCCCGCTCCACCGCCCCGAGGACCCACTCGGCGAGGTCACGGACATCGACGTACTGGAGGGGGAGATCACGAGGCCCGGGCGCGAGCACGGGCCCACCACGGGCGACCCGGTTCAGCCACCACGGCAGGCGCCCGACGTTCTCGTACGGCCCGAGGATCAGCCCGGCCCGCACCAGCAGCGAACGCTCCGCCCCGAAGGCGTCGAGCACGGCCAGCTCACCGCCCCGCTTGTCCCGCGCGTAGTCGGTCTGCTCCGCGCCGGCGGACGCCCCCTCCACGAGGGCCGTTTCCTCGGTGTATCCGGCGGGCCGAGGCCACTCGTACACGGAGCAGCTCGACACATACACGTACTGCCGGACGCGACCGGCCAGCAGCCGCGCCGTGTCCCGGACGGCCCGCGGCGCCGCCGACCAGGTGTCGACGACGACATCCCACTCACCTTCGGCAAGCGCCGCGAGCCCGTCGGATGTGGTGCGGTCGCCCAGCAACGACCGTACCCCGGCAGGGGGTTCGTGCCGTCCCCGGTGGAAGACGGTCACGTCCCAGCCCCGTCCGAGCGCCGCCTCCACAACGGCGCGCCCCGCGAACTCCGTACCGCCCAGCATCAGAAGTCTCATACCGACGACTCTGCCCGGACGCTCCGCCGGACGGAACGGAAATCTGCTGACAGAAGATCCGCCGCGGCACGACCTCTGTCAGCGGCGCACGGTCAACGCCCCGTCGGCGGCGCGTACTTGTACCCCACCCGCCGCACCGTCTGGATCGCCTGCCGGTGCTCGGCACCGAGCTTGCGGCGCAGCCGCGCGACATGGACGTCGACGGTCCGCCCGTCGCCCACATGCCCGTAGCCCCACACCGTGGTGACCAGTTGGTCCCGGGTGTGCACCCGGTGCGGATGCGCGACGAGATGCGCGAGCAGCTCGAACTCCAGGTAGGTGAGGTCGAGGGGCTGCCCGTCGACCTCGGCGGTGCGCTGCACGGTGTCGACGCGGACGAGCGGGTCGTCGCCGGCGGCGGCCACCGACGGCTCGGGCCGGTCCGGCACGGCGACCGGCAGCACGGGCTGCTGGTCGGCGGGTACGAGGACCAGGTAGCCGATCATCGGCGGCTGGCCCGGCAGCACGGGCAGGGTGTGCTGGGGGGCGGGCAGCCAGGTGGCGCCCGGCGGCAGGAAGTCGGCGACGTCGACCACCTCGTCCCGGTCGACGGCGCGCAGTCGGTGCCGTGCCGAGCCGGTGGACGGGGCGGATGGGGGTCCCCCCGCTCGAGCGAAGTCGAGAGCGGGGGAGGTCGCGACGGAGGAGAAGGAACGGGTGTTCGCCATGTGAGGTCAGCTCTTTCGCGCGAGAAGTTCGTCGGAGAGCTCGACGACCGTGAGTTCGTGGTCTCAGTCGTCGAGGACGTACGTCGTGCGCGCTGGCCGAAGGCCGGGGTGTACGGCTTTAGAGGGCCCGCGCGTTCATCGCGCGGCAACACACCCGGTCGAAGTCGTGGTGCTGACGGGAAGGCCAGAAGGGCTCGAGGTCATGGCGACCCGTCGCGGTGTACTTCTGGAAGCTGGCCATGGTCCCATTGAAGCAGAAGCCGGAGCCGGGCAGGAGACTCCTCTCACAGGTCGGACGCTTCCTTGGCGTGAACTTGACGTTGCGTCTCCTTATCCGACCAGCCGTTTGTGCCACGTCAGGCCCGTGACCGTGATCGCTCTGTCCGGGGATCCGTCCCACTCCGTGGACAGTCCGGCCGCGGTGAGCGCCGCGACGACCTCGCGTCCGACGGCGGCCGTGGTCTCGGCCGAGTCGTCGAACCCGCCGTACAGCAGCGTCAGTCCGTGCCCCGCGGCCGCGCTCTCCGTGCACTGGGAGTGGAAATAGACGAAGCCCCGGGCTCCCTCGCCGCGCTCGGCGGCTATTTCCGTGGTGCCGCAGTTGCGGCAGCAGGTGAAGTTCTCGCGCGCGGTGATGCCGCTCGCGTCGAGTGCCGCGAAGACCCGGGTGACGCGCTCGGGGTCGGTGATCCCTTCCCAGGTCTCCTGCTCGGCGAGGCGCTCCAGCCAGAGCCGGTCGACGAGCTGCCGCGCCTGCGGCTTGGACACGGGACGGCTGTCACCGTCGACCAGGTACTCCTCGGCGTCCTCGGCCAGCTGCGCCCGGTCGCCGTAGCCGCAGCGCAGCAGCTCCCGGATCCGCTCCTCGACCTCTTCCCGTACGCCCTGCGGAAGCTCCGGGATCTCCTCCGGGGCATCGTGCCCGAGGGGCTCCCATGCGATCCCCGCGTCCCAGCCGTCCTCCTGCCGGGCCCAGCCCGCCATGGCCTCCGCGACCCGGTCGCGGTCGGCGAGAACCGTCCCGAAGAAGCGGCTGCGGCTCTCCCGGTACTCCAACTGGTAGTCCCCGCCGTGCTCGTGCCACGTCTGGATGAACACGTCCGGGACATCCGGTATGCGCTGCACGACCAGGTAGTGGTCGCCGTCACCACCGATCCGCTCCACCAGCTCCCGCAGCTGCTCCGCCGAAATCCGCGCGTGCTTCTGCCAGTTCTCCGTCTCGACCTTGATGGCGAGGGATGCGTCGGTGAGGGCCTTGTCGCTCTGCATGGATCAAGACTGGCACGCGCCACTGACAACGCGAGGGGGCGCCCACCGGGAATGGTGGGCGCCCCCTCGCAGGAGTCCGGAACGGATCAGACCTGGCCGGCCTTCTCCAGCGCGGAGCAGCACGTGTCGACGAGCAGACGCGTCACCACGTACGGGTCGACGTTCGCGTTCGGACGGCGGTCCTCGATGTAGCCCTTGCCGTCCTTCTCGACCTGCCACGGGATGCGGACCGAGGCGCCGCGGTTGGAGACGCCGTAGCTGTACTCGTTCCACGGGGCGGTCTCGTGCAGGCCGGTCAGACGGTCGTCGATGCCGGCGCCGTAGTTCTTGACGTGGTCCAGCGGCTTGGAGCCCTCGCCCAGCGACTCGCACGCGGTGATGATCGCGTCGTAGCCCTCGCGCATCGCCTTGGTGGAGAAGTTGGTGTGCGCGCCCGCGCCGTTCCAGTCGCCCTTCACCGGCTTCGGGTCCAGCGTCGCGGAGACGCCGAAGTCCTCGGCGGTGCGGTAGAGCAGCCAGCGGGCCACCCACAGCTGGTCGGAGACCTCCAGCGGCGCCAGCGGGCCGACCTGGAACTCCCACTGGCCGGGCATGACCTCGGCGTTGATGCCGGAGATGCCCAGACCCGCCTTGAGGCAGTTCTCCAGGTGCGCCTCGACGACGTCACGGCCGAAGATCTCGTCCGAGCCGACACCGCAGTAGTAGCCGCCCTGCGCGGCCGGGAAGCCGCCCTCGGGGAAGCCGAGCGGGCGCGAGCCCTTGAAGAAGGTGTACTCCTGCTCGATGCCGAAGATCGGCTCCTGGGCGCCGAACTTCTCCTCGACCTCGGCGAGCGCGGCACGCGTGTTGGACTCGTGCGGCGTCATGTCGATGTTGAGGACCTCGCACATGACGAGGACGTCGTCGCCGCCGCGGATCGGGTCCGGGTAGGTGGCGACCGGCTTGAGTACGCGGTCGGAGGCGTGACCCTCGGCCTGGTTCGTGGAGGACCCGTCGAAGCCCCAGATCGGCAGCTCGGCACCCTTGGCGTCGTCGCCCAGTATCTTCGTCTTGGAACGGAGCTTGGCCGTCGGCTCGGTGCCGTCGATCCAGATGTACTCAGCCTTGAAGGTCACGGGGCCACATCCTTCGGGGTGGGTCTTCAGTCGCACTGCGGGTGCTGCGGCGCTGCGGCACTGGGGCGCCGCGGGAGATGTCCGGCAGCCTGTCAACAGGCGATTTCCCGATCATTGCCCGAATGTGAACCCCGTGTTACCTGGGCTGTGTGTGCGCGGTGTCACTCGGCATCGCCCGACGGGAGCGTTCGCGACCGCGATCGGCGGCCCGGTCGCCTCTTGCGGATCCCGGGTGGGACGGCTCGTATGCGATGAGGGTGAGCGCGATTTATTCGAATCTTCCCTTTCTTCCCTTTCGTTGAGGTGTACGTCGATGGAGTGCGGACCGTTGCGGTTCGCGAACCGGTCCTGCCGCTCCCGGAGGGGGCGGCAGGACCGGAAATCAGCGGCAGCTGCGACTGTCACCCCACCTTCTCGATGCGGGCCTTGCGGATCAGGAACTTGCCGGGTTCCCGGACCTGTTCGAAGGCCGCGTTGTTCAGCAGGACGCAGCTGCCGGAGACCGAGGTGACCTCCACGGTGGTGGACTTGTTGTTGTCCAGGTTCGTGACCTTGAGCTTCGTACCGGCCGGGAACTGATTGCTGGACGCGGCCGGGGCGCCGCCCTCACCGGAGAGCGTGACGGTCGAACCGGCACAGACCTGCTGGCCGACGGCGCCACCGGCGTTGTCCGCGGGAGCGCTCTGGGCGGGCGAGGACTGTGCGGGAGCGCTCTGCGCGGGAGCCGACTGCGCGGGCTGTGTGGCGGCCTGGGAGTCCTGAGCCGACTCCCCGACCGTGCAGCCGGACGCCTTCTGCTGAACCTTGATCTGCGCGATGACGGCCTCGCGGTTGGCGATCCGGGCCGCCGACTGCGCGTCCGGAGTGGCCCGTTGGCCGTCGATGAACTTCTGGTTGTTGCCGAGCGCGGTGGCCAGTCCCTGGCAGACCGTCGAGTTCTGCGCGTTCTGCACGGACGCCGCGTTCGAGGTGGCGGCCAGGGCGAAGGCCCCTCCTCCGGCCACGGCCGCGGCGCTGACCAGCAGGGCGAGCTTCTTCTTGGTGCTGAGAGTTCTCCTGCGCGACATGAGCGCCTCCTGAATGAAGGGGAGCGTTACGCCGCTATGTACGAGATGCCGAACGTGGTTACTCAACAGTTACAGGGGTCACTGAAGTAACGTAGGTCACAAGGGAGTTGGCGACTGCGGGCGACTGCCTGGCGACTACCTGGACAAAGCGTCCCGTACTGCGTCATCGGTGCGTGCGACGAGGGCCGTCCCGTCGTCCGCGGTGATGATCGGCCGCTGGATGAGCTTCGGGTGCTCGGACAGCGCCTTGATCCACCGCTCTCGTGAACCCGCCTCCCGGGCCCACTCCTTCATCCCCAGCTCCTTGGCGACAGCTTCCTGCGTCCGCGTGATGTCCCACGGTTCGAGCCCGAGCCGCTCCAGTACGGCGCGGATCTCGTCCTCCGTCGGTACGTCCTCCAGATAGCGGCGGACGGTGTAGTCGGCGCCCTCGGCGTCGAGCAGGCTGATGGCGCTACGGCACTTCGAACAGGCCGGATTGATCCAGATCTCCATGCGCACACGTTACGGGAACCACCCCATCCCACCTGAGTCACGGCATCGCCGCCTGCGGTCGAAGGCGGTATCCCTCTCCTGCGCTCCGCGACGGGCGCTCTGTTCGATTTTCTCGCGTCTCACGCACACCTCGCGGACCTGGTGTGACACGGCGACAATTCCCTTGCTCACCTGGACCTTTGGGAGGCTCTGTGGACTCCCTGGATGTCAGTGGCAGCCAGTAAACTGGAAGCAGTGTTCGAGGGTGTCGCCGGGGGGTCCGGCGGTGCCCTGACCGCGACAGGAGGATGCCTGTGCCCGCTGCCGCACTGAAGCCGCTGCCCACTCAGTCCACGTCCAAGAGGGCGGTCCTGCTGGACCTGCCGTACGAGCCCATGGAGAAGCGCCCGCTGCCGCCGGGGCGTCCCCGCGAGTGGTACGTCACGCACAATCGCCGGCTCAAGGCGATGCGCCTTGCGATCGCTCTGCTCGACTCCGGTGTGTATGTGCCGAACCAGGCCCGTAACGAGACGATACGCACCACCGCGGAACTCATCGGCGTCCACCCGCCGTCGGACACCACGTGCCACATGGTCCGGGCGTTGATGAGGTACTCGCGCTGACCTCTTGGCGGGGGCGAGTTTTTTCGCCCCCGCCGCCCTTACCCGTCCCGTCCTGGGGCTCCGCCCCAGACCCCGCTCCTCAAACGCCGGAGGGGCTGAAATCAGCCCGTCCGGCGTTTGGGGACGAGGCCGTCAGGCCGACAGCGGGGGTCTGGGGGGCGGCGGGGGCGAGAAACTCACCCCGACGACAGCTCCCGTTCCAGTGGGGTCCGGAAGCGTGGAGTGACCCGGGTCCGCCCCACCCACGCCTGCAAGCGCGCAGCCTCCGTCGAGATGGCGTCGTGGGCGTCCCGCCCGAGCCCCTCCGCGTCCAGGACCCGCCACACCACCTCACCATCGGCCCGCTGCGCCCACCCTCCGACCACTCGCCCGTTCCACCACACCGTCGGCCCGACATTCCCACTGCCGTCGAAGAGGGCGGGCCGCAGCGAGGGGGAGAGGTACCAGTCCCGCTCCTGCCACCCCATGGCCGTGGGATCGAGACCGGGCAGCAGCGCGGCCCAGGGCGACGAGGGCCCGGCGACAGGACCGAGATCGCCGTCGGCCACGTATCCGGTCACCCCGCCGTCGAGCGACACGGCCACCGCCCCGATCGCGGCCAGCGAACGCCGCACATCGGTGACCTTCCATCCCGTCCACCACTTCAGGTCCGCCTCCGTGGCGGGCCCGCACGCCGTGAGCCGGCGGCGCAGCAGTTCGGGCTGGGCCTCGGCGGGCGGGAGTTCGGGATGTGGCGGGGCGACGGCCCAGCGGAACTGGCTGGACGTCCACGAGCCGAGTGGCCGGCCGCGTACGACCCTGCCCTCGACGCCGAGGACCCGCATCAGCCGGGACGACACGGTGTGCGGACTCTCGTAGCTCTTGCCCGCGCCGTACGTGAACTGTTCCTTCAACCGCGGCTCGTCCCGGGTGAGTTCGTTCACCGTGGCCTGCCCGCGCCGGGCAAGGGCGGCGAGCGCGGACGCCTCGACCTCCGCGAGCCACTCCTCGGTCAGCCGCCCGTCGCTGCCGCTCGTCATGTCCTTGATCAGCCCGGCCCGCGCCTTCGCGGCGATGGCGAGCCCGGTCGAGGCATGCACCACGGCGGCCAGCTCGGTGGGAAACACGAACACGGTGTGCCGCATGCCGTGCATCCGGACCAGGGACCGGTCCTCGTACAGCGCCCGGTCGACCTCCTCCACCGTCTTACCGGCGTCCGCCAGCCGCGCGCCCACCGCCAGATACACCGTCGCCGGATCGGTCCCGTGCAGCGCGACCAGCGACTCCGCGACCTCCTCGGGACCCGCCGCGCGCGCGGCCACCGCGAGCCGCTGGCGCAGCGCGAGCCGGGCCCGCCGCTCCGCCACCCCGATGTGCCGCCGCCGCTCGCCCACGCCGCCTCCGCCTCACCCGTACCGTCGCCACGCGCTTCGTCCTCATCCTCTCGAACGCCCGGCCCCGGCGGGCGCGCTTCACCCGTTCGCCGGACCCGGCATGCGTGCGCCCTGCTCGCGGCCTTGACTGAGGCAACCGCAGAAACGACGAGCACGTCGGGAGACGCGATGCAGAGGCTCGGCATACGAGGGATGGTGCTCGGCATACGACGGATGGTCCCCGGCATACGGGGGATGGTCCCGGCGGTGGTCGCGACGGCCCTGACGACGGCACTGGCCGTGTCCCTCACCGGCTGCTCGGACAACGGTTCGCCCGCGGGCACTGCCTCCAAGGCAGCGTCCGCGGCCGCCTCCCTCGCCTCCCAGGCCGGTGACGCCCTGGCCTCCGCGACCGCCGAGGCCGGCCGGAAGCTCGACGAGTTCAAGAACGGCGTGAACGCCAAGGGCGACGTGAAGGTCGGCGGCGTGACCACCGGCTCCGACGGGCGCTCCACGGCCAAGGTGACCGTCACCAACTCCGCCTCATCGACGAAGACGTACGCCGTCCAGGTCGACTTCCGTGACCCGGGCGGCAACCTCCTCGACACGGTCGTCGTCACCGTGGGCGACGTCGCGGCGGGCGCCTCGAAGGACGCCACCGCCCGCAGCACCCGCACACTCTCCGGCGACGTCCGCGCCGACGTCGCCCGAGCCGTGCGGCACTGACGGCCGTGGTCCAGAACGGCGCGACGCCCACCCCGGCGGACCGCGCGGCCCAGGGCAAGGCGGCCCGCAAGAGCGTCTCCCGCTCCGCGCACGCCACCTGGATCCCCGCCGCCGACCGGCCCGACCCCGTCGCCGTACTCGAAAGGCAGGGCAGGGACCGGCTTCAGGAGCTGCTGCCGATCCGGTACGGGCGGATGACCGCGTCGCCGTTCGCGTTCCTGCGCGGCGGCGCCGCCGTGATGGCCGCCGATCTGGCGGCCCAGCCGCACACCGGGCTCATGGTGCAGCTGTGCGGTGACGCCCATCTCCTGAACTTCGGCCTGTACGCCTCCCCGGAACGCAGCCTGCTCTTCGACCTCAACGACTTCGACGAGACGTTTCCGGGCCCCTTCGAGTGGGACGTCAAACGGCTCGCGGCCAGCGTCGCGGTCGCGGCCCGCGAGAACGGGCACCCGGAGGAGCAGGTCCGGCGCGCGGCGCAGGCCGCGGCGGGCGGGTACCGCAAGGCCGTACGGCGGCTCGCCGGGCAGAACGAGCTGGCCGTCTGGTACGAGCGCATCGACGCCGACCAGCTGCTCCCGCTGATCCGTTCCGCCAGGCGCCGCAGACGTGTCGAGTCGAGCCTCGCGCGCGCCCGCCGCCGCAGCAGTCTGCATGCGCTGGGCAAACTCACCGAGACCGTCGACGGACGCCGCCGCATCGTCCACGACCCGCCGCTGCTGGAGCCGGCCGGAGCCCCCGACATGGCCTCGCTCCGCAAGATCTTCAGCGACTACCGCTCCACGCTCTCCGAGGAGCGCCGCCTCCTCCTCGACCGCTACCGCTTCGTCGACGCCGCCCGCAAGGTCGTCGGCGTCGGCAGTGTCGGCACCCGCTGCTTCATCGTGCTGCTCGCCGGCCGGGACGCGGACGACGCGCTGTTCCTGCAGATCAAGGAGGCCGCCAAGTCCGTGCTCGAAGAGCATCTGCCCACCGGCCCGTATCTCCATCCAGGGCATCGGGTCGTCGCGGGCCAGCGGCTTCTGCAGGCCGCGAGCGACATCTTCCTCGGCTGGATGACCGGACCGCAGGGACGCGCGTTCTACTGGCGGCAGCTGCGTGACATGAAGGGCTCCGCGGACGTCGCCGGGATGGCCCCCGGCCGGCTGCAGAGCTACGCCGACCTGTGCGGCACCGCCCTGGCCCGCGCCCACGCCCGCTCCGGCGACCGCATAGCGATCGCCGCGTACCTCGGCGCCGCCGACACCTTCGAACGCGCCGTCGCCGACTTCGCGCTGCGGTACGCGGACCAGAACACCGCCGACCATGCGGCGCTGGGCGCGGCCGTGGCGGCGGGGGTGGTCGCGGCGGCACCCGGCGTCTGAGCGTCTGGCTCTGAGCGTCGGGGTCTCAGCCTCGGCGTCTGAGCCTCGGGGCCCGAGCGTCTGGGCCTGATCGTCGGCGTCCGAAGCCCCGCTCGGGGCCGCCCTCCCTCAGCCGTACAGCTCCAGCAGCCCCGCCACATACGCGGTGAGCCGCCCGCCCAGCACCTCCGGAGTCAGATCCGTGCGCCCCAGCTCGCGCCACGGCACGGCGACCTTCTCGGCGTCGGGGGAGTAGGCCAGCGCGTCCAGCAGCCGCCAGTACAAGTGGCTTTCGCCGTCGGAGAGTTGGCGCCCGCCCTGCGCCGCGTACCGCTCGCGGAACCCCAGTCCGTACGCCTCCCCGTGCAGCAGCGCGAGGGCCGTGGAGCAGTGGGCGACATCGAGGTCGGCCGGGCCCCACGAGGTCTCGACCCAGTCGACGACCCCGCTGATCCGCAGGGTGTCGCCCGCGCCGGTGAACAGCACGTTCCCGGGGTGGAAGTCCCGGTGCAGGAAACACCCGTCGTACGCAGGGGGTTCGCGCCGGATCACGTCCACGGCCCGGTCCCACAGCGCACCCTCACCGGCGGGCGTACGGACGCGCTCGGGCGACGTCCACGCCTGGTACGGACGCGGACGGTCCGCCGGAACCACCGCGTGGATACGGACGAGTTGACGTGCCAGCAGGTCGAGGCGGCGCTCCAGATCCTCCTCGTCGAGCCGTACCGCGCCCGGCAGCAAGGACATCAACAGCGAGGGATGGTCGCAGTGTTCGGCGTTGGCGTCGACGGCGTACAGCTCGGGCGCGGGCACGCCGTCGTGCGCGGCGAGCAGGGTGAGCACGGACGCCTCGCGGGCCAGCAGTCCCGGCGCGTGGAGCCGGAAGAACGGCTTCACGAAGGACCGCTGGACCAGACCGGTGCCGTCGTCGAGGGTGAGTTCGCGCATCTGGGAACTCCAGCCGCCGTACAGGGGCGTGGACTCCCGTACGCTCCTGCCCTCCGGAAGCTGCTTGGCCACCCAGGCCCGTGTCGCCGTCCACCCCTGGTCGCCGAGTCCGGTGAGTACGAGGTCCACGAACCGCTGCCGGTCCTCGGCGTGGTCACGGAACCAGAGCCCCAACATGTGCTCCGCGTCGGGCAGTTCGAAGCGGGTGAACTGGGCGCGGCTGGCGAGCGCGTCGGTCACGGCCTCGGTCACGGCGGGCGGGATCACGGTGTCGGTGCCCGGCACGGCGAGCACCGCGCGCCCCGCGTAGGCCCGCAGTACGCCGAGCGCGGGGGCCTGCCGCCAGCTGTCCGGCGTACGGATGAGCTCGCTGAAACGGCCGTCGCCCTCCCCGAAGGGAACCGGCCATGCCTCGGCGCCGTACACCGCGGGCGCGCACAGCCCCAGCGCCGCCACGCGCTCCCCGTAGTGCCCCGCGAGATCGGCCACCGTCTGGCCGCTCATGCTGAACCCGACGAGGATCAGCGGACCGCCCGCCGGGACTGTCGCGTCGATGACGGCGACGGCCTGCTCGAAGCGCTTCTGAAGACTCAACTCACTGAGTTCGCCGGTGCTTTCGCCATGTCCGGAGAAGTCGAGGGCGAGGCCGCGGCAGCCGCGTGCGACGAACTCCTCGAGCAGCGGGAGGAGTCGCTCCTTGCTTCCGTTGCCCGCGCCGTGCAGCAGGACGGCGGTGGCCGAATCGCCGCCGTCGGTTCCGTCGGTTCCGTCGGCGCCGCTGACGCAGCTCAGTCGTTCACCGTCGTGGTCGTACGTGAAGGAGGAAAGCATCCCCCGATTTACTCATCCCGCTCAGGTCGCCGGCGTACCGCTCTCCGTCTTCGTCGCGGTCTCCGTCTTCGCCTGCGTCTCCGTCTTGGCCTGCGCGGCCGCGACCGCCTCGCGCAGTGCGTCCTCCTGCTCCTGGCTCAGCGATGTCTGCACCAACTGGCCGCCGTACTGGGCGATTTGGGGGACCACCTTGTCCCCGGCCGCCTGCTTGACGAGGACGAAGAGCGCGGCGGCGCCCGGGCGCAGGTTCTGGCCGAGGTCCTTCATGAAGTTGTCGTTGATGCCCGTGTCCGTGACCGCGCCCCCGGCGGCCCCGGCCGCCGCGCCCACGGCCGCGCCGAGCAGCGGCGCCAGGAAGAGCAGCCCGATGACGCCGCCCCACAGCGCACCTCCGGCCGCGCCCACGGCCGTGTGGCTGACCGCCTGGTGCAGCTTGATCTTGCCGTCGTCGCGCCGCTCGACGACCACCGCGTCCTCCAGTTCGACGAGATGCTGCTTGGACAGCTCGAACAGCTTCTCGCGGACCTGATTGGCGGTGGCGAGGTCGTCGTAGGCGACGACGAACAGATTGCTCATGCGGGGGCACCCCTTCGCGCCTTTTGCCTGTTTCGCTCGACTTTATAGCGATAACTAAATCGGTGCAGGCCGGGAAAATGAGATGCGTGCGTGCGCGCGTCGTCCCTACGCTGGACACGCGTTCCGGAGCTGCTGAGCACCGCTTTCCGCCGGACAGGCATCAGTGGGCGTACTCAGGGCTACTCTCTACGCACCGACGGACGGCCGCCCACCCCCAGCGCCCCGTCGATCCATCCATCACGACATCAAGACCCGTCACTCACGCATGCAAGGAGTCCCGTCATGGGCACCTTGATCATTTCCGCGACCGCGATCCTGGTCGTTCTGGGCTTCTCCAACCACGTCCTCTGGCTCGCGGCGATCGCCCTTCTCTTCCTGTACGTCCGCTACGGCCGCACCGGGGAAAGCACGTCCCCGGCATCCTCGCCAGGCTCCGCGCCGGGCTCCCCCTCGGGAAGCTCGTCCGGATCCTCGGGCCGCGGGGACGCCAACTACCGCGCGTACCGCGACCGCCGAGACCGTCAGGCCAAGTGGGAGCGCCGCTACCGCAGGGAGCGCCCACTGGAGGCGCGCCGCCAGGAGCGCCAGAAGTAGCCCCACCCGGCCCAAAGCCCCAGGTCACAGGTCCAGGTCACAGATCCAGGTCACAGACCTGGGGCACCCCAGATGGGGAACCAGCGGCTCAGGTCCTGCTCGATCCGCAGATCGTCCGCGAGCGCGGCCTTGACCTGCAATTCCAGCGCGTTGTCGCGCCGCTGTCCGTCACCGGCCAGCGGCGCGAAGGGGTAGAAGGTCCCGCGCTTGTAGAGATAGACGAGCGCGAGCCGACGCTGCCCGGCGTCCTGGAAACCCGTCACGGAACAGAGCAGCTGCGGGCCGAAGCCGCTGCCCTCCAGCGCGCTGTTCACCGCGTGCAGATCACTCACCAGGGCGGGCAGGTCATCGGCTGCCCTTCGCGAGACCAGCCACGAGTACCCGTACTCGTCCCGGGTCAGCTCCACCGGTGGCCCGCTCCTTTCGGCGTCCGCGTCGATCAGCGCCTGCACCTCCTGGTGCGCCTCGGCGAAGGCCGCGCCCTCGACGCTCGCGAAGCACACCGCGCCCGTCCCGGTCGGGGTGAACCCGGCGGCCGCCTGCAGGGTCACGGCCGCCGACGGCAGCCCGAAGAGCCGGTCGAGGTCGGGCGCGACAGCTTTGGTCCGCCCGAGCAGGATGTCCAGGAACCCCATGCTCAGGAGGCCTTCCCGGGCGTCGCGGCCTCGCCCAACTCGGCGGAGATGCGCGCCAGTTGCTCGAGCCGCTGCTCCAGGCTCGGGTGGGTGGAGAAGAACTTCGAGATGCCCGGCTCGGAGCCGAAGGCGGGCGTGAAGTAGAAGGCGTTGAAGGCCTGCGCCGTCCGCAGGTCCTTCGTCGGGATCCTGGCGATGTCCCCGGTGACCTTGGTCAGCGCGGACGCCAGCGCCGAGGGCCGCCCGGTGAGCAGGGCCGCGGCCCGGTCGGCGGCCAGCTCGCGGTACCGGGACAGTGCCCGGATGAGCAGGAAGCTGATCGCGTACACGGCCGCGGCGACCACCATCACGGTCATGAAGATCGCCACCGTGTTCTGGTCCTTCCTCCCGCGCGCACCGAAGAGCTGCGAGTAGAAGGCGAACCGCACGATCAGCCCGGCGAGCACGCCGAGGAACGACGCCACGGTGATCACGGCGACGTCCTTGTGGGCCACATGCGACAGCTCGTGCGCGAGCACACCCTCAAGCTCATCGGCCTCCAGGCGCCGCAGCAACCCGGTGGTCACACACAGCACCGCATGATCGGCGTTCCGCCCGGTCGCGAACGCGTTCGGCATGTCCAGCTCGGACACGGCGACAAGCGGCTTCGGCATGTCGGCCACGGCACACAGCCGGTCCACGACGCCGTGCAGCTGCGGATACTCCTCCCGCTCCACGATCCGCCCGTGCATCGCGTACAGCGCGATCCGGTCCGAGAACCAGTACTGCGCGCCGAGCAGCCCCGCCGCGATCACCACGACCAGCACCCAGGACTTCAGCAACACGATCAACGCGGCGACGAAGGCCACGTACAGCAATCCGAGCAGAAACAACGTGACCGTCATCCGCACGGTCAACCGCCGATCACTCCGGAACCGGCTCTGCATCATGCATCACCCCGCACTCAGGCACTCGTCCCGCTTTCCATTGTGCGCCCGGGCTTGCCCATGAACAGGGCCCGAAAGGCTCCATGGACGGCAAAGAACGGCCGGTGTCAGGACGTGGGCGGGATCGCCTTGAAGTTCTCGCCACCGTAGAGAGACTCGTAGTGGATCTCGATCACCAGTCGCTGGGCTATGAGATCCCAGAACCAGCTGTGCTCGTCATCGCTGAACTGCTCAAGGTGAATCAAGAAGACGGACTGCCCCGCGAGGAGCACGGAACCCGGGCGTAGCGAGTAGGTAAGGGGCCACACCGGCAGCGATGCCTTGACGCGGTGCTGGGTGGGACGATTCCAGGGCCCGAAGTCTTCGCCGTCCAGTCGCACCACAGTGTTCGTCACGATGGCCGGGCCGAGACCGGCGTTGATGACCTGGAGGCCTGCATTGCGGTCTTCGTATCCCTTGATGCGTCGCATCTCCAGCAAGGGCCTGACGGATTGCCTGTTGTGCAGCCGGGTGGCCCTGGTCTGCGAGTAGCTGATCCAGAGCGAGCCGAGCGCTATCGCCGTCGCCGATATGGCCGTGACCGTGTCCGAGTTCATCCGGCTGCCCCCCCACGATGCCCCTGAGGCCATAGTCCTTCCCGATGGCCGCGGGCGTCACGCGTGACCCGGACAACACATCGGCCGTGCCCCTCCCGAAGGAAGGGCACGGCCGAGGTCGTGCGGCTGGTGCGACGGATTTACACGTCGAAGTACAGCTCGAACTCGTGCGGGTGCGGACGCAGCTGCAGCGGCGCGATCTCGTTCGTGCGCTTGAAGTCGATCCACGTCTCGATCAGGTCGGGCGTGAAGACGTTGCCCTGGAGGAGGAACTCGTGGTCGGCCTCGAGAGCGTCGAGGACGGCCGGGAGGGAGGTCGGGACCTGCGAGACGCCCGCGTGCTCCTCGGGGGCCAGCTCGTAGAGGTCCTTGTCGATCGGCTCGGCCGGCTCGATCTTGTTCTTGATGCCGTCGAGACCCGCGAGGAGGAGGGCGGAGAAGGCGAGGTACGGGTTGCCGGAGGAGTCGGGCGCGCGGAACTCGACGCGCTTGGCCTTCGGGTTCGAGCCGGTGATCGGGATACGCATGGCCGCGGAGCGGTTGCGCTGCGAGTACACCAGGTTGACCGGGGCCTCGAAGCCGGGGACCAGGCGGTGGTAGGAGTTCACCGTCGGGTTGGTGAAGGCGAGGAGGGAGGGGGCGTGCTTGAGGATGCCGCCGATGTAGAAGCGGGCGGTGTCCGAGAGGCCCGCGTAGCCCGCCTCGTCGTAGAACAGCGGGTCGCCGTTGGACCACAGCGACTGGTGGACGTGCATGCCCGAGCCGTTGTCACCGAAGATCGGCTTCGGCATGAAGGTCGCGGTCTTGCCGTTGCGCCAGGCGACGTTCTTCACGATGTACTTGAAGAGCTGGAGGTCGTCGGCCGCGGCGAGCAGCGTGTTGAACTTGTAGTTGATCTCGGCCTGGCCGGCCGTGCCCACCTCGTGGTGCTGGCGCTCGACCTGGAGGCCGGAGTTGGCCAGCTCCAGGGAGATCTCGGCACGGAGGTCGGCGAAGTGGTCGACCGGCGGGGTCGGGAAGTAACCGCCCTTGTAGCGGACCTTGTATCCGCGGTTGTCCTCGATGGCACCGGTGTTCCAGGCGCCGGCCTCGGAGTCGATGTGGTAGAAGGACTCGTTCTCCGCGGTCTTGAAGCGCACGCTGTCGAAGACGTAGAACTCGGCCTCGGGGCCGAAGTACGCGGTGTCGGCGATACCGGTCGACGCGAGGTAGGCCTCGGCCTTCTTCGCCACGTTGCGCGGGTCACGGGAGTACTGCTCGCCCGTGATCGGGTCGTGGATGAAGAAGTTGATGTTGACCGTCTTGTCGCGGCGGAAGGGGTCGACGCGCGCGGTGGACAGGTCGGCGCGGAGCGCCATGTCGGACTCGTGGATGGCCTGGAAGCCGCGGATCGAGGAGCCGTCGAAGGCCAGTTCCTCGTCCGGGTCGAAGGCCGTCGCCGGCAGCGTGAAGTGCTGCATCACACCCGGCAGGTCGCAGAAGCGGACGTCGATGAACTTGACGTCCTCGTCCGCGATGAACTTCTTGGCCTCGTCGGCGTTCTGGAACATCCAGCTCCTCCTACTCCCGCCCACAGGTGGACCGGGGTGGTAGTTCGTTCGTGCGGCCAGTGCGGTGGCACACGCTGGACCCGACCATAGGGACGGGGGATTTCTCAAGCGTGACCCATTTGTTTCACCCAAGTTAACCGGACCGGGCCCGCTGTACCCCACCTGTCCGCATGCCAAAACGGGCGCAGTACCGTGGACGGGTGGACAACAGGCAAGCAATCGGATCGTGGCTTTCCGGACCCCGCGCGGCGGCGGAGGAAGCCGGCGCGGACTTCGGATACCGGGGCGAGCAGCTCGGTCTGCCGGAGCAGGGACCGGGCTCGATCGCCCGTCCGGGACGGCGTCTGGGCGCCCTGGCCGTCGACTGGGCCCTGTGCCTGCTGATCGCATACGGGCTGCTCACCGACGGCTACGGCCAGGCGACCGGCAACTGGGCCTTGCTCGTCTTCTTCGTGCTCGGCTTGCTCACCGTCGGCACGGTCGGCTTCACTCCGGGCAAGCGCCTGTTCGGCCTGCGGATCGTGCCGGAGGGCGGCGGCCGGCTGAACCCGTTCCGCGCCCTGCTGCGGACCGTGCTCCTGTGCGCGTTCATCCCCGCCATGATCTGGGACCGCGACGGCCGCGGGCTGCACGACAGGCTCGCGCGCACCATCGAAGTGCGGATCTGATTCGATCCTCTCGTACGACGAAGGGGGCGCCCGGAGATCTCCGGGCGCCCCCTTCGTCGTACGACTCGTAGGAGGGATGTCAGCGGGACTTCGGCCCGCCGCGCGGCATCCGCATGCCCTTCGGCATCGGACCCTTCGGAAGCGGCATGTTGCTCATCAGGTCGCCCATCGCGCGCAGCCGGTCGTTGGTCGCGGTGACCTGGGGACCGGTCAGGACGCGCGGCAGCTTCAGCATCGCCGTGCGGAGCTTCTTGAGCCCCACCTGGCCCTCGCCGGTGCCCACGAGAATGTCGTGCACCGGGACGTCCGCGACGATCCGCGCCATCTTCTTCTTCTCGGCGGCCAGCAGGCTCTTCACCCGGTTCGGGTTGCCCTCGGCGACCAGCACGATGCCGGCCTTGCCGACGGCCCGGTGCACCACGTCCTGGCTGCGGTTCATCGCCACCGCCGGGGTCGTGGTCCAGCCTCGGCCGATGTTGTCGAGAACAGCCGCGGCTGCGCCCGGCTGTCCCTCCATCTGACCGAAGGCGGCGCGCTCGGCCCTGCGCCCGAAGACGATCGCCGACGCGAGGAAGGCGAGCAGAAGGCCGAAAATGCCGAGATAGACCGGGTGGCCGATCAAGAAGCCGATCGCGAGGAAGACACCGAGGGTGAGAATTCCGACAGCCGCGAGTACAAGACCGATCTTGGAGTCGGCCTTGCGGGTCATCTTGTAGGTCAGGGCGATCTGCTTGAGTCGCCCGGGGTTCGCAGCGTCCGCTGCGGTTTCCTTCCTCGCCATGCCACGAAGTCTACGTGGCCCGGGAAGCGCCGACGACGGCAGTACCGGGGAGCGGGGACGCGGTACCGCGGAAACGGCGGCTACGAACGCGTCGCGACGGCTTCCAGCACGCGCTGCGCCTCGACCCTGTCCTTGGCACGGCGGCGGTCCTCCAGGACGGAGGTCCAGGCATTGCGGCGGGCGGTGCGCTGACCGCTGCTCATGAGCAGCGACTCGACGGCACGGAGTGCATCGGTGAACGACGGGATGGCGGTGGCGCGTACGGGCGCGGCCTGCATGATGGAAGTCCCCCCTCGGGATCGGCGGCTCTGGTTGGGGCTGTACGTGGCGTAAGACCAGGGTCACTGATTGGTGTTACCAGGGCGTGACCGACCGGTCAAACACCAATGAAGCCTTGATGCGCGCGCCTCGCACGTTGATGTGCTCCAAACGGTGTCCCCATCAGCGGGGACGGCCGGGGCCGCGGTGAACGGACTCCGGCGGAGGGGGAGTTGCTTGTGCGCCGATTCACACAAAAGCGGTGGCACTCAGTGCCACCGCTCTCGGGTGCGACGTGTGTACGACTCGTGTCCTACGGCGTGTCAGACCGCCTGCGAAGCGACGTACGCGCCGCGCTTCTCGATGGCCATCTGGTACAGCCGCCCGGCGCGGTACGAGGAGCGGACCAGCGGGCCCGACATGACGCCGGAGAAGCCGATCTCCTCGGCCTCCTCCTTCAGCTCCACGAACTCGTGCGGCTTGACCCAGCGCTCCACGGGGTGGTGGCGCACGGAGGGGCGCAGGTACTGCGTGATCGTGATGAGCTCGCAGCCCGCGTCGTGCAGCTGCCGGAGCGCCTCGCTGACCTCCTCGCGGGTCTCGCCCATGCCGAGGATCAGGTTCGACTTCGTGACCAGACCGTAGTCACGGGCCTCGGTGATGACCTTGAGCGAGCGCTCGTAGCGGAAGCCGGGGCGGATGCGCTTGAAGATCCGGGGGACCGTCTCGACGTTGTGCGCGAAGACCTCGGGGCGCGAGGAGAAGACCTCGGCGAGCTGGTCGGGCTCGGCGTTGAAGTCGGGGGCGAGCAGCTCGACCTTGGTGCGGCCGCTCTCGCGCGAGGACGTCTGGGCGTGGATCTGGCGGACCGTCTCCGCGTACAGCCAGGCGCCGCCGTCCTCCAGGTCGTCGCGGGCGACGCCGGTGATCGTGGCGTAGTTCAGATCCATCGTGACGACGGACTCGCCGACGCGGCGCGGCTCGTCACGGTCGAGGGCCTCGGGCTTGCCGGTGTCGATCTGGCAGAAGTCGCAGCGCCGGGTGCACTGGTCGCCGCCGATGAGGAACGTGGCCTCGCGGTCTTCCCAGCACTCGTAGATGTTGGGACAGCCCGCCTCCTGGCAGACCGTGTGCAGGCCCTCGCTCTTCACGAGGCTTTGCATCTTCGTGTACTCGGGACCCATTTTCGCCCGGGTCTTGATCCACTCGGGCTTGCGCTCGATGGGGGTCTGGGCGTTCCGGACCTCCAGGCGCAGCATCTTGCGTCCGTCGGGTGCGACTGCGGACACATCGGCTCCCTGTAGCTTCGATTCTTCGGCGTACACCAGGGTACGCCCGTGCGGTTCTTGGTCTCCGGGGTGGGCAACCTTGGGGAACGTGGGTGCATTCCCCCAGGTCAGGCCGACGCCCGTTCCACCTCGCGCGGCTTCAGGTCCGCGTTCTCCAGTACGTCCCGCAGGTGCTTCTCCGCGACCGGCAGGACCTCGCCGATGGTGACCTCGCGGCCCAGCTCGTACGAGAGGGACGTCACGCCCGCGTCGCGGATCCCGCACGGGATGATCTTGTCGAAGGAGGACGTGTCCGGATTCACGTTCAGGGCGAAGCCGTGCATGGTGACGCCCTTGGCGACGCGGATGCCCATGGCGCAGATCTTGCGGTCCTCGCGGCGCTGGCCGGCGTTGGAGGGGGCGTACTCGGGGCCGTTGAGGCGGGGGTCGAACTCGTCGTCGGTCAGGCGGGGGTCGAAGTCGAGGGAGAGGCCGCCGAGGCTGGGGCGCTGCTCCACCGGGTCGCCGAGGACCCAGACGCCCGCCCGGCCCTCCACGCGGCTGGTCACCACGCCGAACTCCGCACAGACGCGGATCATGGCCTCTTCGAGGCGGCGGAGATGGGCGACGACGTCAACCGGGCGCGGCAGTTTCTGGATCGGATATCCGACGAGCTGGCCCGGGCCGTGCCAGGTGATCTTGCCGCCGCGGTCCACGTCGACGACGGGGGTGCCGTCGAGGGGCCGCTCGTTGTCCGCCGTACGCCGGCCCGCCGTGTAGACCGGCGGGTGCTCCAGGAGCAGACAGGTGTCGGGGACCTCGTCCAGGAAGCGGGCGGCATGCACACGGCGCTGCTCGTCCCAGGCCTCCTGGTACTCGACGGCCTCGGCACCGAATCCCATGTGGACGAACCGCAACTCACTCACGGCAAGCGCCTCCCTAGAAGCCCTCAGAACCCTTGTAAGGCACGTAACGCGCCCACGCCACTGTACGTCCGGCCGATGCCCGTCAGCCCTGCGGCCAATCCTCACACGATCGGATGAATGGTTGCCGAAGTGTGCGATCGGGTGCTTACGGACCGCTACATTCGCGCCGTTCACGAGGCCATAACGGCTGCTCACAGGCAATCCGGGCACGTCACAGGGACCCGGAAGGCAGGAGACCGCACCGCAGATGACGGAACGACCCGCGCAGCGCACCCCCAACCGACAGCTCGCCGCGCTCATCGCAGAAGCGGGGTTCTCCAACGCAGGTCTCGCCCGTCGCGTGGACCAGCTCGGCCTCGAGCACGGACTTGATCTGAGATACGACAAGACATCGGTCACCCGGTGGCTGCGCGGGCAGCAGCCACGAGGGACCACTCCCGCGCTCATCGCCGAGGTGTTCACCCGCCGCCTGGGCCGCCGGCTCGGCGCGCAGGACCTCGGGCTCGACGCCTGCGCCCCCGTGTACGCGGGGCTGGAGTTCGCCGCGACCCCCGAAGAGGCCATCGACATCGTCAGTGGGCTGTGGCGCAAGGACTCCGGCAGCCACGCCGAGCTGCGCAAGATCGCCTTCACCCCGGCGGGACTCGTCGTCCCCAGCCGGGACTGGCTGATCGGGCGGGCCGACGACCGGGTGAGCCGCGGCGACCCGGGCGGCACACGGGTGCCCGCACAGGGGCGGCCCGCCGTCCCTCGCCAGCGCAGCCAGACCGAGCGCGGCCCCGGCCAGAAGGTCACCGGGGGCGACATCGCCGCACTGCGCTCCGTCGCCGAACTCTTCCGCACGCTCGACCACGCCTACGGCGGCGGCCACGCACGCCAGGCCCTGGTCCGCTACCTGGAGCACGAGGCCGAGCCGATGCTGCGCGGCGCGTACGGCGAGCAGACCGGGCGCCGCCTGTTCGCCGCCGCCGCCGACCTCACCCGGCTCGCCGGCTGGACCTCGTACGACATCGCCGCGCACGGACTCGCGCAGCGGTACTTCGTCCAGGCGCTGCGGCTTTCGCAGGCGGCCGGGGACCGGGCGTACGGCTCCTATGTGCTGGTGACGATGAGCCGTCAGGCGGTCTACCTGGGGCACGGACGCGAGGCCGTGCAGCTCGCGCGGGTCGCCCAGCAGGGCGTCGGGACGACGGCGCCGTCCGTGGTGCAGGCGCTGCTGCACTCCGTCGAGGCGCGCGGGCACGGCGTGCTGGGGGAGGTACGGGCCTGCACGGCGTCCCTGGTGCGTGCCGAGCGCGCGCTGGAGGCGGCCAGGGCCGGCGACGAAGTCCCTTACTGGGCACGGTTCTTCGACGAGGCCCAGCTCGCCGACGAGTTCGGGCACTGCCACCGGGACCTCCAGCAGTACCGGGCCGCCGCGCAGCACGCCGAGCGCTCGCTGCAACTGCGGGCGCCCGGCTATGCGCGCAGCCGGCTGTTCTGCCGCGTGGTGCTCGCCTCCGCACGGCTCGGGCTCGGCGAGCTCGACCAGGCCTGCCAGCTGGGCGCGGAGGCCGCGGGGCAGGCGGTGGAGATGCGGTCGGTACGGGCCGCCGAGTACGTACGTGACTTCGAGCGCCGCCTGGAGCCCTACAAGGACGCGGCGCCCGTACGCGGGTACCGGGACAAGGTGGCGGCGCTGGGCTGAGGCGGCTCAGGCCGCGGTCTCCAGGGATTCCTCCAACGGGGTCATCCGGGCGCCCACGTCCGTGAGCAGGGCGTGGGCGGCCCGGCGGGCCGAGTGGAGCGCGCCCTGGAGCGTGCTCGTGTCCCGGTGGTCGCCGCACACGTACAGGCCCGCCAGCAGCCGTACCGGTCGGCGCAGGTCGTGCGGCGGGGGCATCGCCGGGACCGCCTCGGGGTCGTGGTGGACCGCGAGGAGTTCCCAGCGGGTGGTCGACGTCCCGTACAGGCGGGCCAGTTGGGCGCGGACCGTCGCGTCCAGGTGGGCGGCGGCGGGCGGTGTGCCCAGCACGGTCGAGGAGACCAGCGCGCGGCCCGCGGGGGCCCGGGTGGGGTCGACCTGGCTGATGACCGCGGTGTGCGCCACCGGGCCGCTCCGGTCGGCGTCCAGGAGCAGGGCCGGATCTGTGAGCGGGGGCTCGTCCGTGGTGTGGTGAAGGACCGTCACCGGGTGGAAGGCGGGGAGGCGCAGACCCGGCAGGAGCCGGGCGGCGGCGCGCGCCCCGGTCGCCAACAGGATGGCGCGGCAGGTGAGTTCACCGTGGTCCCGCGTCGTCACCGTGGTGGTGGAGACCGCGGTGACCCGTACGCCCGTGTGGACCGTGCCCGGCGGAAGGGAGGCCGCGAGGAGCTCCGGGAGCGCGTCCGCGCCGCCCTCCGGCAGACACAGACGGCCCGTCGCGAAGGAGTGCAGTGCCAGGTCCGCGCAGCGGCTCGAGGTTCCCAGGGCCGGGTCGCACAGGAGCGCGGCGAGGAGGGGGCGCAGGAAGCCGTCGACCGTGCGGGGCGGCAGGCCCCGGGTGGTCAACGCCTGCGCGGCGGGCACGTCCGGGCGGGTGAGGAGGCGGTCCGGTGGGGTGGCGGCGAGGCGGGCGAGGGCGGTGGCGAGGCGGGACTGGTCGTGGGGGGCGCCCAGGGGGCCGGGGCGCGGCGCTCCGCGGTACGGGCGGGCTCGGGGGAGGCGGGGGGCGCTCGCGAGGGCGCGTGCGGTGGTGAGTGCGCCCCTCGCGCTCCGGGGGGCGGTGGGGGTGGCGGCGTGATGGTGGCGGCCGTCGCTGTGAAGCAGGACGCCCGGGGCGAACGGGCGCAGGGTCAGGGTGTCCAGGCCCGGGGTGCGGCGCAGTTCGGGATACGAGGTGGACAGGAGCCGGCCCACGCGGTCGAGCCGGAAGCCGTCGATTTTCTCCGTGGACATGCGGCCGCCGACGTTCGGCGCGGCCTCCAGGACGGTGGTCGTCAGGCCTGCCCTGGTCAGATGCCGGGCGGCTGCGAGGCCGGCGACTCCGGCCCCCACGATGACGACGTCCACGTCTTGCGCGATCTCCGCTTGGCGCACGTGCCCCTCCTCGAGGTTGCGCGGCCGGTGAGGACGTCATGCCCCCAACAGGCCTTTGGGATACCCGAGTTCGGGTCGAGGGTGGAGGGGCGTCGGCGGTGGGGGAAGTCGCGCGGTGGGCGTGCACGGTCGCATGGGGGTGCATGTGGGGTGCGGGTGGGAGGGTTTCGCCCCCGCCGCCCCTACCCTCCCCGACTCTCGGCTTCGCTCGAGCGGGGGGGCCATCGTCCCTGGGGCTCCGCCCCAGACCCCGCCAGGGGGCGCTGCTGCCCCCTGGACCTCCGCTCCTCAAACGCCGGAGGGGATGTTTTTCAGCTGACGGCCGCCCGCAATGCCGCCTCGATCGACGGGAACGTGAAGTCGAACCCCGACTCCAGGAGGCGGGTGGGGAGGACGCGTTGGCTGCCGAGGATGTCGGAGGACATGTCGCCGAGGGCGAGGCGGAGGAGAGGGGCGGGGACGGTCAAGAGGGTGGGCCGGTGCAGGACGCGGCCCATGGCCTCCGTGATCTCACGGTTGGTGAGGGGATCCGGCGCGGTCAGGTTGACCGGACCCGACAGGGACTCCGTGTCGATCAGGTGCCGGATCGCGGCCACCTCGTCATGGAGCGAGATGAAACTCCAGTACTGGCGCCCGGTCCCCATCCGCCCACCGAGCCCCGCCTTGAAGAGCGGGAACAGCTTCCCCCAGGCCCCACCCCGGCCGGCCACCACCAGCCCGGTACGGGCGAAGACCGTACGGACGCCCGCCTCCCGGGCCGCGCCCGCCGCGGCCTCCCACTCCACGCAGACAGAGGGAAGGAAGCCGTCTCCGGGCGGCGCCGACTCATTCACCGCCCGCTCACCCGTATCGCCGTAGTACCCGATCGCACTGCCGTTGACGAAGACCCGCGGCGGCGAGTCGAGCGAGGCGACGGCGTCGGCCAGCGTCGCCGTGCCGAGCACCCGGCTGCGCCGGATCGTCGCCCGGTACTCCTCCGTCCAGCGCTGCGAAGCGACCCCCGCCCCCGCGAGATTGACCACCGCCGCGCACCCGTCGATCCCCGTCGGGTCGATCCGGCGCGCCTCGGGATCCCACTGGATCTCGTTCTTCGCCCGGGGCGGGCGCCGTACGAGGCGGACCACCTCGTGTCCGTCCGCGGTGAGGGAGTGCGCGAGGGCGGAACCGATCAGACCGGACGCACCGGCGATCGCGACGCGGGAACCGGGGGAAAGGGGTGAGTCGCTCATGCGTCCATCCTGCCCGGACATCCCGGAAATTTACGGGACGGGACCCCGTGCAGCGGCCGTATGGTGATCCTCATGCCGGTTCCGCACATACGTATCGCCACCCTCGACGACGAGGACGCCCTCGGCCGACTGGACCGCGTCACCTGGTCTCCGCTGCACGCCGTCATGCCGCGCCCCCGACCGCCGTACGAACCCTTCTACGGCGAGCGGTTCGGTCCGCGGGATCATCTCGTCGCCGAAATCGACGACAGCGTGGTCGGCTACATCCGGCTGGGCTTCCCGACCCCGCTCGCCAGCAACTCCCATGTCCGGCAGATCCAGGGACTCGTCGTCGCCGACGAGGCGCGCGGCGCCGGGGTCGGGCGGGCGCTGCTGCGGGCCGTGCAGGACGAGGCCAGGCGGCAGGGGGCCCGGCGCATCACGCTGCGCGTCCTCGGGCACAACACCCCGGCGCGCAAGCTGTACGAGTCCGAGGGGTTCATGGTGGAGGGGATCCTGCCGGAGGAGTTCCTGCTCGACGGCGCGTACGTGGATGACGTACTCATGGGGCGCTATCTCTGATCAGTGCCAGTGCCAGTGCCAGTGCCAGTGCCAGAGCCAGAGCCAGCCCTCGGTGTCGGATCCGTATCTGTGATCAGTGCTCAATGTCAGTGCTCAATGTCAGCTCTCAGTATTGGAGAGCAACGGGCGCATTCCGCCCATGAGTTGACGCAGGCAGCGGACCGCCAGCTCGGCGGGTGAGCCCGGTCCCTCGACCGCCGCGTCCGTCTGTGCCCAGGTCTCCAGCGCGACCCGGATCGCGTCCGTGGCCGCCGCGGCGGCGAGGCGCGCCTCCAGCGGGTCCGCGTCGGCGCCCGCCAGCCGGGCCACCACGGGGATCAGCCGTTCCTCCGACTCCTGGTTGACGCGGTACCAGACGGCCCGCAGTGCCGGGTCGTCCACGGCCGCCCGCAGCAGTGCGCGGGTCTGGTGCAGGCCCTCGGCGTCCGCGTCGGGGGCGGACAGTGCCTCCTTGATCGCGTGCTCCAGCGCCTCCGGCAGCGCCGTGCCCGGCTCCGTCGCGGCGAGCAGGGTGCGCCAGCGGTCGCCGCCGGCGGCGAGCAGCGGGCCCACGGCGTCCTGCTTGCCCCGGAAGTAGCGGTAGAAGGTGCGCAGCGCGACCCCGGCGCGGCGGGCGATGTCCTCCGCGGTGGTGCCGTCGGGGCCGTACTCCGTGAAGAGATCCGCGGCCGCGCGCGCGATGTCGAGCTGGGTCGCCGCCTTGCGGCGCTCGGTCAGGGAGAGGGCGGGGGGCTCGGGCGCGGGGGGCGACGGCTGGCTGCTCACGGGAGAAAGCGTACGCCCGGACAGGGCGGCTAGGCACTTTTCGCCGTGATGGCAAAACGTGCCACATCGGCGTAGCGTGTATCGCGCATTAAGGAGGTCGACGTCGAGAGACCCCGGCGCCGGCTGCGAGAGACAGAGAAATCGGGAAGCCCCCGGGAAGACGAGACTGGAGACCCACCATGAATCGCTACGAAGGACGCCGCGCGCTCGTCACCGGGGGCGGCTCCGGCATCGGCCAGGCCACCGTGCTGCGGATGCTGGCGGAGGGCGGCGCGGTCGTCGCCGCCGACGTCAGTGAGGCCGGACTCAAGGACACCGTCGCCAAGGCGGGCGCCGACGCCGGGCGACTGACCACGGTCGTCGTGAACATCGCCGACGAGGCCTCGGTCCGGGACGGAGTCGCTCAGGCCGTACGGGCCCTCGGTGGTCTCGACGTGCTCGTCAACGCGGCCGGCATCCTGCGCTCCTCGCACACACACGAGACGACGCTCGCCGACTTCAACCAGGTCATCGCCGTCAACCTGACCGGCACTTTCCTGATGATCCGCGAGGCGATACCGCACCTGCTGGAGGGCGAGAGCCCCGCCGTCGTGAACTTCAGCTCGACCTCGGCGATGTTCGCGCACCCGTACATGGCGGCGTACGCGGCGTCCAAGGGCGGCATCCAGTCCATGACCCACGCCCTGGCGAGCGAGTACAGCAAGCAGGGCATCCGCTTCACCGCCGTACAGCCCGGCTCGATCTCGTCGGGCATGACGGACGGCTCCGGTGCCAGCAGGCAGAGCGTCGGCCCCGGGCTGCCCGAGGACACCGACTGGAGCCTGTTCGCCAAGCTGGCCCCGGCGCTCGGTGAGGGCTTCGCGGGCCCCGAGGCCGTCGCCGGAGTCGTCGCCATGCTCGCCTCGGAGGACGGCAGGTTCATCACCGGCACCGAGGTCCGCATCGACGGGGGCACGCACTTCTGAGCCGACGCGGGCCTACGACGTGACGAGGTCGCCCGTGTCCACCGGTGACGTGGCGTTCGCCGCTTGCCGGGCATCGCCGGTGACCTCGTCCGCCGTCAGGACGTAACCCGTCTCGTTGTCCGAGGTCGAGCGGGCGAAGACGACGCCGTACACCTTGCCGTCGGTGGTGAGCAGGGGGCCGCCCGAGTTGCCGGGGCGGACGGTGGAGCGGATCGAGTAGATCTCGCGGATGACGGTGTCCGTGTTGTAGATGTTCTGGCCCTTGGCGTTGATGCGGCTCGCGACCGTGGCCGCCTGGAGGTCGAGGCCGCCGTCCTGCGGGTAGCCCGCCACGACCGCCGAGTCGCCGCGCGAGGCGGTGTCGTCGAAGCTGAGGACGGGCGCCCGCAGACCCGGGACGTACAGGACCGCGACGTCCTTCTGTGAGTCGAAGAGCACCACCCTGGCTTCGTACGCGCGTCCGACCCCGCCCACCCGTACGGTCGGCCGGTCGATGCCCGCCACCACGTGCGCGTTGGTCATCACATGCTCCGACGTGTATACGAAGCCGCTGCCCTCGCGGCCTTCGTTGCCCGAGACGCCCTCCACCTTCACGGTGCTCAGCTTGGCGGCGTTCGTCGCGGTCGCCGTGACGCTGTCCCCGGAGGGCTTCGCGACGCCCGCCGTCGGCTCGTTCTCGAACGGGTTGAAGACCTGCGGGAAGCCCGCCTCCGTGAGCGCGGAGGTCGCGCGCGAGAACCACGTGGGGGTGGTCTCCGGCATCGCGTTCTGTACGGCGCCCAGCAGCGCCGAATTCCGTATCGACTGCGTCACCACGGCGGACGAGGACGCGCCCAGGACGCTCGCGGCCACCCAGGTCACCAGCAGCACGGCCACCGTGTTCGCCACGGCGCCGCCGATCCCGTCGGCCACCCGCAGCGGTCCCCGGTCCAGCTCGCGGCGCAGCTTCAGCGCCAGCCGTCCGGCCAGCTCGTGGCCCACCACCGCGGGCACCAGCACCGTCAGCACGGCCGTCACCGTCGCCGCCGATGTGCCCGCCGTCACCAGGTCCATCATCCAGGGCAGCACCCATACGCCGATGACGGCGCCGCCCACGAAACCGGCCAGCGAGACACAGCCCGCGACCAGGCCGCGACGGTAGCCGGACGCCGCGTAGACCAGGATCACCAGCAACAGCAGGAGGTCGAGCACGTCCACGGAGCCGCCTTTCTCTCGGGCCCCTTAGTACGCGTGGGGCGGGCCCAGTGATCAGACACGCGCGCGTGACGCCACGAAGACGCCACACGTGCGTGGACCTGTAAAAACGTCCCGCACCAGGGCAATGGTTCCACCGGGTGGCACAGCACACATCGCGGATGAAGTGGATCAGGGTCAGGGTGAGTGCATGCGTGTCTCCCGGAAGACGCGGGGGGCACGAAGACGGAGTGGGGAGCGAGTGCGGCGTGCGGTGAGTCGGGGACGTTGGGGTCGTTGGGGTCGTCGGGCGCCTGGGGCTGTGCGTCGGCCGCGGGGCCTACGGCTGGCGTGGGTGGCGTGGGTGGCGTGGGTGGCGTGGGCGGCGCGGATGGCGCGGGTGCCGCGTGGCGTGCGGCTTCCTCGGCCGGCCCTCGTGCTGCTCGGGTGCGTGCCCGGTCTCGTCGCCGGCGTCGCGCTGGTGATGTGCGCGGTCGGGGTGGGCCGTACGGGGGCCTATGCCGACCAGCCGCCGGTCGCGGCCCGGCCCGCCGTGGCGCACCCCGCGGCCCGGCCGCCCATCGTGCCGCGGTCGCGCTGGCTGGACGCCCAGAGCGCGCACGTTCAGCCGCCGCCCCGGTACGACGACCGGGTCGTGGCGATCTTCGTCCACCACACCGACTCGCCGAACGGGTACGACTGCGCCGACGCCCCGCGCATCATCCGGTACCTGTACGCCGGCCAGACCGGCGCCAAGCGGTGGGACGACATCGGCTACAACTTCCTCGTCGACCGCTGCGGCACGATCTACGAGGGCCGTGCGGGGGGCGTCGACCGGCCCGTCACCGGGGCGCACGCGCAGGGCTTCAACCACCGCACCGCCGGGATCGCGGCCATCGGTACGTTCACGGCGGGGACGCCGGTGCCGCGGGCGATGACCGATGCGATCGCCAGGCTTGCCGCGTGGAAGCTCGGGCTGTCCGGCATCGATCCGCGTGCCACGGTGCGGCTCGTGTCCAGCAACAGCCTCAGCCGGTACGCCGCCGGGACCTCCGCCGCGCTGCCCACCCTGGCCGGGCACAACGACGGCTTCATGACCAGCTGCCCGGGGGCGGCGCTGTCGGGCCGGCTTCCTGAGATCCGGAGGCTGGCGGCGCGGTTGCAGGGGCGGTGACCTCTGGGGGGATGAGGCGGAGGGGGGCGAAAACCACTACCCCCGCACCCGCCGCCACGCCATCTCCGCCAGCACCGCCGCCCCCGCCGGCAGCGCCGCGTCGTCGAACACCGCGTACGGGGAGTGGTTGAAGGGCGCGGTCGCGGGGTCCGTGTCCGCCGGGCGGGCGGAGAGGCCGAGCTGGACGCCGGGGGCGGCCGCGGTGACGCGGGAGAAGTCCTCGGAGGCCATGATGGGGTGCTCGGCGGTGAACCAACTCGCCTCACCGTAGAGGTCGTGGACGACCTCGCGGCCGAGATCCACCGCTTCCTCCGCCGCGATCATCGCCGGATAGATCTCCTCCGCGGACACATCGGCCGTCATGCCCCAGCCGTCCGCGATGCCCTCGACGAGCCGCACCGCGCGGGGCAGGAATCCGGTCATCGCTTCGGGGGAGGTGGAGCGGACCGTCGCCTCGAACTCGGCGGTCCCCGGGATGATGTTGAGCTTCGTACCGGCCTGGAACACGCCGACGGTCAGCACCACCGGGTCGAACACCGACGTGGTGCGGGTGACCAGGTTCTGGAGCGCGAGGACCATCTCGGCGGCCACCGGCACCGGGTCGGCCGCCGTGTACGGGGTCGAGCCATGGCCGCCCTTGCCGCGCACGGTCACCTTCAGCTCGGCATTGCCCGCCGTCTGCGTACCCACCCGGCCGTGGAAGGTGCCGCACTCACCGCCGTTGGAGGAGACGTGCACCGAGTACGCGCCCACGAGCGGCGAGCCTGCCGCCTCCAGCAGCCCCTCCTCGATCATCAGGCCCGCCCCGTCGTACCCCTCCTCACCCGGCTGGAACATGAAGACCACCGTGCCGGACAGTTCCTCCCGCCGGGCGCTGAGCAGCCGCGCCGCGCCGACCAGGATCGCCACGTGCTGGTCGTGGCCGCAGGCGTGCATCACGCCGTCGATCCGCGACTTGTACGGGACGTCGGCGAGTTCCTGGAGCGGCAGCGCGTCCATGTCGCCGCGCAGCAGTACCGCCGGGCCGGGGCGGCCACCGCGCAGCACGGCGGTGACGGAGGACAGGCCCTTGCCGGTGGTGATCTCCAGTGGCAGACCCGCGAGCGCGTCGAGCACCTTCGCCTGGGTGAGAGGGAGTGCGAGCCCGGTCTCCGGATCGCGGTGCAACGCGTGCCGCAGGGCGGCCAGTTCGGGGGCGATCGCCTCGGCGGCGGTGCGGAAGGAGTGGGTGGTCATGGGGGTACGGCTCCTCAACCTCGGGTGTCGCTAGGCGAGTTCATGGGGCGTGCGGCGGCGCGCGAACAGGATCAGGGCGGCGGCCAGCAGACCCGACAGCGCGCAGGTCAGCCAGACGATCCGGTACGCGTCCACGGACGGCAGCGGCGAGTTCGCGAGCAGGACGTTGCTGAGCGCGACCGCGAACAGCCCGCCCGCGATCCCGCCCGCGAGCGTGCGTACGGTGTTGTAGATGCCCGCCGCGATGCCGGTCTGACCTGCCGGGGCGCGCTCGGCGACCAGCGAGGGGAAGCCGCCGGACATGAGACCGACGCCGAGGCCGACGAACGAGACGGTGACCGCGAAGGACGTACGGCTGTCGTGCAGGACGCACAGCAGGCCGTACCCGGTGGCGAGCAGCGCCGCGCCCGACGCGATGGTGCGGTGCAGCCCGACGCGCGCGGCCAGCCGCGAGTGCAGTGAGGCGCCGATCACCGAAAGCACCTGACTGGGCAGGGTGGTGAGCGCGATGGCCATCGTGTCCAGCCCGAAGCCGTAGCCCGCCGCCCCCGAATCCGTCGCCAGGAACGTCGAGTTGGGGGACTGCGAGCCGAACAGTGCGATCGCGAACAGCATCGCGGCCGCCTGCACCGGCCACATCGAACGGTGCCCGATGACCCGCAGGTCGACGGCTGGCTCGGGGGTCCGCAGCTCCCACCAGGCCCATCCCGCGAGGACGGCGAGCCCGCCCAGCAGACAGGTGAGGACCGTCGACGAGTCCCAGCCGAGCTTCGACGTCTGCGACAGCCCGTACTGGAGCAGCAGCAGCGCCACCGCGAGGCCGACGAACCCGCCCGCGTCGATCCGCTGCCGCATCCGCGTGCCCGTCTCCGGGACCAGGAAGAACGCGCACACCAGCGACAGCGCGGCGAGCACGACCAGCACGCACAGCGCCGGACGCACGCCGCCGAGCAGATCCTCCGCGAAACCGGACATCAGCGAGCCGAGCGTCACCCCGCCGGTCAGACAGCCGACCAGCAGCCCGATGGCCCGCCGCCCCTGCTCGCCCTGCGCGCGGTCCCGGGTGATGGCGATGTTCAGCGGCAGCCACGCGGACTGCGGGCCGCTCAACACCCGCCCGAGCAGCAGGAGTTCGTACGACGGCGCGAACGCGACGAGCGCGGCGCCGAGCACCGTGAGGGCCAGCGCGATGCGCAGCATCAGCCGGTGCCCGTACATGTCGCCGAGCTTGGTGAGCACCGGCACGCACACGGCGGCGGCGAGCAGCTGGAGGCTGGTGACCAGCCCGATGTCCCCCGCGCCGACATGGTGCAGCGCGGCGATCGACGGCAGCAGCGGCGGCAGGAAGCCCTGGAAGATACCGCTGGTCAGCTCGACGAAGGCGAGGAAGCCGACGACCGCGCCGATCCGGACGGGGGCCGAGGCCGCGTCCGTTCTCGGTGGGGCGGCGGGCGACGGGGAGACGCTCATACGGGCTCCTGGGCTGAGGGAGTGCGGAGGGTCGGGCGGTCACCGGTGGGGGCGGGATTGCGGAACACCGTGTGACACCGCGCTCAACCCGCCCGGAATCTGGCCGAAATCCGTCAGCTGTTACGTTCATGGCGATGGAATCCGTCACTGTCTCCGAACTGGATCTGCAGCTGCTGCACGCGCTCCAGATCAGCCCCCGCGCGCCCTGGAGCGTGATCGGCCAGGTCCTCGGCATCAGCCCGTCGACCGCCGCCCGGCACTGGGAGCGGCTCAGCGGCGAGGGCCTGGCCTGGGTCACGGCGTACCGCCCGGACCTCGCGGGACAGCATGGCGACCCGGTGAACGGGCTGGTCACGGCCGCCTGCACGCCGAGCATGCTGACCGAGACGGCCGAACGCCTCGCCACCCACCCCGAAGTGCTCTCGGTGGAGATCGTCTCCGGCGACGGCGACCTGTTCGTCACGATCGGCGCGGCCGACCGGCACGCCTTCGCGGACTACATGCTGGGCTCGTTCACCCGGCTCGACGGGCTGCTGACCTCCAGCACCTGCTGGGTGACCCGGCTGCACCGGGAGGGCAGCAAATGGCGGCTGCGGACGCTCGGCCCCGACCAGGTGCGGCGGCTTGGCGCGCTCACCGCCCCGCGCACCGCGAGCGCGCTCGCACAGCCGCCGAGCACGCTCCTGGACGAGGCCGACGAGCGCATCGTCGCGGCGATGGCCGGGGACGGCCGCGCCTCGTACGCCGCGCTCGCCGAGACCGCCGGGATCAGCGAGCCGACCGTACGCCGCCGCCTCGGCCGACTCCTCGACTCCCGCCGTATCGCCGTCCGCTGCGACCTGGCCTGGGAGGTGGTGGGCTGGCCGGTCCCCACGACCGTCGCGCTCCGCATGCCCGCCGACCAGCTCGACGAGGTCGCCCGCTCGCTGACCGTCCTGCCCGACGTCCGCCTCGCCGCGGCCTGCGTGGGCGAGGCCGACCTCATCGTCACCATGTGGCTGCCCGCCCTGGCCGACGGCCACCGTTTCGCCGCGATGCTCACCGACCGCTATCCCCGGGTGCGGGTGGTGCGCTGGCTCACCGGGCTGCGTACGGTCAAGAGGATGGGGCAGTTGCTGGACGACCGGGGGCGGGCGCGGACGGCGACGCGGGTCAGTCAGGAGCACCTGGCGGTACGTCGTCCCTGATGTTCGCCAGACCCAGGAACTGGTCGCCCGACGGGTCCACGTCCACATCGAGGCCGTTCATCAGGCCCGCCGGCAGCACGTAATACCCGGCGACCATGATGATCTCGACCGTCTCCCGGGCCGTGAAGTGCCCGCGCAGGGCGTCGAGTTCGGACGGGTCGAGGGTTCGGTCGACGCGGACGATGGCGGGTCCGGTCAGGTCTGGGGCATGGGACATCATCCGGAAGGCGTCCAGCGGGACCGGGAGCCGGGCCAGGGCGTCCGCGGGCCGGTCGGGATACGGCCTACGGGCCACGGGGACCTCACAGGGGCGGGCTCCCGACGATATCCGCCGACACAGCGAAGGAAGCACGGCACCAGGCAGCGCCGCCAAAGGAGTTGGAGCGCGCGGCGACCGCGTGACTCTCAGCGTCGACGGCAGCCACAGTCACGCCGCAGCTGGTTCACAGACTCCCCAGAGCCACGGGTCCTACGGTCTTCGCAGAAGCCGACTGGAGGTGGGGATCATGAGCAGCAGTCGTACACACACCACGGAGAAGACGCCCGGCTGGGCCACGGCGGCGCGCAGCCCGTGGACGGTCGTCTGTGCGGTGGCGACGGTCATCCTGGGCCCGGCGGCGGTCACGGCGTCCGCGCTCGACCAGGCCAACGCGGCGCCGCTGTACCACGCGGTCAAGGCCGACCAGACGCAGGCGTACATCCCGGCGGACATCAGCCGCAGGCGAGCGTCGGCCTGAGCCGGGGCGGAACAAAGGACGGTCAGTCCCGGAACCGCTCCCACAGCTTGGGATAGCGCTCCGCGAGAGCCGACTCGTTCTCGAAGTCGGCCGGTGTGCCCGGGGGCTCGGGCGGCGCGGGCGGGACGCCCAGGTCGGGGGCGACGACGCCGGTGAGCTGCTCGTACGCCTCGTCCGCCGCGTAGCCCAGCTCCTCGCCGTCGCCGTCGACCTCCTCGTCGAAGTCGTCCAGGAGGTCGGCGAGCGAGTCGGGATCGTGCACCGCGCCCTCGAAGACCTCCCGGCCCTGGCCGATCAGCCAGCACCGGAAGAAGTCGAAGGCGTCGTCGCTGGCCCCGTCGAGCAGCACCCAGGCCGCGCCCCACAGGTCCCAGTGGTACGCGCGGTTGTACCGGGACTCGAAGTGCCGGGCGAAGTCCAGGACAGCGTCCGGGTCCAATTGGATGAGCCGCTCGACGAGCAGGTCGGCCTGCTCCTCGGGGTCGCCCTCGGCGGCATCGCGCGTCGCGTCCACCAGCTCCCAGAACTCCGTCTCGTCCATCACTGGTCCAGCATCGGCCCTGGGCGGAAGGGACGCACGTGGAGTGGCGCAGATTGTTATGCGTGCACATGCCGAAGGTAAAACCGCCAGATACCCGCGGGTTTCAGCGGTAGAGGGACGCGATCCGCACGGCGTCCAGGGCGAACCGCTCCCGCAGGGCCGCCGGCTCGAGTACCTCGGCCTCCGGCCCCAACGCCGTCAGCTGGGTGTGGGCGACCTCGTCCGACTCGACCGGCAGCGTGACCGTGACCCAACCCCGCTCGTCGGGCGGGCCGCAGGCCGACAGCGCCTCCCGCGCGGACGCGGGATCAACGGCGTACGGCAGTCTCCGGATGCCCTCCTGGGACAGCCGGACCACGACCTCCGCCCGCAGGATGGACCGCGCGAACTGCTCCGCCCGCTCATCCCAGAACGCGGGAAGGTCGAACTCCTCGTCCCGCCCGAAGCGCTCCTCGTCCGCTTCCACCGCCGTGAAGCGGTCGATGCGGTACACCCGGAAGGAACCCGGCTCCGGCACTCGCGCGCACAAATACCAGACCCCCGCCTTCAACACGAGCCCGTACGGCTCGAGCGTCCGCTCCGCCTCGGTCTCCCCGCGCCGGTAGCGCGCGGTGATCCGGCGGTCGTCCCACACCGCGTCCGCGACGGCGGGCAGCAGCTCGGGCGTCTCGGGCTCGCTGAACCAGGCGGGCGCGTCCAGATGGAAGCGCTGCGCCGCCGTACGCGAAGCGTCCCGCAGGGAGGGGAGGAGAGCGGCGGACACCTTCAGGCGGGCGGCCGAGGCCGCGTCCTCCAGACCCATCTCGCGCAGCGCCCCCGGCAGCCCGCTCAGGAACAGCGCTTCCGCCTCACTCCGCGCCAGCCCGGTCAGCCGCGTCCGATAACCCCCGATCAGCCGGTACCCACCGGCCCGCCCCCGGTCCGCGTACACCGGAACGCCCGCCTCCGACAGCGCCTGTGCATCCCGCGTGACCGTCCGCTCGGACACCTCCAGCTCTCGCGCCAGCTCGGCGGCGGTCATCGACGGCCGGGACTGGAGCAGCAGCACCATCTTGATCAGGCGGGCAGCGCGCATACGTTCATGATGCCGGGCCGCACTGACAGCGAAGGGGCGCGGCAGATACGCCGAAGAGGCGCGGCAGGAACGTACGAACGCCGAAGAGGCGCGGCAGGAACGTACGAACGCCGAAGAGGCGCCGCAGCCGAAGCCACCGCGCCCCTTCGTCAAGCACAGGCCTTACAGGCCGTAGCGCTCCCGCGCTTCCTTCACCGCGGACGCCTTGACCTCACCACGGCGGGCGAGCTGCGCCAGCGCCGCGACGACGATCGACTGGGCGTCGACGCCGAAGTGGCGGCGGGCCGCCTCACGGGTGTCGGACAGACCGAAGCCGTCGGCACCGAGCGAGGAGTAGTCCTGCTCGACCCACTGCGCGATCTGGTCCGGGACCTGACGCATGTAGTCGGAGACCGCGAGGACCGGGCCCTCGGCGCCGTGCAGCGCCTGGCGGACGAACGGCACGCGCTCCTCGCCGCGCAGCAGCGCCGCGTCGGCCTCGAGCGCGTCGCGCCGCAGCTCGGTCCAGGAGGTCGCGGACCACACGTCGGCGGCCACACCCCACTCCTCGGCGAGCAGCTTCTGCGCCTGAAGGGTCCAGTGGATGGCCGTACCGGAGCCGATCAGCTGGATGCGGGCGGCGTTGGCGGCCGGGGACAGCCCCGCCGACTCCGCCGTGTTGAAGCGGTACAGGCCCTTGACGATGCCCTCGTCGATACCGAGACCGGCCGGCTTGGCGGGCTGCGGCATCGGCTCGTTGTAGACCGTCAGGTAGTAGAAGACGTTCGGGTCCTCGCCCGGGGCCGCCTCGCCGTACATGCGGCGCAGGCCGTCCTTGACGATCGTCGCGATCTCGTACGCGAACGCCGGGTCGTACGACAGCGCCGCCGGGTTGGTCGCGGCGATGACCGGGGAGTGGCCGTCCGCGTGCTGCAGACCCTCGCCCGTCAGCGTCGTACGGCCGGCCGTGGCGCCGACCAGGAAGCCGCGGCCGAGCTGGTCGCCGAGCTGCCACATCTGGTCGGCCGTGCGCTGCCAGCCGAACATCGAGTAGAAGATGTAGAAGGGGATCATCGCTTCGCCGTGCGTGGCGTACGCGGTGGACGCGGCGATGAAGTCCGCCATGGAACCGGCCTCGGTGATCCCCTCGTTGAGGATCTGGCCGTCCTTGGCCTCCTTGTAGTACATCAGCTGGTCGCGGTCGACCGGCTCGTACGTCTGGCCCTTGGGCGAGTAGATGCCCAGGGACGGGAAGAGGCTCTCCATGCCGAAGGTGCGCGCCTCGTCGGGGACGATCGGCACCCAGCGCTTGCCGGTCTGCTTGTCGCGGACGAGGTCCTTGACCAGGCGGACGAACGCCATCGTCGTCGCGATGTTCTGCGTGCCGGAGCCCTTGTCGAAGGACGCGAACGTCTTGTCGGCGGAGGCGGGCAGCGGCGCGAGGGCGTGCGTGCGGCGGGCCGGGGCGGGGCCGCCGAGGGCCGCGCGGCGCTCCTGGAGGTAACGGACCTCGGGGGCGTCGGCGCCGGGGTGGCCGTAAGGCACCACACCATCCACGAACTGGCTGTCGGAGATGGGCAGTTCGAGCAGGTCACGCATCTGCTTGAACTCGTCCGTCGACAGCTTCTTCATCTGGTGGTTGGCGTTCTTGGACGCGAAGCCCTCGCCGAGCGTGAAGCCCTTGACCGTCTGCGCCAGGATGACCGTCGGCGCACCCTTGTGCTCGACCGCGGCCTTGTACGCGGCGTACACCTTGCGCGCCTCGTGACCACCGCGGGAGAGGTGGAAGCACTCGAGGATCTTGTCGTCGCTCAGCAGCTTCGCCATCTCGACGAGCGCCGGGTCGGCGCCGAAGAAGTCCTGGCGGATGTAGGCGGCGTCGCGGGTCTGGTACGTCTGCACCTGCGCGTCGGGTACCTCGCGCAGGCGGCGTACGAGGGCGCCGGTGGTGTCGAGCTGGAACAGCTCGTCCCAGGCGTTGCCCCACAGCGACTTGATGACGTTCCAGCCGGCGCCGCGGAACTGGGCCTCCAGCTCCTGCACGATCTTGAAGTTCGCGCGGACCGGGCCGTCGAGGCGCTGCAGGTTGCAGTTGATGACGAAGGTCAGGTTGTCCAGACCCTCGCGGGAGGCGAGTGCGAGTGCCGCCGTCGACTCAGGCTCGTCCATCTCGCCGTCGCCGAGGAACGCCCAGACGTGGGACTGGGAGACGTCCTTGATGCCGCGGTTGGTCAGGTAGCGGTTGAAGCGCGCCTGGTAGATCGCGGAGAGCGGGCCGAGGCCCATCGACACCGTCGGGAACTCCCACAGCCAGGGGAGGCGGCGCGGGTGCGGGTACGACGGCAGACCGTTGCCGCCGGACTCCTGGCGGAAGTGGTCGAGGTGGTGCTCGTTCAACCGGCCGTCGAGGAAGGCGCGGGCGTAGATGCCGGGGGAGGCGTGGCCCTGGATGTAGAGCTGGTCGCCGGACCCGTCGGCCTCCTTGCCCTTGAAGAAGTGGTTGAAGCCGGTCTCGTAGAGCCAGGCTGCGGAGGCGAAGGTGGCGATGTGGCCGCCGACGCCGTATTTGCTGCCGCGGGTCACCATCGCGGCCGCGTTCCAGCGGTTCCACGCGGTGATCCGGCGCTCCATCTCCTCGTCGCCGTCCACGGTGGGCTCGGCGGAGGTGGGGATGGTGTTGACGTAGTCGGTCTCAAGCAGCTTGGGCAGCGCGAGACCGTTGCCCTCGGCGCGCTCCAGCGTGCGGCGCATCAAGTACGCGGCACGGTGCGGCCCGGCCGCCTGGGTGACGGCGTCCAGGGAGGCCTGCCATTCGGCAGTCTCCTCGGGGTCGCGGTCCGGGAGCTGGTCGAGCTCGCTCGGCTGGATTGCGGTGGGGTCGGTCATTGCGCCGCCTTCCGGATGCGGAGGGGGGTTCCCTCGTCGGCAAGGGGTTTTCGGGGTGCCCTTTGTCTTTGGCAGGACAGGGCGGCGGGCTCTGGTGGAAGCCCGCCGACGACTGTAACTCCCTGATCGATGATCGATCAAAGGGGTGACGCCGAAAACCTCTTCACATCGAGAAAGTCGGCACGGGGTGCCTTCACGGCAGGCACCGGGTGCCTTGGATTCGAAGGGTTTTCCCAGGTGAGCGCGGGTGTGCTCCGCTGTGACCCGCGCTGTGTCCCCGCCGTGTGCCGCTGTGTCAAGGCCGCGGCGCGCAGCCCAGCACATGCGCCTTCACCAGGTCCGCGATCAGCGGATCCCGGCGGCGGAAGGCGTCCACGAGCGCCTCGTGCTCCTCGGCGTACGACTGCTGCACGGTGCCCAGCCACCGGATCGACAGGGCCGTGAACACCTCGATGCCCAGGCCTTCCCAGGTGTGCAGGAGCACGGAGTTGTTCGCGGCGCGCACGAGTTCGCGGTGGAAGCCGACGGTGTGCCGGACCTGGCCGGTCCCGTCCGCCAGCCGGTCGGCCTCGTACAGCGCCGCGACGTGCGGCTCCAGGGCCGAGCAGTCCTGGGCGAGCCGCTCGGCCGCCAACTCGGCGGCGATGGCCTCGAGACCCGCTCGTACGGGGTAGCTCTCCTCCAGGTCGGCGGCCGTCAGATTCCTCACCCGGACGCCCTTGTTGGGCGCCGACTCGATCAGCCGCAGCGACTCCAGCTCACGCAGCGCCTCCCGCACCGGGGTCTGGCTGACCTCCAGCTCGGTCGCGATCCGCCGCTCCACGATCCGCTCGCCCGGCTTCCAGCGCCCGCTGACGATCCCCTCCACGATGTGCTCGCGGATCTGTTCGCGCAGCGAGTGGACGACGGGCGCGGTCATGAAGGCTCCTTTGGGAGGGGTACGGGACCCCGAGGGCGTTTGACGTTTAGACAATAAGGCCGCATCCCGGTCGGTGAGAGGCGCACGGGGGCGCTTTCATGCAGGTGAGACGAGACTTACACGCTGTCAGAGTGGCTGCGACTGTAAAGACCCGTACCGGCTGGTGCCCGGAGGCGTCACGGCCGTGTCACCCCATGAACTGGCGAGGCCTGCACGGCGTGGGGGTCGGCACAGGGGTTCCCGCGAGGGGCACCCCCGTGAACGCCAGGGGGACGGCATGAGCGGATGGGGACGGAAGCGGGGGCTGCGCTGGGCGATGGCGGCAGTGGCGGCCGGCACGGTGCTCGGCATCACCGGCTGCCGGCCGATGGACACGGGGGCGGCGGCGCAGCCGAGCGACGGTACGCAGACCGCCTCACCTGCCGTGGGCTCGGCCGGTCAGCCCGTCGGCCCCGGCGGCGCCTGCGTCTTCGTCAAGCCGGACGGCGCCCAGAAGTTCGGCCACACCGGCTGGGGCTTCCGCGTCACGGGCACCGACCGCTGGGAGTACGGCGCGGTGGAGAACCCGAGCAACGCGCTCTACACCCCGCCCGGCGGCGACATCGGCGCCTGGCACGCGCAGGGCTCGTACGCCCAGATGCTCAGCGACATGTCACGCGACGCCTTCTACCCGGGGAAGTCGACCCATCCGTACAGCCGCTACCGCTGCACCTCCTCCTCCACCAGCGATGTCGCCGCGGCCCGCGCGATGGTCGCTACGGTCGCGCATCGCGGCTTCCTCGTCGGCATCGACCCGAAGACCGGGGATCTGGGCTCGCGCGACTGCCTGGACGCCACGTACGACGTTCTCAAGGCCTACCGGACGCGGCACCTGACCCCCGCCTACCAGACGGAGATCCCGAACGTGTGGGTGGAGACGCTGGTGCTGTGGACGGACAGGACGCTGAAGCCGCGCTAGAAACGCGCGACCCCCGCCCGGAGTTCCGGACGGGGGCAGCGTGCCAGCGAAGCAGGCAGGACTACAGGCCGAGCTCGACCTCGAACTCGCCCGCCTCCAGGATCGCCTTGACCGCGGTCAGGTAACGGGCCGCGTCGGCGCCGTCCACCAGACGGTGGTCGTAGGAGAGCGTCAGGTACGTCATGTCGCGGACGCCGATGACGGTGCCCTCTTCCGTCTCGATGACGGCCGGACGCTTGACCGTGGCGCCGATGCCCAGGATCGCGACCTGGTTCGGCGGCACGATGATCGTGTCGAAGAGCGCGCCGCGCGAGCCGGTGTTGGAGATGGTGAAGGTCGCGCCGGACAGTTCGTCCGGGGTGATCTTGTTCGCCCGGACCTTGCCCGCCAGGTCGGCGGTGGCCTTGGAGATACCGGCGATGTTCAGGTCGCCCGCGTGCTTGATGACCGGGGTCATCAGGCCCTTCTCGGAGTCCACCGCGATACCGATGTTCTCGGTGTCGAAGTAGGTGATCGTGCCCTCTTCGACGTTGATCCGGGCGTTGATGGCCGGGTGGGCCTTCAGCGCCTGGGCCGCCGCCTTCACGAAGAACGGCATCGGGGAGAGCTTGACGCCCTCGCGGGCCGCGAAGGAGTTCTTCGCCTGCGCGCGGAGCTTCATCAGGCGGGTGATGTCGACCTCGACGACCGAGGACAGCTGGGCCTGCTCGTGCAGGGCCTTCACCATGTTGTCGCCGATGACCTTGCGGATGCGGGTCATCTTGACGGTCTGGCCGCGGAGCGGGGACACCTCGAGGGCCGGGGCCTTCTTGGCGGCGTGGCCTCCGGCAGTCACAGCGGCAGCGGCCGGAGCCGGAGCGGCGGCGGCGGCCTTCGCGGCCTCGGCGGCGGCGATGACGTCCTGCTTGCGGATACGACCGCCGACGCCGGTGCCCCTGACGGCGGCCAGGTCGACGCCGTTCTCGGCGGCGAGCTTGCGCACCAGCGGGGTCACGTAGGCGCCGTCGTCACCGGTGGTCGCGGCGGGAGCCGGGGCCGGGGTGACGGGGGCGGGCGCGGCGACCGGCGCGGGAGCCGGAGCGGCGGGCGCGACCGGGGCCGGGGCGGCCGGAGCGACCGGGGCCGGGGCGGCGGCGACCGGCGCGGGGGCCGGAGCCGCGGGGGCCGGGGCGGCCGGAGCGGGCGCCGGAGCGGCGGCGGGGGCAGCCGGAGCGGCAGGCGCGGCGGCGGCCGGAGCCGCGCCGGGCGCACCGATGACGGCCAGCTTCGCGCCGACCTCGGCGGTCTCGTCCTCGCCGACCACGATCTCCAGCAGGACGCCGGAGACCGGCGCCGGGATCTCGGTGTCGACCTTGTCCGTGGAGACCTCGAGCAGCGGCTCGTCCTCCGTGACCTCCTCGCCGACCTCCTTCAGCCAGCGGGTGACGGTGCCCTCGGTGACCGACTCGCCCAGCGCGGGCAGCACGACGTCGGTACCGGTGGCGCCACCTGCCGGGGCGGCGGGAGCGGCGGCGGGGGCCGGGGCGGCCGGAGCCGCGGGGGCCTCGGCGACCGGGGCGGGAGCGGCCGCGGGGGCGGGCTCGGCGGCCGGAGCCGGGGCGGCGGCGGGCGCGCCCGTGCCGTCGTCGATGACGGCGAGCTCGGCGCCGACCTCGACCGTCTCGTCCTCGGCGACCTTGATGGAGGCGAGCACACCGGCGACGGGAGAGGGGATCTCGGTGTCGACCTTGTCGGTCGACACCTCCAGCAGCGGCTCGTCGGCCTCGACGCGCTCGCCCTCGGCCTTCAGCCAGCGGGTGACAGTGCCCTCGGTGACGCTCTCGCCGAGCGCCGGAAGGGTTACGGAAACCGGCATGGTTTCTGTTGCTCCTTACGAATGTGCGGAAGTCTGTGGTCGTCGTCGCGCCCAACTGCGACGCGGTGACTGGGTTCGGCCCGTGGCTGAAAAGTCAGCCGGTCGGCCGGTCAGTCGTGCGAGTGCAGCGGCTTGCCCGCGAGGGCCAGGTGGGCCTCGCCGAGCGCCTCGCTCTGCGTCGGGTGGGCGTGGATGAGCTGGGCGACCTCTGCGGGCAGCGCCTCCCAGTTGTAGATCAGCTGGGCTTCGCCGACCTGCTCGCCCATACGGTCGCCGACCATGTGGACGCCGACCACGGCACCGTCCTTCACCTGGACGAGCTTGATCTCGCCCGAGGTGTTGAGGATCTTGCTCTTGCCGTTGCCCGCGAGGTTGTACTTCAGAGCGACGACCTTGTCCGCGCCGTAGATCTCCTTGGCCTTGGCCTCGGTGATACCCACGGAGGCGACCTCGGGGTGGCAGTACGTCACCCGGGGCACGCCGTCGTAGTCGATCGGAACGGTCTTCAGACCGGCCAGACGCTCCGCCACCAGGATGCCTTCGGCGAAGCCGACGTGCGCGAGCTGGAGCGTCGGGACCAGGTCACCGACGGCGGAGATGGTCGGGACGTTCGTCCGCATGTACTCGTCGGCCAGGACGTAGCCGCGGTCCATCGCGACGCCCTGCTCCTCGTAGCCGAGACCGGCCGAGACCGGGCCGCGGCCGACGGCGACGAGCAGCACCTCGGCCTCGAACTCCTTGCCGTCGGCAAGGGTGACCTTGACACCGTTCGCGGTGTACTCGGCCTTCGAGAAGAAGGTGCCCAGGTTGAACTTGATGCCGCGCTTGCGGAACGCGCGCTCAAGAAGCTTGGAGGAGTTCTCGTCCTCGACCGGGACGAGGTGCTTGAGGCCCTCGATCACCGTCACGTCGGTGCCGAAGGACTTCCACGCCGAGGCGAACTCGACGCCGATGACGCCGCCGCCCAGCACGATCGCGGACTGCGGGACGCGGTCCAGGACCAGCGCGTGGTCCGAGGAGATGATGCGGTTGCCGTCGATCTCCAGGCCCGGCAGCGACTTCGGCACGGAGCCGGTCGCGAGGAGCACGTGGCGGCCCTGGATGCGCTGGCCGTTGACGTCGACGGAGGTGGGGGAGGACAGACGGCCCTCACCCTCGATGTACGTCACCTTGCGGGACGCGATGAGACCCTGCAGACCCTTGTACAGGCCCGAGATGACGCCGTCCTTGTACTTGTGGACGGCCGGTACGTCGATGCCCTCGAAGGTGGTCTTGACACCGAACTGCTCGCTCTCGCGGGCCTGGTCGGCGATCTCGCCCGCGTGCAGCAGAGCCTTGGTGGGGATGCACCCGCGGTGCAGGCAGGTACCGCCGACCTTGTCCTTCTCGATCAGGGCGACGTCCAGGCCCAGCTGCGCTCCGCGCAGCGCCGCGGCGTAACCGCCGCTACCGCCGCCGAGGATCACTAGGTCGAAAACGGTGCTGGCGTCGTTCGCCACGTCACGTCCTCCATGCATGTGCGCCGTACGCCGGTCGTCAGTGACCGGTCGGCGGCTGGTGTCCGGCCGCTCTTTCTCGGCCCTGTGGTGGGGCCCTGTCCTGCCGAGAACCCATCTTCGCACTTGTCGGCGGCGTTCGAGACGCCGGGCCGGTGTGTGAGACGTCGCACTCTCCGCCGTGGCGAGTGAGCCGAAGGGGCGCGGGGGGGGGGGGGGGGGGGGGGGGGGGGGGGGGGGGGGGGGGGGGGGGGGGGGGGGGGGGGGGGGGGGGGGGGGGGGGGGGGGGGGGGG
>NZ_JBVHXR010000040.1:0-45858 GCF_055569295.1 Streptomyces sp. NPDC029292
ACCACCGCCGCCGCCAACCACAAGCGCGTCCAGGCCCTCGGCGGCGCCAAGAACCACATGCTGGTCCTCCCGGACGCCGACCTGGACGCGGCCGCGGACGCCGCCGTCTCGGCCGCCTACGGCTCCGCCGGCGAGCGCTGCATGGCCATCTCGGCCGTCGTCGCCGTCGGCTCGATCGGCGACGAACTGGTCGAGAAGATCCGCGAGCGCGCCGAGAAGATCAAGATCGGCCCCGGCAACGACCCGACCTCCGAGATGGGCCCGCTCATCACCGCCGTCCACCGCGACAAGGTGGCGTCGTACGTGCACGGCGCGGCGGCGCAGGGCTCCGAGGTCGTCCTCGACGGCACCGGCTACACGGTTGACGGATACGAGGACGGCCACTGGATCGGCCTCTCGCTGCTCGACAAGGTGCCGACGTCCGCGGACGCGTACAAGGACGAGATCTTCGGCCCGGTGCTGTGCGTGCTGCGCGTCGACACCTACGAGGAGGGCGTGGCCCTCATCAACGCCTCGCCGTTCGGCAACGGCACCGCGATCTTCACCCGGGACGGCGGCGCCGCCCGCCGCTTCCAGCTGGAGATCGAGGCGGGCATGGTCGGCGTGAACGTGCCGATCCCGGTGCCCGTCGGCTACCACTCCTTCGGTGGCTGGAAGGACTCCCTCTTCGGGGACCACCACATCTACGGCAACGACGGCACGCACTTCTACACCCGCGGCAAGGTCGTCACCACCCGCTGGCCCGACCCGTCCGACGCCCCGGCGGGCGTCGACCTGGGCTTCCCCCGCAACCACTGATGAAGGCCGGACGCCGGAAAGCGGCCGACGGTACGACTGTGCTCGACATCGTCATCGATCGCATGAGCCCGGTACCGCTGTACCACCAGTTCGCCCAGCAGTTGGAGCAGGCCATCGATCACGGCCTGCTCCTCCCGGGCGCCCTGCTCGGCAACGAGATCGACCTCGCCGGACGACTCGGCCTGTCACGGCCGACCGTCCGGCAGGGCATCAAGGCCCTGGTCGAGAAGGGGCTGTTGGTACGGCGTCGGGGCGTCGGCACCCAGGTCGTGCACAGCACGGTCAGGCGCCCTCTGGAACTCACCAGCCTCTACGACGACCTGGAGGAGGCCGGGCAGGCACCGAGCACACGGGTGGTACGCAACGACGTCGTGCCCGCGTCCGCCGAGGTCGCCGCAGCGCTGGGTATCAGGAAGGGCGACAGCGTGGTCCGGTTGGAGCGGATCCGGTACGCGAACGGACTCGCCATGGCCGTCCTGCGCAACCACCTGCCGACCGACCTGCTGCTCGATCTCGACACGGAGCTGCTGGAGGCCACGGGGCTGTACCGGCTCCTGCGCGCGGCCCGCATCAGTCTGCACAGCGCGCATCAGGCGATCGGCGCTGGAGCGGCCACCGCCGAGGAGGGCGAACACCTCGGGCAACCCGAGGGCGCACCCCTGCTCACCGTGCGGCGCACGGCGTACAACGCCGCTGGGGAGGCCGTGGAGTACGGCACGCATCTCTACAACGCGGCGCGCTACGTGTTCGAGTTCCAGCTGCTCATGCGGAGGTAGGGCCTAGGCACGGCCAGGCAGCCGATCCGCACCGGCAGAAAGAAGCAGGGGTGGCGGGGACGACCGTGGTTTCGTCCCCACCACCCCTGCGGCATTTACTTCACCAGCGTCGCGGCACTCCGGTACGCCGCTGCGGCGGCCTCCCGCACCGGCAGCGCACGGTGCGTGTCGGAGAGGATCTCCACACCCCAGGGGCCGTTCCAGCCGGCCGCACGGAGCGCGGTGATGATCCCCGGGAGGTCGAAGGAGCCCTCTCCGCACAGGCGACGGCGATGGACGGTGTCCTCGAAGAGCGTGCCGACGACATGACTGTCGGCGTCGTTGAGCTCCACGCCCACGATCCGCGACCCCGGTACGTCCGCCAGGTCGGCGGGTGGGGTGTGGGCGCGCTCGGTGTGCCAGACGTCGATGATGAGGCCGCCCGCCGGGTGACCGGCGGTCTCGACGAGCCGGAGTCCGTCGTGCACGGTCTTGAGGTTGGACCAGGGCAGGAACTCGACCCCGAGCCGGGCGCCCACACCGTCGGCCTGCGCCGCCAGCGTGGCGAACTCCTTGGCCCAGACGTCCAGGTCCCAGGGTTCGTCCGCCACGTCGGGGCCGATCTTGAAGGTGCGTGCGCCGAGCGCCTCGATGGCCCACAGCATTCCGACGCGGACGGCGTCCGACGCGGCCCGCCGGGGTCCTTCGGCCCACCAGTCAGTCAGCAGCTCCAACTCGATGTGGCTGATCCCGTTGTCCTCGAAGAGCGTCCGGACACCGGCGAGCCCGTACTCGCGCTCGGCTTCCACCAGGTCCGCGTACAGCAGCCCGAAGCCCTTGAATCCGGCGTCGGCCGCCGCTTCCACCCGTTCCCGCAGGCTCAGCGGACTGCGCTGGTCTTCCTGGTCGGGAGCGGCGTCGCCCGCAGTGGTCCAACAAGTGGCCAGAAATTCGTCAGCGGTCATTTCTGTTTCCTGGATTCCTCATGTTCGGAAAAGACGCCAGCACGCAACGAATGGCAATACAAGAACAGGCGCGCGTCGCCTCGGCATTCTTGGATGCCCCGCACAGCCAGTCAATCCCTCAGAAGACATCAAAAACACATCAGGCCTGTATACGGCTACGCGACACCGCGCAGCACCGCGCGCAGATGCTCGGCGCTGGCCCACACATCCTCGACCGGCCCCTTTTCCTTGGGCTCCTCGGTCAGGATGGTGTCCTGTTCCAGGACGTACCAGCCGTCGTAGCCGCGTGCGCTGAGGTGGGTGACGATGGCCTGGACGTCCACGTCTCCCGCTCCCAGCGGGCGGTACATGCCCTTGCTCACGGCCTCGGTGTAACTGAGGTGTCCGGACTGGACCTTGGCGGCGAGGGAGGCGTCCACATCCTTCATGTGGGTGTGGGCGATGCGCTCGGGCGCCTGGCGGGTGAGTTCGGCGGGGTCGGTGCCGCCGATGAGCAGGTGCCCGGTGTCGAGGCAGAGCGAGATCGCCGAGTGCTCCAGGACGCGTCGGACCTCGTCGCCGTTCTCGATCATCGTGCCGACGTGCGGGTGCAGGACGGCGCGTACGCCGCGTTCGGCGGCCAGCGAGGCGAGCCGGTCGAGGTTGGACAGCAGCAGCTTCCAGCCGTCGGCGTCGAGTTCGGGGCGGGAGTCGTAGCCGTCCTGGCCGGTGACGGCCGACAGGACGAGAACCTCCGCCTTCGAAGCGGCGTAGCTCTCCAGGAGCTGTTCGGCCTCGGGCAGCGGGTCGTGTCCGGGCACGTGCAGCAGCAGCGGGGTGAAGCCGCCGACCGCGTGGAGGTCGTGGTGGGCGAGGACCTGGGCCAAGGCGTCCGGCTCGCCGGGCAGGAAGCCCTCGGGGCCGATCTCGGTGGCGGCCAGGCCGACTTCGCGCATCTCGTTCAGCACTCGTTCGGGCGTCAACTGGTAGCCCCAGCCGGGGACTTCGCACACGCCCCAGGAGATGGGCGCGCCGGCGATCCTGTTCAGGGGTGAGGTGATCATGCCGTGGCCTTTCGGTGGTTCCAGTCGGGGTTGGCGACCGCGGCCGGCGGGCGGCCCGCGAGGACGTCCGCGACACCGCGGGCGGCGTCGACGAAGGTCAGGGTCATCGCCCGGCGCGTCATGCCCATCAGGTGCGGGGTGAGGACGACGTCGGGATGGTCGAACAGCGGATGGTAGAGGGCCGGCTCGGGGTCGAACACGTCCAGTCCGACGCCCGACAGCCGGCCCGACTCCAAGGCGGCCAGGGTGGCGTCCGGGTCGACCAGGCCACCACGGCCGCAGTTGATCAGGATCGCTCCCGGCTTGACGCGGGACAGCAGCCGCTCGTTCACGAGGTGCCGGGTGCCCTCGACGAGCGGCGCGTGCAGGGTGAGCACGTCGCTCGACTCGGCCAGTTCACCGAGATCGGCGCAGGCGAACTCGGGCGGTGGAGGGCTGAACGGGTCGTGGGCGAGCGTCCGCATCCCGAAGGCGGCGGCGAGTTCCCCCACCCGGCGGCCGATGCGGCCGTAGCCGACGATCCCCAGGGTGGCGCCGTCCAGGTCACCGACCGGTACGGCGTTCCGCTCGGCCCAGCGGCCGTCCCGTACCAGGTCGGTCAGCGGTCGCAGCCGCTTGGTCAGGTGCAGGGCCATGGCGAAGACGCCCTCGGCCACGGCCCGGCTGCCGCTGTTCGGGGTGATGACCACGGCGATCCCGCGGGCGGAGGCCGCCGCCACGTCGACCAGGTCGACGCCGACGCCGGTGCGGGCGATGACCCGCAGCCGTGGCGCCCGCCGAAGGAGGTCCTCGTCGACCCGCCGGTCGGCGCGGACGATGGCGCCCTCGGCGACCGCGAGGTCGTCGGGCGTGGGATCGGTGACGAAAGCGACCCGCTCCCCGAGGACGGGGCCCACCGTGTCGGTGTCGACGGGGCCGAGGGCCACTACGACGTGCTCGGTCATACGATCAACTCCGCACCGGATGACCGAAGTTCGCCCCAGGCACCTCGGGCACCGGCTGCCAGGAGCCGCTCGCCGCGGAGGCCGCCGCGGCCGCGATCACCTCGGCGACGGCGTGCGCGTCCTCGATCGTCGAGTTGTGGTGCTCGATGCCGGCGACGGCGGCGAGGAACTTCTTGGCCTCGATCACCTTCAGGTCGTCGTAGCCCATGCTGTTGCCCGGGCCGGGCTGGAAGCTGGCGTAGTCGCCCATGTGACCGTTGCCGAGCACGGTGGTGTAGCCCTGGTGGGGGCCGCTGCGGTCAAGGGCGACGCGGAGTTCGTTCATGCGCTCGAAGTTCCAGGTGACCGAGCCGTCGGTGCCGTAGATCTCGAAGCCGATGCCGCACTGCGGGCCGACGATGATGCGGGACGCCTCCAGGGTGCCGACGGCACCGCCGCTGAAGCGCACCAAGGCGGCGCTGTAGTCGTCGTTCTCCACGGCCGCCATCTCACCGTCCTCGATCACCGCGAAGTGTGTGCCCGAGCCCATGGGCAGGATCGGGCGCTCGGTGTAGACGGTGCTGGTGAGCGCGGAGACCTCGTCGATCGGGGCGACGACGTAGCTGACGAGGTCCACGACGTGGCTCAGCAGGTCGCCGAGCGCGCCGTGCCCGGCCAGGTCTCGCTTGAAGCGCCAGGACAGGGCACCCTTGGGCTCGGAGGCGTAGCCGGAGAAGAAGGTGGCGCGCACGTTGGTGATACGGCCGAGTCGCCCCTCGGCGATCAGCGCGCGGGCCCGTTCCACGGCGGGGGCGTGCCGGTAGTTGTAGCCGATGGAGGTGACGACCCCGGCCGCGCGGGCCGCGGCGGCGACCTCGGCGGTCTCCTCGGCACCGCGCCCGACGGGCTTCTCGATCCAGAACGGCTTGCCGGCCTTGGCGGCGGCGATGCCGATCTCGTGGTGGAGGAGGTTGGGCGCGCAGATCGAGACGACCTCGACGTCCGGGTCGTCGAGGACGGCGCGGTAGTCGGTTGTGGCCTTCGCGTAGCCGAGGACGTCACGGGCGTAGGCGGCGCGGTCCTCGGCCGTGTCGGCGGCGTGGACAAGGCGGGGCTTGATGCCCAGCTCGGGGTAGACGGAGGGCAGGGCCTGGTAGGCGCGGCTGTGGAGCTTGCCCATCCAGCCGACGCTGATCAGTCCGACGCCGATCTCGTGTGCGGCGCCCGGGGTGGTGGGGGTCATGATCGTGTCTCCTGAGAGTCCTGAGAGTCCTGGGGCTGGGGCCGGGCCTGATCGAGCGCGGCGGACAGGGCTGCCGCGAGCAGGGTCGCGTCGGAGCCGATGCCGATGAACGTCCAGCCCTCGGCCCGTTTGGCGGCCGCGGCCGCACCGTCGGGGACGAGCAGTCCGCAGGCCTTGCCGTGCGCGGCAGAGGCCTTGCGGACGCGCTCCAGAGCTTCTCGGTAGACCGGCGCGGTGAAGTCGCCGGGCACACCCAGGTCGTGGCTGAGGTCGCGGGGGCCGACGAACAGGACGTCGACGCCGTCCAGCGCCGCGATCGCCTCGACCTCCACCAGGGCGGCCGCCGACTCGATCTGGACCACACCGAGAAGCTCGCCCTCCCGGTCCAGAGCCCCGGCATCGAGTCCGAAGCGGCACGCCCGGTTGTAGGTGGCCACGCCCCGGTCCCCCGCAGGCGGGTACCTCAAGTGCCGTAGCGCTTCCACGACTTCGGCCGCCGTGTCGAGGCGGGGCAGCATGATCCCGGCGGCGCCCAGGTCGAGGACGCGGCCGATGCGGATGCGGGCCGCGGACTCCACCCGTACGAGGGTCGGGACGCCGTAGGCCGCCGCGATCGGGATGGTCGTACGGGCCTGCTCCTCTCCCCCGGCGCCGTGTTCGAGGTCGAGCAGCAGCCAGTCGGCGCCGGCGGCGGCGCACACCTCGGCCGTGACCGGGGAGGCGGTGCCCACGAAGGTGCCCAGGGTGACCTCGCCGGCGGCGAGTCGGGCGCGCAGGCGCCCGTGATCCAAGGGAGAGCGATTCATCCGTACCACCTCTGCGACGCCAGACCCTCTTCGTACTCGCCGCGCAACTGCGCGACCGCTTCCTGCTCGGAGACCTCGGCCGGGGCCACGTCCCACCAGACGCCTGCGCCGGGCAGGTCGGCGTGCGGGATCACGGGGACGACCAGGACGACCGGGCCGTCGTGGTCGCGGGTCTCGGCCAGCGCGATACGTACCTCGTCGGCGGTCGTGGCGCGGAGGGCACGAGCGCCGAGGCCCTCCGCGGTCTTGACGAGGTCGACCTGGAGGTAGTCGCCCTCCAGGCGCGCGGGCTTGCCTGAGCCGATCTCCAGGCTGCCGTCGCGGTAGCGGAACTCGTTGCCGAACTCCCGTCCGTTGCGCAGCATCTGGAGGCGGTGGATGACCTGGTAGCCGTGGTTCTCCGGGATCACGATCGTGAGCGGGAGCCTCTCCTGGGCGGCCGTGACCAGTTCGGTCGGCGCCATGAGGAAGGTTCCGTCGCCCAGCAGGGACAGCACCCGCTTCGACGGGTCCGGCTCGGCGAAGCGGACGCCGATCGCGGCGGGCAGTTCGTAGCCCATGCAGGAGAAGCCGAACTCCAGGTGGGCGAAACGGCCTTCGGTGGCGTCCCACACCTTCTGCAGGTCGCCGGGCGGACCGCCGGCGGCGGCGATGATCGTGTCACCGGACCGCGCGTGCTCCTGGAGCAGGCCGATCAACTGGCCCTGCGTGAGGACCGCGTCGGTGTCGCCTACGACGTCGGAGTCGCCGGGCAGCGACGCGTCGTCGAAGGGGATATCCGGGTCGAGCGCGGCGGCACGCTGCTCCCGCCACCGCTCATCCAGGGTGCGCACCTTCTCCTGCCAGTCCGCCGCTGTGGTGGTGCCGTTCGCGCGTACGGCGTCCGTCAGCGCGGCCAGGGCCCGCTTGGCGTCGGCCACGATGCCGGTCGCGCCCAGGCGGCCCGCGTCGTGCACGTTGACGTTGATGCTCGCGAAACGCACGTCCGGGTTCTGGAAGATGGAGTGCGAGGCGGTGGCGAAGTCCGTCAGCCGCGAGCCCACGGTGAGCACGAAGTCGGCTTCCCGGGCCAGGGTGTTGACCGCCGGAGTGCCCTCCAGACCGATGCCGCCGAGCTGCCACCAGGCGCGGCGCTGGACCGCGCCCTTGCCGGCGAACGTCTCCGCGACGGGGACGCCCGCCACGTCGGCGAGGGCCTCCAACTCGTCGGTGGCGCCGGAGTACACGACCCCGCCACCGGCGATGATCAGCGGCTTCTCCGCCTCGGCGAGCATCCGCGCGACCACCGCGATCTCGTCGGCGTCCGGCGCCGGTCGGCGGATCGGCCAGTCGTGCTCGACGAAGAACTCCGCCGGGTAGTCGTAGGCGTGGGACTGGATGTCCTGCGGGAGGGAGACGACGACCGCACCGGTGTCCACGTCGGTGAGCGCCCGCATCGCCGCGGGCAGCGCGGTCAGCAGCTGCTCGGGCCGGGTGATGCGGTCGAAGAAGCGGGACACGGGCCGGAAGGCGTCGTTCACCGAGGCGTCGGCCTCCACGGGGTGCTGCAACTGCTGCAGTACGGGCCCCTGGTGACGGGTCGCGTACGTGTCGCCCGGCAGCAGCAGGACAGGCAGCCGGTTGACGGTGGCGAGGCCCGCCCCGGTCACCATGTTGAGAGCGCCCGGGCCGATGGAGGCGGTCACGGCGAGGGTGGCGTGCCGCTTGGTCGCCTTGCCGTAGGCCGTCGCGATGTGGACCAGCGCCTGCTCGTTACGGCCCTGGACGAAGGGGAGTTGGTCGCTGAGCTGGTCGAGGGCCTGGCCGAGGCCGGCCACGTTGCCGTGGCCGAAGATGCCCAGCGCGGCCGGTATGAGGCGGCGGCGGTGGCCGTCGGCCACGGAGTACTGCCGGGAGAGGTAGGTGACGACGGCCTGGGCGACGGTGAGGCGCACCGTGCCCTGTTGCGTCCGGTCGGTCATGAGTCGGCTCCTGATCGGGGATGTGTACGGGGACGCGGCCGCGTCACCAGGGGCGGCCGTGCAGAACGATGGTCTTGACCTCGGTCATCTCGCTGACCGCGGCGCGGGGGCCTTCCTTGCCGTAGCCGCTGCCCTTCAGCCCGCCGTACGGCATCAGGTCGGCACGCCACAGCGGCGTCCAGTTGATGTGGACGGAACCGGCGTCGATCTCCCGGATGGCCCGGACCGCGCCGGCCACGTCGGAGGTGAAGATCCCCGCACCGAGGCCGTAGGCGGTGCCGTTGGCCTGGGCGATGGCGGACTCCCAGTCGGCGGCCGAGCTGACGGCGACGGCGGGTCCGAACAACTCCTGCTGACTGAAAGGGGAGTTGGGGTCGACATCGGCCACGACGGCCGGGGTCACCACGGTCCCGTCGCGCTCGCCGCCGGTCAGGACGCGTGCGCCGTCCGCCCCGGCCTGCACGATGGCCCGCTCCACCCGTTCCGCCTCGGCGGTCGTGATCAGGGAGCCCATGGTCGTCTCGGGGGACGACGGGTCCCCGGTCCGGATGGCCCGGACCTTGGGGACGAGAGCGTCGAGGAAATCGGCGGTGATCTCGGGGTGTGTGATCACTCGCTGGACGGAGATGCACACCTGCCCGGCGTTGACATAGCCGCCCAACGCGACAGCGCTTGCGGCCAGTTCGAGATCGGCGTCGGGCAGGACGACGACCGGGCAGGAGGCGCCCAGCTCGAGGGAGAGCTTCTTCACCCCTGCTACCCGCGCGATGTGCTCGCCGGTCGCCGTGGAGCCTGTGAAGGAGATCTTCCGTACGCGGGGGTCGGTCACGAGGGCGTCCCCCAGCACCCCGCCGGAGCCGACGAGCACCGACAGCACGCCCTCGGGAAGCCCGGCGTCCACGAAGCAATCGGCGAGCGCCAGCGCGGTCAGCGGTGTCGAGGTGGCCGGCTTGAGGACGACCGCGTTGCCCGCCGCGAGCGCGGGCGCCAGTTTGTGCAGCACGAGCAGCGAGGGGTAGTTGAACGGGGTGATGGCCACCACGACACCGCACGGCTGGCGCAGCGTGAAGCCCACCTTGTCCAGCCCGGTGCCACGGTTGGCGTCCAACGGCAGGGTCTCACCGTAGAGTTGGGTGCCCTCGAAGGCCGCGAGGCGGATCAGGTCCCCGGAGCGCGCCGCCTCGCCGGTGGCCTCGGTGATGGTCTTGCCCGACTCCGAGCTGATGGTCCGCGCGATCTTGGCAGCTCGCTGGTCGGCGAGCTCCGCCGCACGCAGCAGGATCGTCATCCGCTCGTGAGCGGGTGTACGCCGCCATACCGCGGCACCCCGCTCCGCCGCCGCCAGGGCCACCTCGACGTCCTCGGGGCCGGCCACCCCCACGGTACCGACGGTCGAGCCGTCGAAGGGCGACGTCACGTCCCGGGTCCGTCCCGACCCTGCCGACGCTTGCCATCGGCTTCCGATGAGTAGTTCCGCAGGCGCCATTGCCTTCTCCCTCCAGAAACCGTCAAGGCTGGTCCGCGGCCCCCGAAGGAGCTCCCGAGAGACCTCTCACAAGGCCGAAGGAGTACCGAGCAGCCGACGGCCAGGCCGTTTATCTGGGCGCAACGGTAGGTGGGCCGCAGGGCATTACTGAAGGGGCGGAATCCATCATTATTACGTCATTGGATACATCTTTTTTCCATCATCTGCGGTTCCGGTGTGCTCGCACTGGGTGGATCATGCACGCCGTCGTAAGGTCGGGCGCCGATCCAACGCGGGCCGCTGCGAAAGGCGTCGGCGTCAGCCTGAGGGCAACCTTCGGCCCCTTCCCGCCACACCTCCGCACCTGGGCCGGGGTGGCGGAGGCGGTCACCTGCAGGTGGGCCTTGGTCATGGTCAGGCTCACTGCCGGGCGTGCTCGTCGCCCTCGCGGTAGAGCACCAGGTGCTCGTGGAAGAGAACGCCGTCGCGGACGTCGCCGGTGGCGGTGAAGCCGGTGTCGTCGACGTAGTCGATGTGGTTGCCGGTGACGGTGTAGCTGCCGGTGTAGGCGCTCTGGCGGTTGCCACGGGCTTCGTCGTAGCGGCCGTCGGGCAGCAGTTCCTGGCGGATGAAGCCGTCCGCGGTCACCCACATCCCGACGTACGGGTGTGGGACGCGGGGCGTGTCGTTGCTGGTCATGGCTCTACTGTCGGCCCGGCGGCCGGTGGCAACCAGGCCGCCGTCTCCCCAGGTGAGGGCTTCCTGGGTGCCGCGCACCCAGCATCGCGAGCGACGGGGCCCTTCGTGCGGTACGGCAGCGGCGCGGGCCGTCCGAGACCGCCCCATGCCCCCTCCGTCGCAGCGGCGGGACGGATCCTGGGTGCCCGGCACCTGGGGACACCGCGGCCTGGTTCCGATTCCACCGCGCGACGAACCTGGTGGTCAGGCAGCCGCCGTAGCTGCCGAACCCTCGCCTCGGACCTGCACCGGCGCTCATTTCGCGCAGCGGGGACACCGACGAGGCGACTCCACTGAGGAGCATGCAATGAGCATCACCGACACCGGCACCGTGAGCTGGAACCCCGAGGCCCTCGACGAGATCCTCTCGAACGACGAGGGGCGTCCCGTCCTGTTCACCAACGCCCGCATCCTGACGATGGACCCGCTGATCGGGACCATGACCGGCGCCGACCTCCTGTTCGTCGGCTCCCTGATCGTGGGAGTCGGCCCGGGCATCGTCACCGCGGCGGCGGACGACAACGCCATCGTCGTCGACTGCACCGGCATGACCATCGCCCCCGCCGTCGTGGACACCGTCGCGCTGGCCGGTGGCCGCGGCCACCGCTCGGAATACGTCGCGACGCTGCCCCCGGGCAACACCACCGACTTCCTGGTGCTGCCCGACGAGCTCGCCGCCGATGTGCCGAGCGCGGTGGCGGCCCTCATGACCGTGCCGGAGCAGGTCCGCGCCCTTGTCGCGGGCGGCCGGCCGGTCCTGTGGGCCGGTACCGACGTCCCCGGCCGGGCCACCGCCCCCGAGGCGGGCATCCCGGCCGCTGAGGACCTGACCGGCAGCCCGCGCATCGGCGTCTGGATCGACAAGAACGACTTCCTGCACCAGGGCCTCACCGCCGACGGCCGCTACGACGAGACCCGGGGCGGCCGCCCACACGCCTACCAGGGCCGGTACTGGATCGACGGCGACCGCATCAACTACCTGGACGACCTCGGCTTCTGGGCCTACGGAGAGTTCCAGGGCGACGAACTGCACCACGCGGGCTACGTCATGAAGCTCGGCTGACCTACCCACCGGTCGGCGCACTCACGGTCCCGATCCTGGGTGCGCGACACCTGGGGAAACCGCGGCCTGGTTGCCGTCGCGGGCGCGACCGAGGCTGGTGTTCGAGCAGCCTCGGCCGCCCCCGGCGACCCACCCTCCCAGCCCTCTCCAGCGGACGGCCCATCCTCCCGGCCCTCTCCGCCGTACGGAAAGAAGACCTCTCATGAACGTCAACGACACCACCAGCGCCGCCGTGCTCGAGGAGCTCCGGCGCCGGCCCGCCGACCGGCGGCGCATCCTGTTCACCGGCGCATCCTGTTCACCGGCGCGACCATCGTCACCATGGACCCCGACCTCGGCGTCATCGACGGCGGCGACCTCCTCGTCGAGGGTGACACGATCACCGCCGTCGGCCGCGCCCTCGGCGCGGGCGACGCCGTGGTCGTCGACGCCACCGACACGATCCTCACCCCCGGCTTCGTCGACACCCACCGGCACGCCTGGGAGGCCCAGCTGCGCCGGATCATGCCGGACGTCGACGACCTCGGCGGCTACGTCATGGCCACCCTGGCCGGCTACGCCACGGTCTACCGGCCCGAGGACATGTACATCGGCACCAGGCTGGCCGCCCTGACCGCGATCGACAGCGGCATCACGACCATGCTCGACTTCTCCCACAACTCCCGCACCCGCGAACACTCCGACGCCGCGATCGAGGCTCTCGTCGACACCGGCATCCGCGGCGTGCACGCCTCCATGGGCCCGCACTTCGGCGAGTGGGACCGGCAGTGGCCCGGCGACCTGACCCGCATCAAGGACCAGTACTTCAGCAGCGACGACCAGTTGCTCACGCTGCGCCTGGCGACCCTGGCCACCGACGAGATCGCCGGACCGGCGCTCGCCTACGGCCCTGAACTCGCCCGTGTCGCCAAGGACTTGGGCAGCGGCGTGAGCGTGGACGCCGTCTTCGGCACGTCCTCCTCCGAGGCGGTCCTGCGCTGGGCCAAGGACGGCGTTCTCAGCCCCGACGTCACCCTCATCCACTCCACCGGGCTGACCTCCGAGGCTTGGAAGGCGATGGGAGAGACCGGCACCACCGTGGCCCTCGCCCCGACCTCCGACGCGCAGATCGGCCTGGAGACCGCGATCCCCGCCGTCGACGAGGCCCTGTCCGTCGGCATCCGCCCCGGACTGAGCATCGACGTCGAAGTCGCCCTGGCCAGCGACATGTTCACGCAGATGCGGGCCCTGCACGCCATTCAGCGGATGCGCGCGGTCAACGCCGCCTACGGCACCGACCAACAGCCCTCCCGCATCACCACCCACGACGTCCTCGACTTCGCCACCCTCCAGGGCGCCCACACCAACGGCCTGGCCGGTGTCACCGGCTCACTCACCCCGGGCAAGAAGGCCGACCTGCTGGTCATCCAGGCCGAGGACCTCAACAACATGCCGCTCAACGACCCGATCGGCACGATCGTGCTGGGCTCCGACGCCCGCAACATCAGCGCCGTCCTCATCAACGGCGAGCCCCGCAAGTGGGACGGACAGGTCCTCGACGTCAACCTGGCCGCCCTGCGCAGCGAGGTGCACGCCTCGCGCGAGTACGTGCTGAACACCCCCTCCGTCTGAGCATCCCCCTCCATCGTCCCCCGGCCGTTCCTCCCCCGGCCGGGGGACCCACCGAATCCCGGTGGTGCCATCGGCCGATCGTGCCGCGCGCAAACACGCGGGGCGGCGACCAGACGCCCCCCTTCTGGAGTTCCCATGTCCCACCCCACCACGTCCCCCCGGCACGCAGCCGGGACCAGCACACCGGACCACCCGCCGACCTGGGCCCCCGCCGCACCGACGATCGCACTGCTGACCGCACTCGGCGTCCTGATGGTCGGCCAGATGTACACCGTCCTGGCCCTGCTGCACCCCATGGCCACCGCGCTCGGCACCACACCGGAGCAGGTCACCTGGACCGCGACGGCGTTCGGCTTCGCCTACGCCGCCGGATTCCTCCTCGCCGGTCCCCTGTCGGACCGCTACGGTTCGCGTGCCGTGATCACCGCCGGGCTCGTTGCCGCCACGGCAGCCACCCTGGCCGTCAGCGCCGCCCCCAACCTCGTCACGGCCATCGCCCTGCGCAGCGTGCAGGGACTCACCGCCGCGACCTTCGCGCCCTCCGCGCTCTCCTACGCCGTCCACCACATCGCGCCACAGCGCCGCGGCACCGCCCTGACCTGCATCACCAGCGGCATGTTCGCCGCCGCCGTCATCATGCAGATCGGCGCCCAGGCCGTCGCGGCCGGGCTCGGCTGGCGCGCGGTCTTCTGGCTCAGCGCCGCCCTCATGGCCCTGAGCCTGATCCCGGTGCGCCGCGTGCTGCGGCCCACGCTCCACCACGACACCGGGGGCGGGCTGCGCCAGGCGTTCGCGGCGATGCCACGGCTGCTGCGCCGACCCCGTCGGGTCACCCTGTACCTGTCCACCGTGGCCCTGATGTCCGCCTTCGTCGCCGTCTACACGGCGGTGGCCATCGCCGGACCGCCCAGCATCGCCGGGAACTCCTCCGCGATCCTCGCCCTAAGGGCCAGCGCGCTGCCCGCCCTGGTCGCCGTCCCCGTGCTCGCCCCCGTGCTCCAGCGCCTGGCCGCACCCCTGCGCGCTGTCCTCGCCTTCGCGCTGGCCGCCCTCACCGTCGTAGCCGGCTCCTTCCTGGGCGGTCACACCGTGCCGCTGGCCATCGCCCTGCTGCTGTTCGTGACAGCCGTCGCGGCAGCGGCGCCCGCCGTCGTCGAGACCATCAACGCAGGCGCCCCGCACGCACGCGGCGCGGCCGTCGCCCTCTACGGATGCAGCATGTTCATCGGCGCCAGCCTGGGCCCGCAGCTCACCGGCGCTCTCACCGGCCTGGGCTTCGGCGGCATCCTCCGTGTCGTCGCCGCCGCGCTCGTCCTGGGCGTCCTCCTGGCCCTGCCCGCTCTCCGCCACCACCGCGCCGAATAGCCCTACTCGCACCCCGTCCCTTCCCAGCACAACGCCTTCGAAGGAGAAGGAGGTGCCCCTCCCGCATGAACACCGAGACCCGCACATCAACGCACAGGCCGCCTGACGGCAGGAAGAGGAAGCGGAGCCATGAGCACCCATGACAGAACGAAGGACCGGCAGGAGCGTTTCGACCACGGCATGGCCGTACTGTCGAGCATCGACGGCGAGAGCGGACAGAAGGTCATCGACTCGCTGGCCGACATCTCCCCCGAGCTGGGACACCAGGTGGTTGCCTGGGCATTCGGCGAGATGTACAACCGCCCGCAACTGGCCCCGCGGGACCGCCAACTGGTCACCCTGGGCATGCTGACGGCCCTGGGCGGCTGCGAGCCGCAGCTCGACGTCCACATCAACGCAGCCCTCAACGTCGGCCTGAAGCCTGATGAGATCGTCGAGGCGCTGCTGCACGCCGCCGTCTACTGCGGCATGCCCAAGTCCCTCAACGCCACCTTCGTCGCCAAGAAGGTCTTCACAGAGCGAGGCGTACCGACCCAACCGGACTCCCAGAAACGCTGCTCCTGAGCACGCCGTGGCCCGGTTCCCCGTACGTCGGGCCGCGAGGCCTGTGGTGACCGTGCGCCCGGCACCGCGCGCCGCACCGTTCAGGAAGTGCTCGATGCAGAGGAGGTCCGCCTGAGGAGGAAAGCGAATCACCCAGCGACAGCATCGTCCCGGGACAACGCCGTGCACTCCTAGGAGGACGACGTAAGCCCCATGCGGCTCGGGATCCTCGAGGTAGGCGACTCTCGCCGATGCGAGGCTGATGCTGAGCGAGCCTTCAACCCCTGTCGGGTCGACGCCTGGTGCGAGGCGGCAGGCTCGGCCACTCCCGGCGCCGTTGCCGCCTGACGCCGTCGCCGGCGTAGGCGAATACCGCCAGGTCGGGGTAGGAGTCGTGATCGTAGTCGGCCACGGGCAGCTACAGCGTGACCGCCACCGGACTGGGTAATCCGCCGGCACCCGCCGAACCCGGTACCGGTGCGCTGCGGGCGGGCTTCACCCGGTGCGCGGGCGAGGGCGGCACCTGCCCAAGTGCGCCTCCCAGAACGGCACTTGCCCGGCCGCAGCGGGACAGCCGGTGATGTACGGCGCCTTCGGAGCGTTCACCACGCTCAAGGCCACCGGCGACACCCCGTGCACCGACGCCACGTTCAGCGACCCGATCCCCGGCGAGTCGAAGGCCTGCTACACCGCCACCAGCGGCCCGGCCGGCTACGCCACGGCCTGCTCGGACGAAGACGGGACGTGCGCCCTCAGCGGACAGCGGACCATCGCCTACGGCGCACGGGGCAGCTTCGTGTACAAGTCGTTCACCGGCGGCACCGGCTGCACGACGGTGGCCTTCGGCACCGATCCGCCGGCCGGCGTGCGGAAGGGCTGCTACCTCACCTCCCGAGGAACGCGAGGACAGCCCCGTCGATGTGCCGGGGCTGTCCTGGGCTACTGGCCGTCCGCTTGTGCGGTCAGGGCAAAGGCCAGCAGTGCCGTCGTCGTGAAGTCCAGTGCGGGCTCCACGGTCTGCCAGGCGCCCACGTCGTCGACGTACCGCGCGCCCTTGCCGTCGAAGTCGGTCCAGGCACCTGTCGGCGGAGTGGCTGTGCACTTCTTCATGCTCGGGAAGCCGTTCAACTCCTCCAGCTTCGAGGCGGCGTTGGGGCCGTTGACCACGGCGCCCCGCAGGATGGCGCCCTTGCCGTCGTGGCTGCCCCTGAGGTTGGCCAGCTGGTGTTCCGGGCAATGCGGATAGAGCGCTTGAGATCCGCTTCGGCCAGAGTCCGCGCGAGGTCTACCGCGAACCCCGCACCACGCAGCTGAGCAGCGACGACGGGCCCCAGTTCGGGATCGTCCTCCAAGACCAATACGCGCATGGCCCGGAGCTTAGACGGTGTGGGCGCCGGGGCCCGGTGATCCGCCAGGCCCCGGCGCCGGGCCATGGGATCAGCTGCTGGGGACGGTGTCCTGGAACGTGGTGCCCGCGCTGCGGTACGCCGTCACCTTGGCGGCGACCTGGGCCGGAGTGAGGACCTGGTCCTTGACGTGCAGGACATAGTCGACCTGCTCGTCGTACGCCCGCGCGGTGGTGCTGGTCAGGCCGCCGAAGTCGATCAGCCACTGGTTGAAGTTGATCGACATCGGCCGCTCCGGCAGGTACGCGGCGTCATGGGTGCCGAAGAGCTGTCCGTCGATGTAGTACTTGATGCTGCTGTTGTCGATGGTCAGCACCAGGTCGTGCCAGCCGTTGTAGCTCTGGCGGCTCTCGGTGTGCTGGTTGACCGCCACCCACGGATCGGCCTGGTACGTCTCCCAGGACGTCGTGTACAGGATGTTCGACGTCTCGCCCCAGCCGCCGTTGGGCAGGTACTCGAAGTCGTACTCGGCGTAGTCGTCCGCCAGCGGTGCCGTGAGGTCGTTGATGGTGAAGAACGTCTGGACGAGGTGGTCGCCGTCCGGGCCGGACTTGGGCGCGTCGCTGAACTTGACCCGGGCCGCGTAGGTGCCGTTCTTGAACTTCCTCGAATTGGTGAGGATCTCGGTCTGCTTGGTGCTCTCCCCGGTGCCGGAGGTCGAGGTCTCCAGGTTCATGATGGAGTTGCCGCTTGTGGTGGCGAAGGTGATGTTCTGGGGCGCCCAGGTGGCGCCGGACACGCCGGGTCCGCCGGAGTTGGAGCGCACGCTCCAGCCGTTCGCCGAGATCTTCGGGTCGCTGTAGCCGCTGTAGTTGAAGTCGTCGAACAGCGTGGCGGCGTCGGCCGGAGGATCGGTGGGCGGGTCGGTGGGCGGGTCCGTCGGCTCGTTGCCCGCCGGGGCTGTGCCCCACACGGTGGTGCCGGCCAGCTGTGCCGTGACCTTGGACCAGTCGCCGTACGACGTCTGGGAGGCGCCGAAGGAGTAGTCGTCGCTCTGGTTCAGCGACGCCCACGTCGACTGGTAGAAGCGCAGCTGCATGTCGCCGGTGTCGGCGCCCGGGGCGAGCGAGCCGGCACCGGAGGTGAAGCCGATCTCCAGGTAACGGTCGGCCGTGGCCGTCGGGTTGGCGAGCGTACCGAAGGTGCCCGTGACGTTGGCGCAGCCCTTGACGGCCCAGGAACAGGCGAAGCGATACGTCGCGCTCGCCGAGTCGGCCTTGAAGTAGTAGCGGATCTTGACGTTCGCCAGTTGTACGGTCGTGGCGCCGGTGTTCTTCACCTTGAACCAGGGTTCGGCCTGGTCGGCGCTGGCTCCGGTGGCGCTCGTACGGTACTGGACGCTCAGCCCGTCGGTGGCCGCGCTCGCGGTGGCCGGGAGTGCGGTGAGCGCGGCGGCGCCCATGGCCACCGCGACGGCGGCGGATGCGGTGGTGCGCAGCCTGTTCTTCGCGAATCTCATCGTTGTTCCTCTCCAGAAAGGTGGGGGTGATTCCCGGAACGGGACAGGATCAGGGGTGGTGTCAGGGGTGGCGCTGGACGCCGAGCGCGTCAAGCCGGGCCGCGTGCTCGCCGAGGCGGGACCGGAAGTCTGCCCACTCGGTCGCGCCGCTCCAGCCGCGGTCGGCGAGGGCGCACAGCCGCGGGTAGGTGAGGTACTCGATGCGGGCGGGCGTCGTGACGAACTCGGTCCACAGCTGGGCCTGGGTGCCGAGCACCCGCCCGGCTACGTCGGCGTCCGCGTCCTCGGGTACGGGGTCGTGGGCATGTACGGCGCGCAGATCGATGACGGTTCCGGGCTGGGCCGGCGGCTCGTGCGGGTCGTCGGACTGGGCGTAGTCGAGGTACGTGGCCCGGTGGTACGCGCTGACGACGGGGTGGCCGCGACGGGCCGCCGTCAGGGTGTGGGCCGAGTCGCGCCAGGTCATCACGGTGAAGTCGAGGGGCAGTTCGGCGCCGGTCTCCGCCCAACCGACTGGGCGGCGTCCGTTGCGGACGAGGAAGTCGCCGATCCGTCCGAGGAACCAGCCGTGCAACGCCTCGGGGTTCGACAGGCCCTCCGCCACCGCTCGTTCGCGTGCGGCGACACTGTGCGTCCACTCGGTGGTGGGGCACTCCTCGCCACCGACGTGGATGTACGGGGAGGGGAAGACGTCCATGACCTCGTCAAGGACGGTGCGGCAGAAGTCGAGGACCTCGTCATGGACACCGAGGACGGTGTCGCACACGCCCCAGCGCGTCCAGACGTCGAGGGTGCGCTCCGGGTGGTTGCCCAGTGAGGGGTAGGCGGCGAGGGCGGCGCGTCCATGTCCGGGCATCTCTATCTCCGGCATGACGGTGACGCCGCGAGCGGCCGCGTACCGGACCAGATCCGCGAGTTCGGCCCGCGTGTACGACCCACCGTGCGGGATGCCGTCGTACGAGTCGCTACCGGCCGGGCCCTTCTGGGACTCGGCGCGGTGGCCGCCGATCTCGGTGAGCTTGGGAAAGGCGGCGACCGGCATGCGCCAGCCCTGGTCGTCGGTGAGATGCAGATGGAACACGCTGATCTTGTGCAGGGCCAGCAGGTCGACGTACCGGCGCAGGTAGGAGACGGGCTGGAAGTGGCGGGCCACGTCCAGCATCGCGCCGCGCCAGGGGTGACGCGGGACGTCGGTGATGTCGGCGCACGGCAGCAGCCACCGCGTACCGGGCTGCGGGATCGCCGACAGGGCCTGCGGGGGCAGGAGTTGACGGATCGTCTGGATGCCGCGCAGCAGGCCGGTGGGGTGCGCGGCGCGCAGCAGCACGGCGTGCGGGTCGATGGCGAGGACGTATCCCTCTTCGCCCAGGTTGCCGAGGCCGGGGTCGAGCGCCAGGGTGAACTGGCCGTCCGGGGACGGCCGTAGAGACAGTCCGGTGGCTGGGGCGAGCAGGGTGCGCAGCAGGTCTGCGGCGGGTTCGGCGCCTGCGCCGAACCGCAGAGTGATGCTGTGGTCGAGCGTGAAGTGGCCGGGCCGGAACGCGGCCTCGGTGGGGCGGGGTACGAGGGCGGGCATGATCGCCTCCGGAACGGGGTCGCGGGGTGGGTGTGGGTGGTCAGCCCTTGACTGCGCCGGCCGCGAAGCCGGAGGTGACGTGGCGTTGGAGCAGCAGGAACACCACGAGTGCCGGGGTGGCGAAGAGGGTCGAGGCGGCCATGGTGGCGCCCCAGTCGGTGCCGAAGACGTTCTGGAACGAGGACAGCCACACGGGCAGGGTGCGGTTGTCCTGCTGCTTGATGATCAGGAAGTTGGCGTACGTGAACTCGTTCCAGGCGGTGATGTAGCCGAACAGCGAGGTGGCCATCAGACCCGGTGCCAGCAGCGGGAACGCCACGTGCCGGAACGCGCCGAGCCGGGTGCAGCCGTCGACCTGTGCGGACTCCTCCAGCTCCGGGGGGATCGTGGCGATGAAGCCGCGCAGGACGATGACGGTGAAGGGGAGCGTCATCATGAAGTAGACGAGGGTCAGGGTCGGCAGCCGGTCGAGCATGTCGGTGTCCCGGGAGATGATGTAGACCGGGATGATCAGTGACTCCCAGGGCGCCATCTGGGCGACGAAGACCATGAGCATGAACTGGCGTCGCCCCTTCCACTGCATCCGGGCGACCGCGTAGCCGGCGCCGAGCGCGATGACGAGGGCGAGCAGGACGGCGCTCAGCGTGACGAGGATGCTGTTGCGCCAGAACAGGCCGAAGCCGTCGGCACCGACGGCGGTGCGGAAGTGGTCGAGTGTCCAGGTCTCCGGGACGAGCCGGGGGCTGTCGGACTGGATGTCACGGGTCGGGGTGAATGCGGTGGCGACCATCCAGTAGACCGGGAACAGACAGACCACGACCGTGACGACGGCGGCGGCGTTCAGGGGCAGGCGGCGGATGCGGGGCCGGGTCGTGCTCATGCGAGCTCGTCCTCCTGGCGGAACATCTGGCGGAAGTAGAAGACGAGCACGCCCGACATCAGCACGACGGTGACCATGGAGGCCGCTGAGCCGAGGTCATAGCGCTGGCTCGACAGGGCGGTCTGCACCGCGTACACGGGCAGGATCGTGGTCGCGTCGCCGGGCCCGCCGTTGGTCATCACCCAGATCTGGACGAACGCCTTGAACGTCCAGATCACCTCCAGCGAGAAGACGAGCATGAAGATCGGCCGGACCATCGGGAAGGTGATGGAGCGGAAGATCCGCGGCCCCGATGCCCCGTCGATCCGCGCAGACTCGTACAGCTCGGCGGGGACAGTGGTGAGGGCCGAGTAGAGGGTGATCGCCGCGAAGGGCACGGACTGCCACACGACGAGGGCGACCACGATGGCGAAGGCGGCCGGCCCGTGCGCGAACCAGGGGTAGCGGTCGAAGGATTGGAACCCCAGGTCCGTCAGGACCGAGTTGACGATGCCGAACTCCGAGTGGAACAGCCACTGGAAGACGGTGGTCGCCGAGATGACGGGCATCGCCCAGGTCAGCACGAGCGCGCTGAGGACCGCGATCCGGCCGAACCGGCCGAGCCGCTCGACCATGAGCGCGACCAGCGTGGACAGCGCCATGATCAGGACGACGTTGACCGCCATGAAGAGGAAGGTGCGGCGCACGACCTCCCAGAAGTGGCCGTCGCCCAGCAGCGTCTCGTAGTTCTTGAATCCGACGAAACGTGCGTCGCCCACGATGAGTTGGCGTAGCCCGAAGTCCTGGAGTGATATCACCACGGCGCGGACGAGGGGATACACCAGCAGGTAGAGCGTGCCGAGGACGGCGGGCGCGATCAGGGCGTACGGCCAGATCGCGCGCCCGGCGGTCTTCGACGGGCGGCGCGGTCCCGGGCCGGTGGAGCGTCGGGGTGGCCCGGTGCCGAGTGGGGGGCGGGGGGCGGTCTGCTCTCGGACTGCCGACACGGCGCTCCTCCTTCCGCTGCTGCGTGGACGACGCTTCAGGAGCCGGAGTTCATCGCCGTGGTGATGGCCTCGGACGCGGTGGTGGCTTCCTTCTGGGGATCGCCACCGGTGAGTACGGCCGTCATGTAGTCCTTGATCGGGTTCTTGGCCTCTACGGCGGCCCAGCCGGGGGTGTTGGGTGTGGCGTGGCCCTCGGCGGCGCCGACCGCCATGGCCGCGGCGCCCGGGTCGGCGGCGACCGCGCCGGCCAGGGTGGTCTTGTTCGGGACGTAGCTCATGGCGACGGCGAGCTTCTTCTGCCAGGTGTCGCCGGTGAGTTCCTTGATGAAGGTGTAGGCCGCGTCCTGCTTGGTGGACGCCGTGGGGATGACGAGGTCGGAGCCGCCGGTGAAGACCGCGCCGGGGGTGTCGGCGGTCTTCCCCGGGATCGGGAAGAAGGCGAGCTTGCCCTTCAGCGCGGGGTTGTTCTGGACGACGACGTTGGCGCCGCCGGGCGTCGAGATGACCTGGGCGACCTTCCCCTTGGCCATGACGTCCGCCTGCGGGGGGTTGGCCTCGTCGGAGTCCTTGGGGCCCCTGCCGAGGGCCTGGAGCTTCTCGTAGAACTCCATGCCACGGATCGCCTCGGGGGTGTCCAGGCTGCCCTTCCACTTGCCGCCGGACTCGGTGGCGAGGTCGCCGCCCTCGTCCCAGACGAAGCCCGAGAGTGTGTACCAGTTCTGGCCGGGCAGATAGATGCCCTGCGTGCCACCGGTGTTGAGTTTCTTGGTGGCGGCGATCCACTGGTCGCGGGTCTTGATGGCGGCCGCGTCGATGCCCGCCTCCTTGAAGAGGTCGGTGCGGTAGATGACGACGCGGTTGGCGGCGTAGTACGGAATGCCGTACTGCTTGCCCTCGTAGGCGCCCGGCTCGGCGAGGCCCTTGAGCCAGTCCTTCCCGCCGAGCTGGTCGACCTTGTCGCTGAGGTCGAGCAGTCCCCCGCTCTGCGCGAACTGGGCGACCTGGGTGTTGCCGGTCTCGATGACGTCCGGTGCGTCGTTGCTGGCGAGGGCCGCCGTGACCTTCTCGCCGATCCCGTCCCACTCCTGGATCTGCACCTTGACCTTGATGTCCGGGTGAGCGGTCTCGAAGCCCTTCACGAAGTCGTTCTCGAACGCGGCCGAGACACTGTCACGCATCAGCCAGACGTCGATGATGGTGCTCCCGCCGGAGCTGTCGTCGGAGGCATCGGAGGAGCTACTGCAGGCACTCAGCCCGGCCGTCATCACGAGCACGGACACACCGGCAAACAAGCGGAGCTTCACGGTTCACCTCTGGAGGACATGACCTAACCACCTGACCAGTGAGGTCCACTGGTCAGCTCACCTCTTGATGTGGGGATGAAGGTGGCATAGACCAATCGAAGGCGTCAACCCCCTGCGCCTGGAAGGATTTTGGCGCGCTGGCCAGTCAGGAACTGGACGATCACCAGTTGGCGGCAGTTACACTTCCCCGGTCACGAGGGCGGTTGCGGGCGACCACTGGTCAACTGGTTAACTGGGCAACTGGGGATTCCGCGCATGAGGGAGTGCAACATGGAGGCCGACGAACCAGGTGCGGTGCTCAAACGGGAGCGCGTTCGCGACTTCATCCTCGACCTCGTCGAGTCACACCGCCCGGGGGACGCGATCCCCTCCGAGCGCTCCCTGTGTGCTCAACTGGGGGTGTCCCGCCCGACCCTGCGCGCGGCGGTCGACGAACTCGTCGCCGCGGGCCTTCTGGTACGGGAACACGGTCGCGGCATGTTCGTGGCACCCGAGAAGATCACCCAGGAACTCGTCTCCGGTCAGCAGACCATGACAGTGCCTCAGGCCTCCGGGACCTGGTCGAGCCGCCTGCTGGAGTTCACCACCATCCCGGCAGGCGCGCGCGTGGGCCGCAAGCTGCGCATCTCACCCGCCGCCGAGATCGTGTACGTGGCACGGCTGCGCCTGGTCGACGGCGCCCCGATGGCCATCGAGCATCTGCACATCAAGGCCGATCTGGTCCCCACCCTGTCCGCCCAGGAACTCGAAGCCGGCGACCTGTACGAGCACCTGCGCGAACAGCACGGCGTGCATGTTCAGGAGGCAGTACAGGCTATCGAGCCGACCGTCGTCACGCGCGCCGAGGCCGAACTGCTCGACGTGCCCGAGCTGTCCCCGGCGCTGCTCTTCGAGCGGCTCACCTCGGACACCACCGGCCAGCCCGTCGAATACGTCCACTCCATCTACCGCGGCGACCGCTACCGCATCGTCTCCCGACTCACCCTCGGCCCCGCAGCCACAGCGCCGCCGGACCGGCTCGGCCACCACCCCGGCATCCCCCCGGGCGACTTCGCCCACCGCGACACCATCGCATCCTCCACACGCGGGGACATCCAGTCGGCACCGTGAGCCACTGCGGGTTCCCGGCGAGAGGTGTACGGAGAGCCTGGCCAGCGCCGGTCTGCCCTGAGCGCGGCACCGACTGACGGCGGGCCTCCGGTCCGATCGAAACCGGCGTCGCTGATGAGCCGCGCGGTGATGTCCTCCGCCTTCTGGCAGCCGCTTCCAGCCGGTCCGTCTCCGCCGACGCGTCAGGGCGGGGAGGAACAGCCGGAACGCTGTTCCTCCCCGCCCTGACGGGACGGACTTCAGATGGCTTGGGCGGTCGGCATGATGGTGATCTCGGTGAGGTTGACGTGACGCGGGACGGCGGCCATGAAGGCGACGGTTTCCGCGATGTCGGCGGACTGCAGGCAGTCGATGTCGTGGATGAGGTCGGCCATCAGCTGGGAGGCGTCGGGGTCGGTGACGTGGTCGGGGAGTTCGGTGTCGACCATGCCGGGTTCGATGGTGGCCACGCGGACCATCTTGGGACCGAGCTCGACGCGGAGCAGCCGGGTGAGGTGGCTGATGTACGCCTTGGTGCCGGAGTAGATGGAGAACTTCGCCAGGATGCGGGTGGCCGCGATGGACGAGGTGTTGATCAGGTCGGCGGGCCTGCCCTGGGCCGCGGAGTCCGTCAGGTGGGGAAGGAACGCGGCGATCACGTTCATCAGGCCGCTGATGTTGAGGTCGATCTGGCGCTGCCAGTCGTCGACCTTGAGCTCCTCGATGCCGGAGATGAGCTGGACGCCGGCGTTGTTGAACACGAGGTCGGCCTTGCCGAAGCGTGCGGCAACCTGGTCGGCGGCAGTCTGGACGGCGGCGCGGTCGGATAGCGGTGCGTCCGTCTACCGACACTCGATTCGACAGACAGCGCGCGCCGGCTCGGACGCCGACGCGCACATCGCACGGCGCCAGGAGCATGGCAGTACCTCCTGTAGGCGAGTGCGAACCGGCCCGAACTCCTCGATCTGCTCGGCGTCGGACCGATTACCGCCGCCCAGGTCCTGGTCAGCTGGTCACACCCGGGCCGGTGCCGGTCCGAAGCGGCGTTCGCCTCCTTCGCGGGCGTCTCACCGATCCCCGCGTCCTCAGGGCTGACCAACCGGCACCGGATCAACCGCAGCGGCGATCGGCAGCTCAACCGGGCCCTGCACACCATCACCCTGATCCGGATGCGGCTCGACCCGGCCACGAAGACCTACGTCGCCCGCAGAATCGCCGATGGCAAGACCTCCCGCGACGCACAACGCTGCCGCAAGCGAGCCATCTGCCGACAGCTCTTCAAGATCCTCGAACGCTCCGACCGCAGCGGAACGAAGCTCAAAGATCTTCCTCAAGCAGCTTGACGCGATATAGCAGCCTCGGGGGCAGGCGCTCGATGAAACCCGAGATCCCCGCCCCGACTTTGAAGACGATCTCTAACGCCGGTTGTCGTCCTGGCGCTCCGTGACCCCGGGCGCTTCCTCGGCGTCGGATCGCTCTTCGTGGGTCAGTCGGTATGCCACCGCGAGTCCCCAGGGGATACCGAGGAGGAGGACGAGGGCGAGGCCGAGAACGAGGGGAGCCGGGCGTGCGGCACCGACGCCCACGCACACGACGGCCACGACGACGCAGGTGCGGGCCAGCGGCCGGTAGAGCCCACGGTCCAGGCGCCAGACGCGCAGGAGGTCGCCAGCACCATCGTCGCGCAGAGCACGACGGCCGCGCCCCCGCAGAGCACCCAGGCCGTGGCGGCGGGGGTCCGGCTGTCGTGGGCGTGCTCGACGAGGCCGACCATCGCGGCGCCCATGGCGGCCACCGCGGCCGTGAGCGGCAAGTGAACCAGCATCCACTGCACGGTGCTCGCGCGTGTGGGCCTCGCCCGCCGGTGTCCGGCGAAGTCGAAGTATGTCCACCAGGCACCGAAGCCGATGACGACGGCGACGAGCCCGACGGCGAGGGTGAGCGCGTTGGTCGGCTCGTGGGCCAGTCCGTCGACCACTCCGGTCACGGTCTCGCCGAGCACGATGATGATGAACAGCCCGAACCGTTCGGTGAGCGCGTCGGTCACGCTGAACGCGACTGCCTGTACCGGGGTGGCCGTACCGATCATGACCGCGAACCCCGCCAGGTAGGCGACGGCCAAAAGGCCCCACGTCAGCACGCGGACGCCTGCGGGCAGGGCGGCGCTCGCGGCCAGGACGGCTGCGCAGACGGCCGTACCGGTCACGAACAGCGTGCTGGGACGGTGGAATTCGGGGCTGTCACCGCGTGCGGCAAGCAGCCACAGCACCGCCAGCACCGCGAACAGCACCCCCGCGTCCACGGCGAACGCAACTCCGCGTGTGCCGCCGGCCTCGGGGATGAAGGCACCCAGCGGGACGAGCACGAGGATCTGCAGCAGGAACATGCTCCGGCCGCGTGCATCCTCATACCCGTGCAGTTCGTGGTGGAGACTGCCGTTGAGCCAGGCGATCCACACCAGGGCGAACACCGTGGCGAACTCACCCAGCCCGCGCCAGGTGAGGTGCTCGGCGAAGTGGTGGGCGGCCTGGGCGACCAGCACGACCACGACCAGGTCGTAGAACAGTTCGAGCGGGCCGACCACCCGCTCGCGCGGCTGCTCGCCATGGGCGCGCGGGGGCTGCCACAGCTGACGGCGCAGCCGGGCCCACTGCTCGTGTCGCGAGGTCATGCCGGCAGCGTAGATCTCTAGCGGACGAGATCCTCGGACACGGCCCACAGCCGGGCCGCGTTCTCCCGATCCAGGGCGTAGGGCGCGACGCCGGCGACGGCACCGGCTCGCTCGGCGACCGGCTCGGCCTGCGCACAGTCCTCGAAATAACGGCCGGTGATGCCCTCCACCGTCGGCGACGCTGCCAACAGCACCGAGGTCGCGGCGCCCTGCTCCACCGTCTTCTGCGGTGGCAGTGCGAGTTCGCCCGAGGCGATGAAGTCGGCCACCTGCTGCATGTCCATGTGCCGGGCCAGGGACGTGTCCGCGATGTTGCCCGGCATCAGCGCGTTGGCGGTGATGCCGTCGTCGGCCCATCGCTCGGCGGCCCCGACGGCGAACAGGACGTTGGCGGTCTTCGACTGCCCGTAGGAGGTCCAGGGGTCGTACGGGCGGAAGCGGTAGTCCAGGTCGTCGAAGACGACCGGTGAGAAGAGGTGACCGATCGAGGCGACCGAGACGATCCGTGCGCCGTCCGCCGCCGCGAGTGCCGGGTGGAGGCCGACGGCGAGGGCGAAGTGGCCCAGGTGGTTGACGCCGAACTGCGTTTCCCGGCCGTCAGGTGTGCGGGTGAGTTCCGGCGGGGCCATGACCAGGATGTGCAACGGGCCGTGCCAGGCGTCCACGAACGCCGCGACCGTCGACCGGTCGGCCAGGTCGAGCCGTCCCACTGTCAACTGTCCCGATTCGGGCGGCAGTTCCTTCTCCAGGCGCGCCGCCACGCGGGCACCCGCGTCGGTGTCCCGCACGGCCAGGGTGACATCGGCGCCCGCTGCGGCGAGCGCCCGGGCCGTCTCCACCCCGATTCCGGAACTGGCTCCGGTCACCACGGCCCGGCGGCCGTGCAGGTCGACGCCGTCGATTACCTCGGCGGCGGTTGTGCTTGCCCCGAACGTGTGGGGCGTCTGAGGTACGGACATGAGGTGAGTCTCCTGATACGAGTGACTTGAGAAGAGCGAGGGCCGCAACGTGTGTGGCTCACTTGCCGATCGCGTTCGGCGCCTCGGCGATGGGGGTTGGGCGCAGGGCGCGGCGGGGCCGCATCCGGGACGGCAGGTCCGGTCGGGTTACCGGGAAGACGGCGCGCCGCCGACGGGAGCCCACGCGTGCGCGTCGCCCACCGACGTGACACGGCCGAACACGCCGTCCGTGAAGTGCCCGGCAGCGATCACGGTGTCCGGCCGCTGCAGCACGTGGTCGCGCACCGCTCGGGCCTGGTCCGGAACGACGTCGGAGGAGAACACCAGAGCGGGGTCGCCGACCTGAGCCGGGGAATGAAGGATGTCTCCCACGATGTAGGTCGATTCGGTACTGACCCCCGATGGGTCCCGAACGACGATCGCGAGGTGTCCGGGGGTATGCCCGGGTGTGGCCTCGACGGTCACTCCGGGCGCGATCGTGTCGCCGCTCCTGACGAACTCGACGACGCCGTCGAGTGGCTTGAGCACTGCCTCGGCGTCCGGTCCGCCCATGGTCGCCGTCCTCGTCGACCAGTACTGCCACTCGTCTTGCGACATGAGGTGGCGTGCTCGGGCGAAGGTGAGGCCGGTGGGCGAGTTCGTTGCCGGCGCGTTCGGGAGCGGTGCGACATCGCTCGTCCAACCGACGTGATCGAGGTGCAGATGGGTGTACACCACCGTGTCGATGTCGTCGGTGGACAGTCCTTCCGCGGCGAGGTTCTGAAGAAGCGCACCGCCCTTGAGGTGAGCGACGCCGGGCACGTCCACGTCGATCTTCCCTACGGCCAGATCCACGAGAATCTTCTGGTCCCCGGCGCGTATCAGGAAGGATCCGAACGAGAGGATGAGCTGCCCGTCTTCGAGGTGGCCGGGGCGCGCCGTCCAGTCCACGCCGGGGAACAGGACGTCTGGATTGTGTGCGCCGGAACCGTCGGGGAGATAGGTGATCGTCGTGCCGCCGACGGTGATCCGGGACCGTATGGCCGGCTGGGGCATGGGGGCCTTCGAGACGCGAGGGCTTGGGGCTGTGAGTGTGGAGGGGGTGCGGGGGTGTTCTGGTCCCGCGATGGGATCTTGTGAGGCGCCGGCCGGCTCTCAGCCGTTGAGCGTTCCCATCAGCTCGGGTGCGTAGCGGTCGCCGGTGACCACGCCGTGCGGGGCGACCGCCTCAATCGCGGCGATGTCGTCGGTGGTCAGGGTCACCTCGGTCGCGGCGACGTTCTCCTCGAGGTAGCGGCGGCGCTTGGTGCCGGGGATGGCGACGGCGCCTTGGTGCAGGACCCAGGCGAGCGCCAGCTGGGAGGGTGTGACGTTCTTGTCGGACGCGATGCGGCGGACCTCGCGGACGACGTCCAAGTTGCGGTCGAAGTTCTCGCCCTGGAAGCGGGGGTCGGTCCGGCGCCAGTCGTCCTCGGCGAAGTCGTCGGGGCTGGTGATCGCGCCGGACAGGAAGCCGCGCCCCAGCGGGGAGTAGGCGACCAGGCCGATCCCCAGCTCCTGCAGCGTGTCCCGCACCCCGTCCTGTTCGATGCCGCGCTCGAAGAGCGAATACTCGGTCTGGACGGCGGCGAGCGGGTGGACGGCGTGGGCACGCCGGATGGTCTGCGCGGAGGCCTCGCACAAGCCGATGTGGCGGATCTTGCCTTCGGCGACCAGCTCGGCCAGGGCGCCGACGGTTTCCTCGATGGGCATCTTGGGGTCGATGCGGTGCAGGTAGTACAGGTCGACGTGGTCGGTGCCCAGGTGCCGCAGCGAGCGTTCGAGGGCCCGGCGGACGTACTCGGGCCGGCCGTTGAGATCGAGCAACCGGCCGTCGTCGGTGATCTCGATACCGGTCTTGGTCGCGACCACGGCGGCCTCCCGGCGCCCTGCCAGCGCCTTGCCGAGGAGCTGCTCGTTGATGAAGGGGCCGTAGCTCTCGGCGGTGTCCAGCAGGGTGACGCCGAGCTCCAGCGCGCGGTCGATGGTGGCCAGGGACTCGGTCTCGTCGGTGGCGCCGTAGAACGCGCTCATGCCCATGCAGCCGAGGCCTTGGGCTCCGACGGTCAGGCCCTGGCCGCCCAGTGCGCGGTGTTCCATAAGAGTTCCTTCCATAACTAACTGGATAGATACATGACCGTAGACCCGCGAGTCCCCCATGTCAATAACTAGATAGTTACTTGCTAGGGTGGCAGCCATGCCACGGGATTCCAGCGCCACCAAGGCCCGGCTGCTCGACGCCGCCTTCACCGAATTCGCCGCCTACGGCATCGCCGGTGCCCGAGTAGACCGGATCGCGGAGGCCGCGGGGGCGAACAAGCGGCTGATCTACGCCTACTTCGGCAATAAGGAACAGTTGTTCGACGAGGTTTTGCAACGGGCACTGACGGCGGGTGCCGAGTCGGTACCGTTCGACGTCGAGGACCTGCCCGGATACGCAGGCGCGATCTTCGACCACCTCGTCGCCCGGCCGGACCTGATGCGCCTGCGCCTATGGAAACTTCTGGAGCGCCCCTCCGCCACCGGACCTGAACCGGACGCCTTCCGACGCAAAGCCGCCGAAGTGGCCGACGCGCAGCAGCGTGGCGAGGTCGCCCAGGAGATGGAACCTGCCGATCTCCTGACCATGGTTCTCGCCGCGGCCCAGGCGTGGTTCTGGGCCGCCGAGGGCGTCACCCCCGAGGAGGTCAGCCAGTCCTGGTCGCCGCAGCGGCTGGCCCTGCACCGCTCGGCAGTCGTCGAGGCCGCCCGCCGGATGAGCGAGCCGAAGACCGCCGGCGCGTAGCAGCTTCATAGGCGCGCACGCACGCACGGCGTACGGCGGGTCTGTCTCTCTCAAGACGGGAAGACGGGGTGGGCGCGCGGCCGGCCGGTTCCGAACGTGGCCGCTGTCGGGCCCGGCCCGCCGCCCCACCAGAGCCTTACGCGAGTCGCATCATCAGCAAGCTCCGCGCTGCGCAGCGCGAAAGGCATTTTCCCCCTACGCCACGAGAAGGGGCACACCCGCGCGCACGTCCAGCACGAAAGCAACTACCACCTCACGGCCGGCGCCGACCGCCTCGCCGCCTTCGACGCCTTCTGTTCCGTCGAACTCGTCGCCCCGCCCCCCTGTTGCGATCGTCGGGCGTGAGGCGGTGGCGTCCTGGATGGGTGTGGAGGCGTTCCAGGAGGCCCGCGGCCCGAAGGTGTCGCTCTGGACCGACGGTGCCGTGCACAACGACCTCTACGACGAGGGCGCCTGTGTCACGCCCGTGGTCAAGGGGCTGTCCGGCTTCTTCAGTGCCCGCCTGGCGCCCGACGCTGAGCGCTGAGCGACGCCCGCCCCCGGCGGCTCGTCTCACCCCACCGTAAAACTCCTCAAGTAACTTTACAAAGTTACTTGAGGAGTTTTACGGTGGGCGCATGAACACGAACCCCCGGCCGCAGCAGCCCGCCGTGTCTGCTGCGACCGCACAGCGTCTCCAGGACGCGATGAAACGGCTGCGCGCACGCCTGCGCGCGGAGTCGGGGCAGAACGCGACCGGTCTGACCGTCACGCAGCTCGGCGTACTGGTGAGCGTCATACGGGAGGGCCCCGTCACCATGGCCCGGCTCGCCGCGCTGGAGCACGTCACCGCGCAGGCCATCGCACAGAGCCTGACGGTGCTCAAGGCCGCCGGCCTCGTCCACAGCGAGCCCGACCCACTGGACGGCCGCAAGAAGCTGATCAGCGCCGACACCTCCGCGACCGAGCTGATCGACCGGGTCATGGCGGGTCGTGCCTCGTTCCTGGCGCGCGCCATCGACCAGGTGGTCGCCCCCGACGAACGCGAAGACGTGGAGAAGGCCATCGAGCTCCTGGAGCGGCTCGCCGAAGCGGACCTGAGTGGCGGCGGTATATGAGTACCGCCGTCAGTCGGGGCGACGCTTCGGCGCGCGATCTGAAGCGCACGTCCTTCGCCTGGCCCTTCACCACCCCGCTCTACGTGGGTTCCGCCCTCAACCCGATCAACAGCTCCATCATCGCGACCGCCCTGGTGCCCATCGCCACACAGCTGCACGTCTCGGTGGGCGCCACCGCCGTCCTCGTCTCCTCTCTGTACCTGGCCAGTGCCGTCGCCCAGCCCACCGCGGGCAAGCTGGCCGAGGTTCTCGGCCCGCGCCGGATCTTCCTCTCCGGCATCGTGCTGGTCCTGCTCGGCGGCCTGGTCGGCGGCCTCGGCCAGAACCTGGCGATGCTGACCGTCGCCCGGGTCCTGATCGGCATCGGCACCTCGGCCGCCTTCCCCTGCGCGATGGTGCTGATCCGGGGCCGCGCCGAGGAGGCGGGCATGGACGCGCCGCCGGGCGGGGTCCTCGGCGGCCTCGCGATCGCGGGCATGGCCACCACCGCCGTCGGCCCGCCGATCGGCGGACTGCTGGTCGGCGCCGCAGGCTGGCGCTGGGCCTTCTTCATCAACATCCCGGTCACCGCGATCGCGCTGGTGATGGCCGTACGCTGGCTGCCCAAGGACCCCGCACTCGACCGCGCGGACAGCAGCCTCCGCAAGATCGCCGACCGGATCGACCTGACCGGCATCCTGGGCTTCGCCCTGTCGATGACCGCACTGGTCGTCTTCCTGATGGGCCTTCCCCACGTCAAGTGGGTCGCGCTCACCGTCTTCGTCGTCGCCGCGATACCCACGGTCGTATGGGAGTTGCGCAAAACCGCGCCGTTCTTCGACTTTCGCGAACTCGCCGCCAACGGCGCCCTTGCCCGCACCTACCTGCGACAGGCCCTCACCCTGCTCGGCGTCTACACCGTGATGTACGGCATGACCCAGTGGATGGAGGCCGCACACGGACTCTCCACTGTGACGGCGGGACTCCTGCTGCTGCCGATGGGTGCCGTCTCCGCGCTGCTGTCGCGCCCGCTCGCCAGCCGCAACCTGATGCGTGGACCGTTGATCGTCGGGGCCGTGGCCATGGTGCTCGGCTCGGGCGGCATCATGCTGCTCAGCTCGCACAGCCCGGCGATCGCGATCGTCCTGGTCTCCCTGATCTTCGGCGTCATATCGGCCGCCACCACGGTCGGCAACCAGACCGCGCTCTACCTCGCGGCGCCACCCGACCGGATCGGTACCGCCTCCGGTCTGTTCCGGACCTTCGGATACCTCGGAAGCATTACCTCCGCCGTGATCGGCAGCATCGTCTTCCGCGACGGTGCGAGCGACCACGGCCTGCACACCCTCGGCCTCGTACTGGTCGCGGCGGCCGTCGCCGTCCTCCTGCTGACCGTCCTCGACCGCCGGCTGATGGCCCGCAAGGCGGACCGCCAGACCGGCATCTCGAATCGCACCAACACCCCTACAACCACTGCGAACGCAGCGATACCCCCGCAAGGAGAACCACGCATGACCACCCCCGCCCTCCCCGAGATCGACCCCAAGCGGACCGCCCTGCTGGCGATGGACTTCCAGAATGGGATCGTCGCGGTCGCCCCCGAGCCCGACGCGCTCGTCGAGCGGGTCAAGGGCGCGATAGCCGACGTCCGCGCCGCCGGTGGCACCATCGGCTACGTCCGCGTCGCCTTCACCGAGGACGACTGGGCCAAGGTCCCGGAGACCAATAAGACCTTCAGCGCGGTCGCCGCGGCGAAGATGATGCACCATGAGGACGACGTCACTCAGATCGACGAGCGGATCGCCCCCGAGGACGGTGACATCGTCGTCCGTAAGATCCGCTTCGGCTCGGTCTCCACCACCGACCTCCACCAGCAGCTGCGCGACCGCGGCATCGACACCCTGATCCTCTCCGGCATCAGCACCGGCGGTGTCGTCCTGTCCACGCTCATCGACGCCGCCGACCGCGACTACCGCGTCTACGTCCTGACCGATGGCGTTGCCGACCCCCACCCGGAGGTCAACCGGGTTCTGGTCAACGAGGTGTTCCCGTCCCGTGCCCACCTGATCGACACGACTCAGCTGCCCGAGCTGCTCAAGGCCGCCTGACACGGCAACCGTTCCTGAACACTGAGCTGGAGTGAGTCCTGTTGCCAGGACCCATGCTCAGCCGCACGCCCCGAACGGTGTTGGGCGTGCTGGTCCCCTGCGTTCGCTCCACGGTCGGGCGGCGCGCATCGTGTGCGCGGTCCCGGGACGGGGGGGCGGGTTTCCTCGCGCCCTCGGGCGCCCGATGGGGCCTGGGCGGTCCGATGCCCCCAGCATCGCTCTGGTGCTGCGGGGGCGGTGCCGTCCGTCGCCGGATCGGGCACCCGAGGGCGCGCCTGCCGATCGCGATGCCGGCCGCCGCGTGGCGGGTCATCTCGCGGTCCGGTGTGGAGATGAGGCGCTTGTGCGCAATCTGGAACGACCCCGGTTCGGCAGACAGGTCCCCCCTCGGCGAGCCGGTGCGGTACCTCCACGCGATGGCTTCAGCTCACCAGGCTCACCCTCGCCAGCGCCGTCCTCACCGCAGAAGACGGCCGCTCAGCACAGGGCCTGTCTGCCGCCGACAATGTCGTACCGTTGCGACGGCCACCCATCTGAACGCGGTGGTTTTGCCGGCGAGGGCGGCATCGATCGTGCCCGAGGCGTACGACCCGAAGCTCGACGTGGATTTCACGCGCGACGACTTCATCGAAGCTGCCTGACTAGGGATCCCGTGTACCCGTACGGCGTATCATCGCGGCGCGCCGACTAGGGTGTTCACATAAAGTCGCTAGATGGTGACTCTGCGCAAAGCAGGATCAACGGCAGCACTGCGCCCGCCGTCGAAGTCCGCCGTTCGCCCGTCGGTTAGCGGATGGCCGCTCTCAACGCCGCCTCGATCGCGTTGGTCAGCGTTTCCAGATACTCGTCGTCACTGCGGCCCTGTAGGACCAGTACACGGAATGCGAGCGGGGCGATCAGCAGGTCGGTGCCGAGGTCCAGGTCCAGCCCGGGGGGCAGTTCGCCGCGGTCGATCGCGCCCTGCAGGATCGTGCGCGCCGCCGCCCGCCGCGGTGCGGTCACTGCGGTGTAGATCCCTTCCGCCAGCGCGTCGTCGTGACTGGCCTCGGCGAGCAGTCCGGCCGCGATCCTGGCCAGCAGCGGATTGGACAGTTGGCTGCGGAAGGTGGCGAGCAGCTCGCGCAGATCGGTGCGCAGGGCGCCCGTAGCCGGCGCGGGCGGGATCGCGTCGGCGACCCTGCTGCGGATCAACTCGGTGACCATCGCCTGCTTCGAGGACCAGCGCCGGTAGAGCGCGGCCTTCCCCACGCCGGCACGCCGGGCCACCGCCTCCATCGACATCCGCGTATACCCGGCCTCGGCGAGTTCGGCGAGGGCCGCCTCGGTGATCGCCTCGGTCACCCGCTGCCGCAGGACCGCCCCGCCGGTCGCCAGCCTGGTCTCTTTCCGCTCCACTGTCATGCCCCCAAGCATAGCGAACGGAACGGGTCCGTTCCGTGTGTTAGCCTTGGGCGAACAAGACGGAACGCATCCGTTCCGTTCCATTCTCGGAAGGGAGCTCACGATGAAATTCCTCTACGACGACGAGTCCTTCTCCTTCGAGGCACTGCGCGCCGCGGGCTATGCCGCCTACGCGGGCGCCGACCTGGGCGAGGTCCTGGTCACCTGCCGGCAGATCCCGGAGGGCGACGAGGAGGCCTGGTCGGCCCAGTGGGCCGCGACGGCGGCGCGCATCGAGCGCATCGGCCGGGACGCGCTGGGCGCCGGTCACCGGGTCAGCGCCCGGGAGGCGCTGCTGCGCGCGTCCAACTACTACCGGACCGCCGACTTCTACCGCCGCGAGGACCCCGCCGCGGACGCCGAGTCGGCCCGGCTGGCCCGGGCCTCGCAGCAGACCTTCGCGGACGCGGCCGCGCTGCTCGACACCCCCGCCCGCGCCCTGCGCATCCCGTACGAGGACACCACGCTGCCCGGCTACCTCTTCCTGGTCGACGATTCGGGCACCCCGCGCCCCACCCTCATCTACCACGGCGGCTACGACTCCACCCTCGAGGAGAACTACTTCGCGCTGGCCGCGGGCGCGCTGCGGCGCGGCTACAACGTCATCGCGTTCGACGGCCCCGGCCAGGGCAGCACCGTCCGCGAGCAGGGCCTGCACTTCCGCCCGGACTGGGAGGCCGTGGTCACCCCGGTCGTCGACTTCGCGCTCACCGTGCCCGAGGCGGACGACCAGCGACTCGTGCTGGTCGGCACGAGCCTGGGCGGCTACCTCGCCGCGCGGGCGGCCGCCTTCGAGCACCGCCTCGCCGCGTGCGTGCTGCACGACGGCACCTGGGACTTCCACACGGTTATCGCCGCACTCGCCGACCGTGCCGCTGCTATGCCCGGCGGTATCGAGGCGTTGATGGCGCACAACACCCAGGTGCGGTGGATCGTGCGCAACGGCCGCTGGACCCTCGGCGTGTCCGGTCTCGACGAGATGGTCAAGGCGACCGAGGGGTACACGATGGCGGGTATCGCCGACCGCATCACCTGCCCGACGCTCGTCCTCGACGCCGAGAACGACCAGTTCTTCAAGGGGCAGCCGCAGCGTCTGTTTGCCGAGCTGACCTGCAAGAAGGAGCTGATCTCCTTCCGTGAGGACGAGGGCGCAGGCGAGCACTGCCACGAGGGTGCGATGTTCCTGTTCCACCAGCGCACCTTCGACTGGCTCGACACCGCACTCGCCGGCTGACCTCGCAGCCTGCTGCGGCACGGGGCTGACCCCCGGCCCGCCGTCATGTCCCCGACGAACCGAACCAACAGTCCGTTTCATCTCATAGCGGATCACCTTCAGACAAAGGAGATCGTGATGCGGCTACCGCTGATCCGCCCGGCCGAACTAAGTCCCCGGCAGCGGGCTCTGTACGACGCCTTCGAGGGGATGGTCGAGGCCGATGAGTACACGGGCTTCGAGGTGCGCAACGCCGAGGGTGCGTTTGTCGGGCCGTGGGGCGTGATGCTGCACTTCCCGGACCTGGCGCAACCGCTCGGTCTCTTCGTCGACCTCGCCCAGCGGCTGCCCGGACTTTCCGAGCGTGCGCGACAGGTCGTCATCCTGACCATCGGTGGGCGCTTCAACGTGGCGTACGAGATGTACGCGCACGCCAAGCTGGCATCACGGGCCGGACTGCGGCCGGATCAGGTAGCGACGCTGTGCACGGGCGGGCGCCCGTCCGACCTCACCGAGGAGGACGTGCTCGCGGCTGACGTCGCGACCGCACTGATCGCAGGAGGCCCTGTGCCCGGGCCGCTGTACGACATCGTCGTCGAGACGCTGGGACGGGAAGCTTTCGACGCGATCGTGTTCATCACCATCCACTACCTGGCGCTTGGGACCCTTCTCAATGCCTACGACGTGCCGGCCGGAAGCCCGAGCTCAGGAAATTGACGGGGCCCGAAGTGGCCCCGGAAGGAAGGGAATCTCCATGTTTGATGATTCCGCAGACTTCGGGACGTTCGGCCGTTACGTGGAGACGCCGGTCGAGGAGATGCCGCCGGCCATGCGCAGCGCCTACGACCTCACGCTGAAGCTGCGCGGCTTGGTGCCCGGCCCTCACAAGATCTGGCTGGCCAACCCCAAGCTGCTGACGGCGATCGTGCCGACCGGAGCGTACTTTCAAACGGACTCGTCGCTGTCGAAGGCAGAAATCGAGATCGTCACCAACCTCGTCACCGGCCGCTGGCTTACGGCGTACGCCAACTACGAACACGAGAAGATCGGTGTGGCACTGGGCGGCCTGGATCCACAGAAGGTCGAAGCCCTCATCGCTGGCCTCCCGACCTCGTTCGACGACCCCCGACAGCAGATCGTCTACGAACTCGCCTCAACCCTCGTGCAGCCGCGCGTGGTCCCCGTCGGCCTGTACCACCGGGCCAAGGACACGATCGGCCAGGAGGGCATCGTCGATCTCACCGTGCTGATGGGCTGGTTCACCGCTGTCTCGCTGACCCTCGCCGCCTTCGACGTGCCCTCGAACGCTGTCGGCCTGAAGCAATAGCCCGTCCCGAACAGCGATCAGTGAGTGATCGTGAAGATCGATGCGGTACTGCCCGTCGCGCCCCACACCTTCGAGGCCCAACACCAGGCGGCCTGAAAACGCCGCGTCTGCATCGCGGCACAGGCGCCCGCTCCCGGCCCCACCCCCTCCAACCGGCGCCGGCCGGCGCGTGCCCGGATCCCCGCCTCGCGGCCCCGTAACGATCCGATGGGACGGTCAGCCCTGCGTACACCCAGCAGCGGTACACCGAAAGGAGACGAAACGATGAAGAAATCCAAGCTCCCCATGCCCTCCCCTCTGCCCGCGTCGATCCCGGTCCCCGAGGCCAGGCCGCCGGCCGAGATGGACCTCGTCGCGGTGCCGACCGGCGTCAACCACAGGACCGCCGCCTACGCCTACACCGGCGGATCCATCTTCGACAAGCGTGACTTCTACATCGGAGCCGCGCTCATCAAGCATCCCCAGGGTGATCTCCTGGTCGACTCCGGCTTCGGACGCGACATCGCGAAGCAGATCGCCACCATGCCCCGCTTCTTCCAGAAGATCACCAAGTACGATGTCTGGAAAACCGCTGCTGACCAACTGAAGGCAGCAGGTTACGACTTCAGCCAGCTGTCCGGGATCCTGCTGACCCACGCCCACTGGGATCACATGAGCGGCATCCCCGACTTCCCCGGCCTGCCGGTCTGGGTCTCCCCGCGCGACCGAGCCGCGTTCTACAGCCACGAGATGTTCGGCAACTTCCGCGGCTACTTTCAGGAAACCCCGTTCAACTGGCGGGATTTGACCTTCGAGGGTGGGCCCTACCTCGGCTTCCCCCGCCACCACGACGTATACGGCGACGGCTCGATCGTCTGCGTCCCGGCCCCCGGACACACGCCGGGCAGCATCATCGTCTTCGTGACATTGCCGAACCAGGTGCGCTACGCCCTGGTCGGAGACCTCGTGTGGCAACGCGAAGGCCTCACACGCCGCCTGGAGCGCCCGTTCCTCATCAGGCGCCTGGGAGACTTCGACAACGAAGGCAACCGCCAGAACATCCTCAAAATGGTTTCGATCATGCAGCGCATCCCCGGCTTGATCGTGGTGCCGGCCCATGACCAGCGCGCCTTCGCCGAAATGAACCAACTGCCGAACGTCACCACCAAGGGCGTAATCCTTACAGCTCAGTGAACTGCCCGGCGGCTGAGCCTGATGTTTGACCCGGCTGCTGTTTCAGACGAACGTGCCCGGCCAGCGCCTGATTCCGTGACGTGGATCTACCAGTGCACACCCCCAGAGGACCGACTGATCATGAGCACTCAACCGGCCACCGAACCGACCGCCACCCCCTCCTGGACCGTGGGTGACGTCACCGTCCACCGCATCGACGAGACCCTCTTGCCGCCCGCCACCGGACCGTGGCTGCTGCCCGGCGCCACCCCCGACCTCGTCGCCGCACAGGACTGGCTGCACCCCCACTTCGCCGACGACGAGGGCACCCTGCACATCGCCAGCCACAGCTTCGCGTTCACCCTCGGCGGCCTGCGCATCCTGGTCGACACCGGTATCGGCAACGGCAAGGAACGGGCCAACCCCGCCTGGCACCACCTGGACACCGACTACCTGCAGCGCCTGGCCGCCGCGGGATTCCCCCCGGACTCGGTCGACCTGGTGATCCTCACCCACCTGCACGCCGACCACGTCGGCTGGAACACGCGGGAGGTGAACGGTGAGTGGGTTCCCACCTTCCCCCACGCCCGCTACCTGACCTCCCGCACCGAGCGGGAATTCTGGACCGGCTACGACATGGACGAGGCACGCAGGCAGATGTTCCGCGACTCCGTGATCCCCCTCGAGCAGGCGGGCCTGCTCGACCTCATCGACCTCCCGCCCGACGGTGCGGTGATCGCGGCCGGCCTGCGACTGCTGCCCACCCCCGGCCACACCCCCGGCCACCTCGCCGTCGAGCTCACCAGCCAGGGCGAAACGGCGCTGATCACCGGCGACTCCATCCACCACCCCGTCCAACTCGCCCACCCCGCCATCGGCGCCTGCGTCGACATCGACCCCGAGCAGTCCGAGGCCACGCGCCGCACACTGCTCGACTCACTTGCCGACACGGACACCCTCGTCCTGGGCACCCACTTCGCACCGCCCACCGCCGGCCGCGTGATCGCACACCAGGACACCTACCGCCTCCTGCCCGTCCCCCCAACCGGACGCCCACCCCGGAGGAAGCAATCATGAGCCAACCCACCCGCCTCGACGTCGAGTTCCCGGCCCCCGACGGTCTGATCCTGCGCGGAAGGCTCTCTTTTCCCGACGGCCCTGGCCCGCATCCAGCGATCACCATGGCCCACGGATACGGCGCAGTGAAAGAACAGACGCTCCTGCGCCTCGCCGACCTGTTCACCGGGGCCGGCTTCGCCGTCCTGGTCCACGACCACCGCACCTTCGGCGCCAGCGACGGCACCCCGCGCCAGGACATCAACCCCTGGAAGCAGATCGAGGACTGGCGGCGCGCCCTCACCTATCTGGAAGCCCGCCCCGAAGTCGACGCCGACCGCATCGGCCTGTGGGGATCCAGCTACGCCGGCGGACACGCCCTCGTGCTCGGCGCCACCGACCGCCGCCTGAAGGCCGTCGTCGCCCAGGTACCCACCATCAGCGGCTTCGAGCAGTCCAAGCGCCGCGTCGCCCCCGACAACCTCCCCGCCCTGGAAGCCGCCCTCGGCGCCGACGAACGCGCCCAACTGGCCGGTGAACCACCGCACACCCAGGCCCTGGTCAGCGCCGACCCGGCCGTCGCCGCCTCCTACCGGGCTCCGGACGCCGTCAGCTACTACCTCCAACAGCTCCCCGAGGGCACCCGCTGGGACAACTCCGTCACCGTCCGCTCCACCCGCAAGGCGCGTATGTACGAGCCGGGCGCGTTCGTCGACCGCGTCTCGCCCACCCCGCTCTGATGATCGTCGGGAAGCAGGACACCGTCACACTGACCGACACTGCTCTCGCCGCCTACAACCGGGCGCTGCATCCCAAAGAGCTGGTGATGCTCTCCGGCGGGCACTTCAGCCCGTACACCACCGAGTTCGCTCAAGCCTCGGTCGCAGCCACCGACTTCTTCCGCAGCCACCTGGCACCGAACACAAGCCGACAGTAGGACGCGGCGGATCGCTGAGCCCCCGTCAGCGGACGACGGTCAGCAAAGCGTGGTCCCCTCCCCGAGGCGCGGGACGATAGTCGGCGGTAGGAAGGAACGGTGAAGGATAGCGACGAACCGCTCGTACCGGATTCGTCTGTCCCAGGGTGGGTCTCAGATCCAGGTGGGCACGTGCCCCTCGGTGTAGCGGGCGCCGAAGCCGCCCTGAGGCAGGATCTCGTCGATGGCCTTGAGGTCGGTGTCGGTGAGGGTTAGGTCGGCGGCGCCGGCGTTTTCCTCGATGCGCTTCGGGCTGCGGGTGCCGGGGATCGGCACGATGTGCTCGCCCCGGGTCAGGAGCCAGGCCAGGGCCAGCTGGGAGACGGTGGCACCCTTGGCCGCCGCGAGCTCGGCGAGCCGGTCGACGGCTTCGACGTTCTTCTCGAAGTTGCCCGGCTGCCAGCGCGGGTCGACGTTGCGCATGTCGGTGGCTTCGTACTGGCCGGCGGGCCTGGCGGTGCCGGTGATGAACCCGCGGCCGAGAGGGGAGTAGGCGACGAAGCCGATACCGAGTTCGTCCAGGGTGGGGAAGAGCTGCTCGACGTCCCGTTCGAACAGGGAGTACTCGGTCTGCAGGACGGAGACCGGCTGCACGGCGTGCGCTGTGCGGATCGTTGCGGGTCCGGCCTCGCTGAGGCCGAAGTACTTCACCTTGCCCGCGTCGATCAGCTCCTTGACGGTGCCCGCGACCTCCTCGATGGGCACCTCGGGGTCGACGCGGTGCTGGTAGAAGACGTCGATGTGATCCACACCGAGGTGGTGCAGGCTGTTGTCGGCGACCTTGCGGATGTTGTCGGGCCGGCTGTTGAGAGCGCCGCCGATCTGCTCGGGCGGCACGGACATGTCGACGCCGAACTTGGTGGCCAGGACCACGTCGTCGCGGAAGTCCCTGACCGCCTTGCCGACCAGGATCTCGTTGGATCCGGTGCCCCAGCCGTACATCTCGGCGGTGTCGAAGAAGGTGATGCCCAGGTCGTGCGCGCGGCGGAGGGCGGCGACGCCGGCCTCCTCGTCGGTGGGTCCGTAGGCCATCGTCAGGCCCATCGCGCCGTAGCCGATCGCCGAGACCTCAAGGCCCTGGCTTCCCAGTGTCCGGTGCTGCATGACGCACTCCTCTGAAAGAAACTAAAGGCAATTTTTGGCGGACCGTGGTGTCAGTGCGCTGCGGCGGTCAGTCCGGCGCGGTGGATGCGGGTGTGCTCGGCGACGCGTCGGCCGAGGTGGCGGGCGGTGTTCAGGTCTGCGTCGTGGACCGCGGGGGTGTCGTTGAAGCTTTGTGCGCCGACGCCGAGGTAGAAGCCGAGGCGGTTGTCGTCCTGGGGGCTGGATGTGGTGGTGTTCCAGCCCGGCAGGAGGTTCAGGCTCACCCAGAGCATTCCGTGCTGGGCCGCCAGGAGCGAGAGGTACTGCAGGGTGTGCAGCTTGTCGCCGCTCATGGAGCCGGAGTTGGTGAATCCCGCCGCGAGCTTGTCGCTCCAGGCGCGGGTCATCCACCGCTTGCTGCTGGCCTCGGCGAAAGCGTGGAACGCCCCCGACGCGGTGCCCATGTAGGTGGGGGTGCCGAAGATGATGGCGTCCGCAGCGTCCATCAGTTCCCAGTCGACGTCGCTGAGGGAGGCGACGTCCACGCGGTGGACGTGCGTCTCGGCGATGGAGCGCGCACCGTCGGCCACGGCCGTGGCGATCTGCGCGGTGTGGCCGTAGCCGGAATGCGACGCGATGACGATCGAGATATCGGACATAGGTGTTCCTCTCCTGCCGCGATGGCGGCGTGTTCGATGGTGGTGCCGGCGGACGACGAGCTGCCCGCTGCGGCCGTCGGCCGCACTGCATCAGCATGGATCGCCGTTCCGCTTTCGAGCGTATCACCGATAAGGCGGCGATACGCGAAATGGGATATCGTTGTTCCATGAACGAGGGACGACGCGCCGCGCGGCGCCAGGTGCTGCAGGTGGCCGCCAAGCTTTTGGAGGAGGGCGGCAGCGAGGCGGTCTCCACGCGCGCTGTCGCTGCAGCCGCGGGCATCACGGCCCCCGCGCTGTACCGGATGTTCGACGACAAGGACGGACTCCTGGCCGAGCTGGCCGCCTACGGGTTCGAGATGTACCTGGCCGAGAAACGGGAGGCACTGGCGCTGACCCCCGACGACCCGGTGGCCGACCTCTACCGCGGCTGGGACCTGCACGTCGACTTCGGAGTGCAGCACCCCGCGTTCTACATGCTCATGTACGGCACTGTGCAGCCCGGGCGGCGGCCCCCGGCAGCGGACGAGGCGCACGCCCTGCTGGTGACACTGCTGGGCCGGGCGGCCGACGCCGGGCGCCTTCGGGTTCCGGTGGAGCAGGCGACCCGCGTCATCCACGCGGCGACAACGGGTGCCACGCTGGCGCTGATCGGCGAAGAGCCCTCGGAACGGGACCTGACCACTTCGGCACGGCTGCGGGACACCGTCATCGCCTCGATCACCACGGACTCCCCCGCCTCATCCGGGTCGGACCTGGCCTCGCGCGCACTCGCCCTCGATGCCGCACTTCAAACCGCGCTCACCACCGGGCCCCCGGCCGCGGGCGCCGGGCTACCTCTGCGAGACACGGAGACGGCTCTGCTGCGCGAATGGCTGCAACAGCTGACAGGCTGAACCGGCCGCCTGCTCCGCAGGAGGGCCGCCACGCGCTCGCCCGGAAGATCTTCCACGGCCGCGCCGGACGGCTCTACCAGCACTACCAGGAAGGCGTTGAGGACCAGATCGGCGCGCTCGGCCTGGTCCTCAACCCTCTGGTGCTGTTCAACACCCGCTACGTGGACGCCGCCGTGGTCCAACTCCGCGCCGAGGGCTTCGATGTCCGCGAGCAGGACATCGCCCGCCTCTCCCCGTTCGTGCGCCACCACGTCAACATGCTCGGCCGGTACTCGTTTCTACTCCCCGAGATGCCCGGCGGCCTGCGTCCGCTGCGCGATCCGTCCGGGGCCGAAACATGACCTGACCGTCACCCGACGCCCGGCCCGCGGTGGCGTGCAGGTCAGCCCAGATTGCCCTTCTTGAAGCTGAAGGCGGTCTCGTTGTCAGGGGCGTTGAGAACCATGCCGACCGTGATCTTGCACTGGGTTCCGGGCTTGTCGACAATCCACATCAGCCCACCGCCGGGGTGCTTGATGCGGTAGGTGTTCTCGGCGCCCTCCACGGGCTCCAGCACCCAGGACACCTGCTCCCCCTGTACGTGCTTCTGGAAAGCGGCCAGTTCCCCCCGTCGCGATGCCGCTCGGGTACCTTCCGGCCGACAGCTGGTAGCCCGGCCCCTCGGGGATGACCTGCCAAAGGAAGCCGTCGACGTCCGTCTTGGTGTAGATACGCGGGATGTCCTCGAAGTCGTCCGGGTGCCCGATCAGGGTGCCGACGACGTCATCACCATTCGTGATCTTGCACTCGCCGGGCTCCAGCGTCACTCCTGAGGTGTGGGGATGAAGGTGCTGGCGGCCTGGCGTCAGGGGCCGGGAATGCGGCGGCCAGCATCTCGCCGCCGCTGCGGGCGGCGCCCGCGGCGGCGTGCTCGACGGCATGGGGCAGGAATGCGAGCCGGGAGCCCGTCCTGCTGTGGGTGAAGAAGGCCAGGTACACGCGCCAGACGGGCTGACGAGGCCGGTCCGGCCGGCCGCGCGGGATTTGCCGCATGCAGTTGTAACAACTATCGTTACGACTAGAACCGAGGGGCGAGGGAGGTTGAGTCCGACGTGAGTGCCAACAGCAGGCTGACCATCGCGGCGCACTCCCTGACGTGGATCGGGCTGTATCAGCGGCGTGGCCACGAGGTCGCCACCTCCGAGCAGATCGCGGCGAGCGTCAACACCAACCCGGTGGTGATCCGCCGCCTGCTGGCCAAGCTGAGCAAGGCCGGCCTGGCCGATTCGCGGCGGGGGGCGGGGGCGGGCTGGATGCTCGCGCGGGACCTGGCGGCGATCACCCTGCTCGACGTCTACCAGGCGATCGAACCGGGACCGGTCTTCGCCCTGCATCGAGCGGCACCGGACCCCGAGTGCGTCGTGGGCCACGGCATCGGGCCGGCAATGACCGCCGTGTACGACGATGTGGAGGCCGCCCTGCGCAGGGAGCTGGCCAAGACCACGCTGGAGGACGTGCTGCGGGACGTCTTGAAAGCCGCCTGACCTCGGACCGTCGACTTCCCCCGATCGAGGGGGATCGCATTTTGCACCCATCGATGTAACAAAAATGGTTACATCAAGAAATTGGAGAGTGTCATGGGACAGCTGGACGACAAGACCGCCCTCGTCACCGGCGCCTCCAGCGGCATCGGCCTGGCGATCGCCCGCCGTTTCGCCGCCGAGGGCGCGACCGTCTACCTGACCGGGCGCCGCAAGGCCGCGCTGGACGCCGCCGTCGCGCAGGTCGGCGCCCGCGGCATCGCCATCCAGGGCGATGCCGCGGACCTCGGCGACCTCGACCGGCTCTTCGCCGAGATCGCGAACCGCAGCGGCCGCCTGGACATTGTGGTGGCCAACGCCGGGGTCGGGGACTACGGCCCGCTCGGCGCGATCACCGAGGAGGAGTACGACCGCACTACCTCGATCAATCTCAAGGGCACGGTCTTCACTGTCCAAAAGGCGCTGCCGCTGCTGACGGCCGGCGCCTCGGTGATGCTGCTTTCCTCCAGCGCGGCCCTGCGGGCCGCCCCTGGCCTGGGCATCTACGCCGCTACCAAGGCCGCGATCCGCAGCCTCGCCCGCACCTGGGCCGCGGAACTGGCCGGCCGAGGAATCCGCGTCAACACCCTCACCCCGGGCCCTGTCGAGACGCCGGGCGGGGACGAGCTCCGCGCCGCTTTCCCGCACGGCGATCGGCCCACCGCGGCCGAGCCCGCCCCACCGACCCCGCTCGGCCGCGCCGGCCATCCCGACGAGGTCGCCGCCACCGCCCTCTACCTGGCCGGCGACCAAAGCACTTTCACCACCGGCGCGGAACTGTTGGTCGACGGCGGTGCCACACAGCTCTAGTAGGACTCCGTTACGTCTGCGTCTCGGTCCTGTTTGGGGGCATGTTGGGGGTGTGGACGCACATGAAGTGAACCGGGCTCGGGCGAAGTTG
>NZ_JBVHXR010000041.1:0-43553 GCF_055569295.1 Streptomyces sp. NPDC029292
ATCCTGGCGGAGCACTGGGACGTGATCGAGGACGAGGCATCCCGGGAGCAATCCCTGAGCGGTCTGCCGATGTACGGCGACGACTTCCCCGAGGATCGCTGAGGTCAGCTGCGGGTGGGGGTGAAGACTGCGACCGGTACCCACTTTGTGAGCGGTGGAGGTCAGGCGGACTGGTTGCAGAGTTTGTCGACGTACGTGCGCACATCCACCTCTGCCAGCGTCCAGGGCAGGAAGATGACCCGGTAGATGATCGGGGCCACTACCCGGTCGATGACCTCGTCGCCACTGAAGGTGCTGCCGGGCCGGGCGGCGAAGCCGGCTGCTTCTGCCCGCCGGTCGCGCAGGCAGTCCGACTCGCTCTCACCCGCTGCGGCGGCCCCGCCCCGCAGGAGGGCGGCGTTCACCGGGACGCTGTAATGGCTGATCAGCTCCTGTGCCCATGCGGTCAGATCGGCACGCACGTCTCCGGTGTCGGGCAGGCCGCGGTCCGGGTCGAGCCGGTAGGTCGCCAGGTCGTTGATCATGGTCCGCGCGTCACCCCACCGTCGGTAGATGCTCGAGTGATTCACTCCCGCACGCTCCGCGACCAAGGGGATGGTGACGGCATCGCTGCCCCGTTCGGCGATCAGTTCCTCGACGGCCTTCCTGATGGACATCAGCACCACGGCGCTGCGACCGCCGGTACGCCGCCGCGGGGACGATTCTGCAACCATGCACCCTACTTTAACGCACGCAGTTTGGCATTAAGTTTCCCCTAGGCCTAATCTGAAGCTAACGCACAAATTTTTGCTTTAGGAGGCTGTGAAGTGTTGCGCATCGAATCAAGGCATGACCGCAGTCATGGCGCCGCGGCCTCTGAGTCAGGCCGGGCCCGCAGGCTGCTTCCTTCATCCGTAGCGTTCGCCGGGTCGGCTGCCGTCTTCGCAGCGCTCTATGTGGCCGCAGGCGCGCCCACACCGCTGCTGGTCGTCTTCGAACAGCAGTGGCACTTCCCCGCCTGGGTGCTGACGGTCGCCTTCGCTGCCTACGCGCTCGGCCTGCTGGCGGCTCTGCTGGTCGCCGGATCGCTGTCCGACTACATCGGACGCCGGCCTGTCCTGATCGGGTCGCTCGTGGTGGAGTTCGGGGCGATGCTCATGTTCGTCTTCGCTCCGGACATCGGCTGGGTCATCGCAGCCCGCACCATCCAGGGCATCGCCACCGGTGCAGCCACGAGCGCTTTCTCGGCCTCGGTCGTGGAACACGCCCCAGAACGCCACAAGAAGCTGGGCACCATCATCACCAGCATCGCTCCGGCGGGCGGACTGGGTCTGGGAGCCCTGCTGACCGGCGCAGCGGTCCAGTTCAGCAGCCATGCGACTGTGATCGTGTTCTCGGCCCTCGCGGTGATCATGGTCGTCGGCACGGCTGTCGCCGCCTTCTCCGCAGAAACCGTCTCCAGACGTCCCGGCGCGGCACGCGCCCTGATTCCCCGCGTCTCCGTCCCCCGGGCCGCACATCGGGAGTTCCTGGCGAGTATTCCCGTTCACGTGGCCGCATGGATGCTGGGCGGCCTCTTCATGGGGCTCGTTCCCACCATCATCCGGGACCTGCTGGGCCTGCACAGTGGTCTCCTGAACGGTGCGACGGCTTTCATCGAGCCCGCGGCAGCCGCCGTGGCCGGCCTCTTCCTCGGCCGCCTGACGCCACGCCGCACCATCTTCGTCGGCGGTGCGGGTGTGCTGCTGGGAACCGCAGTGATCGAGGCCGGTGTCGCCGCTGGAATGCTCTCGCTTCTGTGGGTGGGAGGCATCATCGGCGGCGTGGGCTTCGGCGCCTCGTTCTCCGGTGCCATCCGCACCATCGCCCCGCTCGTGCAGCCCCACCAGAGGGCAGGACTCTTCGCGTCCATCTACCTGGTGGCCTACCTGAGCTTCGGAGTGCCGGCGATCATCGCAGGACTCCTGATCGCTCCGGTCGGTCTGCTGGGCACCGTCCTCGGCTACGGGGTTGCCATCCTCGTCGCCGCAACCCTGGGGCTTCTCGCGCAGTACCGCGTCAACACGCGCCGCTGACCCGGAAATCGCGCAGGTCGCTGAGAGGGCGTTTCAGCCCTGTATTTTATCCCGTATTGCAGAGTTAAGTGCAGTTCACGCCCCGCGCCATGTCGGAGTGGATTCGCCGGTGAGGCGGCAGGTCATGAGGTTGATCATCGCGAGGTGGACCATGGCTTCGGATTCGTCCAGGTGCCGGGCCATCGCGGAGACCTGGGACTTCGACAGCTGGGTGACGCCGAGGGACTCGGCGAGCTTCTCGACCCGCCGGGTGGAAACACCCAGCAGGTAGGCGGTGGCGACCACCGAGATGAGGGCCGGCCCGCCGGTGGCGTTCGAGGAGCCAGTGCGGGAAGCAACTGCCCTGCCGCAGTTTGGGGATGGCGAGTTCGACGGCGCCGGCTCTGGTGTCCCACTCGCGCGGGCGGTAGCCGTTGCGGTGGCTGACCCGCTCGTCGCTGAACTGGCCGTATTCGGCGTTGCATTGTCAGGTGCGGTCATCGTGCTGATCTCCTTCGTGACTCGACATCTCGAAGATCAGCCGGAGGCCGTTCATCTCTGCGGGAACCATCCAGAAGCCGGAGCAAACCCCCGGATCGAGGTCGAACCCGTGCACCACTTCTCAGGACGCAACCGGATCGACAGCTGCCGCTGCCAGCTGTCCCGCCGGATCCGGTCGAACAGCTCCTGCTTGGGCAAAGACATCCACAGCAACGCCCCTGCCGGAACCCACAGGAACCGTCTCACCGCAAGAGCCGAGGTGGGGCCACTTCGCCCCGTCACCACCCCTCAATGCGCCCGGGCGACCCACCAACTGTGCCGCTTGAAGCCAACATGCCGGAGCCGCTGAACAACGTCACAGCCACCGAACCCGACGAGTCGGTTCAGACACCGGCACTCAAGGGTCTGCGGGCCTGATCCAACAGGTCACAGTCCTCTGATCGGGCGGGACTTTTCGTGGTACCCGGCGCGCCGTGGCCGCCTGGAGCGCATATCACGTAAATACCGGATAAGTGACAAATAGTCACTAAAGGTATGTGAAAACCTCAAGGAGACATATGCGCCGCTTCAAGGCCCTGAGACTGGGTGCGGTCGCCGGTCTGGCCACCGTCCTCACCTGTGGCTCGATCGCTACGGCTGCCGCTTCGACACCCGCCGACTCCCAGACCGGAACGGGCGAGAAGATCATCAGGCTGGTCGCAACCATCAGAGGAGAATGCACCTTCATCGACCAGGACAACGACGGCAAGGATGAGCCAGGTGACGAGTCTGTTTGCATCGACGACCTCGCCCATGATGGCGTCAACGTCGGTCACGACGGCCGCGTCTGCACACTCCTCCGCTTCGAACCGGACGATTCGGGCGAGGAACAGTGCGAAGTCACCCTTTCGCTGCCCAAGGGCCAGATCACCGCTCAGGGACTCGACGAATTTCCCGCCAGTGGCACCTTCGAGTACGACCAAGCGATCACCGGAGGCACTGGTGAATACCGGGAGGCCCGTGGCTACATCCACGTGGTCGTCAGAGAATCGCAGGCCGATCTGACGATCCACCTCCTCTCCCGCTGACGTCGGGGAACGTCGTGAGCGGGCGGAGGCTTCGGAGCTTGAGAAGCCGCCGCCCGCCCGGGGGGTGCCCCTATGACTTTGGTCAAGCTGCACGAGGGCTGGTTCGACCGTCTGGAACGATGTGCCTGTGCATGCTGATGATCAGGTTGGCGAGGGTCTCTCGGCGGAGCTCGCGGCGCTTCTCCGGGACGGTGCCGACGGTCCGGTGAAGATCGCTCCTTCCATGTGCGGTGGATGCGGCGGGGGCGTGTTCCTCATGCTCGTCGTCGACGTCGTCGACGACGTCGAGGGCGGAGAGGAGCGCAACACCTCCCACCGCAAGGTCCGGGCCCGCGTCGAGCACGTCTTCGCGCGGATGAAGCCCTGGAAGATCCTTCGCGACTGCCGTCTGAAGGGCGACGGTATTCACACCGCGATGCTCGGCATCGCCCGACTACACAACCTCGCCCTCACAGGATAACTCCCGCCTCACACGAGACCACCTTTAAGAGAGGCCCAAGGAAGACGGCTCCCACCTCGCCGTCTCGAAGGATGCTCAGTCGAGACAGAACTCGTTGCCCTCGATGTCCTGCATCACGATGCACGAATCGTTGCCGTCATACAGTGAAGTAGCGCCATCCTGAAAGTCGCTGATCAGTGGTGCTGGCGTGGCGTTCGTTCGGGGTGCTCGTGCTGGTCGTGGGCGGCAGTCTGCGCTGTAGATCGTCTGTCGGGGCGGTTTCGCCGGTTTCTGCCCGCCGTGGCCGATAGGGCTCCTACGATCCGGGCATGACGGACCCCGAGCTGCTGGAGCGGATCGCCGCGCGACGCGCAGAGCTGGACGGACTCGAAGAACAGCTGGCCAAGCAGTTGGAGGAAGTACGGGCCGAGCGCGACGAACTGGCCGTCGCGATACGGGTCCTTGAGCGGATGAGCGAGCAGATCACCGAGGAGCTTGCTGTGACCGTGCCGGTATCTGCGCAGGTGGGCGGCCGGACGGTGTGGATGATCCCGGACCGTGAGGCGGGTGTGGAGGAGACGGCGCTGCCGCCGGAGTACCAGCGCATCCTCACCGCCGTGCGGACGGCCGGCGGGCCGGTCTCGGTCCGTCAGGTCGGCGAGGGAGCTCGGCCTGGACACCGGGGTGCGGGGCAAGCTGGAGCCGCTGCGCGGGAAGCTGAGGAAACTGGCCGACCGCGGCTGGCTGCACAAACGGCCCGACGGGAAGTTCACCATCCGGCCGTGACCCTCCGAGCCACGGCGGCGGGGCCGTAACCACGATGTCCCCGGCGGCCGTTGAAGTTGTGTGAGCAAAAACAAAGAACACGCCGGGGACACCGTTTCCCTTGTTTACCAGTGCCGTCTGTCGCTGTCCACGCGGACCATCAACCACCTCGCCGACCTGCTCAGAGGCCACCTGAAATCGATAGGTTCCAGGTGGCGAACCCGGACGCCCGGCAAGATCGCCGTGATCGTCCTGGCCGTGCTCCGGCACGACCAGCGCCTGGCCGACATGGCCGGTGGCAACGACATCTCGCCCACCACCGTCCGCCGCTGGCGCGACGAGCTGATCGCCCTGCTCGCTCCGCAGGCCCCACGCCTGGACCGCGCCCTGAAGAAGATCGCCAAGCGGGGCGGAGAGGTCGTCCTGGTCGACGGCACCCTCGTCCCCACCCAGCGCCGCACCGGAACAGCGAACCGCCCCAACTATTCCGGGAAACACCACCGTCACGGCCTGCACTTCCTCGCCCTCACCGACGAACGCGGCCGCCTGATCTGGATCTCGGCCGCCCGGCCCGGCCGCACCCACGACATCACCGCCGCCCGCCGCGACCACCTGATCACCCACCTCCGCGCCGCCGGCCTCGGCGCCCTGGCCGACCTCGGCTTCCTCGGCCTGGACGATGACCCCGACGACCCCATGGTCGTCACCGGCTTCAAGGCCACCCGCGCCCGCAAACTCACCCACGGTCAGAAGGAAGCCAACCGGGCCCTGGCAGCCGGACGGGCCCCGGTCGAACACGGCTTCGCTCACCTGAAGAACTGGCGGACGATCACCAAGCTCCGCACCGACCCCGCCCACGCCACCCAACTCCTGCGCGCCCTGCTCGTCCTGACGAACCTCGAAGTGAACCGCTGACAAACCACGTACAGCGCAGACAGCCGCGCACGACCAGCAGGAGCGCCCCGAACGAACGTCAGGGAAGAGACCCTGACCAGCAGTTTTCAAGACGGCGGATGTTCTATGACCGCGTCCGCCGACTGCCCTGGCGGGACATGCCGTTGGAGCACTACGACCGCACCCACGTTCACCACCGCATCGAGATCCGCCGGCTGAAGGCCGCTGCGTTCGACCACCTCGACTACCCCGACGCGGCGCAGGCCCTCCAGATCGTCCGCTGGAGAAAGGACCGGAGCACCGGCGAGCTGACGATCGAGCGGGTCTATCTGATCACCAGCCTCACGCCCGGCCAGGCGACCGGCGCACAACTCGCCTCCTGGATCAGGGGCCACTGGGGCATCGAGAACCTCCTGCACCACGTCCGTGACCGCACGTTCCGCGAGGACGACTCCAAGATCCGCACGGGGCAACTGCCCCACACCATGGCGTCCTTGCGGAATCTCGCCGTCAGCGTTCACCGCCAGAACGGCGAAATCAAACATCGCCGCCGCCCTCCGCCGAACCGCCCGCGACTACCGCCGACCGCTGTCAGCCCTCGGCCTCACCTGACAGAACCGGACAGAAATCGATCACGCAAAGACCCTGGGCAGACACGGCAGCTGTAGTTCGTGATGTTGGTGGTGGCGGCGCCAGTTGGACCAATGCACGACATGGTCGGGGCCGTGCTTGTAGGCATCGGGCCGCAGCCAGCAGGTGACGTCGACGGCCAGGACCCGGTTGTGCTGCGCGCGACGAGGGGGCCGGGCGTGTGCTCTGACCACATAGGTTCGCCGGGTTGGCGGTTCTGGCGGTTGGATGTCCGGTGACGTTCCATCCGATCGCTGGAGGTGTGGTGGCTGAGCCTGTCCGTGTGCGCAGGTTGACCGACCAGGAGGGTCAGAAGCTGCAGCAGATCGTGCGCCGGGGAAGCACCAGTACGGTGCGGTACCGGCGCGCGATGATGCTGCTGGCCTCGGCCGGCGGGAACCGGGTCCCGGTGATCGCGAAGCTGGTGCAGGCCGACGAGGACACCGTCCGGGACGTGATCCACCGGTTCAACGAGATCGGCCTGGCCTGTCTGGACCCTCGGTGGGCGGGAGGCCGTCCCCGCCTTCTCAGTCCTGACGACGAGGACTTCGTCGTGGCGACGGCCACCACACGCCCGACCAAGGTCGGCCAGCCCTTCACTCGCTGGTTCATCCGCAAACTCGCCGCCTACCTGCGCCGTGTCCCCGGCCACATGATCCGGATCAGCCGCGAGGCGTTACGGTGCCTGCTCGCCCGCCGCGGCATCACCTTCCAGCGCACCAAGACCTGGAAAGAATCACCCGACCCGGACCGCGACACCAAGCTCGACCGCATCGAGCACGTCCTCGACCGCTTCCCGGACCGCGTGTTCGCCTTCGACGAGTTCGGGCCGCTCGGCATCCGCCCCACCGCCGGCGCGTCCTGGGCACCGGCCGGTCACCCCGAACGGCACCCCGCGACCTACCACCGCACCCATGGAGTGCGCTATTTCCACGGCTGCTACTCGATCGGCGACGACACCCTCTGGGGCGTCAACCGCCGAAAGAAGGGCGCCGCGAACACCCTGGCCGCACTGAAGTCGATCCGCGCGGCCCGCCCGGACGGCGCCCCGATCTACGTCATCCTGGACAACCTCTCCGCCCACAAAGGCGAACAGATCCGGTGCTGGGCGAAGAAGAACTGGGTCGAGCTGTGCTTCACCCCGACCTACGCCTCCTGGGCCAACCCGATCGAAGCCCACTTCGGACCATTGCGACAGTTCACCGTCGCCAACTCCCACCACCGCAACCACACCGTCCAGACCCGGGCCCTGCACACCTACCTGCGCTGGCGCAACAAGAACGCCCGCCATCCCGACCTGCTGGCCGCCCAACGCCGCGAACGCGCCCGGATCCGAAGCGAGAAAGGTATCCGCTGGGGCGGCAGACCCATCACCGCCGCGGCCTGAACGAACGAACAGCACAGCCCCCACAACGTGCCTTGCGAGGAGCACCACATGGACCACCAAGACGTTCAGGCCGCCGTGGCGCAGATGCTGGAGGTACTGGGGCCTCGCACGGGCGAGGACTGGACAGTGCCGGCCGGCCCGCTGGAATGGAGCTGCCGGCAGACGGCCGCACACATCGGCCACGATCTGCTGGCCTACGCAGGCCAGCTCGCCGCACGCCCGGCCGACGCCTACCTCCTCTTCGATCTGCGCGTGCGCCCCACCGCCTCGCCTGCCGAGGCGCTGCAGGTGGCCGCCGCCTGCGGCGGACTGCTCGGCAGCGCGCTGGTCACCGCCGACCCGTCCCTGCGGGCCTGGCACTGGGGCCCCTGCGACCCGACGGGGTTCGCGGCGATGGGCGTCGCCGAGATCCTGCTGCACACCCACGACATCACCCGCGGACTGGGCGTGGACTGGCTGCCGCCGGCATTGCTATGCGCGGCCGTGCTCGACCGACTGTTCCCCGATGCCCCGCCCGGCGAGCCCGTCCCAGTACTGCTGTGGTGCACCGGACGAGGGGACCTGGATGGTCTGCCCCGCCGGACGTCGTGGACGTGGAAGGCGGCACGGCCCGACTGAGCGCACTCAATTCGGTGAACCTATGCGGTCAGAGCACCTAGATCGCGGGCTTGTGCGTGGGTAGGCTGCACGTCCGGATGATCTTGACTTGCCGAGGTGATTGCCCTTGTCCCCCACATCAACGTCCTCTGCCGGCTGACCGGGACGTTCACTCTGAGATCCGGGCAAACTGCAACCGAATCGTCACACGGGAGACGCCAACGCATGAGCACGCCACCATCGCCACCTGGAGCGGAGCGGGTTGACGGATCATCCGTCCAGATCGGCGCTCTCGTTCCGCTAACTCGGCCTGGCTGGGTCGAGGCGGGCCAACACTTGCTCGCTGGACTCGAGCTGGCGGTTCGCGAAGTCAATGACGCCGGCGGGATCGTCGGAAGACCACTCGAGCTGGTGGTCCGAGACACCGCAGCTGATCCACAGAGGGCCGCGGCGGCCGTAGATGAATTGGCTCGCCTGGGCGTGGCTGCCTTGGCGGGGGAGTATCACAGCGTCGTCGCTCGCGCCGCTGCCGCCAGGGCCGACGCCCTCGGCCTGCCGTTCCTCTGCTCGTCAGCGGTTCTCGACGCGCTCACCGAACAGCCAACGGAATGGGTCGCGCGCCTCGCCCCGCCGCAGTCCCGCGGCTGGCAGGTCTACGCGGACTTCCTCCTCGGCGCTGGCCACAGCCGAATCGCCGTAGCAGCCCAGCCGAGTGTCTACTGGGCATCTGGGGCCCGCATTCTGCGGGACTACCTCGCTCCACGCGGCGGCACCGTCATCGAACTCGACATGCGCGCGCTCGCCCCCACGGCCGTGTGCGACGAACTCGTCGACAATCGCGCGACAGCCCTCCTTCTTCTGGTCGGCCACCCGGAGCCGGCAGTGTCGATCGTCAAGTCTGTCCGCCGCGACCAGCGCCTCGCCGAGATCATGGTTGGTGCTCCGGCCGGGCAACCGGAGTTCGCCGAATGGGCGACGTTGCTGGGCGACGACAGCGCCGCGATCCCGTTCTTGCGCTACCTGCCCGAGCGCCTCAGCCCACTCGGTGCACGAGTCGAGACGGCCCTCCGCGAGCGGCTGGCCGAAGCGCCCTCCTTCGTCGCCTTCGAGGGCTACGACACGGTCGCCGTCCTCGCCGATGTGCTGCGTTCTCACGGCGCGGACCGGGCGCGCACTGCCGAATCCTGGCCGCGCGTTGCAGTCGAAGGCACCCGCGGGCAGATCCGGTTCTCCCGCACGCCAGGCATCAGCGTTTGGCAATGGGCTTGGACGCCAATCCAAGTCGTGGATCGAGATCCGGCGGAACCCGATCGCTTTCGGATCCTTCACGCCAGCTGAGAGAGTACGGAGGTCCGACTGCCCCAGATCTGTCCGAACTTGAGGCTGATCCCCAAATCGTGGCGCTGGCGCAGATCATGCCGACCGACACCGGATTCAATGAGCAGATCAACTGGGCGGCCGTCGAGCGCCAGCTGGGAACCCGCCTGCCCGCGGACTACAAGTCCTTCCTCGAGACTACGGTGGAAAGCGCCGGTGGGCCGGGTCTGACCACCTGCCCCATCACCCCGTACGTGGCCCACCGCGTAGGCCGGGGCACAGTCCACCGCGCCCAACTCGCCGCGATCGCCGCCCTGTTGTTCACCGGAACTCATCCGGACGCCCTGCACGCCACCGAGCTGTCCGGCCTCGACGAGCGTTGCACGCGCCTGGCCGTCCCCGATGTCTGGCACCCCGATCACGGGTCACCCGACGAGCCGGCCGGCGTCATCTACGCGATCCCGCCCCGCGCCCGCCCCATCCTGTGCGCTGCGCTCGCCTTCCGCCGCCTGCAGCACGCGAACGACCATTTCCTGCTGTTCCAGCTCTCCTTCGGGCATCGTCTGGAGGTCCTGGCCCGTGATGCGGCCCACCCCATCCCGGCACTTGACCATCCGCACTGCGGTCTTGCCTGGCACCACCGCACCCGCTGCCACCACCTGGCCGCCCCGCCGCCCGCGTCCGCGGAAGTCCCCCCTGGCGCACACAAGCCCCGCTCATCGGCGAGCCGTTCGCGCGCCGATGGCTCACCGCCGGCCAAGATCCCCCAGCCGCTCATCAGCCCACGCGAGTTGAGCCCCCGCCAGCGCGCCGCGCTGCTCGCCTGGACTCGCCTGCTGTTGGACGGCGAACTGGCCGCCGCCGAGCCCAAGAAACTCCGCTACCGGCTGCTGCACGTCGCCGCCCGCCTCACCCGTGGCGGCCGCCGTCTTCACTTACGGATCTCAGCGACCTGGCCCTGGACAATCGAGCTGGCCAAAGCCTTTCACCGCCTCGCCGCACTACCCCGCCCGGCCAACTGGCCGCTGCCCATCCTGCCCGCCCACGACCCGAGGGACCCCGGAGAACCCGACCACCGCGCCGGGCCCTCACCATGCCCACCGACTGTCACTGCCTCGAACAGCCGCACTCAACTACCCAGCAACCCCAACCGAAACAGCGAGGCTAAGTCATGCTGGGACAAGGTCATCGCGTCACCTCTCGCTTCAACGAGCTTCGCTACCCGGAGAGTTGCGCGATGGGCGCCCCATGACCAGGGGCTATGCGGTGATCGCTGCTACACCACTCGGTGGGACACCATCAACACTGCGGCACCGGGGCCTCCTGCTGCTCGGTGATTCGACACCAACGAGCTGTTCAGGAGGCCCCGCCCCTATGCGCCCAGCGCCCCGCGACCACCCAATCGGGACTCCCGTTCGACGCGCATCTGTCAAGATCGGAAAAGACAACAGCTACTTAGGACTCCTAACAAAAGTGGCGGACTTGACCTGGTCAGAGGTCGGTGTCGCGCACGAGGCCGCCGGGTATCGGGACGCAGTCAGCCGCGTAATCGCACGCGACAAACCCGGCGACGTCGGCGATCATTCCCGGGATACTGGTCGCCCATGGATGAGGTCAAAGTCGTTGTCGCCCATTCCGAGCGCGCGACCCTGCGCGTCGGCGACGTGTTCCTGAAGGTGGACGCCGATCAGGCGCGCATCGACGTCGAGGTCGAGGCGATGTCCCTCGCGCCGGTCCCGACCCCGGAGGTCCTGTGGCGCAAGCCGCCCGTGCTCGCGATCGCCGCACTCCCGGGGACGACGCTTGGGCGCCTCGGCGGGCCGTCGACCGGCTCGTCGGCGGCGTGGGCCGCGGCGGGCGCCGCCATCCGGAAGCTACACGACGCGCCGCTGCCGCCCCGGCCCGGCCGGGCCGGCCGGAGCATCGTCGCGCTGGCGGCGGAACTCGACGACGAGTGCGAGTTGCTCGTGACGAACGGCCTCCTGCCCGCTGACCTGGTCACCCACAACCGCCAGGTCGCCGAGGCCGCGCTCAGGCCGTGGACTCCGGCGTTCACGCACGGCGACCTGCAGATCGCGCACGTCTTCGTCGACGGCGACGAGGTCACGGGCATCATCGACTGGTCCGAGGCGGGCCAGGGTGATGCCCTGCACGACCTCGCCACCTTCACGCTCGGACACGAGGAGCACCTCGACGACGTCGTCGCCGGCTATGGCACCGACATCGACCTCGACGTGATCCACGCGTGGTGGTCGTTGCGAAGCCTGCTGGTGGTTCGCTGGCTGGTCGAGCACGGCTTCGACCCGTTCGCGCCGGGCTGTGAGGTCGACGTGCTGAGATCCCGGATGTGAGGCTGCGCGGGCCCGACTGCTACGAATGCGTTCTGACGCATCGAGCAGGCCATCCCCTGGGACGCATCGCCTGTCCTTACTCTCGACAAAGTGCGGTGCGCAGTCGTCGCCAGCAGATGACGGCGCAGCCGAGGGTGACGAACGCGTGGTGGATGTCGTCGCGGATCTCCCAGCGGATGCGCAGGCGGCGGAACCAGTGCAGCAGCGCGATCGCTCCTTCCACGACCCAGCGGTAGACGCCCAGTTGGCGAGGACCATTGCATCGAGGTGGTCTGACTTCTTGCGTGCGATGGTGTGGCGTTCGCGGTATCGGGACGCTGCCATCGGGTTGATCGCGTAGACGGGGCGCCCGGTGGCTCGCAGGCAGGTCACCAGTAGCCCTCGGGTGGTTTCAATGGCCGCTGGTATGCGGGTCTCGGGGGTGTCCCCGTGTTCGGCCAGGAGGTCGAGCAGCTGTTGGAGGCCGGTGGCGTCGTCGTTGATCCTGGCCCGGGCCACCAGCGTGCCCTCGGCATTGATGAGGGCAATGTCGTGGTGGTCGCCGGCCCAGTCAATGCCGCAGAAGATCTTCATTGGTTGTCTCGTGCCCTTCCCGTCGATTGCACCTCTCGCTTGCTGGTCACAGCGGTGGAGGCACGCGACTCCCTAATGGAAGGGCTCTGATGGCCCAGCATCCGATTAGCCGTTCGTGACCCCAGCTACCCACGAGGTCCTCAGTCCTTTCAGGAGCTCGAAGACTCCTGGTGAGCTGGGAGGTGTTCCTCGCGAGGGGCTCAGACCGCGAACATCCTCGTCTCGATCGCATACGCGCCGCCGCCACGACACGGAGCTGGTGAACCCGTCTGATCAAAGGGCTCTGAGCCCGGTGGTGCTTCAGGCTTCACCAGCTCCACAACTCACCATTAGGTGGTGCTTGTTGCCCGGCCTTGCCCCGGTCCACCGGGGACGGACCGGTGGCCGGCCCGCCCTTCATCGCGCGGATGTGGCTGGAGTCGACCGCGGCGCGGGAGAAGTCCAGCAAGTCTGCGGCCCGCAGCTCGGAGAGCAGCAGCTCGTGCAGGCGGTGCCAGACCCCGGCCTCGTTCCAGTCCCGCAGCCGTCGCCAGCAGGTCATCCCCGAGCCGAAGCCCAGCTCCTGGGGCAGAAACTCCCAGCGGATCCCGGTGTACAGCACGAACAGGATCCCGCACAGCACCTTGCGACTATCCAGACGTTTACGACCTGGACGCCGCGGATTAGTCCGTGGAGATCGCGACGCCGTTCAAGAGGTGTGCTCGTCGTGCTGTGCGCCATCCGGATGAATTTGACAGCCAGTCAGAGACCCCCTGAGTGCGGCAAGGAAAGCTCGGATCCGTGATCTTTCTGCCCGCCCCTACCATGCCCCTCGCCGACCGGCTACGGGATTTGTGCGCGAATTGCCGGTTTCACTCACCTCCGGGAAAGCCAAAATTGCCCCGCTCGACTGCGCGCCCGCATCTGGCCTGGCACCTCCGTACGCTGCCGGCCAACGCCGCCGCTGTCTTGTCCCTGGTGGCCGCACTCCTCCTCGGCAGCGCCACACCCGCCGCTGCACTGGCCAAGCCGATCGTCAACGGGCCCGTGTTCAATGACCCGCTGGGCACGGCGGTGCAGCAGAAGGCAATCTTCACTCAGCTCGTCCAGCTGATCGACGCGACGCCCGCCGGGGCGCAGATCCGCGGCTCGGTGTACGAGTTCAACGACCAAGAGGTCGCCAACGCGCTGCTCGCCGCCCACCAGCGCGGCGTCAACGTCAAGCTCATCGTCGACGACTCGACCTTCGTGGGCGCTGACGGCGCCGAGTACGCCAACGCGCCCTACCAGACCCTCAAGGCTGGGCTCGGAACCAATGACGCCGCCCCCTCCTGGATCGTCGTCTGCGACGACAGGTTCGAGGACCCCGACGGCGTCGACGACGTCCAGCGCGGCTGCTTGAGCGTTGCCCCACCCGCACCGGCCTACAACCACAACAAGTTCTTCATCTTCTCGAAGATCGGGCCCTTCGACGACGGTACTAGCTACTCGAAAGTCGTCTTCCAGACCTCCTCAAACCTCTCCGACTGGTACAAGGTCGAGTCTTTCAACGACGCCGTCACCTTCGCGGACGCCGCTGTGTACGACGGGTACGCCTCATATCACGAGGAGCTCCGCCACGGGCGCACCCTCGCGGGAGGCAACAACCACGCATACTTCTCCACACCGACCGGCTCGACCTACCGCGGCTACTTCTTCCCCCGCGGTGACACCTCGTACTACAACCCGGCCACCGACACCGTCGTTGACGTGCTCAACGAGATCAGCTGCGGCTACACCGGCACGGACGGCGGACGGCACCAGACCGACATCCGCATCGTGATGCACAGCTTCTTCGGCTCGCGCCGCCAGGTCGCCGACAAGCTGGCTCAGCTGCGCGGCAGGGGCTGCTGGATCGACATCATCTACGCCGAGAGCGACAGCACCATCACCGCCAAGCTGAACGCCGCCGGCATCCAGCACCGTAGGTGCCGCATTGCGAACGGCCCGGGAATCGACGTCCGCCCGCACAGCAAACAGATCCTGATTGACGGCGGCTTCAACGGCGACACCACACCGCGTGTCTACACGGGCAGTGCCAATCTGACCGGGTCGTCGCTACGCTCAGCCGATGAGGCGCTCGTACGGATCGCCAGCGCGTCCTACCACTCGAGGTACCTGAGCACGTTTTACAAGATCCGCTCTGCCTGCGGCGGTTGACGACCGACGGCGCCCGTCATCATCAGTTCGCGGCGAGCAGTCAGCGGCTCAACTGTCTGGCATCAAGCTTCAGGACCAGGCTCTCAGCTTGTTCTTTATGGTCTGGCCTGGTCGCGTTCGGTGATCGTCTCGGGGCGTCTGACGGTTTTGCCCACGTCGTAGCGGGTGGCGGGCCGTCGGATCTTGGAGCCGAGGGGCCTTCCGGGTCCTGACCGTGTGGGTTTCGGCGCACGCGCGGGGCAGCTCAGGGCGGGGCGGAGGTTCCGGAACCCTCGGCGGACCCGGGCCGGGGTGAGCCGGCCGGGCCAAGCGGGCCGTTCCCAGGGGCGGCGGAGGTCCTCCACGAGCGGGCGGCCGAGCCGCAGTTCGGTGTGGGCGGTGATGACCAGCCAGGTCCGGCGGTCTGCCGCCTCGGGGGTACGGATCTTCGGGCGGGTCCAGCCCAGCGTCTGCTTCGCCGGCGCAACGCCGTCATCGCCCAACTCCAGAAGGTCGCCGGATACGGCGTCCGTTTCGAACTGCTGCACATCCTGACAAGCCGAGAGAACATGGTCCTGTCCCAGCACAACACCGCACGCCGTGGTGAGCTCGTCCTCGACGAGCACCTCGCCGCGGTCTGCCGCCTGCGCGACGGGCGCATCGCCGAGGTCGAGACCTTCGCCTCCGACGTCCCGGGAATGAACGCCTTCTTCATCTGACCCACCTGCTTCGCGCCGCGCTCCCCAGATCCCCGATAGGCACAGCGACCGCCGCTCGGTGACGCAGCCGCGCCGGCCTCCCGGCGCTTGGCGAAACCGTGGACCGGCGGTCGCTGTGCGTGCTTGACCCTTCGAGTCCACGTCCAGATGAATGCGGGACGAGGTCCGCCCCGGCACACCTGATCGCCGAAGACGTGCAGCCACCGCTCCATCTCGTCCTGGTTGCCCAGCCGTTGGAGGAAGCAGGCGCACAGCTCGACCACCAGCCATTCCGTCAGCAGCAGGGATCCAAATGGCCATCTACGCGGCGGTCACGGTCCGCTCCCGCAAGGCTCGCAGCTCGATCCGGCGGAGGGTCTGAAATCGGCACTGTCGTCGACCGTCGGTATGGCGCGGCTGCCGGGGGAGGCCGGAGGGCTGCTGTCAGTGCCGGCCCTCGGCGAGTTTGGCCAGTGTTTCGGCGATGCCCGGCAGGAGATCGGCCGGGATGTGGTTGAGGACCCGGCGCCGGGCGCTGGCGAGATGAGCGGGCTGAGCTGCGTGCATGGCTTGCAGTCCGGTATCGGTGAGGACGGCTTCGCTGCCGCGTGCGTCCAGGCCGTGGCGTTCCTTGCGCACCATGTCGTGGCGGGACAGGCCTTCGATGATGCGCGTGATGCGCGGGGGAGTGACGCCGGAGGCCGCCGCTAGCGCGGACATGCGCATACGGCGGTCGGGCGCCTCGCTCAGCAGCAGCAGGACGGCGAACTCGGTCATGGTCACGCCGGTGCGGGCCATGTCCTGCTCCAGCGCGCGGGGCAGGGAGTGGACAAGACGTCCCAGGCTCTGCCACAGCAGAAGCTCATCGGCAGTCAGTGGATCAATGGTGGGAGTGGTGTCAGCGGCGGTGGGCTCCATGCAACCACTGTATTTGACTAGTTAAGCAAGCGGTATGATACTTGCTTAACTAATTAAGCATGAGGTGGTTGTATGTCTCCCCGAGCACCCGCACCGGACGGATTCGAGCACGCTGTCGCCGATGTCGGCGGTGTCGATGGCGTCCAACTCCACTACGTGGCCGGCGGGTCCGGGCCCGCCGTCGTCCTCGTGCACGGCTGGCCGTTCAGCTGGATCGAGTGGCGGGCGCTGATGCCCTTGCTCGCAGCACGAGGCTTCACGGTCATCGCGCCCGACCTGCGAGGATCCGGCGACTCACAGATCCCGGCCGGCCACTGGACCAAGCGCGAGGAGGCCGAGGACCTCCACCGCCTGCTGAGGCACCTGGGCCACGACCGGGCTTTCGTGGTCGGCACCGACGTCGGCGCGATGACCGCTCACGCCTGGGCCCAGAGCCGTCCCGACGACGTGGTCCGGCTGGTGCTCAGCGAGGCGTTCCTGCCCGGCTACGGCCTGGAGGAGCACATGAACCCCGCCACCGGCGGCTCGTGGCACTTCGGCTTCCACGCCCAGAGCGACCTGGCCGCCATGCTCACCGCCGGCAAGGAGGAGCAGTACCTGTCCGGCTTCTGGTCGATGATGACCGGCGGCGGCATCACCGCCCCCGACCGCGCCGACCTGCTGCGCACCCACACCCGCCACGACGCGATGCGCGGCGGCTTCGAGCACTACGCCACCCTCGTCCAGGACGGCCAGGCGGCCCGCGCCGGCGGCCGCCTGGCCATGCCCGTCCTCGTCCTGAACGGTGAGCACGGCCTGCCCCAGAACGTCCTGCTGGACGGCGCCCGCGCAGCCGCGGCCGACGTGCGCTGCGACACCGTCCCCGGGGCTGCGCACACTTTCGCGGCCGACAACCCGGCCTGGACGGCCGACCGGCTCGCCCGGTTCTTCACCACCACCCCCGCCGCCTGACCCGCGGCACGACACAGCACACGGAGCACTCCTCATGCAGATCCTCGTCATCGGCGCCACCGGCTACGCCGGCCGCCGTGTCTCAGCCGCTCTGGCCCGCGCCGGGCACACCGTCCTGGGCCTGTCGCGCGACACCTCCGCCCCCGCGGCCCGCGCTCTCACCGCGGACGAAGTCACCCCGGTCGAGGGCGACTTCGCCAAGCCGGACACCTGGCGCGGACACCTCGACGGCACCGACGCGGTCGTCCACCTGCTGATGGACATGAGCGACCCCGTGGGCGGTGACCAGCGCCTGTTCGCCGAGCTGCTCGCCGCCCAGGAGCGGGACGGCCGCCGCCGCCACCTGGTGTTCACCACCGGTATCTCCTCCTACGGCCGCACCGGCCTGCCTCTCATGGACGAGAACACCCCCGGAAACCCCGAGAGCCCCATCGGCTTCCGCTTCGCGCTGGAGAAGGAGCTGGCCGCCTCCGGCCTCGCCCATACCGTGGTCCGTCCCGGGTTCATGTACGGAGGCCCCGCGAGCACCTCCATGACGGGCCAGTGGTTCGCCGCCGCCGAGGCGGGCAGCGCCGTCTTCTACGGCGACACCGCCAAGCGCTGGAGCTGGGTCCACGTCGACGACCTCGCCGACGCCTACGTCCGCATCCTCGACAACCCCGCCGCCGTCGACGGGGAGACCTTCGTCATCGCCGACGACCAGCGGCTGGCTGCCCTGGACATGCAGCGCACCGCCGTACGAGCCGCCGGCTACACCGGCGAGATCGCCCTGGAGAGCGCCGAGGCAGGCGGCATGATGCAGATGGCCGCCGACCAGGACGAACTCGTCACCAGCGCCAAGGCCCACCGCCTCCTGGGCTGGACCCCCCGCCACACCTCCTTCACCGACGACCCCACCCGCCACTACCGCGCCTGGAAGGCCGCCCGGCCCGCCGCATGACACGCCGCCGGGTGCGGGTAACGCGTTCAGCGCCCCGCACTCCGGTCCCCGTCTCTCCCGCCGCACGGACCTCGCGTACCGAGCCTGGGCCCAGAGCCACCCCGCCTGACCCGAGAACGACCCGAACGAGCATCCCCGCTGACGTGTCGGCTGGCCGGGTTCTGCGCGGGATCGAGCTACTGGCCGCCTGTCGTCAAACGAACGAATGACGACAGGCGCGGCGCGCGTCCAATGAACCCGGACTTTTCGGGGTCTGTCGGCGGCGCGGATCCAATCAGATCCGATGGTGATTGCTGACAGGGTTTGACGACAGGTAGGGTCCGATCCTCCGCACCACGGACTCGCCGCGGGAGCTGTCGCGGCCGGCGACCAGTACGTGCGCTCCCCACTGGGCCAGTAGTGCCGCGGTGGCGGCGCCGATGCCGCTGGTCGCTCCGGTCACCAGGGCCACGCGTCCGGTCAGATCAAGCGAACCCATGAGGTTGTCCTCCGTGTCGGAAAGGTGAGGATCGCGGCCGTGTGGCGGTGCCGTGTCCGCTGCCCGCCGGCTCGACCGCGAGCTGACATACGGGGAAAGCACCCCTTCCACTGCGGGATTCCGTTCTCGTCATCGGCGATTGTTGGGGCCGCCATAAGTTCAGGGGGTGTCCTGAACGGCCGTGGTCCTCGCGGGAGGCGCCGGACCGTCCGAGGTCGGTCACGGCGTGCGTGCGGTCACCCTCGAATCCGCTGACCCGGCCACGGCGTTCGTCGCCAACCCTCAGTACGTACGCCAATCCGAGGACAGGCTCGTCAAAGCTCAGCGGGCACTGTCCCGTACTCAGAAGCCATCCGCTTACCGATCAACACGCTTGTCTGGTCGAACAGGGGTCCTGATCGGGTGTCGGCGTATGAGGGCAGGGCCTCGCGGTCCAAGGTGAAACGACTGGTGGAGCGGGGGTGGGCCCTCCAGGCGCGGCCCGGGGTGTTCACCGCGCTGGCGACACCGGTCCGCTGAAGGCGCCCGGGCGGGGTCCGGCCGGGCGGCTGCTCATGAGCATGGTCATCGACCACAGCACCATCGCCTCGTGCATGGCGGGCAGCGTCTCGACATCGCGCACCAGGCGGCGCGAGCGCATCAGCCACCACCGTCCAGTTCGATGGTGCATGCCGACTCCACGACGTGCTGACCCGCCGCCGGACGCGGACCGGCTCCACACGCGGCCGTGGCGGCGGGCCCGCGGGCCGCAGGGCGGCCTCTTCGTCCGAAGAACTGTCCGTGGACTAGGCGCGGTGCTGGCGGGCGGCGGAGATCTGGCCGACCAGGACGGCGAACGGCATGTCCAGGGCGGCATAGACCGCATCGGCCGCGGGGTCCGCGTTGTCGGCGAGAGCTTCCACAATGAGCGTGGCGTAGTCGCTGACGATGACTCCGGACTGTTGCATGCGCAGCAGGCCCGCCTCCCGCTTGTCCTGGCTGAAGGTGCCCGACGCGTCCACGGCCACATACGCGTCGTACCCGGAGGCCGTGGCCGCGTAAGCGGGCAGGGCCGCGCAGACCTCCAGCGACACTCCCGCGAAGATGCCCGTGGGGTGCGCTGGTGCCACGAACGGCTAGTGAGGTGTCGACCCGACCCTCTTGAGGTCGAGCTCTGGGATTAGGTCGCTCGCATGCGCTCGTGACCAGCGCAAACACCAGCGCATCGGGGAGGGACACCTTGATTTACTGCGGAATCGACTGGGCCGAACGCACCCACGACGTCGCCCTGGTCGACAACACCGGCACGTTACTGGCCAAACGGCACATCACTGACGACGCAACCGGCTACAAGTTGCTGCTGGAGCTGCTCGCCGAAGACGGCGACACCGAGGAGGATCCGATCCCGGTGGCGATCGAGACCTCCCGCGGCCTGCTGGTCACGGTGCTGCGGACAGGGAAGCGGCACGTGTTCGCGATCAATCCGATGGCCGCGGCCCGCTACCGCGACCGCCACTCCGTCTCGCGCAAGAAGTCCGACCCCGGCGACGCGCTCGTCCTGGCGAACATCCTGCGCACAGACGTGCACGCCCACCGCCCCCTGCCAGACGACGGTGGCCTCGGCCGCGCCATCGCCGTTCTGGCTCGCGCCCAACAGGACGCTCTCTGGAATCGCCAGCAGATTTCCAACCAGCTCCGCTCCCTGCTGCGTGAGTACTACCCGGCCGCTTTGGAAGCCTTCGCCACCTGGACGAACGGTCTGTGCCGCCCCGGGCCCGCCAACTCCTCAAGACCGCACCGACCCCCTCTCGGGCCGCGATGCGCGCGCGGAGCAGACCCCCGGATCAGGTCCAACCCGTACACCACTTCCAATGACGCAACCGGACCACCAGTGCCAAGGAGCCGCGACCCGCCAGTGCTTGGCCGAACTCCTCGGCCGTCAGCCGCAGCCCCGGACGTCTGACGCTGTTATCCCGCTAGCAGGTCCGAGTGGCCCGCGTCCTGTCTCATCAGCAGTTCCGCCGCCTGGTGCTGGGTGCGTTCCGCCGCCGTCCGGGCTTCCGCTACGGCATCACCGCGTTCGCGTACCAAGTCTTCATAGATCGGCAGATGATCGTTTTCGGTGGGCATGCGTGTCACAGTGCCGGTCCTTCCGCTGTCATGCCTCTTCCCACCTGACTGAGCCTGGGCGAGGCGCGGCACCCACGCCCCGGCGATGGATTCCGCGCGCTCACTGGCGTCAGGCTGCACCCATTTCCGTGAAACGGTACGAAGGTGCTGGCCACACGTGTGCGGCCGGGTCTCGGTGAGTGCCTGTAATGCCGTCAGGCCCGGTTGAGCCGGGCAGCAATCCCATGACCAATCGCCAAATACACAACAGCCGGGAGACCATAATTAAGGGCAACACGTAGACTCTCTGTGTCCATCGTGAAAATATCCTGTGCCCACCCGCTCAGCCAATCCGCCGTTCCGCGCACGAACTCGACGAATGTATTCGCTTGGTTGGCGTCGAGCAGGAAGAGCAGGATCCACAGGCCCAGGAATCCGGCCGCGACGTCGGCGATCGTGCAGATCACCAGGGCTGCCCGCCGAGCGGGGGCCTGGCTGCGCATGGACCGTTCGGGCCCCGAGGACTGGTCGTACGTCTGGTATCCGGAAACCGGGTCGATGTTGCTCACAAGAATTCCGATCTGAGGCGTTGTTCTGTCGACAGGTTGCCCAGGCGCTGAGATTCAGCCTCGGTCAGCAACCTACTTCTTCCTGCTTCAGCGTCTTGCAAGCGCGGCCGCGTTACACCCTGTCCGCTATAGCCCAAATATGGTCGCCTATTCGGGCACTTACTCAAATGTTCGCAGGGGATGGCATATTGCGGATGATGTGGAAGAAGCGCCGTGTGGCCGTCACCGCATGCTGAATAGGGCCCTATAGGGTCCCCGCTGCCCGTTGTCAGGGGCTCGCTCTACGGTCGAGGTATGACCTCCTTACCGACCCCGAAGCACGGCGACCGCTGGCTGCTCCACGTCACGATCCAAGCGGCGCGCGCTGACGACTCCCGCTGGCAGGAGCAGTTGGCTGTGCTGCGCCTGGTGTCCTCGTACGACCCCACCACCCAGACGTGGAGCACCTTCATCGGCGCGCTCGATCTGACGAACGTGCATACGCTGCAGACGCTCTTCGACGCGGCCCGATCATTCGGCTCCGAAATCCAGCTGGAGCCCGCACCGGTCCCTCCCACCTGGCAGGGAACGTCCTTCACGAGCGATACCAAGGTGGCCGCTCTCCTCGCGTCACAGGCCGACACGGGGCGGCCGCTCGGTCAACTTCCCGTGGTCTGACCCGACGTGCGCACGGACTCCCATCACCACGTCCGCGTCGGCGTGCCGAGTCCAGCAGCGCGCGGACACAGGCACCGCGCTTCACCCGATCTTGTCGACGTGCGCGCAGGTCGGGCCCTGCTGGTAGCCACCGGGTACGCCAACGCCCGCCGTATTCCAGAAGTCGCGCGAGTCGGCGAAGTGCCCGCCGAGGGCGTACCAGGACAAGCCGGGGTGCTCGGCACGGAGGACGGCGAGCCCTGCGCTCGCCAGGCCGCATCGCTTGTACTGCGGCAGAGTGTAGGGCTGCTTCACCCACCCGCGCCGCAGCGGTCGCGGACGATGTAGTCGACCGCGAATGCGGTCTCGTCGCCGAGGTTGGCGGCCCGCTCACGCCAACCGGGCCGCTCCGTCGAGGGTGTGTCTTGCCAGGGCGTGTCCAAGGTGATCACGGCCCAGGGGGTTGCGCTGGCCGAGCCGTCCTCGGGTGATCGTGCGAAGGAATCGCTGCCGTGGCGTGCCGTCGGGCGCATGACCTACTTCGTGGGCCCGTCCGGCCAGGGCGAACCGAGACGTCTATGACCGCCGAGGCATCTCCGCTGCGCACCGCGCCCAGCCGACGGGAGGAGGACGGGGTCAGCATCTTCACCTGGTCGACCAGCCAGCCCCTCCTCCATGCCCGCTATCGTCTGGAATGGCGATTCCAGGCCCAGGCCCGAACAGGACGTGAATCAAAGGGAGTTCAGGTGGACGAGGTGCGGACCGGCGAGCAGATGCGCACCTCGGCGCCGTCCAGCAAGGCGCCCCACTCCTGACCGAGACTGCCCGGCGCTTCGGTCTCCCCGCTGAGCGGGACGTCGCCGAACGCGTCGTTGAGACCCTCTTCGCCTCCATGGACCGCATCGCCCACGCCCACGTCTTCGCCAAGGGCATGGGCATCGCCGCTCCTCAGCTTGGCGTCGGCCGCCGTTATCCAGCCCGCCGAGACCGGCGCTGGTGTCATCGTCCTGCTCAACCCGCGCGTCACCGATGTCTCCGAAGACACCGACGAGCAGTACGAGGGGTGCCTGTCCTTCTTCGATGTCCGCGGCAGGGTGCCCCGTCCGCGCACGCTGCGGGTACGGCATCAGGACTTCGACGGGAAGTGTCGGACGACGATCTTCACGGATGGGCTCGCCCGGCTGGTCGCGCACGTAGTCGATCATCTGGACGGGGTGCTGTATGTCGCGCGAATGGCTCCCGGCAACAGCACGATCTCGGTGGCCGAGTATGTGGGCACGGGACAGAACTGGCGGTACAGCCCGCGCTCCGGGGGATAGGTCGGAACAGCCTTTTCAGCGGCAGGCCGGGCATCTGCGGGGGTAGTTGTAGTGCAGATTCCACGTGTTTAGCGCTTCAGCTCGTTGGGCTTCTGAGGCCCAGGTGCGGGTGTAGAGGAACTCTTCGGTGAGGATGCGGTTGTAGCGTTCGATCTTCCCGTTGCGCCTCGGCGTGTACGGGGTGATGCGCTGGTGGCGGCTGCCTTCGAGGGCTGCGCCGAAGATGCCGGCGCGGTAACAGGCGCCGTTGTCGGTCACGATGCGCTCGATTGCGGTGATGCCGTGCGCCGCGAACCAGGCGCGTGCTCGGTCAAGGAACGCAACTGCGGTGTCGGCTTTCTCGTTCTCGAGTGCTTCGGTGTAGGCGAGGCGGGAGTAGCCGTCGATCGCGGAGGGCAGGTAGACGTAGCCGGTCCTTGAGCCGCGTGTTTTCGTGCGGTCGACGGCTTTCGCTTGCGGGCTGCCCCGCCCGTGTATACGCGCCAACCGCCGCCGTCCGGGATACGCCCGACTTTCTTCACGTCGATATGCACCATATGGCCGGGGCGTGCGGCGATGATCTGCTGCGGTTCACGATTCGTCTCGCCGGTCGGGTCGATGAATCGACGCCGGTTCAAGCCGAGCTGTGCGAGGAGCCGGGTGATGGTGCGTCGGCTGACGGGCGTGCCGTCCTGCTCCAGCTCGAACGCGATCCGCGAGGCAGACCACTTGCGCTCGCGGCGCATCCTCTCGTCCGGTCGACCAGACGACCAGGGGTAGCGGTCGGCTGCCGGTGCGGGGCCGAGGACCGGTCAAGCAGTCCGAGCTCGCCGTGGTGGCGTAACGATTCACCCACTTCGACGCCGTCACTCGCGATATCCCCATTTCCGCGGCAACATGCGCGACCGGGCGGGTGCGACAGCGCTCGATGAGCCGGCGGCGCCCTTCCGGGGTGAGCGGGGCGTTGCGGTGAGTCATGCGACCCGGACGTCTTCGGTCGACGCGGCGGGCTCAGGGGCGGACAAATGTATCCGTTTGGGCAGCAAGAGCGGGGTGGCGAGCAGGAGAACGCCGGACATGGTGATCGCGGCGAGCGGGCTGGTGAGTGTGGCGAGAATGCCCCAGATCACCATTAGGGCAGCTTGTAGGAGTTTGCTGATGGCACTCCATGTACTGAGGATTTGGGCGGTGTGATCCGCGGGAGTCCGTTGCAGGCGTTCTGTTGCGTAGATCGGATTGAAGATGCCCATGCAGGTGATCAGCAGGCCCTCGACGATGATCACGGTGAGGAGACCGGGGATGCCGGGATGGACGAACGTGAGACCGAGTGGGAAGAGCGATCGCAGCCAGCCGGAGACGAGCATGACCCGGTGCCGGCCGTAGCGGGTCACGAGGCGCGCGGAGAGGCGGGCGCCCACGAAGCCGCCGAGTGCCGGGATGCCGAAGGCAAGACCGTATTGCCAGGCCGGGAAGTGGTACTGGCCCAGCAGGAGGACGGACAGGAGCGGGACGGTGGCCATGATCAGGCCGCCGACCAGGATTGAGTTGAGGAACAGGCACCTTAGTGCGCGGTCGCGGAGGATGAACCGCCAGCCGCCAAGAAGGTCGGCTCCGCGCAACCTGGTGGCCCGGTCGCGGGGTGCCGCGACGTCGCCTCCGCGGATGCGGAGGACCCCGAGCGCGGACAGCAGGTAGCTGAGGGCGTCGGCCATGACAGTGATGACCGGGCCGAGCAACCCTATGAGTGCACCACCGAGGGGCGGGCCCGCCGCGGTCGCCACCCAGCTCGTGCCCTCGAATCTCCCGTTCGCCACAAGGAGGTGATCGCTACGGACGAGATACTTCAGATACGCGCCGGATGCGGCAGTGAAGGCGATGCTCGCGGTCCCGGAGATGACCGAGACGACCAGCAGTTGGCCGTATGAAAGCAAGCCGAGGACGTACGCGATCGGGACACTTGCCATCGCGACGAACCGGATCAGGTCCATCGCGATCATCACCGGACGCTTGGCCCGGTGCTCAACCCACGGCCCGAGCGAGAACGCAACAATCGCCGCGACGGCAAGCCCGGCCGCCTCCAGGAGCGACACGGCGAATGCCGGCGAGTGCAGCACTCGAACCGCGATCAGCGGGAACGCGCCGAAGGCAATCCACGTACCGTATGTACTGACGGCGTAGGCCGACCACAGCCAACCGAAACTGCGCCCCAACTGCACGCGCATGCGACTCCCTCGTGACAACCGATGTTCGGGTCTCTGAATCACACCGGCCGCACCGTCGCGGGATCAAACAACCGACTCCGGGGCGAGCCACAACCATCAGTTGGGCACGCTTATGCTGGATCAATGGATACCGAGGCGGTGCGATCGTTCGTCCGCGCGGCCGAGCTCGGACAGCTGCAACACGCAGCCGACGAGCTCGGCGTAACGCAACAGGCCGTGTCGAAGCGGATCGCAACCCTCGAGCGCGCACTCGACGTCCGGTTGTTCACCCGCACCGCCCGAGGGGTCGAGCTGACACTCGACGGCCAAGCTTTCCTCCCGCACGCCCGGAACATCATCACGGGTGTCGATCGCGCCATCACCGCGATCAGACCGGGCTCGCGGGCCCTTCGGATCGACGTTCTCGGCCTGCGATCCGCGCAGGCCGTCGTCCTGCACGACTATTGGCGGTCGCATCCCGAAACCGACCTCGACGTGGTGACCCTCAGGGTCAACGACCCGCGCGTGGCGGTCACCGCCGTCCAAGCAGGCGATATCGACGCCTCGTTCCGCTCGGTCACCGACCCGGCCGCACTGCCGCGCGACGTGCAAATGATCCACGCGTTCGACTCCCCGCTGGAACTCCTCGTCGGCCCGAGGCACCCGCTCGCCTCCGCACGAACACTGACACCATCCCAGCTGCGCCAGCACCGGATCTGGGTGCCGGGTATCGCGCCGCGAAGCGAATGGGCAGAGTTCTACGATCAGCTCGCCACCGACTTCGACCTCCGCATTGACGCCGCGGGCCCGAACTTCGGCAACGAGGTACTCCTCGACATCCTCGCGGACTCCGCAGACGTGGCAACCCTCGTAGGCTCGCGCGACCGGTACATCTGGCCGACGAACTACGACCTACGCCGCATCCCGATCGTGAATCCGACGCTCGCATACCCGCTCTCGCTCATCTTCCCCCGAGCGAATCCACACCCAGGACTCCGGGCAATCATCAACCACTTCGGAAGCCTGGCACCGCTCCCCGAGACAGCCTGGCTCCCATCCTGGGCAACGACACCACGCCGCAGCGACGGAAGCATCGAACACACCCGACGCTGACGGTCGCTTCCAGCAGCACGGGAGTGTCATGAATCAGGTGTGTGCTTCCCCGAAGGAGTGGCCTGATGAGTACGACGACGGATCACCTGATCGAGGCCGCTGACGGTGTGTCGCTTGCCGTGGCCGGTGAGGGCGTCGAAGGTGCCGACGTGAAGTCGATGCCGGTATCCGCGAACGGTCTGTCCAGCGAGCTGCTGGAGGAGCTGGCCGCGCTGGCGGCCGAGAAGGTGCGCCTGGGAGGGCTGCGACTGATGGGCGAGGGCGGGCTGCTGCCCGAGCTGGCCCAGCATCTGATGCAGGCCGCTCTGGAGGCCGAGATGGATGTGCACCTCGCGGCCGAGGCCGAGCGGGCCGGCGGCCGTGGTTCGCGCTCGGGCGGCAACATGCGCAACGGCTACCGGGCCAAGAAAGTCATGACGGAGGTCGGCACGGTGACCGTGCAGGTCCCCCGGGACCGTCTGGGCACCTTCAGCCCGCGGTTGCTGCCCAAGTACGCCCGCCGGACGGGTGCACTGGACGAGATGGTGCTGTCGCTGACCGCGAAGGGACTCACCTCCGGCGAGATCGTCGCCCATCTCGCCGAGGTGTACGGGATGACGACAGCGAAGGAAACCGTCTCCACGATCACCGACAAGGCCCTGGAGTCGATGGCGGAATGGCGCACCCGCCTGCTCGACGCGGTCTACCCGGTGGTCTTCATCGATGCGATCCACGTCCGTATCCGCGACGGGCACGTCGCGAACCGGCCCATCTATGTGGCCATCGCGGTCACCGCCGACGGCTACCGGGAGATCCTCGGGCTGTGGGCCGGCGACGGCGGCGAGGGCGCCAAGTACTGGCAGACCGTCCTGACCGAGATCAAGAACAGGGGCGTCCGTGATGTGCTGATGCTGGTCTGCGACGGCCTCTCCGCCCTGCCAGACGCGGTGAACACCGTCTGGCCGCAGACCGTGGTGCAGACCTGCATCGTGCACCTCATCCGCGGCAGCCTGCGCTACGCGTCCCGCCGCGACTGGGCCGACGTCGCCCGCGACCTCAAGCCCGTATACACGGCCGTCAACGAGGAGCAGGCCCGGCAGCGACTGGCCGACTTCGACGACACGTGGGGCAAGAAGTACCCCTCGATCACCGGGACCTGGGAACGGGCCTGGAGCGAATTCGTCCCCTTCCTCGGCCTCCCGGACGCCATCCGCCAGGTCGTCTACACCACCAACGCCATCGAGTCGCTGAACGCCCGCTACCGACGCGCGGCCCAAGCCAGCGGCCACTTCCCCAACGAGACCGCCGCCCTCAAGCGCCTCTACCTGGCCACCCTGGCCCTCGACCCCACCGGACGCGGCCGCCAGCGCTGGAACAACCGCTGGAAGAGCGCGCTGAACGAGTTTGACCTCCTCTTCGACGGCCGCCTTTCAGCCGGACGGGTGTAGACCAATCAGCCCACGGAAGAACCTGTAGGCCAATCAGACGAATCACACCTCATTCCTGATAGACCCGCGTGGAGCCGGACCGTGACGAGGAGACCGCCGGCGGGGCGGGGGACGAGGTCGAGGGTCCCGTCGTGGGCGCGGACGATGCTGTGCACGATGGCCAGGCCGAGGCCGACGCCGGCGTGCTCGTCGGTGCGTACGCGTTCCGTTCCGCGCTGGAAGGGTTCGGTGAGGGTCGGTACCAGTTCCGGTGGGAGCCGACGGCCCGTGTTCTCGACCCGCAGCACGCTCGTGTCGCCGTGCGCCTCGGTGTGGACCGTCACGGTGCCGCCGGTGGGGAGATTGTGGACGATGGCGTTCTGGACGAGGTTCGTCACCATCCGCAGCAGGAGCTCCGCGGAGCCGCTGGTCCGGGCCGCCCCGCCGGTGACGTCGAGCGTGATCCGTCGTTGTTCGGCGAGGGGAAGCAGCGTTTCGGCGGCTTCTTCGGCGAGGAGGGAGAGGTCGACGCTCTCGCGGGTGAAGTTTCCGCGGTCGCCGCGGCTGAGCAGCAGGAGGGCCTCGGTGAGGTCGATCGCCCGCGTATTGACGGCGTGCAGGCGTTCGATGAGTTCGCCCCGGTCCCGTGTGGGGTCCTTGCGGGCGACGTCGAGGAGCGTCCGCGAGATCGCCAGCGGGGTGCGCAGTTCGTGGGAGGCGTTCGCGGCGAACCTCTGTTGCTCGGCGACGTGGGACTCGAGTTGGTCGAGCATCGAGTCGAACGCGTCGGAGAGTTCACGGAATTCGTCCTGGCGGCCCTTCATGCGGATCCGGTGGGCCAGCGACCCGTTCCCGGCCATCCGTGCCGCATCCGTGATCTGTGTGAGTGGTGCGAGCATCCGGCCGGCGAGGATCCATCCCCCGATGAGGCCGAACACGAGCAGGAAGACCATCGCCATGGCCGCGGCGGGGGCGAAGGTGCGCACAAGGAGGTAGCGGTTGGGCGAGATTCCGAGAAGGCCCTTGGGGTTGTCGGGTACGTAGCGCAGCAGGAACACCCACACCACGGCCAGCAGGAGAGCGCCGGCGACGGCGAGGAACCCGGCGTAGCTGAGGGTGAGTTTCAGTCGGGCGCTGAGCCCTGGGCGTCTATGCATGCGTACTGCCGGGGTCGGTGGTGTCCCTGCCGGGAGTGATGGTGTCCGTACCGGTGTCGATCCGGTAGCCGACGCCGGGCACCGTGGCGATGATCCATGGTTCGCCGAGCCGTTTGCGCAGTGCGGAGACGGTGATGCGCACGGCGTTGGTGAGGGGGTCGACGTTCTCGTCCCAGGCCCGTTCCAGCAGCTCTTCGGCGCTGACGACCCCGCCCTCGGCGGTGACGAGGACTTCCAGCACGGCGAACTGTTTGCGGGTGAGTGCGACGTAGCGTCCGTCGCGGAAGACCTCCCGGCGGAAGGGGTCGAGCCGCAGGCTCGCGATCTCGCGGATCGGGGGCCGGGCGTACGCGCGTCTGCGGTCGAGCGCCCGCAGCCGCAGGACAAGCTCCCGCAGCTCGAACGGCTTCGTGAGGTAGTCGTCGGCGCCGAGCTCGAACCCGGAAGCCTTGTCGTCGATCCGGTCGGCAGCGGTGAGCATGAGGATCGGGATGCCGCTGCCGGAGGCGACGAGGCGCCGGGCGACCTCGTCGCCGGAGGGGCCGGGGATGTCGCGGTCGAGGACCGCGAGGTCGTAGGAGTTGACACTGAGCAGTTCCAGGGCGGAGTCGCCGTCGCCGGCGATGTCGGCGGCGATCGCCTCAAGCCGCAGACCGTCACGGACGGCTTCGGCCAGGTAGGGCTCGTCCTCCACGATCAGTACGCGCATGTCTGAAGCCTAAGCAGCACAACTTATCGCCGACGTATGCAAAGACGTGTGCACACCGGACATGCGACTCAGCCTGCCGGTACCGGCGCGGGGCGAGGCTCGTCCGACGGCGCTTTTGCCGTTGTGCGCCACCAGCGGCGCGACGCCAGCGCGGCCAGTACGGCGCCGGCGGCGTTGACCAGTACGTCGTCCACGGAGGACACCCGGTCAAGGCGCAGGACGTACTGCGCGGCTTCGACCAGGACCGAGCAGCCCGCCCCGAGCGCCAGGATCCGCGGCACGGACGCCAGCGCCGCGAACCGCATCGGGGCGAAGAACCCCAGCGCCGCGAAGACCAGCAGGTTGCCGACGATCCCGAGCGGCCCCATCGTCACCAGGTCCCGCAGCGGTACCAGGCTCACCCGGGCGGGGACGGTGCCGGCCCCGGCGCCCGGCATCATGGTCAGCCAGAGGAACGGCACCGTCCCGTGGACCATGCCCACCTCGGCCAGCGACATCCGCCACGCCGAAGTGACGCCGGCGGCACGCCGACGGAGCGCCAGAGCCCACACCACCAGCGCGGCCACCGGCAGCGTGACCAACGTCATGAGCACCACGCCGTTGAACGTATCGAAGCAGCCGTGCCACCGCCCGGCCATGCACCTCGGAGCAGACATCATGAGCGGCCCCCGCACGACGAAGGCGGCGCCCGCCAGGCCGAGGATTGCCAGGCCGAAGAGCACGATCCTGCGCATGTGGCGGAGCGGTGCTGACAGGGATACGTTGTGGTTCACGCCCCCATTGGAGACGGAGGGCCGTTGCGGTGGCGTATGCGATTTTCGATACGCCCGCGATACACGGAATCCCCGGCATCAAGGAACTGGCGCAAGCCGGCAGTGAGATGGTCCCGCCGCTGGTGATCGCGCCAGCCCAGCGACCGCAGGTGCTGGACGACTCGTCCGTGAACATCGCACTGCCGAGCATCCAGGACGAGCTCGCCGTCACGCCCGCACATCTGCCCTGGACCGTGAACGCCTAAAGGCTGTCACGTATGGGGCGAGAGTTATCCCGTGAGGGCGAGGTTGTGAAGTCGGGCGACGCCCAGCATGGCCTGGTGGACGCCGTTGCCCTTGAGCCGGCAGTCCCGCAGGATCTTCCAGTTCTTCAGGCGGGACAGGGCCTGCTCGACGCGGGCGCGTGCTGTGCGGTGAACCTTGTTCTCGGCCTCCTGCTCGGCACTCAGGTGCTGTTGGCCTCGCCGTCTGCGGTGCGGGATGACCGCACCGGTGCCCCGGTAGCCGCCGTCGGCGATGATCGGAGCTCCGCGACAGGCCCGGTCAACGCCGGATTCGGTGAACGCCCGGCAGTTGTTGCGGCTGCCGGGCAGCGGGAGGCCGATGGCCACCACAAGGCGGCCGTTGGCGTCGATGACGACCTGCAGGTTCGTCGAGTACCGGTAGTTCTTGCTCGATGCGGAGATGCTGCGGTCGCGGGGTGGCACCAGCGTGCCGTTCACGATGTACACGGTGTCCTTGCGCGGCCGGTGGGTCGGCGAGATCGCCATCAGCGGGGCGAGATGGTCCGGGATCCGATCGGCCGCGGACTTCGAGTTCCCGAACAGCGGCGCGGCGCCGGCCAGGCCGCCCATCCCGCCCACCAGCAGTCGATGTCGAGCTCGGACCCAGTGACAGTGAGGAAACCCAGGACACTGCGGTCAAGGAGCCAGCCGAAGAGGTTGGGGGCATCCGGAGTGTTCGACTGGTCCTGTGTTCAAGTAGCGCACGACTTGAAGCACCGCCCCGCCGCCCTTGCCAGACGCTTTCACTCAGCACCTCCCGTGTCGGACGCGGACAGTTGTCGATCCTGGAAGGTCGTCTTTCGCTGTTGCGAAGCGTGTTTTCCCTGGACCCGCAGAAGATTCAAATCGCTTAAGTATCCGCAGCACGGTGCCGGTGGGCCAGACGCGGAGCATCAACCGCAGGACTGATGAATCATTACCTGTCGTGACATAAGAACTCGTAACACGATCATGGTGAAGGGCTGTGAGTCGCCTCCAGCAGATCAGTCCGCAGGCCAGGGAGGCTATGGCGTTGTGGAGGTCGAGCCGCCGTTTCCAGCGGACTGCGAGGCGCTTGAACTGGCGCGCGACGGTCTGCCTCGACGACATTCCGCAGCTGGTCGAGACCGACGATGTACGGCGCCCCTTCGCTGTTACTGTCGCGCCATGTCCAAGATCGAGATAGACGTGGTGACCGTCGAGTTCTTCGATGCCTTTGACAACCGGGGCGGCAAGGCTGCCGACGTGGCCCGGATCCGCCGGCTGGTTCTTCCGGGTGGCGTGATCGTCAAGACCGGCCCGGAGTTCACGGTCTACACCGTGGACGAGTTCATCGAGCCTCGCCAACGGCTGCTGACCGACGGTCGGCTGGTCGAGTTCTCCGAGTGGGAGACCTCTGAACGGACAGAGATCGCGGGCCATATCGCGTCGCGGTTCGGCGAGTACCGCAAGTCCGGGATCTTGGATGGTGAGCCGTTCGAGGGAGGCGGGACCAAGACCATCCAATTCGTCCGCACCTCAGAGGGCTGGCGGATCGCAGCGTTTGCCTGGTGCGACCAGCCCTGACCGCAGGGGCGGTCCGGCTGCGGCTTATCAGCTTGGGTTGATGTGGTGCGTCGCACCGGGCTCAATCATCCTCGTTCGACACGGTATATCGAGCACCTTGACAGCCGGGTCGCCCCGCCCTCGGGAACGTGGACGCAGGGCGCTATGAGCTCGTAGCACGGTCATGACTGGTGCTTCTTGAGGCGTCGCCAGCAGATGAGGCCGCAGGCCAAAGAGACGAAGGCGTCGTGGAGTTCCGGGCGGCGTTCCCAGCGGACGGCGAGCCGAAGGCGGAACGCTGCCCGGGCCGCCGCCCGAGCATCGCACCTGCAGCGAGCGCGTGAGCTACACCCTCGGCCTCCGTCGGCTCCCTACGAGACGAGTGAGGCGGGCTCCCGGTAGGCCCAGTGTCGGCACCACCGCCCGAAGATCACGGCACGTACGCTCATGCACATGGTTCAGCAACGAATGGTTGACGTGAACGGCGTTCGGCTGCACATCGCCGAGCAAGGCGACGGCCCCCTGGTGGTGCTCCTGCACGGCTTCCCCGAGTCATGGCACTCCTGGCACCACCAGTTCGGCCCTCTGACCGATGCGGGCTTCCGAGTGGTCGCCCCTGACCAGCGTGGATACGGACGCAGCGACCATCCCGACGACGTCGACGCGTACACCATCTTCCACCTGGTCGGTGACGTCGTCGGACTGATCCAAGCCCTGGGCGAGGAGAAGGCGTACGTCGTCGGGCACGACTGGGGCGCGCCGGTCGCCTGGCACACCGCGCTGCTGCGACCGGACATGGTGCTCGGGGTGGCCGGCCTGAGCGTGCCACCCCCCTTCCGGGGGACGCAGCCTCCGCTGGCCGCCATGGACAAGAAGTTCGGCGGCCGCTTCTACTGGAACTACTTCAACCGCCCTGGTGTCGCCGACGCCGAGTTCGCCAGGGACGTACGCACCACCCTCCGTAAGTTCTTCTATTCGGCTTCCGGCTCCGCTCCTGACACCGGCGCGGTCAAGCAGCCGCTGGTCAAACCCGGGCAGGGCTGGCTCGCGGCCATGCCGGATCCCGAGGTACTGCCGGAGTGGTTCACCGAGGACGATCTCGATGTACTCACCGAGAGTTTTTCCAAGGGCTTCACCGGGGCCCTCAACTGGTACCGCAACCTCGACCGCAACTGGGAACTGACCGCTCCGTGGCACGGCGCCGTCGTCACCCGGCCCGCCCTGTACATCTACGGCGACCGCGACGCCGTCCCCGCCTTCCCCGGCACACCCGAACTCATCGAGAGCCTCCCCGACCTCATGCCCAACCTGTGGCGCAAGCCCCTCAAACTGGCCGGCTGCGGGCACTGGACTCAGCAGGAACGCCCGGACGAGGTGAACGCGGCGCTCATCGAATTCCTCAGGGCCTGTGCCTGAGCCTGGCCTACCGACTCGCCCCGACTCCAAGGCCGGCGGAACAGGTACTGGTGTGCCTGCTGGCCGACGACCTCGGTGCCCCGTGCGGAGGTGGGAGAGACAGCTTGATGTCGCCGGGCTCGGCGTCGACGCGAACGACACGGCGGCAAGAGCCCGGCAGGGGTGGCGGCCCGCGTCTTGTGCCGGATCCTCGGGCTCACGGCGGCGATCTGGCACAACGACAAGACCGGACAGACGGTCAAACGATCACTGACCGCCTACGGTCACGGACCGCAACGACACCCCTTGGACTCATTCATCTAGTCGAAACGGCGCCGCCTCCCGGCAGGCAGGCCGAGGAGGCGACGGAGAAGAGAAAGCGCGGTCGGGCCGCCTAGACGAGGGCGACGGCGAACAGGGCGAAGGCGAGCACGATGACGGCCACGCGGACGTAATGGAACCGGTCCCACCGCCTCACCTGCTGCTTCCAGTCCGCGGGCACGCCCTCGCGCGACCAGGTCGCGACACGCGAGTTGATCGGCACGAGTAGCAGGATCGACATCACCACGCTCAGCACGAGCAGCACAGCGCCCGCTGCGATGAGCGTCGCGCCCGCGCCGCCCCACGCCAGTGATGCGATGCTAGACATATCACTGCTCTATTGTCTAGCGGTGCTAGAATCTGCTCATGTCGGTACGTGAACGCAAGGAACGCGAGCGGGCCAACCGCCACAGGCTGATCGTCTCCACGGCCCGCGAACTCGCTGAAACCCAGGGATGGGACGCCGTCACCACGCGTCGGCTCGCCGAGCAGATCGAGTACAGCCAGCCTGTGCTCTACAGCCACTTCCGGGGCAAGAACGAGATCGTGGGAGCGGTCGCGCTTGAGGGGTTCGCCGAGCTGACGGACGCGCTGCGCGCCGCGGTGCCGCAAGGGCCCGCCGACCGGGAGGCGGTGGCAGCAATGGCCGGCGCCTACATCGACTTCGCCGCGCGCAATCCCGCCCTATACGACGCGATGGTCGGCCTTGACAACGGCCTCCCCTTCGCCGACGAGGCCACACCCGCCCCGCTGCGTGAGGCGTTCCGGGCCCTGCTGGACCCTCTTGTCGACCACGCGCACCTTGATGAACCGGGGTTGTTCGTTGAGACGTTCTGGGCCGCGTTGCACGGACTGGTCACCCTCACTCGCGCCGGACGCTTGCCCGCCGACCGGGTCGCCGACCGCCTCACGCTGCTGGTCGACCGCTTCGTCCCCCGCTAGGCCCTAGCCGATGCGCATCCACGGATCGAGTATCGGTAAGACCACCGGCGAGCGCGAGGAACTCGCGGCCCGGCGCAGGGAGAACGCCCACCTCAGGCGGGCGAACGAGGTGCTGCGGACGGCCTCGGCTTTTTTCGCCGCGCAGCTCGACCCGACCCGGCCCAGGTGGCACGGCCACGGGTCGCCGACCGGCACTGAATGCCCCCGACGTCTCCAGGAGGAGCCACCCGCTCTCCGCCAGGCGCCTGGCCTTCGACCGCACCCCTTCGACCTTCGCCGGCGTCGTCCCAGGGCCCAGCTCCACCGCGATCTCCTTGGCGCGCAGCGGCCCGTGACCCGCTGATCGCTGCTGTTCCAGCACGCCGAGAATCCGCTGATAGTCCGGCGCCAGCACCGTCACCGGCAGCCCGTCCCGCCAGGGCGGCACCGTCGAGCCCGGCACCGGGGCGAGCGACGGCGCCGCTTCCTCCTCCGCCTCGATCACGGGCACGGCAGTGGTGTCGGGCCGCAGAGACTGCCAGGGCCTCGACCAGTTCCTCCCGCGCGATCACCCGTCGGTCCAGCTCGATCCCGGCGGCCTCCAACACCTCGGCCAGCCGCGCGACTTCCTCCCGCAGACCCTCTACCCGCACGCGGGCAGCTGCCTCCCGTGCCTCCCGCATTCCCAGCACCGACCCCACCGCGCACCCCTCGCCCACGAAGCGGACACAAGACGCCGCATGCCTCCCTCACCCCGAGCGGAACCATGCCCGACCAGCAAGAATCAAGCGATCAAGTTCGGTTGAGATACGGCTTCTCAGCCACAGTGATGTGGGTCCCGTGACACCGACGCTTGATCGTTGTCACTCCGGGGTGATGGCCACTAGGTTCAACCGACGGCTGAGTGGCTGAGGTGTGAGGCGTCGGGGGTGCGGTGTGACGACGGAGACCGATCTGGAGCTCAGCGATGGTCGCAGGCTGCATGTGTACGACACCGGCGCGGACAACTCCGACGGCCGCCTCGTCGTCTTCTGGCACCACGGCACGCCGAACATCGGCGCACCGCCTGAGCCCCTCTTCCCGGCCGCCGCCCGGCTCGGCATCCGCTGGGTGTCCTACGACCGGCCCGGATACGGCGGATCCACGCCCCACCCCGGCCGGAACATTGCGTCGGCCACAGGTGATGTAGCCGCCATCGCCGAGGCGCTGGGCATCGACCGGTTCGCGGTGATGGGACATTCCGGCGGCGGTCCCCACGCCTTGGCATGCGGCGCCCTGCTACCAGAACGTGTCCTCGGCGTGGTCAGCGTGGCAGGACTGGCCCCGCTCGGCGCTGCAGGGCTCGACTGGTTCGACGGAATGGCAGACTCCGGCGTGGCATCCCTACGTGCTGCCGCCAAGGGGCGCGCGGCGAAGGAGATCTACGAGGCGAGTGCCGAGTACGACCCGGGAATGTTCACCCCGGCCGACCATGCTGCACTCTCTGAAGAGTGGTCCTGGTTCGGCGACGTCTTCGGTCCAGCCGTGGAGGCCGGCCCAGGCGGGCTGATCGACGACGACCTGGCCTACGTCACCCCGTGGGGATTCGATCCCGGCCAGGTCATCGCGCCGGTTCTCTTCCTGCACGGCGGCCGGGACCGTGTCGTACCCAGCTCGCACAGCCAGTGGCTCGCCAGCCGCTGCCCCGCGGCAGAACTGCGGCTCAGCGCGGCCGCCGGACACATCTCCGTCCTCAACGCCGGCGCGGCCGCCCTGGAATGGCTCGTGTACCACTCCGACCACGCATGATCTCCGTGTGACACCCCGCCGTGCCCGGCCGGCTGCCACCTCGCCCGGCCGACCGCCGACATTCTGACCACCGCAGGGATCACCATCACGGACAGCGACGTCTTCTACGAGAAGGGCGCCCCGAAGCCCATGGGAGCCGACTCCCTCGGCACCGCCCTGTCTCCCTGGCCACTTGCCGCTCGACCTGGCCGAGCAATGAGTCGGATGCAGATGATCGAGCAGGTCGGCGGGCACCGCTCGTCTGACCGCGCCCCGCGTACTTGCTGGCCGTGCCTGTCACGGAAGCGCGGTCACAGCCAGTTGGATTGCTCAGTCTCAGGTGATGACGGTCCTGTGACGTCGAAGGCGGAGCGTTGCTCGCCCGACAGCGTCACATCGGTGTGCCCGGCACCTGCTGGGGAGAGGCTGGCGGATGGGCGCCGTAGCGCCCTGGAATGGACGTTCTCCCCTCTGCCTGTTCGGGCCGCGACATCTACAACGATCCGGCGGAGCCAGGGCCGCTCCGTGGACGAAACCGGACTCCCGGGGGAGTCGACCCGGTTGGCCTTCGTCCTGGAAGCGATGGACCGCAGAGCGGGCAGCGAACGGACTGCCCTGCGCAACCGCTCTGGTCCGGCGGGCGGCGGATCAGCACACGCATCCATGCCTCGTACTGGGCGCCTTGTCATCATGACCGCACGCTCAGCCTCGGTCCGCCCCTGAGCCTGGTCACGTCCGGCGGGGACACGGCCCGAATCCGCGGATCAGGCAATGGCGCCCCAGCGCACCTCCTGCCGTGGCGAGACGATGCCTGACCCGGCCGCCGACCCTACGGTGATGGCATGACGGTGCTCAACAGTTGGAGGCGGCAGGGGCGAGTCCGGAACCGCGCGGTCGACGCCTTGGGCGTGGCTGTGCTGTGCGTGCTGTCGGTGGCGGCTGCCTCGGTGGACCCGCACCAGCACCAGTTCGTGTTGCGGTGGCCCGCCGTGGTGCTGGCTGCCGTCGGCTGCTCGGCGTTGGTGTGGCGGCGTCGCCACCCGTTCGGCGTACTGGCCGTCGCCGTTGGCTGCGGGGTGGTTTTTCAGGTGCTCGGGTTTCGGGAGAGCCCACTGGTGACAAGCCCGGTTCTGGTGTCCGTCTACAACGTCGCCGTACAGACCGACCGGCGCACTGCCTGGACCGCGGCAGCTGTCTCGGCTGCCGTCATGGTGGGCGCTGGCGCGGTGTGGTCCTCGAACTCATGGCTGGACCCGGACAATGTCGCGACGCTGGCCTGGACGGCTCTGCCGGCCGCCGTCGGGGACGGGCTGCGCTCACGGCGCGCCTATGTGGCGGCCGTGGAGGAACGGGCGGAGCACGCCGAGCGCACCCGCGAGCAGGAAGCACGGCAGCGAGTGGCGGCCGAACGCGTCCGGATCGCACGCGAGCTGCACGACATCGTCGCGCACCACATCGCCTTGATCAACGCTCAGGCAGGCGTCGCCGTCCATCTGGTGGACCAGCGCCCGGAACAAATCCTGACGGCTCTGGAGAACATCCGGGACACCAGCCGCTCCGCGCTGGACGAACTACGGGTGACCGTAGGTCTGCTGCGGCAGTCCGACGAGCCGGTGGCGCCCCGCGACCCGATGCCGGGCCTTGCGCAAGTACCAGCACTTCTGGCGTCGTTCGAACGCGCCGGGCTGGCCGTGAGCCACACGAGGCGAGGCACCACCGAACCGCTGGAGCCGGCGGTCGACCTGGCCGCGTACCGCATCGTGCAGGAGTCGTTGACCAATGTGCGCAAGCACGCCGGGGCCGACCATGCCCGGCTGTTCCTGCACTACCACCGTGAACGGCTGACGATCACCGTCGAGGACGACGGGTGCGCCGGACCGCACCATCCTCACCTGGGGGCCGGTCACGGGCTGATCGGGATGCGTGAGCGGGCTACCACGATCGGGGGCACGCTGTACGCGGGACCGCGCCCCGAGGGCGGTTTCACCGTGACCGCCGAACTGCCGCTGCGCCCCAGTCCGGCACTGGATCGGAGACATGAGCATGACGATTCGCGTACTGCTTGCCGATGACCAGGCCCTGCTGCGGGGCACCTTCCGCATGCTGTTCGACGCCACGGATGACATGGAGACCGTGGCCGAGGCGTCCAACGGCCGCGAGGCGGTCGAGCTGGCCGGCGCACAGCACCCGGATGTGGTCCTGATGGACATCCGCATGCCGGAGATGGACGGCCTCGAGGCGACACGGCTCATCACCGAGTCTGAGGACCTCGCAGGTGTGAAAGTGCTCATCCTGACCACCTTCGAAGATGACGAGCACGTCGCCGAGGCACTGCGTGCGGGTGCGAGCGGCTTTCTCGGCAAGGGTGCGCGACCCGAGGAGCTCCTCGATGCCGTCCGCACGGTGGCAGACGGCGAGGCGCTGCTTTCCCCGTCAGCGACACGAGCGTTGATCACTCGTTTTCTGGCCCAGCCGGATCCATGCCCGGCGGCCGTACATGAGCGGCTGGAGAGCTTGACGCCGCGGGAACGTGACGTCACGAGCCTCGTCGCACTGGGCCTGTCCAACGACGAGATCGCCGAGCGCCTGTTCGTCAGCCCGCTGACCGCCAAGACCCACATCAACCGGGCCATGACCAAGCTGGCAGCTCGTGACCGCGCCCAGCTCGTGGTCGTCGCCTACCAGTGCGGGCTGGTCAGCCCGGCTACGGAACCGGATCGCTCCCAGCAACCCGCATAACCGCCAGCACGGCGCTTCCATCGTCTGTCCCAGCCGTAGGCCGACGTAGCGCATACCGCAGCCGTGGTAGCCGGAAGTCGCTGCGTGGGGACGACGCGCTGAGGGCCGTTCCTGGGCGATGGTGAAACCCTGAACGGAGGTTTTGCCATGATGACCGAAGCCCACTGCCTGACCAAGAAGTCCGACGAGAACACGGCCGTCGAAGAATGCCGCACGATCCGTGCACTACTGGCCGGACACGAACTCATGACCCTCGCACCCGATGAGGCAAGCGCGGTGCGGGCTCACCAGGCAACCTGCAGCACATGCCGAGACGAGTACGACCGCCTCACAGCCGTGCCCGCACACCTGACTCTTCTGCGCGACGCCCTGGCGTGCGGCAAAGGCCGAAACACGCGGACGCACGCGGCCACCCGGGCCGACTGCAGCCATGCGCCACCCCGTCACCGCAGGCCACGCCGAGCGAGCCTGGCCATGCAGCTCACACTGTCTCAATGGGTCAGCGAGACCACGTCGCACATCAGGTGAGCAGACCTCGCGGAAGCGACGACGTGCCTGGGGCGGACGGCAAGGAGGCCCTTCTGCGGCGTCTCACTGGCGACCGGCGAAGAGCACTCGTACGGTTGATGAAGAGACGGATGGTGGAGGGCCCACTGCCGTGCCAAACGCGGCACCACACGCCGCCAACGGTCCCTACCGAAAGGTGGGAGACCACGATGCCCTCATCCGCATCCCACGAGCGGCTGCACCGGAATCTTTGCCGAGCTCAACTGCTACCTGACCGGCCTGGCTCGCGTGGAAGAGGGGCGCAAGCCCGAACCGACAGCCTCCGTGATCGATACCCAGAGCGTGAAGAGCTCCACCAACGTGCCCCTGACCAGCCAGGGAACAGATGCCGGGAAGAAGTTCGCAGGCCGGAAGCGGGGCATCCTCACCGACACGATCGGGCTGATCCTTGCCGTGACCGTCACCGCCGTGAGCCTGTCCGAGAACGCCGTGGGAATTCGACTCCTCAACCATGCCAAGAAGACGTACCCGACCATCTCCAAGAGCTGGGTTGACACCGGCTTCAAGAACGCCGTCGTCGAACACGGAGCCAACCTCGGAATCGACGTCGAAGTCGTCGACAGAAAATCTGGAGTGTGCGGTTTTCACGTCGTCAAAAGGCTTTGGGGCGCTGGCGAAGTCTCGGTTGGATCATGATGTGCCGACGCCTCGCCCGCGACTACGAGACCCTGCCCGCCAGCTCGGAAGCTATGATCCACATCGCCTCGATCGACAACCTCACCAAGCGCATTACGGACGAGACGACACCCACCTGGCGAGGAACTTACTAGGATGTAAAGGGTAATTCGCCTACGTCAAACGCCCTCTAAGACTCCTGCTTGCAGGAGACCGGGCCAAGAGGCCTGTCGCGGCCCGGGGAGCCGATACGCTGGACGGCAGCCATGAACCGGGGGCGGGGCTGGGGGCGGGGGCATGGATCCGCGGATGCAGTTGTCGGTGGGCGGATACGTCTGCGAGCGCGAGCTCGGCCGGGGCGGGCAAGGTGTGGTGTGGCTCGCCCGGGACCGGGCGGGGCGGCAGGTCGTGGTGAAATTCCTGCTGCCGGGCAAGGAGTACGACGAGGTCGCGCTCGCCCGCGTACGCCGGGAGTTCGGCGCGGCGAGCCGGGTCGGTGAGCTGGCCACGGCGCGGGTCCTCGACGCCGACCTGTCCGGGCCACATCCGTACATCGTCAGCGAGTTCGTCCCGGGTCCCACGATCCACCAGCATGTGGCCGCCAACGGTCCGCTGCCCTCCGGGCGGCTCCAGTCCCTGGCGCTGGCCGTCGCGCACGCGTTGGCGCAGGTGCACCGGGTGAGTGTCGTGCACCGGGACATCAAACCGTCCAACATCCTGCTCTCCCCGGACGGACCGCGGATCATCGACTTCGGTATCGCCCGCGACGACCGGTTGCTCGAGTCGGCGCTCACCACACCGGGCAGTGTGCTCGGCTCGCCCGCGTACATGTCGCCCGAGCAGGTCAAGTCGCTCCGGGTCACCGGCGCCTCCGATGTGTTCTCCCTCGGCGGCACGCTGTACTTCGCCGCCACGGGGCGGCATCCCTTCGACGGGGAGAGCGATTACGAAGTGCTCGTCGCCGTGTGCACCCGCGACGCGGATCTCACGGCGGTGCCGGAACCGGTCCGTTCGGTCATCGCGGACTGTCTGCGCAAGGACCCGGCGGACCGTCCCACCGCTGCCCAGCTCGTCACTCGGCTTGCGGGGGCGGCGGAGGCGACGGAGGGCGCGCAGGCAGAGTCGGGTTCGCCACCGCCACCGCCACCGCCCGGACGCGGGAGCGGCGGCGCTGGCACGAGTGCCAAGCAGCTGCGGCTGTGGGGGTTCGCGGCCGGTAGTGCCGCGGCGGCAGTGCTGCTTGCCATCGTGCTCAGCACCAGCTCGGGGGGATCGCCGACGGAGGGCGGCCCGCAGGCCCATGGCTCGGCCTCCGCGTCCTCGTCCGCGTCGTCCGGGAGATCCACGAGCTCCCAACCTCTCTCGTACACCGATGATTTGACCGACTCAGGCGACTGGTCGTACAAGGACCCGACCCTGGGGAAGACCACGCACAAGGGCGGGACCATGCTGGTGAGTCCCAGGACCCAGCTGGAGGTGTGGCCGCAGGCGCCCTTCGAGCCGTCCTCGTTCGCGGTACGGCTGAGCACCCAGACGGCCTGGTACGGGGGCGAGGGCGGGGTCGGGCTGTGGTGCAACGGCTCGGGGGACTACCGGAAGGGTTCCCGCTGGGCGACCTACCTGACCACGGGTCAGGAGGCCCTGATCGTGCGCGAGTTCCGGTTCAAGGGAACTTTCCAGCATGACCGGGTCGTCGAGGTCGACCTCGCGGACGTGGGCCTGAAGGTGGAGAGTCAGCAGCAGGTCGACATGTCAATGACCTGTTCCTCGGCCGGCGAGGGCCGGATCAAGGTGGAGCTCGCCGTCGACGGCACCCGGGTCGCCTCGTACACCGGAGCCGCCTTCGACGAGCGGGGCTGCGGTGTGGCCGCCTTCCACTACAGCGCGACCGACCCGCAAGGCACGGCCTTCCACGCGGGTTTCGAGCGCTTCACCGCGTCCGAGCCGTTGGGGCGCTGACGGCGCGAGCCGCTCGCCCGGCCGGATCCTCAGAGTCCCGCGCCACGACAACCTTCGGGCCCCTTGGTCCGTCATGGCGGTGTCAGCCCGTGCCTGCCGTCCGTGCCGCTCAGGCACCCCGTCCCAGGAGTCCCGCGGTACGGGTTGCCCCAGAGTTGCTGCTGTGTGCGTCGTAGGGGAACAGGTTGTGCTGGTCGGGCCATATGGCTTGTCAGGCCGGCGGGGTGGTGCAGTAGAGGGCGTAGATGATGCCGAGATCTTCCGGACGGCTGACCGAACGCAGCTGGAGTGTGACTCCGTGGAGTACCCCTCTGACTTCCCGCTCGTCGGCGGGTTCGAGGCCGCCGGCGGCGAGCGTGGCAGAGAGGGTGTTGAGCAGGCTGTGCGATGTCTCGGCTTTCAGCCCCGAGACTGCGAGCTCGTAGTCGTGATCGGGGTGGGTGTGCAGGCCGACGGTGTAGGCGAAGGGCCGGTTGCCGGGTCGCCGCCGACGTACTGCACGGCGTAGCCGGGCCGGGCGATGATCCCCGCTACGCGGCGGAGGCGTGAGTCTGGACGTCCGCTGCCGTACCCAGATCGCTGCGTGGTGGTGGGGCTCTCATGCCTGATGCCTGATGCCCGGTGCTCGGCTGAGGAGGACGGGCCTCGATTTTTCAGCGGATTCTTGCGAGGAGCCCCGGGGCTTCAGCCCCGGGAGGAATCGCATCTTGAGGTGAGCGTCGCGGAGTGTCGCGGTGTCGTGACCGGCGGAGCCAGCGAGAAGGTTCGGCGCGGAGCGGCGGGAGTGCTGGGTCCGGCGGAGCCGCACTGGTGAC
>NZ_JBVHXR010000042.1:0-39542 GCF_055569295.1 Streptomyces sp. NPDC029292
ACGTCGCAATCCACACCGAACCCGGAAGGCCCTCACTCGTTCAAGATCACCCAGCCGTGATCACTGTCACCAACCTCCGTGGACAGAACACCTAGCCCACCACACCCAACTCATGGTCCAAACCGAGGGCCTTGACTTGGTCTATGGACTAGCTTGCGGCCATGCCGTCGACTTCGAATCCACTGTGGCAGCGCTACGAGCAGTCTGTCCGCACCATGCTGAGCACGCTGGATCCCGCCGCCAAGGTGATCCACAACGAGCACGTCGCTGGTCGGCTGAGCGGCAAGAAGCGCTATCACGAGCTATTGGTTCCTCCAGCCCCAATGTGTCAACGATCGCGCTCAAGACCCCCGGCATGACCGTGGGGTACATCGCGAAAGCCCCTGGCCTGCCAGCCGATCTGCTGTACCAGGACCCAGCCCCTCAGTGGGTAGAAGAGATAGACGAGGACGCGTTTCGTGCCTTTCTCACCAACGGTAGCTGGAACAAGTTCTGGTCCTGAGGTCCCGGACAACCGTCCGCGACGACTCGACGCGAAGTCCGGGCCGTCTCTGGATGGGTGAGTGTCCAACTGCGTGACAACGCCGACATACAGAGGCGGACGAGCACGGACAACTACGGACCATCGCAACAGGTGAGAGGCGCACCAGCTCCTGGTCGAGCGCCCACCCAAGTTGCTTCGGGACGAAGAGGTCGGGCTGCAATTCGGCGCAGATCCACAGTCGCGTTCCGTTAGGGTGCGCCACGTGATCAGCGATGTCCCGGCCTGTCCTGAGTGCAGCCAGCCGAAGAGGTCTGGTGGACTCGTGCTCTCCAGGCGCGAGGCCGACGGCCGGCGTACCTGCCGATCGCTGTGGAGGTGTGCCAGTCGACACGTCTGGTGGAGCTGGGCGGATCGACCGGACGAGCCCTTGGAGATCTGCCCTGTGCCGGAACTGTTCCGCTGACATCCAACGCTGACATCCGCCTGGTTGGTGACAACGGCGAGGATCCTGCTTGCCGTCATGGTCCTTCCCTGCTCGTCTCGGGCTCGGTGGTCAGACCTGCTCTGTGGGGCGTACGAGCAGCTCGGCGATGGCCACGTGCCGGGGGCGGGTGACGATGTAGCCGACGGTGTCGGCGATGTCCTGGCTCTGCAGCCGCTCGATGTCGCCCAGGGCGGCGGCGATGTGCTGCTGGATGACGTCGGGGTTGTGCGTGCGCAGTTCGGTGTCGACGCTGCCCGGCTCGACGACGGACACGCGGACGTGCTGGCGTGCCAGTTCCTGGCGCAGCGCCTCGCTGAAGGCGCCGACGCCGAACTTGGTGGCGCTGTATACGGCGGACATGGCGTAGGCGTTACGGCCGGCGAGTGAGCCGATGTTGACGATGTCGGCGACCTGACGCGGTTCCTCGGTAGCTGCCTTGACCAGGTGGGGGATGGCCGCGTGGGCGGTGTACATCAGGCCCATGAGGTTGATGTCGATCATGCGTCGCCAGTCGTTCAGGTCCGCGGCGGGGGCGGGTCCGAGCAGCATGAGGCCGGCGTTGTTGACCAGGGTGTCCAGGCGGCCCAGGCCCTCGATGGTCCGCTCGACCGCTTCCGCGGCGGCCTGGGCGTCGGTGACGTCGGCGGGCACGACCAGGGCCCGGCCACCAGCGGTGGTGATGTCCGCGGCGAGGTCGGTGAGCCGGTCCTCGCGCCGGCCGACCAGGGCCACGGAGGCGCCCTCGCGGGCAAGCTCCAAGGCAGTGGCGTGGCCAATACCGCTGGAGGCTCCGGTCACCAGGGCGACGGTTCCTTCAAGACGACGGGTCATGATTTCAAAAGCCTTTCGATGAACGGCCACGGTGCTGAGGGCCGTACGGGACAGGGGGGGGCGACGGCCCTGTTGGAGGGGGCCGTACGGAGGTGGAGGCCGCTCAAGGCTGGGCCGAGGGCACAATGGGGAAGTGAGCATCACTGGGCAGAAGACCACCGACGCCACGCGTCAAGCGACCAAGACCGAGGGAGTACTACCGCCCCGCGAACGCCTGGTCCGGGCCGCGTCGCAGCTGTTCTATTACGAGGGCGTCCGCGCGATCGGCGTGGAGCGGCTAATTGCCGAGGCCGGGGTGACGAAGGCGACCTTCTACCGGCACTTCGCTTCCAAGGACGACCTGGTCGTGGCCTACCTGCTGACCAAAGATGCCTACTACCGGGAGGTGGCCGAACCGCTGGCCGCCGCGCACCCGCCCGCCGAAGCGATCGACCTGATCTTCGAGGCGATCGCCGAGCACGCCCGCGAGCGCGGATTTCGCGGATCGCCGTTCATGAACGCAGCCGCCGAGTACCCGGACGCCGACCACCCGGTCCGCGGCCTGGTGGCGTCCCACCGTGAGTGGATCCGCACCCTCTTCGGGGAGCTTCTCACCCGGCTCGGCCACGACGACCCGGAGTCGGCCGCCGGTGCCCTGCTGATGCTGTACGACGGCGCGATGGCAGCCGGCTACCTGGACGACTCGACGGCCGCACACAAGACCCTGCTGAACGCGGTCCGGCTCATCCGATCGGGCGACTGACCCAATCAGAGCCGCGTGAAACAGCGGGCCTCTGCGGGGCCCCGGCCAGGCCGGGGCGCGGATTGGTTTCATGGGACCTTTTTGATCTCTCTTGGACGTGCACCGGGGACCCACTGGCAGATCCCTGTCTAGAGGAAGTCCGCCGGGAAGGCCGAGAGGCCATCCCTCAACAGGTAGGAAGACCGGTCGTTCTACCTGGCGACGATAGCCCTCCTGGTGTCCGCGCGCCACTGATCGACGCGCTTGTGGGATCCCTCACGGGTCCGCCGCTGGATTTCACCGCTGCCCCCAGAGGGCCGTCCCTGGCCGCCGTTCGTTGTTCTCCGTAGGACGACAGATCAGAAGGTTCCGCCAGGTAGGGACCGTCTGGCCTCGTGCCGGGCCGTCTCGGTTTCCGTCTCATTCAGCGACGTTCAGCGGCGTTCAGGCGGGTCCATCAGCAGCGTCCACCCCGGCACTCGACCGGCCATGCGGCGTCGATGTGGTGCTTCGCGCGCTCGGCGTGCACCACGTCGTCGAGGCCGACGGCGGTCACAAGGACATCGAGGTGCCTCCGCTGCACACCGGCATCCCGTCCTCACTCGGGCAGCACTCAGCCCACTACCTGGTGCAACATGCTTCAGATCAGATCAGATCAGATCGGGTTGCGGTTCCGGTTGCCGCGCCGGCGCGGCCCTCGGTTCCCACGGTGCGGTGGTCCGTACGTAGCCGTAGACCACTGAAGTCATCGCCAGTATGAGAAGCGGTCCGGACACCCACGGATGCTCGGCCATCTCCAACGACAGACAGCGATAGGACACCAAGAGCGCAGCGAAGACCGTTGCGCCGTAAGCGACCAACTGGATCCCCGACCGATCCCACCCGCGGTCGAGCGAGCGCAGAGCTGCCTCGATCGTGAGCGTGAACACCACGCCGGCAATGAGGTCCACGCCGTAGTGGTAGCCGAATCCCAGCGTTGCGGCGAGCGTGGCAATCAGCCAGAACGTGCCTGCGAATCGCAGAATGCGTGGGCCCTTCCGGGAATGAATGAAGATCGCGGTAGCCCATGCTGTGTGCAAGCTGGGCATGCAGTTCCGTGGGGTGATCCCGTCGAATGGCATGTGGTGCGGGGCACTGTTCGGCGGCGGGGTTTGCGGCCACAGGTTGGCCACCGCCCAGTGCCCGCTGGACGGCGTTTCCGACCACAGGCTGACCGTCGCCCAGTGCTCGGCGCCCGCGCCGTAGGCGAAGATCGGTCCGACTACCGGGAAGATCATGTAGATGGCCGGCCCGAGGAGGCCGATCACCAGGAAGGTGCGCACCAGATGGTGGCCCGGGAAGTGGCGCTCGACCGCCACGTTACGCAGTTGGTACAGCGCGACGATGACGGCGGCCACCGCGAGCTGACCGTAGACGATGTCGAGAAGATTGAAGCCGATCGGGCCGGTGGCCGTGACGATCCGGCCCGCCAGCCACGACGGGTTGCCCAGCGCGTGATCGGCGGTTGCCACGTACTGGTCGAGCACCGCTGGGCGGGTCTTCGAGGTGATGAGCAGCCAGGTGTCGCCGGTCTTGCGGCCGGCCACCAGCAGCAGGCCCAGTCCGACGCCCTTCAGCAGCAGGACACGTTCCCGGCCGGTGCGACGCGTGACAGCGATGACCGCATAGCCCAGAATCACCCACAACGCGCCGTTGCCGAAGGGGTGGCCGTCGGTCACCTTGGCGTCGACCGCCCGCCGGACCGCAAAGAAGGCGACGTCGATTCCGATCGCGATACCAGCCGCGATGAAGCGTTGCCGCCAGGTGAGCACCACCATCATCAACGCCATACCGGCGTACAACAGGAAGCCTGATTTGGGGGCGAATATCACCTCTCGCACCTGGCTGGTGATCGGCCCAGGTAGGCCGTAGCGACGCGCGGCGATTTCCAACGCAACGAGGAATCCGAGGGCCGCGACGCCCGCTACGGCCCAGAGTCTCGCCCGTGGTTGACGCCACGCGGAGAACGTGATTCTGCAGTCTATTCGCGGAAAGACCCGCGGCGGTATATGTCTCAATTTCCAGCCGATTTGCTAGATGTTGATCAAGTGTCAGGGTGGGTTTCGCTCGTCACATTCCGGTCGGGGCTGCTTTCTCCCTCACGAAGAGCAGTCCGACGGGGCTTCCGACGCAGGAAGACGGAAAGATCACAGTCCCGGTTCCAGCCGCGTATCCCCACAGCCTCGGCGAGCACGTCGACTTGGATGACTGTGGCGATGCGACGTCCGGCCGCCTTCTCCCTGCCGATCCACTGGATGCGGCATGGGCTGCGCTGGATCCGGGTTCGTGGTGGACGGCTGCGGCTGGGCCAGAACGCTGTTGGCCACTGCGACGAGGGCCTCCGGAAGATCTTCCGGAGGCCCTCTGGCGTTCGTACGGGCGAGGCTACGACTCGTCTTCGTGCGCGTGCTTCAGTCGCATGCGCGCGTCGACCTTCTCCGGGCCCGTGACCTCCGACCAGAAGCGGTGGCAGGTCACGAACACGGCGAGCTCGCGCTCGCGTTGCCGGAGCTTTTCCACCTCGGCCTGTTCGTCGGCGGTCCAGCCGGGGGAGGCGGGGCGTTCTACTTTGCGCCAGCCGTTGTCGTCGCTGAAGCCGTCCAGGGGCTCGACGGACCAGGGGAGTCGTTTCAGCAGGCCCAGCAGCTCGGCCCGGACCTGATGCAGCTCCTCCTGACCGGCGAGGAGGTCACTCGGAAAGTCATAGGTCGCAGCCACGCCGCAATGCTACGCCTGTTCGATTTTGGGTTGCGAGTTCCTTCCGGGACTTCACGCGAACGGGTGTGACCGAGCGCACCAGCTCCGACATCACGGCCGGCGGTAGTGACGGGTTGGCCGCCACCGCTTCCACCACGCGCCAGTCGTCGTCGGTGAGCAGTTCGGCAATGACCGGGGCGGCAGGGCCGGGTGACCGGCGGCTATGGGCCTCGCCTGGCTGTCCGTCAGGCAGGCGAGCAGGGCCGGGGCCGTCGCATTGCGGTGCCGGGCGACCTCGCGGAACGCCTTCCGCACCGGGGGTTCGTGTCGGGTCACTCTCTCCAGGAGTGCCGGTGACGCGTCGGGGTTGGTCGCCGCCCTGGCGACCACCCGGGCTCCGTGCCGGTCGACCATGGCGAGCAGTTGGGCTTCGGAGAGGCCCGGGTGCGGTGCGAATGGTTCACCCGGGCATCCTGCCCTGAGCGCGATCGCATCGCCTGTGGATTTCGACGGCGGCCGGGCGGTGGAGTTCCCTGAACTCGTCCTCATCCACCGCCGCCAGCGGCGACCAGCATGACGGAGACGGTGCTCAGCCGCTCGTGGGGTACGCGAGCAGGTTGTCCCCGGCTTCGTCGAGGGCGATGCCCGCGGACTCGTTGACGAGGACGGGGGCGAGGCCGGGCTGCGCGGGGGTGTCCTCGCCGGTGCGGGCGTCGAGGACGACGGGGCCGTTGGTGGTGGTGCCGTAGATCCGGCCGTGCCAGGCCGCGGTGACTGTGGGGGCGACCCGGTCGGCCTGCTTGTCCGGGAGCTGCCAGAGGGTCTTGCCGCTGGTGGCGTCCAGCCCGTACACGATGCGGCCCACCGAGCCCGAGCCGTGGCAGACGAGCGTGCTCTTCGCGTCGTACGCGCAGGTGGAGCCGGCCAGTTCGTCCGGCATCTCCCGCTTGATGTCGCCGGTGGTGGCGTCCAGGAGGCGGTGGTAGCGGTCGCCGCTGCCGTAGTCACGGCCCTGGGCGAGGACGAGGTCCGGGCCCGCCGGGTACACGCCCAGCTCGTAGCTGTCCGTGCCCAGCCAGCGGCGCCTGCCCGAGGCGGCGTCGTACCCGACGGCCCGCTCGTGGACGAGGTCGTCCGCGGTCGTGCCGGCCACGACACCTCCGGCGACCGCGGTGGCCCGGAACTCGTCGTGCGTCCAGGCCGTGTGGTGGGTCGTCAGGTCCACTCCGTAGGTGACGGCGCTGTCCCCGGCGGACACCCTGATGACGCCCGTGCTCCCGTCGGCGCCGACGGCGGTCGCGGCCACGTTGTCGTACGTGCTGTCGGCCCAGGCGGGCAGCCGCAGGGTCAGCCGCCACTGCACCTTGGCGGTGTTCGCGTCGCTGAAGGTGATCTCGACCGCCTTGTGGTCGGCCTGAGTTCCGGTGCCGGACTGTTTCACCACGAAAGGTGCCATCAGGGTCGGCGTGCCGCCGACGGTGACCAGGACGGGCGCCTCGGCCAGGTTGTCGTCGCCGTAGCTGCCGATCTTCGTCAGCGCCGTGCCCTGCGGCTCGACGGTCGCCGTGACGTGTCCGGTGGCGGTGTCGACGGCCTGGACGTGGTCGGGCGCGCCGACGTACGCCGTCGCCTTGTACAGAGTCACCGGGATCGGGCTGTTGAGCGTGCCGCCGATGGTCAGGCGCCCGGTGGTCGCCTCGTCGGGCATCGGGCTGCCCGCCGAGGCGAACTCCGCGGGCGGGTCGTGGACCGGGCGCGGCGCCGCGGCGGGCTTGCTGGTCGCGGTGGACGGGGCGTCGTCGGTCCGCTTCGCGCTGTCCGTGCCGCTTCCGCAGCCCGTCACGGTGCAGCCGACGAGCGCCGCCGTCAGGATCAACCGTCTTGTGCGCAGGGTGAGTTGGATGCTCCGCATGGGGTCCCCGTTCCTTCTGCCGCAAACAGTGATCACCCTAGTGCGTTCCAGTGACACTCACTTGAGGTCGCAGGAGTCCGTTGAGGGAGCGGCGGCGAAGGGCGGCCACAGCCGGGCATCCGGAGCTGTGGCCGCCCCCGGTGGCGGACGGGATGAGTGCCCGTCAGCGACCCGTTTCCCCCAACTCCTTTACCAGCCCGGTCGCCACGGGCACGTGCACCCCGTGTCGCTCCGCCGCCCGCAGCAACGCCCCGCCGATCGCGTCCAGTTCGAGCGGACGGCCCGCCTCGGCGTCACGCTGCATGGAGGACTTGGTCCCGGGCGGGAAGGCGTCGTAGCGGGCGAGGGCCGCCGACGGGTCGGCCGGGGCGCCGCTGGCGCCACTGACGGCCGCCGTCTCCTCGACCAGCGCCACCAACTCCTCGCGGTGCAGCGTGCGGACGTCACCGAGCGGCAGTCCGTAGCGGGTGGTCAGCAACGCGAACGGCGCGAGGAACGACATCTTCGCCCACAGCGCCGCCGCCTCGCCGTCCTGGACGCGGACCCGTGGCCCCGCCTCCTGCAGGGCGCCGGCCAGCGCGTCGAGCCGTTCGCGCTCCACCGTGTCGCCGGTCAGGTCGATCTCGGCGAAGGGACTGCCGTGCTCAATCACTCCTGGCGCCAAGCGAGTTGACTCGACGCGGATCACCGCCGGTGCCACGCGGTCCGCACCGTATCGGGCGCGCAGGGTCGCCGGATGTTCGACGCCGTTCAGGAACGGTACGACCAGGCCGTCGCCCAGCGCCTTCGCCGGGACGCGCTCCAGGGCCGCGTCGAGCGCCGTCGCCTTGACCGTGACCAGGCACGCGTCGACGGGTTCGCGCAGCTCGGTGTCGGCCTCGACGCGGGCAGTGAAGTCGCCGAAGTGCCCGCTGCGTACGCGGATGCCGTCCGTGCGCAGCGTCCGCGCGGTCTCGTCCCCGGCCAGGCAGATCACCCGGTGCCCGGCACGTGCCAGCAGGGCGGCGAGCAGGCCGCCGATGCCGCCCGGGCCGAGCACCGCGACCGTCGCACGCGTAACTCGCTCCGCACTCATGTCTGTTCGGTCCTCTCGTCGGTCGGCCCCCGGGATGGGTGGCCGCCACGGAGTGGATCATCGCAGGCGCTACAGACTTACTGAAGCCCCGGGGCCAACAGGTGCGGCCGGTCCGTGAGCCCGGCCTCCGCGAACGCCTTCGTCGGCGTGGCGCCGTCCTGGGTGAAGTGGCCCCAGTGCTCGAAGTGCAGCGGTACGACGATGGGGGTCCCCCGCTCGAGCGAATTCGAGAGTGGGGGAGGGCGCCGAGGAGCTCAGCCGCCCGCGTCCTCGCTTCGATGTGCTCCCAGGAGGGCAACGCGTGCACGGGCGCGCCGATACGGTCGTACGCCGATGCCGTCGGCAGGGTCACCGGTGCGCCCTCGAGATACGTACGCCCGGACGCGTCGAGGTTGTCCGGGTGCTGGTCGTGCGAGAGCAGTACGGCGTCCACCGTGCCGATCTCCGCGGCCGGGAGCGCCGGTCCCGCCGTCTTCACCGGCTTCCGCGCGCCGATGAGGTACTCGCCGGGAGCGTCGAAGGTCGGGTCGGTCAGTGACCGGCCGGTAATCCCCGGCCGGCCGGGGATCGAACAGCCGGTGATCGCCCAGCCGGTAATTCCCGACCGGTCACCGGTACGGCGGCACACGCGCGAGACTGGACATATGTGCCGCAGCATCAAGACGCTCCGTCCGCCCGTGCTCCCCGAAGAGGCCACCGAGGAGGAGATCCGCGCCGCCGCGCTTCAGTACGTCCGCAAGGTGTCCGGCTTCCGCGCCCCGGCCGCCCACAACCGTGAGGTCTTCGACCACGCGGTCGAGGCGATCGCGGCGGCCACCGCCGAGCTGCTGGGCGGCCTGGAGGTACGCGGGGCGGTGGCCCAGCGAACCTAGGACCTGTCCGGCCGATCACGGCGGACACGCGGGGTGTGGCACGCCCATCTGCGGCGTTGTCGTCGGTTGCCGACTCCCCCACGCTCGGCTTCGCTCGCGCGGGGGGACCCCCATCGCGTCGACGCCCTCCTCCGCCTTGCAGCTGCACGCACCACACCCCGCTCACCGGTGCTGGCAAGGCGCCGTCGCTTCCCTCCACCGTGATCGACCGGACAGGTCGGTCCTAGGCGCCGGTCCCCGACTCCTGGACCGTGGGCCGCCGCATCAGGTACGCCGCGCCCGCGCCCGCGGCGCACAGCGCCAGGAACGAAACGCCCGTGGCCAGCCAGCTCGCGCCCAGCCACTGGCCGCCGAAGTAGCCCAGGGCGACGCTGTACACCGCCCAGGTCACGCCCGCGAGGATGGACCAGGGCAGGAACTCGCGGACGCGGCGGTGGGCGGCGCCGGCGCCGAGTGAGACGACCGAGCGGCCCGCCGGGGCGAAGCGGGCGATGACGACCAGGGCGCCGCCGCCGCGCGAGAGGGCCGCGCCGAGACGTTCCTGCGCGCTGGTCAGGCGGCGGGAGCGGGCGATGGCGCGGTCCAGACGTGCGCCGCCGCGCCAGGCCACGCGGTAGGCCACCAGGTCGCCGAGGACCGAGGCGGTGGCCGCGGACAGGGTGAGCACCAGGATGTCGGGCACCGCGTGCGTGACGGCGCCGGTGGCGGAGCCCGCCGCGGCCGTGGCCGCCGTGATCACCAGGACCCCGCTCGGCAGGATGGGCAGGAACACATCAAGAAGGACCGACACGGCCACCGCCGCGTAGATCCATGGGCTGCCCGTCAGCGCCCCCATACTCTCCAGCACCGAAACACTCCCCTGTACATCCCCCGTAGGCGCGACCACACCGCGACGTAGCGGGGAGTGGACGGCCTGTGACAGCCATACAGCGTACGCGGCAGTGTGACGGGAGATCCACGGGGGGCTCATGGGTTTGTCACATCGCGTTCACCCGGCTGCCGCCCTGGCGCGGCGCACGGCGCCGACTTCCCGTACGAACGAGACGGAGGGGATCGATTCCCCGGGGCCCAGGCGGCGAGCACGGACACAAGAGGAGCCGGACGACGATGGTGGCAGGGATGGTGGTCGGCGCTCTGGCGTCGGTGGTGCTGGCGGCGGGCGGCGGCGGTACGGCCGCGCCCGACGGCTACTGGATGAGGACGGCCGCGCGGTTCGCGCCGCCCACCGCGTTCGTCCCGTCGGCGGCGGTGACGTACGACATGGGGCTCGTCCCGGCGGCCGCCCGGATCGAGGTGAGCCAGTACACCGGGGCGGGCGGGGTCACGACGGTGGGCCTGACGGTGGAGGGGCTGAAGCCGGGGTACGCGTACGGCGTCCAGGTGCACCAGAAGCCGTGCGGCGCCGGTCCGGGCGACGCGGGCGGGCGCTACCAGCACCACGAGGATCCCGTGCAGCCGTCGGAGGATCCCGCCTACGCCAACGCCGAGAACGAGGTCTGGCTGGACTTCACCACCGACGTCCGGGGCGTGGGCGGGGCGAGCGCCCGCCATGACTGGGGCTTCCGGCGGGGCGCGGCGTCTTCCGTGGTGGTGCACGGCAAGCCGGGCGTGACCGGCGCCCGCGTGGCCTGCTTCTCGGTCCCGTTCGGGTGGGTGGCCGGGACGGGCTGAGCGCTGAGCGGGTACGACGACGGCGCCCGCCTCCCGTACGACGACGGCGCCCGCCTCCGTACGACGACGGCGCCCGCCTCCCCGTACGAGGAAGCGGGCGTCGTCGTGTGAGCGATCAGGCCGCGACGGGCTCCGAGGCCCGCTTGTCCTCGGTGGCCGAGGCGGTGCGCCCGGCGATCAGCTGGTCGAGGCCGAACGCGCCGGAGCCGGTGAAGACCAGCAGGAGGAAGGCCCAGCAGAACATCGACGAGGCCTCGCCGCCGTTCTGGATCGGCCACAGGGCCACCGACTGGTGCACGTCGAAGTAGGCGTACGCCATCGAGCCCGACGCGATGAACGCCGCGGCGCGGGTGCCGAGGCCGAGCAGCACCAGGGAGCCGGCGACGAGCTGGATGACCGCCGCGTACCAGCCGGGCCAGGTGCCGGCGTCGATGGTGCCGCCGTTGGTGCCCGCGACACCGCCGAGGACGCCGAAGAGCGAGGCGGCGCCGTGCACGGCGAAGAGCAGGCCGAAAACGATGCGGAACAGGCCGATGGCGTAGGGCTGGGCGCTGTTGAGGCGTCCGGACATGTGGGGGAACTCCTTCGGTCTGGTCCGGTCCGTGGGGGGACCGGATCGTGGGGACGGAACCGAGTGAGTCGTCTACGTTAGGGCAACCTAATCAATACTTGCAAGTTCAACATTCGGCCACGGGCCGGCCTCCGCTTGCGGCTCCGTTTCGGCCATCGCCGCACGTAGTGCCGCCCGCGCCACCGCGTCGGCATCCGAAAGCGTGACCGAATCCACACCCGGCCGGGCCCCGGCCGCGGTCACCCAGTGCACGCCCTCCGTGGGCACGCCGAAGGCGAACCGCCGTGCGTGCGCCCGACTTTGACCGTCGATCAGACGGTAGGGGCGCGGTGTTACGTCCAGCCCTCCGGTTTCGTAACCGTCCACGGTGTGCGGGCGGCACTGCCCCGTCCTCAGCAGCCGGGCGAGCAGCTCGTCGGCGGTCCGCTTGAGGTCCGGTTCCGGCAGCCGCGCCTCCACGAGAGTCGTCGCGCGGACGGCCGAGCCGGGCACGTCGGGGGAGTGCGCGACCCAGGCCCCGTCCTCGGCCCGCACCTCCAGCCGTGGGCCGAGGACGTCGAGGACGCCGGACTCGATCAGCGCGGCCATCTCCTCGACGCGCTGCCGTGGCGGGCCGATGGAGAGGAAGGCGTTGAGCGGCGTGTACCAGCGGTCCAGGTGGTCCCGGCGCGAGACACCCGGCAGCCCGCCGTGATCCACGATCTGCCGCAGTTCGTTGCGCAGGTCGCGCAGCACGTCGAGGGCGGCCTTCAGCGGCCCCTCCACATTGCCCAGCGCGGCCTGTTCGGCGTCCTCGCGCAGATACGCGAGCAGCCAGTCCCGCCAGGTGCCGGGACCCGCGAAGGCGCGTGAGGCGTACGGGCGCGACATACGGTCCCAGGACCAGCGGTCGGCGTGCGCGATGCCGAACTCGTCGAGCAGGTCGGCTTCTTGGGGACTGCGGTGAGGGACGGCGAGGAAGCGATCGCGGAAACGGTCGCGGAAACGGTCGCGGAAAGGGTCGCGGGAGCGATCGTGGAAACGGTCGCGGGAACCTGCGAATTCCGGTTGCCCCAACACCCCCTCGTAATAGACCGTTTCCACCTCCTTCGCGACCAACGGCCATATCTCGCTCAGGAAATCGGGTGCGTCACCGGAGTCCGCGCGCTTGCGGAAGCCGGAGATCACCTCGTCGGTGAGGACGAGCGGGGTGTGGCGGCCGTACGGGCCCTTCGCGTTGTCGCCGCGCGCCTGGTACGGGATACCGCGGCGGGAACCCGCGTACAGGCGGGGCTCGTCGCCCGAGGGGAGGTAGCGCAGGCCCTCGCGCGCGCGGACGAAACGGCCGCCGCGGCCCGTGGTCAGCAGGGCCATGTGGTCGAAGAAGTTGAGGCCGAGGCCGCGCAGGAGCACCGGTTCGCCCGGGGCGAGGGCGGAGAGGTCGACATCGGCCGGATTGGCGGGCGGGACGTGACGCAGGCCGTGCCGCCCGGCGTCCGCGGCCAGGCGCTGCTGCGCGGGGTCCGCGAGCACCGGCAGATGGCCCTGGGCGAGGACCACGGCGGCGAGGCCGGACAGGGTGCGGCCGGTGGAGAGGGCGAGGGTCTGGCGGCCGTCGGGCCCGTCGTCGAGCCGTACCGCGCGGGCGGTGTGCACCTCGACCCGCACCTCGGGCGGCGCCCCGCGCACCACCTCGCCGAAGACCCACTCCAGGTAACGGCCGTACTGGGCGCGGGTCGGGTAGTCGTCGGGGCCCAGCCCGGGATCGGTGTCGAGGGCCCAAGTGTGCAGGCTCGGGCCCGGACGTATCGGTCCCGAGCAGTCCACGCTCTCGTCGGTGAAGAGGGTCACCTGCGAGGCCACGGTGTTCATCAGCAGGTGCGGGGACTGCGCGGTGCGCCAGACGCGGCCGGGCCCGGGTGGTGCGGGATCGACGACGTGGACCGTCAGTCGCGCGTCCGGCGCGAGGAGCTCGGGCGCGGAGGCGCAGAGGCGTTCCAGGACGCTGGTGCCGCGCGGGCCGGCGCCGACGACGGCGACGGAGACGGGGGTGGTCCCGGAGGGCGCGGCGGGTGCTCCAGACAAAGGTGTTACTCCCGGGCATGTGGGGCGCGTGGCAGCAGACCGCCCATTGGAAGCGGACGGTCCGCCTCATCATGCCGTCGTACGGTGCGGGAACCGAGCCCCGGAGCGGAGGATCGGCGCCGGGTGTGGGATGCCTCACGAGCATCCGGGACAACGCACGCAACAACCGTATGCAAGGGGCGTATTACGGGACGAGTACGGACTCGTCCACCGTCGTCAGGCGGGCGCTCCCGCCACGCACCGCTCGTGCCTGTTCGAGCCGCAGCGACGCCGAACGCCCGTGCAGCGTCAGCGTCATCAACTGGTTGCCGAACCAAGGGCCGCCGGTTTTCCGCCAGTTGACCGGCGGATGCGCGCAGCCGCCGTGCCGGGCGAACCGGTGCCCGATCGCCCGCCCCGGTCCGCTCCAGCCGAAGCGGAAGCCGAGCCTTATGGAGAGCGGGATGGAGTTGTGCACGGGGGAGCAGGTCAGCTGGAGCACCCGGGCGTCGGGCCGGGTGCCGCCGGGCCACGACGGCTCGGCGACATACGCGTGGTGCACGTCCCCGGACAGCACGCAGACGCTCGCGGGTGCCCCGTCCCCCGATCCGGCCTCCGCGATCAACTCCGTCAACGCCTCGAACGACGCCGGAAACGCCGCCCAGTGCTCCAGATCGGCCCGCCTCCGCAGCCCCTCCCCGAACCGCGCCCACCGTGCCCCCCGCTCGCCCCGGCACAACGCCGCGTTCCACGCCTCGGCGTCGTGCACGAGCGGGGGCAGCAGCCACGGCAGGGAGGTGCCGAGGAGGAGATGGTCGTACGAGCCGGGCGCCTCCAGTACCTGCTCCCGCAGCCACTGGGCTTCCCCCGGATCCAGCATCGCGCGGTCCTTCTCGTCGAGGACGCGGGCCGCTCGGGTGTCGAGCATGATGACGCGGACGCGGCCGAAGTCGCGGCGGTAGCTCCAGCGGGCGGAGGCGGGGTCGGTGTCGGCCTGGGCGGCGAAGGCGCGCAGGACGTCCGTGCCGTCGGGGGTTTCGCGGACGGCGGCGTACAGGAGGTCCTCGGACAGCTCGCGCGGGGAGAGGTTGCCGAGGTGCTGGTGGACCCAGTACGACATCAGGCCGCTCAGGACCCGCTCGCGCCACCACGGGGTGCCCCGGATGTCGGCGAGCCAGGCGGCGCTGGTGTTCCAGTCGTCGATGACGTCGTGGTCGTCGAAGATCATGCAGCTCGGCACGGTGGACAGGAGCCAGCGGATCTCGGGGTCGAGCCAGGATTCGTAGTAGAGGCGGGTGTATTCCTCGTAGTCCGCGACCTGGTTGCCCGGGGGATCGGCGAGACCGCGCCGCGCGGCGATCCACTGGCGGGTGGCCTTCGAGACCTCGTCCGCGTACACCTGATCGCCCAACAGAAGGAGGACGTCGGGGCGTTCGGCGTCGGGGGCCGAGGCGATGCGCGCCGCCAGGGTGTCCAGCGCGTCCGGGCCCACCGGGTCCTTCTCGTCCGCGGGCGGCGCGGCCCAGCGGCAGGAGCCGAAGGTGACGCGGACGGCATCCCCTTCCGGGGTGCGGACGACCGAGGGCGGGAAGGGGGAGTCGGGGAGGGGCCAGACGGGTGTGCCGTCCAGCAGGATCTCGTACGCGGACGCCGTGCCCGGGGTCAGTCCCGTCACCGGTACCAACGCGTAGTGGTGGCCTGCGACTTGGAAGGTGCGGGCCTCGCCGCGGGCGCCGTCGGCACAGCGCACCTCGGCGGTGCACGGACGGCTCGCCTCGACCCAGAAGGTCGCGGACGAGCCGTCGACGTACCTCAGCAGCGGTCCCAGGCGCAGCTCCGCCATGGTGATCACCCTCCTCCGTCGCCCCGTACGGTACGGAACGACGGAGGTCGGCGGGGAGGTTCCGGGAACCGCGGCTTTTGCCGGTGGGGCCGGTGCGGATCAGCAGCCGCTGAGGACCGAGCTCAGCTTGCTCTTCTCCGCGGAGTCGACCGACAGGTCGTAGTAGTACTTCACCTGGACCCAGGCGCGTACGTAGGTGCAGGCGTACGAGGTGAGCGGGGGCATCCACTCGGCCGGGTCCTGGTCGCTCTTCGACTGGTTCACGTTGTCCGTGACGGCGATGAGCTGCGGGCGGGTGACGTCGTTGGCGAAGGCCTGGCGCTGGGCGGTGGTCCAGGCGCTGGCGCCCGAGTCCCAGGCCTCGGCCAGCGGGACGAGGTGGTCGATGTCCAGGTCGGACGCGGCGGTCCAGGTGGCGCCGTCGTAGACCGAGTACCAGCTGCCGCTGGTGGCCGTGCAGGCGGAGTTGGTGACGACGTTCGTACCGTCGCGCTTGAGGACGTACTCACGGGTGTTGCAGGTGCCGGAGATGGTGATCCAGGTCGGGAACAGGTCGCGGCTGTAGCCGGTGCGGTTCTCCGTCGCCACGGTGAGGGAGGCGAGGTAGGTGCGGGCGGTGGCGGCGCTGACCGGGGTCGGGAGCGCGGCGGAGGCGGTCGGGCCGTTGAAAATCCCGGCCATGGCTATCAGTCCGGTGAGGGCTGCGAGTATGCTCAGCCGTCGACGCGCGTAGACCTTTGGCATGCGAACTCCCTTGGAGTGGGGGGCCGTTGGGGGTGAGCGAGCACATGCTTGCGGCGGCTTGTTTCCGGGGGATGTGCGTCAGGTGAGAAGCTAGTGACGCGTACATGACATGACAAGGCTTGTCGCCGAACTTGTCGCCGAACTTGTCGCCGAACTTGTGGCGGAACTTGTGGCGGGACTCGTGGCGGGTCTCGTGGCGTGAGCGAGGTTCTGCGCCCTGGCGGACGGGAAGCCCGGGGGCCCGGGGCTCGCGGGGGTACGCCCTCCTTCGGGACCAAAGGCCCTACGGGGTCCGCGCGGCCGTCGCGTAGCATGGACGGTGCAGAAGGGGAGTAGCTCTTCGCCGGACCGTCGACATACTGCTCAGCTCGCCTGAGCCGGCGCCCGGAGGCAGGCCTCGTTCCAGAGGCCGGCCAGCGAGACCTTCGGCAAGCAGTGCACTGCCCGTGCCTTTCGGTGCGGGTGCCCCTGTGTGCTGCCATGCCGAGGTGTCGCAGCGCTTGTCACAGCACTCTCGGTGGGGCAGCCCGACCGATTGAGGAATTTTGATCAGCTTCAGCGTGATGGCGCTCGTCTTCGGTGTCGTCTTCCTGGCCGAGCTGCCGGACAAGACCGCGCTCGCCGGACTCGTCCTCGGCACGCGTTACCGCGCCTCGTACGTCTTCGCCGGTGTCGCCGCCGCCTTCGCCCTCCATGTCGCGCTCGCCGTCGCCGCGGGCAGCGTCCTGACCCTGCTGCCGCAGCAGATCGTGCACGCGCTCACCGGTGTGCTCTTCCTGGGCGGCGCCGCGATGCTGCTCATGAAGCAGGACGAGGACGAGGAGAAGGTCCGCCGGCCCGAGAACCAGGGCTTCTGGAAGGTCTCGGGGGCGGGCTTCATGCTCATCCTGGTCGCCGAGTTCGGCGATCTCACGCAGATCATGACGGCGAACCTCGCGGCCCGATACGACGACCCGGTCTCCGTCGGCCTCGGCGCGGTCCTCGCGCTCTGGGCGGTCGCCGGGCTCGGCATCGTCGGCGGCAAGGCCCTGATGAAGCGGGTGCCGCTGCGGCTCATCACCAAGGTCGCGGCGGTCCTGATGCTGGGGCTCGGGGTGTGGGGTCTGTACGAGGCGGCGACGGTCTGAGTCGGTGGGGTTCGGTGCCCGTGCGACGTCGTTCGCGGCGTCCTTCCGCTGTCCTGGTGATGTCGCTGTGGTGGCCGTATCCGGTCGGATTGGTTGCGTCGCAGGTCAGAGGGGGTGGCGCTGTGCCCCCTACTTTTTGTATCGTTGAGGAACAAAGTGGCTCCCGCCCGCACTCCCTGACCGGCGGGCGGGGCCGCCTTGTCCCTGGGGGCCACGCTGGGCCCCCTTTCCCGCGTCTTGGAGCATGCCGATGACGGCCCCCACCGTTCTGACCGCCCGCGCCCTCCTGCTCGACATGGACGGCACCCTCGTCAACTCGGACGCCGTCGTCGAGCGCTGCTGGCGCCGCTGGGCCGACCGGCACGGGCTCGACGGGGACGAGGTCATGAAGGTGGTCCACGGCAGGCAGGGCTACGCCTCGATGGCGGTGCTGCTGCCGAACCGGCCCATGGCGCAGAACTACGCGGACAACGCGCGCATGCTCGCCGAGGAGACCGCCGACATGGACGGCGTCGTCGCGATCCCGGGTGCTCCGGAGTTCCTGGCCTCCCTCGCCGGGGTGCCGCACGCCCTCGTGACCTCCGCGGACGTCGGTCTGTCCAGCGCGCGGATGGCTGCCGCCGGGCTCTCGCTGCCCGACGTGCGCGTCACCGCCGAGTCCGTCGGGGCGAGCAAGCCGGACCCCGAGGGTTTCCTCAAGGGCGCCGCCGAACTGGGCGTCGCGCCCGAGGACTGTGTCGTCTTCGAGGACTCCGGGGCGGGGATCTCGGCGGGGAAGGCTGCCGGGATGCGGGTCGTCGGGGTCGGGCCTCGAGCGGGTTTTCACCGGCCGGATGTGCTGGTTCGTGACCTTACGCAGGTGCGGGTGGAGGGTGCGGGGGGCGGGGCGATTCGGGTGTGTATCGGCTGACGGCCGGGGCGGTTCTCGCCCCCTCCGCCCCTGCCCGACCCGTACCTGGGGGTGCCGCCCCCAGACCCCCGCTGTCGCGCTGACGCGCTCGTCCTCAAACGCCGGACGGGCTGAAATCGGCCCCCGGAGGCTCACGGCTCAGCCGTCTCCGCCTCCAGGCTCGTCCGGGTCGCCCCGCCGTACACCCCCTGCTCGTCGGCGGTGATGCCGCGGGCCCACTGGTAGCGGCGTACGGCGTCCTCGACCTGGTTGTTGAAGTTGCCGTCGGTCTTGCCGGTGTAGAGGGACAACTGACGCAGGCGCAGCTGGAGTTCGGTGACCTCGGACCCCTTGTCGCCGCGCCGCAAGGTCTGCACGCGGAGCTTGTCGGAGCCGTCGCCGGGGGCCTCTGCGGAGCCGGTGGTGGTGGCGGTGGCGGTCGTGGGCGACTGGGTGGGGTCGGCCGACCGTGACGGCGTCGCCGACGCGCTCGACGCGGACGCCGAGGGCGACGGGCTCGCGCTGTGCGACGGTGCCGGGGCGACCGGCGCCGGCGCGGCGGACGACGCGCTCCGGGACGGCGACACCGAGGCGGCCTCGGACGACGCGTCCGGCACGCTCGCCCGTACGTCGTCCGGCAACGCCCCGTCCCGCGAGGGAGTGTCGTACGAGAACAGGCCGCTCGCGAACCCCGCCGCGGCCACGACGGTGACGACGGCTCCGGAGACGGCCAGGAGAGCGGTACGCCGCCGACGCCGGGGCGGCTCGTCGTCCGGTTCCGAGAGGGATCCGGGCCGCCGGGTGTCCTCCGCCTCCGGGAAGAGGCGTACGTCGGTGGCGCGCGGCTCGGACGGCAGGGCGGCGAGGCGCATGGTGGACGCGGAGGCGTCTTCGACGCCCGCCGAAGCCGCGTCTACGGCCCGCACACCGGCTCCTGGCGGAACCCCGGCGCCTTCCCGCGCACCGGCTCCGTGCGGGCCACCGGCTCCCTGAGGACCACCGGCTCCCTGAGGACCACCGGCTCCCTGAGGATCACCGGCTCCCTGAGGGCCACTGGCTCTCGCCGGACCACTGGCTCCCCCCAGCGCCCCGCCTCCCCCCGCCTCCGCCCGAAGCCCCTCCAGAGCTCCGGACCCCTCCGATGCCCCTGACGCCCCTGACGCCCCTGACGCCCCTGACGCCCCTGACGCCCCTGACGCCCCTGACGCCCCCGCGTCCCCCGCCCCCAACTCCACATAGGGCCGTATCCGCAGCGGATCGAAGTCCTCCGCCGCGGCCGCCTCCGCCGTGCGGGCCTCGCGCAGGGCGTCGGACGCCCGTTGGGCGCAGGCGCAGGACGGGGTGCCGTCCGGTGTGCGGGGCGTGGCGCACTCGGGGCAGACATGCCCGTTCGGTTCAGTCACGCGTGGGTCCCTCCCCCTGAAGAACTCCAGAGATTATCCGGATGTCCCCCACACAATCTCCCCGCACTGCCCGGAATCCCGGCCTCCGTGGGACTCAACAGGCCATAACCGGTCACACCGACCAGGATGGAACGTGACCGAGACCCGGGTCCCAGGGAGGTCCGTATGACCGGGGATGCGCACGGCACGGACGCGCCGTCCGGCAGGGAAGCGCCGTCCGGCACCGACGCAGTGGGCGGGGCGGGCGGTACGGACGCGGTCGGCGGGGTGACCGAGGCGTACGGCGTGAACGAGGCGGCCGCGCGGCGGCGCTCCGCGGCCGCCCTCGACGCCCGCGACAACACCGTGCACGGCAGCGTCTTCGTCTCGATCGGCGCGCTGCTGCTCGGCATGCTGCTCGCCGCCCTCGACCAGACGATCGTGTCGACCGCGCTGCCGACCATCGTCAGCGACCTCGGCGGTCTGGAGCACCTGTCCTGGGTGGTCACCGCGTACCTGCTCGCGGCGACCGCGGCGACTCCGCTGTGGGGCAAGCTCGGCGACCAGTACGGCCGGAAGAAGCTGTTCCAGACCGCGATCGTGATCTTCCTGATCGGCTCCGCGCTGTGCGGCATGGCGCAGAACATGCCCGAGCTGATCGGCTTCCGGGCGTTGCAGGGCCTGGGCGGCGGCGGGCTGATGGTGCTGTCCATGGCGATCGTCGGAGACATCGTCGCGCCGCGCGAACGGGGCAAGTATCAGGGGTTGTTCGGCGCCGTGTTCGGGGCGACCAGCGTGCTCGGGCCGCTGCTCGGCGGGGTCTTCACCGAGCACCTCAGCTGGCGCTGGGTCTTCTACATCAACCTGCCCGTCGGCGTCGTCGCGCTCGCCGTGATCGCCACCGCGCTGCGCATCCCGGTCCGCTCCGCCCAGCACGTCATCGACTACCTCGGCACCCTGCTGATCGCCTCGGTCGCCACCTGCCTGGTCCTGGTGGCCTCGCTCGGCGGCACCACCTGGGACTGGAACTCGCCCCAGATCATCGGCCTCGCGGTCCTGGGTGTCGTCCTGATCGCGGCCTTCGTCGCCGTGGAACGGAGGGCTGCCGAGCCCGTCCTCCCGCTCAAGCTCTTCCGCATCCGCACCTTCACGCTCTCCGCCGTCATCAGCTTCATCGTCGGCTTCGCGATGTTCGGCGCGATGACCTATCTGCCGACCTTCCTCCAGGTCGTCCAGGGCGTGACGCCCACCATGTCGGGCGTGCACATGCTGCCGATGGTGTTCGGGCTGCTGCTCTCGTCCACCGTCTCCGGACAGATCGTCAGCCGTACCGGCCGCTGGAAGGTGTTCCCCGTCGCGGGCACGGCGGTCACCACCCTCGGCCTGCTCCTGCTCCACCAGCTCGACGAGAACAGCAGTACCGGCGAGATGAGCGCCTACTTCCTGGTCTTCGGCCTGGGCCTCGGCCTCGTCATGCAGGTGCTGGTCCTGATCGTGCAGAACGCGGTCTCCTACGAGGATCTGGGCGTCGCCACCTCCGGCGCCACCTTCTTCCGCTCGATCGGCGCCTCGTTCGGCGTGGCCATCTTCGGCACGGTCTTCGCGAGCCGCCTCGGCGACAAGCTGACGGTCGCGCTCAGCGGGCAGCAGCTTCCCGCGGGCCTCAGCGTGAACGCGCTCAAGGCCGACCCGAAGGGCATCGCCGACCTCCCGCCCGACTTGCGGCAGCCCGTCCTGCACGCGTTCGCCTCGTCCATCACGGACGTCTTCCTCTACGCGGCCCCCGTCGCCGTTCTCGGCTTCGTACTGGCCTGGTTCCTGCGCGAGGACAAGCTGCGGGGGTCCGTCACGGCGCCGGACGTCACGGAGACGCTCGCCAGCAATCCGGTCGAGCGGTCGTCGTACGACGAGGTGTGCCGGGCGCTGTCCGTGCTCGGCACCCGGGAGGGGCGGCGCCAGGTCTACGAGAAGATCACCGCGCGGGCCGGTTACGACCTGCTGCCCGCCGCGAGCTGGCTGCTGCTGCGGATCAAGAAGTACGGCTGGGCCGAGCCCGCGGAGCTCGCCGAGCGCAGCGCCGTACCGCTGCACGTCGTGATCGCCGCGTCCCGGCAGCTCGAGGAGCGCCGCCTCGCCGTCCGCGACGGACTCGACCTCGTGCTGTCCGACCAGGGCCGCGAGGCCGCCGGGAAACTCGCCCAGGCCCGCGAGGAGTCCCTCGCCGAGCTGCTCGGCGACTGGTGGGGCCCGGACCGCCCGACCGACCTCACCAAGCTGGTCGAGGAGCTGAACGCCGAGATGTGCGGGTCCGACGCGGAGCGCCCGCACGACGGGACGGTGCCGCGACCGCAGGGGACACCGGCGTAACCCTCGGCGAAGCGAGTCAGCTCACTTCGGTTCGGTTCAGTTCAGCTCCTTCCTGAACCAGTGCTCGGCGTAGATGTCGTCGTTGTACGCCTCGGTTTCCGCGTAGCCGTGCCGGGCGTACAGCGCGCGTGCCTCCACGAGGTCGCCGCGGGTGTCGAGGATCAGCCGCTCGGCACCGAGTCCGCGGGCCGCCTCCTCGGCCGCCGCGAGCAGCAGGGGCGCGCCGCCCTTGCCCCGCATGTCCGCACGTACGAAGGCCCGCTTGAGCTCACCCGTGGTGGCGTCGAGCATCCGCACCCCCGCCATGCCGCCGGGCGCTCCGTCGTACCGCGCGACCAGCAGCACTCCGGTGGGCTCCGCGAAGTCGGCCCCCGTCTCCTTGGCGACCTCCCGCTCCAGCTCGTCCGGGTCGGTCGCGTGCCCCTCGTGCAGCAGATACCAGCGGTCGCTGACCTCCGTGTAGTACGCCCGCCACAGCGCGGCGGCGACGGGGGAGTCGAAGGGTTCGGGGGCGACGGTCCAGAAAGGTGTCGAGGGCGTCGAGGGCGTCGAAGGTTTCGTACGGGCCATGGCGGTCATTGTCGCGAGGTGCCGGGTCCCGTCCGCAAGCGGATTTCGGCGGACTGACTGTCAGTGGGTGTGGCGAGACTGGTCGGCATGAACCGCACCGACCGGACGGACCGGCTGACATGAACCGCACCGACCGGCTGTACGCCCTCGTCGAGGAGTTGCGCGCCGCCGCACCCCGCCCGTGCAGCGCCCGCACACTCGCGCGGCGCTTCGAGGTCAGCGTCCGCACGATCGAGCGTGATCTCGCCGCGCTGCAGCAGTCGGGCGTGCCGCTCTACGCCGAACCCGGCCGGACCGGCGGCTACGTCCTGGACAGGGGGCGGACGTTGCCGCCGCTGGCGATCACTCCGGCCGAGGCGACCGCTCTCGCCGTCGGGCTGCGCGCCCTCGCGGACACGCCCTTCGCGGCCGACGCGCGCAGCGCGCTGCACAAGGTGCTCGCGGTGATGCCCGAGCACGAGCGGGTGGCGGCGGCCGATCTCACGGGGCGGGTACGGCTGCTCGTCCACCCTTCGGCCGAGCGGGCGCCTTCGTCGCCGACCGTGCCGGGGCCGGTGCGGGAGGCGCTGGCCGTCGGGCGGGTGCTGCGGCTGGAGTACGCGGACATCGCGGGCGCGGTGACCGGCCGTGCCGTCGAACCGCTGGGGTTCCTCGCCGGTACCGACCACTGGTACCTGCTGGCGTGGTGCCGGCTGCGGTCCGGGGTGCGCTGCTTCCGCCTCGACCGGATACGGGAGGCCGTCGTGCTCGACGAACGGGCGCCGAGTCGCTCCGTCGACCTCGCCGAACTCGACACATTCGGCTGGGACTTGGTGTCGCTGGGAGAGTTCGGCATGTGAGCGCAATCACCGACAGGGGGTTGTCGCGCACGCGTCCGAGGCTGGTGCCCACGAACTCCGGGCAACTCAGAGTAAGGATGGTGGCACCATGACAGCACCGACCACGACCGACGCCCTCACCCCGGCGAGTGGCATCGCGCTCTTCGAGCGCTGGACGGCCTTGTGGAACGGCGACTTGAGCGACCCCGAGCGCTTTCTCGCCCCGGACTTCCGGATCCGCTTCGGCAACAGCCCCGACAAGGCGGACACCGACACCCTGCACGGGCCTCAGGCCATCGTCGACTACGTCGCGGAGTTCCGCGGGTCCGTCCCCGGAGCGCGGTTCGCCGTCGACGGCACCCCCCTCGTCGACACCGGGCGGGGCGGCGTGGCGTCCCGCTGGTACGTGACGCTGCCGGACGACTCCGGTGACACCGTCGAGAAGAGCGGAATCGACCTGTTCCAGGTGCGGGAGGGGCGCATCGTGAGCGTGTGGTCGGTGACGGGACTGCGGCGGTTCGCCGCGTGACGGCCGCTGTTTGAGGGTCGCCTTCCGGGCAACCCGGTCCGGGAACCGGCCCGTTGGGTCGAGAACCCCCGGAAGGCACCCATGTCCACAGGCGTGATCATCACTCTGATCGTCATCGTGGCGGCCGTTGTCGCTGTCGCGGCCGCCCTGACCCTCCTCGTCCGAAGGCCGCAGGGCGGGCGCAGCCTGCAGCGGCGCTTCGGGCCCGAGTACGACAGGGCCGTCGCCCGGCACGACGGTGACGCCCGGGCCGCCGAGCGCGACCTCGCCGAGCGGGTGAGGCAGCACGGGGCGCTGCGGGAGCGGCCGCTGGAGCCCGCGGTCCGTGAGCGGTACGCGGCCCGCTGGACGGCCGCCCAGGAACGCTTCGTCGACGCGCCGCAGGAGGCGGTGGCCGAGGCGGACCAGTTGCTCGGTGAGCTGGCCGGCGCGCGCGGATTCCCCGACGGCGGCCGCTACGAGGAGCAGCTCGCCGCGCTCTCCGTCCACCACGGACACCATGTCCACGGCTACCGCCGTGTGCACCGCGTGGCGCGGGTCCGCACCGACGGCGGCCCGGAGAGCCGGGCCGGCACCGAGGAGATGCGCGAGGCCATGGTCGAGGCCCGCGCCCTCTTCGAGGACCTGGTGACCCCGACCCGCCAGGACACCCATCGCCACCGGGCGGACAACGACGCGAAGCCGTCCACCGTCCCGCCCACGCCCACCCGCCCTGAGGGCTCCGCTCCCGACGGCCGATCCCACCTGCCCTGGTCGTTCACCAGGCGTCAGGCGAAGGGGAGTTGAGAACGATGAAGGACATGACATCAGGTGAAGGACCCGAGGGCACGGCGCGCCGCGAGCCCACGAAGGGCCGCGTGGACCCGGTATCCGAAGCGGCCACACCGGCCCGCGAGGACCGGCCGGGCCAGAAGGCCCCGGTGAGCGAGCACGCGACGGCACACCGGGGAGAGGCGGGGCGCCCCGGCACCGGCACCGCGCCCCGCGAGGGTGTCGACCCGGCGGCAGCCGAGAACATCGGCCCGGCATCCCGCGAGGTCGCCGGCATTGCGGCCGGTGAGAGCACAGGCGGTGCGGCCCACGGGCGACCCACCGCGCCCGACGCCCGACCGCTCCCGCAACACGACACCCGGCAGCTCCCCCCACACGACACCCGCGTCCTCCCCCAGGACGAGTGCGACAAGTTCTCGCTGAGGCTGCGGCACGCGGTCGGGGGGTTCGTCGACGGGCCGCGGGACTCCGTGGAGGAGGCCGATCACGTGCTGGAGGAGCTTGCCGCGCGGTTCGCGGACGCTGTGGCGCGGCGTCGCGGCACGCTGCGTACCTCCTGGCAGGAGACCGCCGACACCGAACAGCTCCGGCTCACCCTGCGGGACTACCGCGAGGTGACGGAGCGGCTGCTGCGGCTCTGAGCCCTGCCAGGAACACAGGAACAAGTGAGGCCGCGTTCCGGACCATGTCCCGGGGCGCGGCCTCAGTCGTCACCGGGCGGCTGTCCCTCCCGGCGCTCGCGCCACTCCCGGACGATCTCCTCGACGTCGTACGGCTTGAGCCCGAGGGGAGGTCCCGGCGGCGGCTTGAACATGACCTCGCGGATCTTGACGTTGATGTCCTCGACAATGCGGCGCACGACCCGCTCCGAGGGGGCCACGGAAGCCGCTGCGAGCGCGTCCTCCGCCTCCTTGCGCAGGGCCAGCGTGGGAGGCAGCACGGACAGCCCCTCGCGGGCCATCTTCCGCTTGATCCACCACAGTTCGTCGTACGACGTGTCGGTCACGTCGGGCATCGGCTTGCCCGCGCCGGGGAGGTCCGCGAACTCCCCGCGTGCCTCCGCCTCGCGGATTTGCTTGTCGATCCAGGACTCGAAGCTGACACCGGGTGGCTTGCGCTCGGTCATGAGTCCATTGTGCCGGAGCTCGCACGGCGGGGCGACCGGTCGAATTATCATGCGGCGGCGGTGCGCCAACCATGCCCCGCACACGCACAATTGGACCAGCACGAACCGAAGGAGCGCACGTGCTCGAACTCACCATGGCCTCGGTCACCGGGGCGGACGCGGGTGCGACGGCCGGGATGCTGATGGCCGACGCGCCGAGCGACCCCGGTGCCATGCTGCGGGTGGGCCGGGACCGGGCCGTGTGCCGTCTCGCGACCCCCGACGACTGGCTGTTCGTGTCCCGGGTCCACCTGGAGTTCCTGTGCGGCCCGGACAACACCTGGCAGGTCACCTGGCTGCGCGGCTCCCACTCCGAGCCCTCCGCGGAGGTACGTCTGACGCTGGCGGGCCTGCCGGTCCAGCCGCTCCCGTACGGCGGGACGGCGAAGCTCCCCGCGGGCAGCTCCGGAGAACTCGTCATCCAGGACCGCACCGGCCCCCGCACCGTGAACGTGGGCTTCTATCACGAAGCGTGAAGGCCTCGGATACGTCAGATACCTCGGATATCTCAGGTACCTCAGGCCACTACGCGTGCCAGCGCGAAACCGTCGTACCCCTTGCTCCCCACCGTCTGGATCGCCGTACCGCTCAACTTCGGGTGGGTGGCGATCAGTTCGAGCGCGGCCCGGGTGCCCCGCACGCTCGGGTCGGTGCTGGCCTCGTCGGTGACCCCGCCGCCGCGCACGACGTTGTCGAGGACGATCAGGCTGCCGGGCCGGGTGAGCTTGAGGGCCCACTCGACGTAGTGCGGGTTGTTCACCTTGTCCGCGTCGATGAAGACGAAGTCGAACGGCTCGGGGTTCTCCTCGGCCAGCTTCGGCAGTGACTCCAGGGCGGGTCCCACCCGCACCTCGGAGATCTTGTCGAGGCCCGCGCGGGCGAGGTTGCGGCGGGCGACCTCGGCGTGCGTGGCGTCGTACTCGAAGGTGATCAGCCGGCCGTCGGCCGGGAGGGCGCGGCCCAGCCAGATCGTGCTGTAGCCGCCGAGCGTGCCGATCTCCAGGATGCGGCGCGCGCCCTGGATCTCGGCGAGGAGCTGGAGCAGCTTGCCCTGGTTCGGCGCGACGTTGATGGGCGGCAGCCCGGCCGCGTCGCTGTCGCGCAGCGCCGCGGTGAGTGTGTCGTCGGCGGGGGCGAGGAGGGAGGTGAAGTAGTCGTCGACGTCGTTCCAGAGCTGCGACTCGCTCATGCACCATGCCTTTCGTATGCCTAGTTAGATGTACTAACTAGTTCCCGGGACGAAACTAGTCGCGGCGCCTGTGCTTGTCAGCGGGATTTCCGGTGTTCGCAGGGTGACGTCAGCCGATCGGCGGGGGTGCGTGCACGGGCGGGGGCGGCAGGATCGGGCGGCGCCTCCGGGCCCGTGCGCCCATCACCAGGGCCACGGCGGCCAGTGCCAGTACGCCACCCACCGTCAGCAGCCACACCGGCACCCCGCCCACCGTGAGGAGCCGGTCCGTGTAGATCACCCGGCGGTACGTCGTGTCGGTCGCCGTGCGCCGCAGTTCGTGGTCGCCGGAGATCTGCGAGGGCTGCGGGAACTCCTGGTCGATGGCGGTGAGGAAGTCGGTGCCGCCGTCGGCGAGCGGGGCCAGCGGGCCCGTCGTCGTGGCGACGCGGCCCGCGTAGGTGATCTGCGGCCGGTCCCCGCCGATCGCCGAAGCCGGCTCCATGCGGTGCGCGGCGAGGACGTACAGGCCGAGCGACTGCGGGGTCTGCGCGAGGCGCGAGAGCCGCATCGGGTAGATCAACTCGTCGCTGGCGAAGGTGAGATGGAGCGGATCGAGGGTGCCGCCGAGCGGCGAGTCCGCGTTCTCGGGGGCCAGTCGGATCGCCACGTACTCCCAGCCCTGGTCGACGTACGGGCGCAGCGCCGTGTCGAGGCGGGAGGGGAGGTTGAAGCCGTTGTCGGCGAGCCAGTCGCCGAGGGCGCCCGAGTCGGTGGCGGTGAGGCGGGCGACGTCGAAGGGGCCGAGGCGCTCGCGGCCGACGACGCCCACGGAGGGTGCCTTCGCGCCGGGCAGCGGGGCGGCGTCCCCGCTCTCGGTGTCGTCGGCGAAGGGCCAGTCGCCATTGTCCGGCCAGAAGTGGTGGCGGGTGCGGTGCTCGGGCGCGGTCGCCTTGTCGAGCTGGTCGAAGAGCGCGCTGGAGCCGAGCTTCACCGTCGCGCGGTGCGGGACCGGCATGATCCACGCGGCCTCGTGCGCGTCCCCGGCGACCGTCAGGCTCATCACGATCTGTTCCTGGTGGCCGTCCCAGCGGACGACGGACATCTCCCGGTCCACCGTGACGTGCCGTTGGCTGTCCGGAATCATCGCCCCGCACCCGCAGGCGTACGCCGGTGCCACCAGGGACCCCAACTGGAGCCCCAGCAGCGTGAGTACGACGGCCAGCACCCGCCCCCGTACGACATTGGACAGACCTGTCCGCATACGCATACCGCGCAACATCCCCCGTAGCCTTCCGTCGTGCCGCCGGACAGGGTCTCAGACGGCGCGACGGAGGCTACGGTTCCAGGTCGGCGCGACGCAAACGATCGACGTCAGCGCTCCGAGGGCTCGACGGCCGGTGCCGAGCCGGGCAGCGGCTGCCCCGCCGACTCCGTCATGAACCACACGGCCACGCCGCCGATCACGGCCGCGGCCATCATGTAGTACGCGGGCATCATCATGTTCCCGGTCGCGCCGATGAGCGCCGTGACCACCAGCGGGGTCGTGCCGCCGAAGAGCGAGACGGAGACGTTGAAGCCGATGGAGAGCGAGCCGTAGCGGACCTTCGTCGGGAAGAGCGCAGGGAGCGCGGCGGGCATCGCGGCGGTGAAGCAGACCAGGAGCAGACCGAGGGCGCCCATGCCGAGCGCGACGGCGAGCAGACTGCCCTGGCGGATCAGCAGGATGGCCGGGATGGACAGGGCGAGGAAGCCGACGCAGCCCGCGGCGATCACCGGGCGGCGGCCGATCCGGTCGGTCAGGGCGCCCGCGAAGGGCTGCACGATCATCATCAGCGCCATCACGCCGAGGACGACGAGCAGACCGTGCGTCTCGTCGTACTTCAGCTCACTGGTCAGATAGCTCGGCATGTACGACAGCAGCATGTAGTCGGTGACGTTGAAGACCAGCACCAGGCCCATGCACAGGAGAAGTGCCCGCCACTGGCCGGTGACCATCTCGCGCAGCGGCACCTTCGGGCGGTCCTTCTCCTTCTTCGAGGCCTTCTCCAGCTCCGCCGCGAACGCCGGGGTCTCCTCCAGGCGCATCCGCAGATAGAGACCGATGATGCCCATCGGGCCCGCGATCAGGAACGGGATCCGCCAGCCCCACGACAGGAGGTCATCGGTGGAGAGGAAGGCGGTCATGAGGGTGACCAGGCCCGCGCCGCCGATGTATCCGGCGAGCGTGCCGAACTCCAGCCAGCTCCCGAAGAAGCCGCGCTTCTTGTCGGGCGCGTACTCGGCGATGAAGGTCGAGGCGCCCGCGTACTCGCCTCCGGTGGAGAAGCCCTGCACCAGGCGGGCCAGCAGGAGCAGCAGCGGCGCCCCCACGCCGATCGTGGCGTACGACGGGATCAGGCCGATCGCGAAGGTGCCCGCCGCCATCATGATCATGGTGAGGGCGAGGACCTTCTGGCGGCCGATGCGGTCGCCGAGCGGACCGAAGACCATGCCGCCGAGGGGGCGGACGAGGAAGGCCGCGGCGAAGGCGCCGAAGGTGGAGAGCAGTTGCGCGGTCGGGTTGCCCGACGGGAAGAAGACCTTGCCCAGCGTCACCGCGATGTAGCTGTAGACGCCGAAGTCGAACCACTCCATCGCGTTGCCCAGAGCGGCGGCCTTCACGGCGCGCTTCACCAGGGCGGGATCGGTGACGGTGGCCTCCGGTGGTGCGGGGGTCCGGGGTCGGGGGACGACGGGCGCGACGGCTGTGGCGGACGGCAAGGGCATGCCTTTCGTCGGGGACAGGGACGCGGCCCACCCGGGAGCGGGCCGAAAAGCGACCATAGGGGCACTCATGCGCATTACGTGCCGTACGCGACTCACCGCGCAGTGTGCATGAATGCGGCGTATGCAGGTGCGATGCGGCGGCTGGGAGTCCCCTTTCGCGGGTCGGTCTGTGATCTATGTCGCGGAGTGAGGGGGGAACCGAACCGTCCGCGCACTATCGTCATCCGGACAAAAGGCGGGGGGACGTCAGGTGAAGAGGGGGTTGCCTGCGTCTCTCGACTGGGGCAGTGCGAGCCTCATAGGGTCCTGATAGGGGCCGACGTACGGGATACGTGGGACGCACGGGACGAATGGGGCGGGAGGGCCGCGGGGCGTGGCGAATGTGGAGCACGGCGGACGAGCGGGTAATGCATTCGGGGCGGGGGCTGCCGATTCGGCGAGGGCACGGCTGGGCGCCACCCGGATCGGGCTGTGGGTGATCGCCGCCGTCCTGGCGATACGGCAGGTGGCCGTCGTCCTCAGCACGCCCAAGGGGGAGCGGCTGACGGACCTGGAGACCTGGGTCGGCACGAACGGCGTGCTGCATGTGAAGGGGTCGCTGTACGACTCGACGCAGTTCACCGGCACCCCCTTCGGCGGACTTGTCCTGAAACCCCTCACGCGCGCGGCCGAGCAGGCCCTCGGCTGGGGCTGGACCTTCGGCACCCTGTCGCTGGTCGTCGCGCTCGGCATGGTCGCGTCGCGTGCCCTGCCGCAGCCGGTGAGCCGGCGTACGTCGCTGCTCGCGGCGCCCGTCGCGATCAGCCTGCTGATGCTGTCGCTGCCGGTGCGCAACACCCTCTACCTCGGGCAGACCAGCGTCATCCCGGTGCTGCTCGTCCTGCTCGGCTGCTTCACCGTGCGCGGGGAGCGCGCCAGCGGCGTCCTGATCGGCCTCGCGGCGGCGCTCCAGCCGACCGTGCTGGTCTTCGCGCCGCTGCTCTGGTTCACCGGACGCCGCCGCGCCGCCGCGTCCACCGGAATCACCTTCGCCGCCCTGACCGCGCTCGCCTGGGCCGCGCTGCCGCACGACTCCAACACGTACTGGGTGCACCACCTGGCGGGCGTCGGCCTCGGCCGGGACGCGGACGACCTCACCAACCAGTCGCTGCACGGCGCGCTGCTGCGGTTCGGCCTCGAAGGCCCGCTGGAGATAGGCCTGTTCCTGCTGCTCGGCGCGGCCGTCGCGGTCCTCGGCCTGCGCCGCGCGGTGCGCTACGCGCAGGACGGGCAGCTGCTGCTCGCCGTGGCGGTCACCGGCTGTGTCGCGGTCGCCGTGTCGCCCACGACCTGGCAGCACCAGCTGCTGTGGGTACTGCTCGCGGTGGTCGGCCGGGTCGGCAAGAAGACCTCGGACCGCTACATGTGGCCCGTCGCCGTCGTCCTCGTCGTGACGCTGCCCGCGAAGATGATGCTGCCGAACATGGCGGCGCTCCACCCGCTGCGCGACAACGTGGTGCTGCTCGCCGCGCTCGCCGCGGCCACGATCGTGCCGTTCCTGTCCCGTACCTCGGAGTACTACCGCAAGCCGATCCCCACCGACTACGCGCAACCGGTCCCCACCCGGTGGAAGCGGGTGCCGCTGCTCCCGTTCCTGGGCCGGGTCCTCACCCGCCCGAACCTGCTGCTCGAACTCCTCCTGATCCGCGTCGGCTACTCCGCCTACCAGCAGGTCAGGCTCGCGGCGACGGGCGGCACCAACGAGGGCGGCCGGACCACCGCCGAACACCACGGCGACCAGATACTCTCCCTCGAGCGGTTTCTGCACATAGACATCGAGCACTGGGCCAACCACGCCGTGTTCAAGGTCGAGTGGCTGCGCGACTTCTTCGACTTCTACTACGAGTCGTTCCACTTCGTCGTCCCGCTCACCACCCTCGCCGTGCTCTACGTCCGCCGCCCCGCCGACTACCGCTGGGCGCGCGCCGCGCTCGGCTTCGCCACCCTGTTCGCGCTCGTCGGCTTCTGGCTCTACCCCCTCGCCCCGCCGCGCCTGATGCCGGGCCTCGGCGTGATCGACACGGTGCACGGCGTGCAGGACTTCTCCAAGCCGGACTACGGCACGCTGACCGCGCTGACGAACCAGTACGCGGCGATGCCCTCGCTGCACTTCGGCTGGTCGCTGTGGTGCGGACTGGTGATCGCGATCCTGGCGCCCAAGTGGTGGATGAAGGCGCTGGGCCTGCTGCACCCGCTGTTCACGGTCTCCGCGATCGTGGCGACCGGCAACCACTGGGTCCTCGACGCGGTGGGCGGCGCGGCCGTCGTCGGCGCGGGCTTCGGTCTGACCTACCTCCTCCAGGGCCCGCGGCCGAGGCCGCTGAGGAAACCCGTGGAAGGCGGTGCGGTCAGCATGAAGGAGCCCGTCCCGGCGACGGATCGTACTCCGAGCTGATCCGGTACTCGCCCGGCTCGGACACCGTCAGCCGCGTGAACTCGCCGTCCTTGCGCAGACAGCCGCCCTCGGCGCGCAGCCACGGCGAGTACGCGACCCGCACGGTCACCGGGCCGGGCCTCGGCACCCGCACGTCGACCTCGGCGCTCGTGGTCCGCAGGACGGTCGCGGGCGCCGACACCAGCGGCACCGCGTCGCGCGGAGCGGGAGGCGGTGGCGGCGCCGGAACGTGCGGACGGGATGGTTCCGGGACGGTGCCGCATGGTCCGGCCGGACGGGGGTCAGGTCGGTCAGTTCGGCAGAGACCACGGCTCGGCGTTTCCGTTCGACGTCTTCGAAGGTGTGGGTTGGCTGTGCCACGGGGGAAGACGCGAAAGGGACCGGACGCGTTCATCGGGGAAACCGCGCGACCATGCCTCCTGCCTGAACCGGAGTGACGCTAGGACCGGGCAGCAGCCACCAGTTCCTTCGTCGTCACCACCTTGGCGAAGCCGCCGCCGTGCAGGGACACGGCGGTGGCGCGGGCCAGTTCGGCGGCCGTCTGGTGCCAGCCGAACGGGCCCGTCAGGTCGAAGGTGTAGCTGGCGTCCAGGGGGAACAGGACCTCGTAGCCGAGGTTGCCGCCCATGCGGGCCGTCGTCTCCACGCACATGTTGGTCTGAATTCCGGCCACGACGAACCGGGTGATGCCCGCCGCCTTGAACCAGGCGTCCAGGTCCGGTGTGCCGTAGAACGCCGAGTTCACGTTCTTGGTGATGAGCAGCTCCGGGCCCTTGCCCAGTCCGCGCCGCTGCTCGACGTACTCCTTGAAGTCGTTGCCCGCGTACCCCGGCCGCAGGGGCGAGTCCGGCTTGGCCGAGTCATGCCGTACGAAGACGACGGGGCGGCCGGTCTCCTGCCAGGCGGCGATGAGCGCGGCGATGTTGTCGTCGGCGGCCGGGTTGTCGCGCGGGCCCCAGAACTCCGACTCGTCGAAGCCCTTCTGCACGTCCACCACTACCAGCGCCGTGTTCTCTGCAATTTCCGTGACGATCTCCATGCCGATGATGGTGTCGTGTTCCACGGGCCCGCCCCAGGGGGCGAAAAGACAGCGTTCGATGGTTTACTGCCAGCGTGACCCGGCCGCCGCACCACCATCGCATCGCCCTCCTCGCCTTCCCGGGCATCCGGGCCTTCGACGTCAGCGTCATCACCGAGGTCTGGGGTGTGGACCGCACCGACCGCGGCGTACCGGCCTTCGAGTTGCGCCGGGTCGCCGCCGATCCCGCACCCGTGGCGATGCGCGGCGGGCTCGCCCTCGCCCCGGACCGGACCCTGGCCTGGCTGCCCCGGGCCGAGCTGATCCTGGTCCCCGGCCTCGACGACCACGTCACCCCCGCGCCGGAGCCCGTACTGGAGGCGCTGCGCCGCGCCCATGCCCGGGGCACCACCATCGCCGCGCTGTGCGGCGGCGCCTTCACGCTCGCCCAGGCGGGGCTGCTCGACGGCCGCCGCGCCCTGACGCACTGGAACCTGATCGACCTGCTGCGGGCCTGCCATCCGCGGGTGCGGATCGAGCCGGACGCCCTGTTCGTCGAGGACGGCAACATCTGGACGGCCGCCGGTACGGCCGCCGGGATCGACCTCTGTCTGCACCTCGTCCGTACCGCCCACGGCGCGGAGGCCGCCGCGGCGGTCGCCCGCTCGATGGTCACCGCGCCGTTCCGGACCGGGACCCAGACCCAGTTCATCGAACATCCCACCGCGCCCGCCGACCGCGACGCGGACGCGCTGGCCGCCGTACGCGCGTACGCCCTGGAGCATCTCCACGAGCCGCTCACGGTGCCCCACCTCGCCGCCCGCGCCGGGATGTCACCGCGGTCCTTCGCGCGGCACTTCGCGGCGGCCACCGGGACGACTCCGCTGCGCTGGCTTCTGGACCAGCGCATCGCGGCCGCCCAGAAGCTCCTGGAGCGCACGAGCCTGCCCATGCCGGAGATCGCCCGCCGGGCCGGGTTCGGCAGCGAGGTGACCATGCGGCAGCACTTCGCCGCCAGGCTCGCCACCAGCCCGCGCGCCTATCGCACGTCGTTCGCGATGGACCCTGGGGGAGGCAGGGGCGGGGCGTAGGGGGGATGCCCCTGCCTCCCGCGAGACGGGCCGACGGAAACCGGGAGGCCGCCGGCCCGAGTGTGTCGCGTGTCAGACGGGGCTGACCTGGAGTTCCTTGACGCCGTTGAGCCAGGCGGAGCGGAGGCGGCGAGGGTCGCCGGCGAGGCGCAGGTTGGGCATCGCGTCGGCGATCGCGTTGAACATCAGGTCGATCTCCAGGGTGGCCAGGGACTTGCCGAGGCAGAAGTGCGGGCCTCCGCCGCCGAAGCCGAGGTGCGGGTTCGGGTCACGGGTGATGTCCAGGACGTCGGGGCGGTCGAAGACCTCGGGGTCGTTGTTGGCGGAGGAGTAGAAGATGCCGACGCGGTCGCCCTTCTTGATGTGCTGCCCGCCCAGTTCGAGGTCCTGGGTGGCGGTGCGCTGGAAGGAGACCACCGGGGTCGCCCAGCGGACGATCTCCTCGGCGGTGGTCACCGGGCGCTCGCGCTTGTACAGCTCCCACTGCTCGGGGTGGGTGAGGAAGGCGTGCATGCCGTGCGTGATCGCGTTGCGGGTGGTCTCGTTGCCCGCGACCGCCAGCACCAGCACGAAGAAGCCGAACTCGTCCGAGGCCAGGTTCCCCTCGTCCTCCGCCGCCACCAGCTTGGTGACGATGTCCTTGGCCGGGCACTGCTTGCGGTCGGCGGCCATGTTCATCGCGTACGAGATGAGTTCGGTGGCCGACTCGGCGCCGACCTCCTCGGTGATCGCGAACTCCGGGTCGTCGTACGAGATCATCTTGTTGGACCAGTCGAAGATCTTGGCCCGGTCGTCCTGCGGAATGCCGATCAGCTCGGCTATCGCCTGGAGCGGCAGTTCGCAGGCGACCTGGGTGACGAAGTCGAAGGATCCGCCCGGTCCCACGCCCGCGAGCGCGCGCTCGACGATCTGCCCGGCGCGGGTGCGCAGGGCGTCCTCCAGGGCGCGGATGGCGCGCGGGGTGAAGCCGCGCTGCACGATCTGCCGGACCCGGGTGTGCTCGGGCGGATCCATGTTCAGCAGAATCAGCCGCTGCACCTCGATCTGCTCACGCTGGATGTGCTCGTTGAAGCGGATGATGGCGGTGTTGACCCAGGAGGAGAACAACTCAGGATGCGTCGACACGTACTTGACGTCCGCGTGCCGGGTGACGGCCCAGTAGCCCTCGTCCTCGAACCCGGCGATACCCGGCTGCTGCGGGATCCAGCGGACCGGTTCGACCCGGCGCAGCTCGGCGAACTCTGGGAGGGGCACGCGGTGGTGCAGCACATCGGGATCGGTGAAGTCGAACCCGTCGGGCAGCGCTGGACAGGGCATCGGCAACTCCTGCCATTCTGACGGTCCATCAGGAACTTGGAATTGCCGTGAAGGTAGTAACGGGTTCTACAAGTCGCAAGGGGCGCGGCACCTCGAATTACGTGCGGGATTCGTGCAGATCGCGACTTCGGGAGCTGCACGACCCTTGCGGCGCGGGGGGTGTGCTCAGCAGACTGCACACAGAACTAGTACGCGTTCTAGTTCTGCGCGGTGGGTGGGCCGGGACGCCCCGCGCTGCGCGGGTCAGCGAGGAGAGGACCTGGGCCCATGGCCGCGGAACCCGTGATCGTCGAAGCCGTACGCACCCCCATCGGCAAGCGCGGTGGCGCGCTCGCCAACCTCCACCCCGCCTATCTCCTGGGCGAGACCTACCGTGAACTCCTCGGCCGCACCGGCATCCACGCCGACTGCGTCGAGCAGATCGTCGGCGGCACGGTGACCCACGCCGGCGAGCAGTCCATGAACCCCGCGCGGACCGCCTGGCTCACCATGGGCCTGCCGTACGAGACGGCGGCCACGACGGTGGACTGCCAGTGCGGGTCCTCGCAGCAGGCCTCGCACATGGTCGCCAACATGGTCGCGGCGGGTGTCATCGACGTCGGGATCAGCTGCGGCATCGAGGCGATGTCGCGGGTGCCGCTGGGGTCGGGGTCCAAGCACGGGCCCGGGAAGCCGTTCCCGGATGAGTGGAACGTGGACCTCCCCAATCAGTTCGAGGCGGCGGAGAGGATCGCGAGGAATCGGGGCCTGACGCGGGAGAACGTCGATTCGCTGGGGCTGATCTCGCAGGAGCGGGCCGCGATCGCCTGGTCGGAGGAGCGCTTCAAGCGCGAGACGTTCGCCGTGCAGGTGCCGACCACGGAGGACGAGCAGCGGGCAGGGCAGGGCATGTGGCGGCTCGTCGACCGGGACGAGGGGCTGCGCGACACGTCCATGGAGGGTCTGGCCCGCCTCAAGCCCGTGATGCCGACGGCCGTCCATACGGCGGGCAACTCGTCGCAGATCTCGGACGGCGCCGCCGCCATCATGTGGGCGTCCAAGCGGATGGCACGCGCGCTGAAGCTGCGCCCGCGTGCGCGGATCGTCGCCCAGGCGCTGGTGGGTTCGGACCCGCACTTCCACCTGGACGGGCCGATCGACGCGACACGGGCCGTGCTGGGCAAGGCCGGGATGTCGCTGAAGGACATCGACCTCGTGGAGATCAACGAGGCGTTCGCTTCAGTGGTGTTGAGCTGGGCTCAGGTCTTCGAGCAGGACCTGGAGAAGGTCAACGTGAACGGGGGCGCGATCGCGCTCGGGCATCCGGTGGGGGCGACGGGGGCGCGGCTCATTACGACCGCGCTGCATGAACTGGAGCGGCGGGACAAGGAATTCGCGCTGATCACGATGTGTGCGGGTGGGGGGCTGGCTACCGGCACGATCATCCAGCGGCTGTAGCGCTCCACTCGGCGAACGTGGTGAAGGCGGCGGGGTCGAAGGTGAGGATGGGCCCCGCCGGGGTCTTTGAGTCTCGTACGGCTACGGCGGCGCTGTGGATTTCGGCGATCTCGACGCAGTCACCGCCCTGGTCGCTGCTGTACGTCGACTTGCGCCAGGCCAGGGGGCCGAGCGGCGCGCACTCGACGCAGGAGCCGCCGGTGTCAGTGCTATAGCTCGACTTACGCCACCGGGCGCCGGTCAGATGAGAGTTGCTGCCCATAGCGTTCCTCCATCACGTGCCGGATCAGCTTCGCGGTGTCCTTGATGGACAGGGCTGCGGCCTGCAAGTGATCGTAACGGAGCGAACGGGACTCGACCGCATCAGGATTGGCGGTCGCATGCCCCGTCTCGTAGTCCTCGCTGTAGACGATGGCGGGATCGTTCGAGAACCGGAAGAGGTCGAACGACCCCGGAAATCCTGCGTGAGTGCCCACCGCGAACGGCAGCACCTGGATGTTCACGCGCGGGCTCCTCTCGAAGGCCAACAGTCTGGCCAGTTGAGTCCGCATGACCTCCGGGCCGCCGATCTCCTGGTAAAGCACCGTCTCGCTGAACACCGCCCAGAACACGGGCGGCTTGGCCTTCTTCAGGATGCGCTGTCGCGCCATACGTGCGGCAGTCCGGTTGTCCAGGTCGCTGTCGTCCACGGCGCCGAATACGGCTCGTGCGTACGCCTCCGTCTGCAACAGCCCGTGCACCAACTGCGGCTGGAATACGGAAATCTCTGCCGCCCGCACCTCCAACTCCGCCACCTGTTGGAACCACGCCGGGAGTTGGCTGCGCAGCACCAGCTCCACGAGCCGGGACAGCAGCCCGTCGGTCCCCAACGCCGCGTCCGTGCGCTCGCTGAACTCCGGTGTCGGCAGCTTCCGTGCCGTCTCGATCTGGCCGACCAGGGAGCCGGTGTAGTTGATGACGCTGCCCAGCTGCTTCTGGGTGAGCCCGGCGGCTTCCCGATACCGGCGCAGCTCGAACCCGTAGTAGTCGAGCGGCGATGCGCCCGGATCGAGGACGTTGATGTGGGTCACGCGGGGGCCCCTTCTCGCGCAACTCGGCCCACAGCGGGACCGGTTGTATCCATTCCGTAGCCGAGGGTAGTCACGCGAGGTCAACCTCGTAGCGTGAACGAATACTTTCCCCCCACCCTCCTGGGCCCCCGCCCCGCCCAGTACGGCATGCGCCTCACCGTCGGTGAGCACTCGGCGCGCCACATCCGGCGGATCGTCCGCTCGCTACTGGACGAGTGGGACTTGGCGGAGCTGACCGACGCCGTGGAACTGGGCGTGACCGAGCTGATCGCCAACGTCGTACGCCATGTCCCGGACCGGCGCTGTGGGCTGCTGGTGCTGCGGCAGGTGACCGGAGTGCGCGTGGAGGTCACGGACGGATCCCCTGAACTCCCTGCTGTTCCAGCTGAGTTGTGGCCGGATGCGGAGAACGGCCGAGGGCTCCTGCTGCTCGACGCGGTGGTGGACAAGTGGGGTGTGGAACCCGGAAGCGGGGGCGAGGGCGGCAAGACGGTGTGGTTCGAGTGCGGAGGCAGTGACCAGGGAGCCTGTCTGGAGTTGTGATCACGTGGCGGAAAAAGGGGTGGGCGGGATCGCGGTCGGGCTGGTAGCTTCCAGTCGACCGTGACACCGTCCGAGGAGGTGAGACCCATGAATGCTGTATCCATGTGGGTGCTCCCCCTTGCCGTCACGGCCGGCGATTGACGTAGGTGTCGCCGGGAGCGCCTCGATAACAAGGCACTCCCGAAAGGCACCACCTATGCACTCTCTGCAGTACACCGCCGAGTCATCATCGAACGGCATGCTCGAACGTGACTTCACCGTGGGCGACGTCCCCGGCGTTCTGTGGTCGCCGGCCTCCAGTACGGCCGATCGCGCGCCCCTGATCCTGATGGCCCACGGCGGCGGCAACCACAAGAAGCACCCGGCGATGTCCGGCCGCGCCCAGCGCGTCGTGACCGGCTGCGGCTTCCACGTCGCCGTCATCGACGCGCCCGGTCACGGCGACCGGCCGCGCACGGCGCACGACGAGGCGGAAATCGCCGAGCTGTTCCGGGCGAGGGCGGCGGGCGAGCCGGAAGGCCCCATCGTCGTGCGCTACAACGACCACCTGGCGGAGCTCGCCGTGCCCGAGTACCAGGCGACCCTGGACGCCCTGCAAGAACTCCCGGAGATCGGCACCGACGGGCTGGTCGGCTTCTGGGGCATCAACATGGGCACCGCGATCGGCGTACCGTTCGTGGCGATCGAACCCAGGATCAGCGCCGCGGTCTTCGGTCAGCACTGGCCCGATGTCCTGGCCGAGAAGGCGAAGCAGATCACCATCCCGATCGAGTTCGACATGCAGTGGGACGACGAGCACATCTCGCGCGAGGAGGGTCTCGCGCTGTTCGACGCCTTCGCCTCGAAGGAGAAGTCGTTGCACGTGAACTCGGGCAAGCACAAGGAGCTGCCCCGGTTCGAGGTCGACAGCGCGGTCCGGTTCTTCGCCCGGCACCTCGGCGGAGCAGTCACCGCGTCAGCCTGACCTGAGTGGCCGCGGGGGGGGGGGGGGGGGGGGGGGGGGGGGAGCGGGGGGGGGGGGGGGGGGGGGGTGGTGTGTGGGGGGGGGGGGGGGGGGGGGGGTTCGGGGAGGAAGATGCGGGCGCTCGGT
>NZ_JBVHXR010000043.1:0-37663 GCF_055569295.1 Streptomyces sp. NPDC029292
GTCGCAATCCACACCGAACCCGGAAGGCCCTCACTCGTTCAAGATCACCCAGCCGTGATCACTGTCACCAACCTCCGTGGACAGAACACCTAGCCATCTGCGCAGGCACCGAAGTCGAGCCAGCCGAGCTTGAGTTCGGGCCAGTCCGACACCCCGTAGAAGTCGGTCTCCTCATGGCTCACAGAGACCCCGCCGCCGTACTGCCGACCGATATAGCGGGAAACGGTGCCATCCCCGCCTGACTGGAAGACCTGGAGCTCGGCGCGGCCGTCGTGATTGGTGTCGGTGGCCCGCACCCCGTACACGAACGTCGAGTGCTTCATACGGATGGTGCCGGTCCGGTCACTGCTCAGGTCGCGGGCGAGAGGCCCGTAGTGCACCTCATGCACCACCATGTTGTCCTGCGGAGTGTCGCCCTCGTCGCGCTGACTGTAGAAGAGGGCCAGATCGAGGTACCCGTCGCCGTCGAAGTCGCCGAAGGTTCCCCGTGTCTCCATGTCCTCCTTCGATGCGCCTCCCAGCTTCTGCCAAAACCCGCGGGCACCGCCAACGCTGACAGTGGTGCGGTGATCGTCTCTCTGGAAGACCACTGAGCTGGTGCCGTCGCCGTATTGGTCGTGGATCTCGTCCAGTTGTCCGTCCGCGTCTACGTCGGCGCGCAGGGTGTTGCTGTCGACGGCGCATATGGCCATGGGTGCATGGTCGCCTGGTTTGGGCCCGGTGCCCAACAGAAGCCATATGCCTCCGGCGATCACGACGAGACCAGCTCCGGTAGCCGTGGCGAGCCGCCGCCGACGTGTCCGCTGTCGCGGCAGCGACGAGAACACGCCCCCAGACGTGGATTGCTTCGGAGCAGCAGAGAAAGGCATGCCAGAACCCTAAGACGGATCTGGTTGAGTGGCTGGTGCCGGACGAGTTATGGGTGTTCTTCCGGCGGGTAGTGCCGGCGACAGAGGTGAAGCGCCCGCAGGGCGGCGGCAAGCGACGGTCGGGTGACCGCGAGGCGCTGGCGGCGATCATCTTCGTGGCCACCTCGGGTTGCACGTGGCGGCAGCTCCCGCCGATGTTCGGACCGGCCTGGCCCACGGTCTACCGGCGCTTCGCCCAGTGGAGCCGGGCCCGGGTGTGGGCGAAGCTCCATCGCGTCGTCCTGGATGAACTCGGTACCAGAGGCGAGCTGGACTGGTCGCGGTGCGCGATCGACTCCGTCAGCGTCCGGGCGGCAAAAGGGGGCCACTGACCGGACCGAATCCGACCGACCGCGGCAAACCGGGATCGAAAAACCACCTGATCACGGACCGCAACGGGCAGCCCCTGTCGCTGGACGTCTCCGGCGCCAACCTGCACGACAGCCAGGGCTTTGAACCGCTCGTGCGCGGCATTCCTCCCATCCGTTCGCGCTGCGGCCCCCGTCGCCGACGGCCAGCGAAGCTGCACGCCGACAAGGGCTACGACTACGACCACCTGCACCGATGGCTCCGCAAGCGCGGAATCGCCCACCGCATCGCCCGCAAGGGCATCGAGTCCTCGCAGCGGCTGGGCCGCCACCGCTGGGTCGTAGAGCGAACAGTGTCGTGGCTGGCAGGCTGCTGGCGCCTGCACCGCCGCTACGAACGCAAGCCCGAGCACTTCCTGGCCTTCGTCGGCATCGCCGCGGCCCTCATCTGCCACCGTCGGCTGACGACGCAGAAGCACGCCTAGAGATCGACACGTCGGGGACGGGCATTCTCGCGCCCGAACGCCAGCAACTGCACAAGCACCTCCCGCAACCGCTCGATGTCCTCTTCAGAAGCATCGAGCAGTGCCTCGATCTGCGCGTTCTCCAACTCCAAGTCATCCAAGGCAGCAGGGTCCAGCGACACAGTGAGCAGGTTGTCCGACAAGGCCACCTCGCGGACACATCCATAGGCCGTGCTCTGGTCTTGAGTCACCAGGCAGTACGTGTCGAGGCCGAGCGACACGTTCTGACGAGACGGTTCGCCGATGTTGCTCATGAACAGGAGAAAGAAGCCCTCGCCGTCGTCGTCCTCCGCGACACCCGCCCGCATGACGTCGTTGGCGCGGTCGACTTCTGCAGCTACCGCACGAGCTATGAATCTGTAAGTCATGCCTGGGTTTTAGCAGGAGCACCGAGCGCGACCGCAGCCGGGAGGACCACCAACAGAAACGGTGTCTACTGATCTTTTCGGGTTGCCTTCGGATGGTGACGTTGGGTGATCTCTGCGGTATGCCGGTGTTATGCGGTATGCGGACGGCGGGGGCCTGACGGCTAAGCGGCGGGCTGCGCGTGAAGGGATCCGGCTGGAGGCCGGGCAGAGATTCGTACGAGGTGACACGACCTCGGACATCGCCAAAGACCTGCGGGTGAGCGAGCGTTCGGTGGAGCAATGGCGCCGCAACTGGCGTGAGGGCGGCATGGAGGGTCTGAAGTCGAAGGGACCAGCGAAACTGCCGAAGCTGTCGGACGAACGGTTCGCCCTGCTGGAAAAGGAGCTCGCCAAAGGTCCGGCCGCGCATGGCTGGGAAGACCAGCGGTGGACACTGGAACGCGTCAGAACACTCATCGGCCGCCAGTTCCAGATCAGCTGCTCCATCGCGGGAGTATGGCGGCTGCTGCACCGCCATGGCTGGTCCTGGCAGAGCCCGGCTCGACGCGCGCTGGAACGTGACGAACACGCGGTCGAGCTCTGGAAGAAGGACGTGTGGCCGCAGGTGGAAGGACCGCGGCGGCGCTCGGGGCGTGGATCGTCTTCGAGTTGGCCCGTGAGGCGCTGTGTTTCGTGTGGAGGTGAGAGACCTTCACCGCCGACCTGTCGTAGCAGGGGGGTGGAGCTGAGGGCAGCCTGATCCGGGTGATGCCGGGGAGGGCGGGAGCGGCCCTGACAAAGCCGGGACGTGCCAGTACTGCCAGATGGTGCGGGTCCGGCGAGCGGGACGGAGAGGAGTACGCGAGGAACCGGCGTCTTTACGTCTCTTAACGACTACACCGGCTCGAACCTGGTGGATCTGGCCCGGAAGCGGTGCGCACTCACCGCCGTTGGCGGTGGGGAACTCTGTGGCCGGTATTTCGAAGCCGTCCGGGAGGCCACGAGGAAGGACTACGGCGTACTCGTGGCGATGCCGCAGGGACACAGTCGGGCTCCTACTTCGACAAGCGAATTGTCGGCGACGGCTGAAAAGTGGCTCAGTAAAGATTTCCGTGAAGCCGATCATGAGTCTTCTGTGGTCGTGACTCTGTGTTGTCGTCGGTCTGCGGCCACGAGGAGGACGCGCTTGCGGAGCAGGGGGTGTCCTGCCCGGCCCGCCATCTGCCGCTTCAGCAGCTTGATGTCTGTCACCCGGCCCTCGACGCAGCCGGAACTCCACTCTGAGGTGCCGGGCGAAGGCGTCGAACAGCGCCAACCCTGACTCGCGCGGGATGTGCTCGTCGTCCCACTGGAGCATGAATGCGATCGGGATGGTGATCTGCTTTGCCGCCTCGGCCAGGGCATCGGGCCAGTGGAGACCGAAGACCGCGGCGGTGATCCTGGGTTCGATCGCGGTCAGCGGCACTCCGATCGCGGTGCCCATGTTCAGGCCGAAGTAGCCGACCAGTCCTTCGGCGCCGATCTCCGGCAGTTCCTGGAGGGCGTCCAGAGTCGCCTGCCACTCCGGCACGGCGCGCTCCGCCAGGTGGGCGTTGTAGCGGATCAGCCCGCCCAACCCTTTTCCCTGCCACGTGATCAGAACTCCGGACAGGCTCTAATGATCTTCGGGTTGGTGTGGGTAGCGATGCTTACTGACCGGTCGGCTCGTCTGTCTGGCAAGGGCGATGTTGTACATGCGGGCGATGCCGAGCATGGCGTGGCGGACGCGACCGAGTTTCAGTCGGCAGTCGCGGAGGATCTTCCGCCCCTTCATGCGGGCGAAGGGCAGCACGAACTACACCCAACTGGGTTCCACAACGATGCGCTCCCGCCGGCGGGGCTGACCGGGCCGGGCGGCGAGCAAGGCGGCCCCGACCGGTGACGCCAGTTCCCCTTCCGGTCGGTTCCCGAACGCCGTCAAGACGTAGCGATTCCTGCTGTCACAACGAAAGTCGGCAACTGGACAACGGTCCCCGTTCTGTCTCGCCTCACAGGTCAAGCTGCCCGTCAGCGAGCACATTTCTAGAGCTCGCCGCCTCGCCAGAGCCGCTCCTGCTCGTTGAGGAGTTCCTCATCGACGGCGGTGTTCCGGCGGTTTTCGCGCCACACCTCGGCGAGCGGCCCGAAGATACCGAGTTTGTCGGCGGGGAGGGAACCATCCTCTTCATAGAGGGCGACCAGGGGTTCGGCGGCCGAGTCATCGCGGTCGCAGACTCGGCACAGCACGGCTTCTCTGAAGCCGCTGACGGTGCCGCCCTTGTTGTTGCGCCAGCTGTGGGGATAGTGGGCCAGCAGTATTGTCGGCTGGCTGCAGTTGGGGCAGGGTGGTGTTTGTTCGACGTTGAGGACGATCTCTTCTAAGTCGTGCGGCTCGCGTGTACTGGCTTCCTCGCTCACGCCACCCCTTGCCACGCTTCCGGGCCAAAGGATCCCTTGATGTCTGAGGCGATGGTAGCGGCGTTCACCAGCGAGGGAAGCTGGTAGACGATGGTTTTCTGCGGGCCGCGCACGGCAAGTTGAACGGGATTCTGGCCGGGGTGGGCACCCATGATGCGTTTGAGTTCGTTGATGCACAGCTCGTTGATGCGGTGATAGGGCAGCCGGAGCTGGACGGGGGCTGCGCCGTCGCGTTCGGCGGAGGTCACGTCGAGGACCTGCAGTTCCTGCCCGAAGATGCTGATGGCGCCGTCGCGGTCGTTGACGCGGCCTTGCACGGTGATGACGCTGTCCTCCACCAGGGCGGCGGCGACCATCTGGTAGGTGGCGGGGAAGAAGAGGACCTCGATCGTTCCGTCACGGTCGGCGAGGTTGACGATGGCCCAGGCGTTGCCTTGTTTGGTCATCTTGGGCTGGACGCTGGTGATCAGGCCGGAGAGGCGGACCACGCCTTCGGTGCGCCCTGAGGCCAGCAGGTCCACGATGGTGGTGTCGCGGTTGTTGGACAGGATGTGCTCGGTGCCGTCCAGCGGGTGCGCGGAGACGTACATGCCGAGCATCTCGCGTTCGATGGACAGCAGTTGTTTGCGGGGCCATTCGTCGTCGCTAATCTGCACGTCCAGGCTGAAGCCGTCGTCGTCGCCGGCTGCATCGCCGAGGCCGGCGAAGAGATCGTCCTGTCCGTAGGCGGCTGCCTTCTTGAGCGGGACGACTGCGTCGATGGCGCTCTCGTGGGCGGCGGACAGTCCCTTGCGGGTGTGTCCGAGGGAGTCGAAGGCGCCGGATCTGATGAGGGATTCCACGGCCCGCTTGTTCAGCGCGGGCAGGTCGACCTTGTCGAGGAAGTCGGAGAACGAAGTGAACTTCCCCTTGGACTTGCGGGCCGCGATGATCGATTCGATGACGTTGTCGCCCACGTTGCGCACTGACAGCAGTCCGAAGCGGACGTCGTCGCCCACGGCCGCGAACTCGGCGAGCGACTCGTTCGCATCCGGCGCGAGGACGGTGACGCCGAGCTTGCGGGCATCGGCGAGGTAGATGCCGGCCTTGTCCTTGTCGTCACCGACAGAGGTGAGCAGGGCCGCCATGTACTCGGCCGGGTAGTTGGCCTTGAGGTAGGCGGTCCAGTAGGAGACGAGTCCGTAGCCGGCGGTGTGGGACTTGTTGAACGCGTAGCCGGAGAACGGGAGCATGACGTCCCAGATCGCCTTGATGGACTCTTCCGAGTAGGCGTTGTCGGTCATGCCGTCGTGGAACTTCTGCCACTCGGCGGCCAGCACCTCGGGCTTCTTCTTGCCCATCGCGCGGCGCAGCATGTCGGCGCCACCGAGCGTGTAGCCGGCCAAGGTCCGGGCGATGGCCATGATCTGCTCTTGGAAGATGAGCAGGTGGTGGGTGGAGCCCAGGATCGGGTCCAGGACTTCCTTCAGCTCGGGGTGGATCGGGTCCGGGTCCTGCTTGCCGTTCTGCCGCAGCGCGTAGTTGGTGTGCGCGTTGGCGGCCATCGGGCCGGGCCGGTACAGGGCGAGGGCGGCCGCGATGTCTTCGAAGCGGGAGGGCTCCATCAGCTTCAGCAGCGCGCGCATGCCGCCGCCGTCGAGCTGGAACACGCCGAACGTGTCGCCGCGGCCCAGGAGTTCGAAGGTCTTCTTGTCATCCAGCGGGATCACGGTGACGCTGGTGTCGCCGTTGCCCGGGTCGACGGTGGCCAGCTTGACGCCGCGGTTCTCGCGGATGTTCGTCAGCGCGTGGTCGATCACGCCCAGGTTGCGCAGGCCCAGGAAGTCCATCTTGACCAGCCCCATGTTTTCGCAGCTGGGGTAGTCAAAGCCGGTGATTTTGACGCCGTCCTTGGCGCGCATGTGCAGCGGGATGCGCTCGGTCAGCTTCGTCTTGGACAGGATGACCGCGGCCGCGTGCACACCGGTGCCGCGGGTCAGGCCTTCGACACCCTTGGCGGTGTCGATGACCTTCTTCACCTCCGGCTCGTTCTCGTACATCGTCCGGATTTCGCCGGCCTCGCCGTAGCGCGGGTGCGCGGAGTCGAAGATGCCGTCCAGCGGGATCGACTTGCCCATGATGTCCGGCGGGAGCGACTTGGTGATGCGCTCGCCGTGCTGGAAGGGGTAGCCGAGGATGCGGGACGAATCCTTGATCGCGTTCTTGGCTTTGATCTTGCCGAAGGTGTTGACCATGGCGGTGTACTCGTCGCCGTACTTCTCGGTGACATAGCGGACCATGGCGTCGCGCTGGCGGTCGTCGAAGTCGAGGTCGACATCCGGCGGGTTGATGCGCTCAGGGTTCAAAAAGCGTTCGAAGAGCAGGCCGTGCTCGAGCGGGCACAGCTCGGTGATCCGGGTCGCGTACGCGACGATCGAGCCGGTGGCCGACCCGCGGCCGGGCCCGACCGGGATGCCGTTGTCGCGGGCGTGGCGGCAGATGTCGGCGACCACGAGGAAGTAGGAGGAGAAGCCCATGGGGCCGATGACCGTCATCTCGGTCTCGAAGCGCTCCATGACCTCGGCCGGGATCGGGTCGCCGTAGCGCATGGCCAGGCCCTTGAGGCATTCCTTGCGCAGCCAGGACTCCTGCGTCTCCCCCTCCGGCACGTCCGGGTACTGCGGCATCTCGTCGACGTTCTCGAAGACGGAGTCGTAGGACTCGATGCGCTCGGCGATCAGGAGGGTGTTGTCGCAGGCCTCTGGCAGCTCCGCAAACAGCTCCCGCATCTCGGCGGCGGTCTTGAGGTAATAGCCGCTGCCCTGGAACCGGAACCGCTTGGGGTCGTCCTTGTTCTTGCCCACCCCGATGCACAGCAGGTTGTCGTGCGCATCGGACTGGTCCTCATGCACATAGTGCGCGTCGTTCGTGGCCAGCAGCGGAATGTTCAGGTCCTTGGCCAGCCGCAACAGCCCGTCGCGGACGTCCTTCTCGATGGACAGCCCATGGTCCATCAGCTCCAGGAAGTAACTCTCCTTGCCGAAGATGTCCTGGTAGGCGGCAGCGACTTCACGGGCCTCGTCGTACTGGTTCAGCCGCAGCCGCGTCTGGATCGCCCCGGACGGGCAGCCCGTCGTGGCGATGATGCCGCCTGCGTGCTCGCTGATCAGTTCCATGTCCATCCGCGGCTTGCCCGCGGGGAACTGGCCGGTGTAGCTGGCCTCGGTCGACAGGTAGAAGAGGTTCTTCAGACCCTGGACGTTCTGCGCCCACATCGTCATGTGCGTGAACCGGCCACCGCCGGAGACGTCCTTCGAGCCCTCACCGTCGTCCGACATGGCCCGCTGGCCGCCCGGACCCCAGAACTCCTGCTTGCGGTTCCGGCGCGAGGACGGCGCGACGTAGGCCTCGATCCCGATGATCGGCTTGACGCCGTCGACCCCCTTGGACACCTGATGGAACTCGTAGGCACCGAACATGTTGCCGTGGTCGCTCATGGCGACGGCCCGCATGCCCTGACGCTCGACTTCGGCGAACATCGGCTTGAGCTTCTGCGCGCCGTCGAGCATCGAATATTCGGTGTGATTGTGCAGGTGAACAAAGGAATCCGTCACCGGGAGGGCACCTCCGAGCAGTCGCGGGAAGGACTTCACCCTAGCCACCAAACGAAGATCAGATCCGGCCCTGAGACGACCTCAAAACCGTCTCGGCCAAGCCCTTACCGGGTGACCTCGCACTCTCACAGAACGAAGTCGAAACGGCTCCTCGGCGTGGCGGCCTCGTCGCGTGTCGACGGCGATCTTCAGGAGCCCGAGACAGCCCGGAATGCCTCACCCGGTGAACGTTGCGGGGATGCCGCCAGGTCACACAAGGACCTGAGCAGTCACGGTGCGATGAGCCCTCCTGGTCGCAGTCCCCGCCACGGGCGAGGCCAGCCCTCGCCCGGCAGAGCCGCCGACGTCGCCTCGATCTGCGCGAACCGTTCGCGCCACCGGGAATTGCGGTGGGCTCCACTGCCCTCGGCTCAGACCACCAAGGATGTCAGCTCCCTCGCGCATTGCCGCAGTCGGTCGACCAGGTCAGTGCCCGGATCGCCGAGCCGCTCGGGAGTGCCGCAGACGGCGAGGGCCGCGGCCAGGCGGCCCGTGGCGGCGCTGTGGACGGGCACGGCCAGGCAGGCATGGTGCGGATCGAGTTCGCACCGCTGCTCGGCGATGCCTTCGGCGCGGACACGCTCGAGTTCGGCGGCGAGGGATGCAGGCGTGGTGAGGGTGTGCCTCGTCAGCGCGGGCAGGTGGGCGGGCAGTTCATGTCCTTCGGCGAGGAGCAGTTTGCCGAGGGCCGAGGCGTGTGGGTGGCGGGTGAGGACGCCGGCGTCGGTCGGCGGGTGATCCGGGTCCGGATCGGTGAAGTGGATGTGCCCGTCGGCGTATCCGGCCAGGTGGACCCCGAACCGTATATGTCCGCGCAGCCGGGAGACCACGGCATGCGCGGCCGCGGGCACCGCGGGGACCGGGCGCGGCCCCGCAAGGCCGACGACGTTGCGGCCCAGAGCGAAGCCTCGCAGATCGGGCATCCGTACGAGGTATTCTTCCTCGACCAGCAGATTGAGGAGCCGGTACGTCGTGGCGGATGCCAGCCGCAGTTCGGTGGAGATCTCCTTGGCGGTGACGCCCGGTCCGGCTGCTGCCACGTGTTGCAGTACGGCGAGCGTGTTCCGTATGGCGCGGGGCTGGCGCCCGCTCAGAGGCAGTGCATCACCGCTCACCGCGCCCGCCGGCTGTCCACCGGGTGCAGAACGTCCTGCGCGCTCGTCTCGTCGTACACCCCGATCGCCCCGACACGCTCAGGATCACGTCGGCGGGCCAGCAGGAACCAGGCCATTCCCGCACCCATCAGCAGCGCGAAGAGACCGGGCAGCAGGGCGTTGCCCGCGGACACGTTGAGCCGGGCGTGGGCGGCGAGGACGAGCAGCAGGAACGGCACACAGACCGCGGCCGCGGCCACCGGGGCCCGGGTGAGCTCGCCGATGCGGTGCAGGAACGCCGGTGCGGCCAGGCATACGAGAGCGTAGGCGGTGAGGAATCCGTAGGTGCACAGGCTCAGCAACAGGGTGAACACATTGGACAGTTCGAGACCGGTGGCGAGCAGGCCGAGCGGGACCAGCACCAGGATGGGCAGCACGAAGGAGACCGCGATGTGCGGCGTGCCGTGTGTGGGATGCGTCCTGCCCAGCCGGCGCGGTGTCATGCGTTCGCGGCCCATCGAGAACAACAGACGCACCAAGGCGGTGCCCGAGGCCACGGCGCAGGCGAAGAACGAGATGGCGATGCCGAGGTCGAGCAGGATAGGCAGCCGCACCGCGGAATGGCGGTCGGGGAACTCGCCCAGCGGGGACAGGACACCGTTACTTCCTGCCGCCAGCACTTGGGTGTAGGTCGCCAGCAGATACAGGCCGGCGGAGCACACGACGGTCCACCGCACGGCCCGTCCCACGACGAGAAACGGCCGACGTGCCTCCGCGCCCAGCACTGTGGCGCTCTCGAAGCCGATGAACGCGCCGAACGCGGGCAGTGCGCCCGCCACGACCGAGGCGAGCGCCGCCGGACTCGCATCGGGTGGAGTCAGCTGACGCATGTCGGGGTGTGGGCCCTGGCGTACGAGGAGCACGGCGAAGAATGCCAGGGCCAGGACGATCGACGCGGCCTCCAGGCACAGAGCGAGGCCCGCGGACAGCCGCACTCCCCTGACGAGGAGGTACGCGGTGAGTATGCCGACCGTCAGCAGTGCGAGGGCGACCAGTAGTTCGGGTGGACCGGCCGTCATGCCCAGCCGCGCGAACAGCTGCTCTGCATACAGTCCGGCGCCGGTCAGAGCGCCCATGGCCAGCACGCCGTAGCCGATCAGCAAGGCGCATCCGCAGGCGAAGGCCGCGGCGGGGCCCAGGCCCTTGGCGGTGAAGCTGTAGAGGGCGCCTGGCGCGGCCATCCGGATCGAGAAGGTGCGTACGCACACGGAGACGAGCAGCGCCAGCAGCGCGGCGAGCGCCACCGACCACAGCGCGGAGGTGCCCGCATCCGCGGTGACCAGGGCGGGAGTGGCGGCCATCGCGGCGGCCGGGGCCACGGCCGAGACGGACTGGGCGAGCACCGGCAGCGGTCCGAGGGAGCGGCGGTCGAGGCCCTCGACGGGAGAGCGGCCGCGCAACACCGAGGGCGAAGAGGCCTGTGTCGCCGTGTTGGTGGCGCTCATCGCTGTCCTCCCGGTGCCGGTGGTGCCGACGGCACGGTAAAGGCGTCGTGTTTCCGGCATATGAGCTTCCCGTTGCGAGGGTGTGTTCCCGAACGGGAAAACCCGCGCGGAGCATTCCCGTTCGCTGTGCCGCGGTCCGTGACGGAGGTGTGACGGACCGGCAACGGGAGGCGTTGAGACTGCCGGGCAGGCCGACTCCCGCCGATCATCCAGGAGGCACCGTGAGCAGTACGGCGAGTTCACCCCGCGCAACCACCGGCGGAGACGATGCCGCCCGGCCCGGTCTGCGCGGCTCTCTCGGTACCGCTTCGATCGTGCTGATGGTCCTGGCGGCCGCCGCGCCACTGACCGTCGTGGGCGGCAGCGTGCCGCTGGGCATCGCCCTGGGCAATGGTTCCGCGTATCCCGCGGCGTTCGCCGTCTGCTGCGTGGTGCTGTTGCTGTTCGCGGTCGGTTTCTGTGCGATGGCGCGACACGTGCGTCAGGCGGGGGCGTTCTACGCGTACGTCGACAAGGGACTCGGCCGGCGCGCCGGTCTCGGTTCGGCGTTCCTCGCCCTGGTCACCTACACGGCGATCCAGGTGTCGGTGTACGGGTACATCGGTGTCGCCGTCGACGGCCTCGTCCAGTCCTACGGCGGGCCGCACATCCCCTGGTGGCTGTGGACCGGCGCCATGATCGCGCTGGTCGGTCTGCTCGGCTACCGGCATGTCGACCTCAGCGGCAAGGTACTCGGGGCCCTGTTGATCGGCGAGGTCGGCATCGTCCTCGTACTGGACATGGCGGTCGTGGCCACCGGCGGTGACCACGGGCTGTCCACCGCCCTCGTCACCCCGTCCCGGCTCACCTCCGGATCGCCGGGCCTCGCGGTCACCTTCGCCATCGCCGCGTTCATCGGCTTCGAGGCCACAGCGGTCTTCCGCAGCGAGGCCCGCGACCCTGACCGGACCATTCCTCGCGCCACCTATCTGGCCCTCGCGCTCGTCGGAGGCTTCTACACCCTCTCCAGCTGGGCCCTGGTGTCCGCCTGGGGCGATGAGCAGGCGGTGGCCGCCGCCGGCCGCGACCCGGAGGGCATGCTGACGGCGACCGTGAGCCGCTACCTCGGGCCGTTCGCCGAACACCTCGCCCAGGCCTTGTTCGTGACAAGCCTCTTCGCCTGCGTGCTCTCCTTCCACCACGTCATCGCCCGCTATCTGCACTCACTCGCCGGGCGTGAGGCGCTGCCCGCGCGGCTCGGCCGCGCCCACCCGCGCCATCACTCGCCGTACGCGGCGTCCCTGACGCAGACCGTGAGCGCAGCCGCGCTGATCGCCGTGTTCACCCTCGCCGGGATGGATCCCATCACCGAGATCTTCACGTGGATGGCGGGCGTGGCCACCGCGGGTGTCGATGTCCTGATGCTGCTCACGTGCGTCGCAGTGCTGGTGTTCTTCCGCCGCACGGGCAGCGACACCCGCCCCTGGCACACCCGGTGGGCGCCCGCCCTCGGCGGCCTGGGCCTGGCCGTGCTGCTGACCTTGACGGTCCTCAACTTCCCGCTGCTGATCGGCGGTTCCACTGCCCTCGCCGCCGTACTGCTCGGCGTGCCGGCCGCGGCCTTCGTACTCGGTGTCGTACGGGAACGCCGGCGCCGCGCCGGCGAGGTTCCCGTCCCCGCCTGAACCGACAGCCCTTTCTCTCTGACGACCCGCACATCCTGAGATCCTGGAGCACTCCCCATGACCGTGACCGACACCGCTGCCGCCACCGGCCTCACCGTGCCGCCGACCGCGCACCCCCTCGCGATGCTCACCGCCGACGAGATACGCGCCGCCCGCGCCGTCCTGGACGCGGCCGGGCACCTCGGGCCAGACGTGCGTTTCGTCTCCCTGGTTCCCGAGGAACCGGCCAAGGCCGAACTGCTCGCCTTCACGCCCGGCGGCCCCGTGGACCGGCGGGTGCGGATCCTGCTCCTGGACCGGGCGAACGGCGCCTCGTACGACACGATCGTCTCCGTCACCCGCGGCACTCTGGACCACTTCGAGAAGATCGACACCACGGCGTCCGGCCAACTCCCGATCCTGGACGAGGAGTTCGAGACCGTTCAGGAGATCGTCGATGCCGACCACGCCTGGCGGGAGGCGCTGGCCCGCCGGGGACTGGACGCCTCGACCGTACGGGCCGTCCCGCTCTCCGCCGGCCACTACGGCTACGAGGGCGAGGCAGGCCGCCGTATCGTCCGCAGCTTCGGATTCCACCAGGACCACGAGCAGGACCACCCCTGGGCCCACCCGGTCGACGGTCTGGTCGCGTATGTCGACCTGACCGCACGCACTGTCGTACAGGTCATCGACGACGAACTGGTCCCCGTGCCCAAGGAGCCCGGCAACTTCCAGGACCCCACGTACACCGGACCGGCCCGCACCACCCTCAAGCCCATCGAGATCACCCAGCCCGAGGGAGTCAGCTTCACCGTCGAGGACGGGGTCGTCAGCTGGGAGAACTGGACCCTGCGGCTCGGCTTCAACGTCCGCGAGGGTCTGACGCTCCACCAGATCAGCTTTCACGACCGCGCAAAGGGCCGCGACCGGTCCGTCGTGCACCGTGCCTCGATCGCGGAAATGGTCGTCCCGTACGCCGATCCGTCTCCGGTGCGCTTCTGGCAGAACTACTTCGACCAGGGCGAGTACCTCTTCGGCCGCTACACCAACTCCCTGGAACTGGGCTGCGACTGCCTCGGCGAGATCCACTACACGGACGTCGTCGTCGCCGACGAGCACGGTGAGCCGCGGACCATCCGCAACGCGATCTGCATGCACGAGGAGGACTACGGCGTGCTGTGGAAGCACTCCGACCTCTTCGCGGGCTCGAACGAGACCCGCCGCCAGCGCCGCCTGGTGATCTCGTTCTTCACCACCGTCGGCAACTACGACTACGGCTTCTACTGGTACCTCTACCTGGACGGCACCATCGAGTGCGAATCCAAGGCCACCGGAATCGTCTTCACCTCCGGATATCCGGAGCAGGGGCGGGAGTTCGCGACCGAGATCGCCCCCGGCCTGGGCGCGCCCTTCCACCAGCACCTCTTCTCCGCCCGGCTCGACATGGCCGTCGACGGGCAGTCCAATGCCGTCGAAGAGATCGATGCCGTACGCGTGCCCGTGAGCGACAAGAACCCGCACGGCAACGCTTTCGGGCGGCAGGTCACCCGCCTGCGCAGCGAGCAGGAGGCACAGCGGCAGGCCGACGGCAGCCGGGGCAGGGTCTGGCACGTCGTCAATCCGGAGGTCAGCAACCGGCTCGGTCAGCCGGTCGGTTACGCCCTCGTCCCCGAGGGACTGCCGACGCTGCTCGCCGACGACTCGGCGTCCGTCACCTCCCGAGCGGCCTTCGCCACCCGTCACCTGTGGGTCACCCGGCATGCCGACGACGAGCGCTACCCGGCGGGCGATCTGGTCAACCAGCACCCGGGCGGCGCGGGGCTGCCCGCCTGGACGGCCGCCGACCGGAGCATCGACGGCGAGGACATCGTGCTGTGGCACACCTTCGGTCTCACCCACTTCCCACGCCCCGAGGACTGGCCGGTCATGCCGGTCGACTACACGGGCTTCGCCCTCAAGCCTGTCGGCTTCTTCGACCGCAACCCGACCCTCGATGTGCCGCGCAGCAGCAACGGTGGGCACTGCCACGGCGGTGAGCAGGCACCGTCGTGCCACTGACGCACATGGCGACGCACGACGGGACGGCGCACATCGTGCTGATGACGGCCATGGCCGTGCTCGGTGCGGGCTGCGCCCTGGCCGCGCTCTGGTCCGCTCGGAGCCGGGCGTCCGTCCGCTGCTGGCTGCCTCATCTGGTGATGGGGGTCGTCATGGCCGTGGCCTGTCTGCCGGGCACCAGCGCCGTCGTGCCCTGGACGGGCGCGGCGATGCTGGCCACGAGCGCGGTGTGGTCGGGGTGGCCGGCAAGCGGTCCGGCCACCGCCCAGCCCACCGCAGGCCCGTCCGGCGCCCGCTGGTACACGTGCGCCGACTTGGTCGCCTGCGCGGTGCTCCTCGCGCTGACCGCCTGGCCCGCAGCCGCGGGCGAGGCGGGCCACACCGCTGTGCCGGCACAGGCCGCGGCCGTCACCGTCGCTGTCACGCTGGCCTGGGCGGGCGCCCGCACAGCTCTGTTCGCGGGCATTTTGCCGCCTCGCGCGGCAGGGCGCGCCGGGCTGGGGACGCGGCTCGCCCGGCTGGGCAGTCCTGTCATGGTGCCGCTGATGGGGGTGATGGTGCTGACGGCCTGACCGGTCTCGTTCGGGACGAGCTCGCTGACAGGTCCTTAGGGCCTGTCAGCGAGCGCCGAATCCATTTCACCGCCCTGCGCCGGCCGCCGACGCGAGGACCCCTGGCCGGCCGCGCAAGCCGAACGCCATCTGACCTTCCTGGCCCGGCCCCCTCCGCCACGGCACTGCATCGGCCCGGGGCGATCACCGACCTTCGGCGAACGCGCACCCCGGGATCGTGGGCTTTGTCGGCGTACTGCCCGCTCGCCAGACCGGGGAAGTCGACCCTGCGCGGCCGGGGCCGCAGGAAGGTGTTGTTCGGCAGGAACTACCCCATGATCACCCCCGGACAGGCGTTGAAACACCTCGGCGAGCTGGGCCGGGACGAGGAGGCCACCGAGCTGTTCCTGTCCGGCAACGCACGACGGGTCTTCAGCCTCTGACCGGGTGTGTCAACTTAACGGTCAGTACCGTGTCGGCGGCCCAGCCGCCCGTCTTCCGCAACAGCAAGGACCACAGCCACCGCGGTCACGTGGACCAGAGTGACGGGCCCCTTCGTACAACTCGACGTCGCGCCGGATGCGGGGGCGGAGGCGGTGTTCGAGGTCGGCCGGGACGCCCTGGCCTCGCTGGGCCGGGACCTGGACCGGGTGGTGAGCCGGGAGTGGTGGCGGTGGGGACGGGGCCCGCGTCGGACCGTACGCACGAGGCATCACGGGCTCCCCTCCTGCGCCGGCCCCGACGCCCGCGTCATCGCCTGCGTCCGCGCACCGACCAGCCGGTTCCCACGCCGGCCATGTGAAGGGCCAGCACGGTGAGCCCGAGCAGCATCACGTTGGTGGAGGTGAAGGTGTCGTTGGTCGAGATGTCGGCCGCGTTGATCAGAAAGGCGATGAAGAACAGGGCCGCAGAGATGATCGCCAGCATGATGCCCGCCCCTTCCGGTGAGTAAGGTCGTCGTCCCGTGTGGACTCCGAGTACCCCCAACTCGCCCGGAACCACGGGCACCAAGTACTCGGTGACGTTCGCCGGAGCCACCCCGCCCTCGTCCACTCCAACCCCCACCCCCACCCCCACCCCCACCCCGACGTCAACGTCGACGTCCGGGTGCAAGGCGGCATGGAATTCGGCCTCGGTCTACGTCCAGGGTGACGAGGTCTCGTACAACCAGCACAACTGGAAGGCCAAGTGGTGGACTCAGAACGAGACACCCAGCGCCGTCGAGTGGGGCCCCTGGCAGGACGAGGGCGCCTGCTGACAGGCTCGCAGGCCCCGGCCGTCGTCTCGCCGGGGCCCGCAGGTCCGTGGGTTCAGCACTGTGGGATCTGGGACTTCCATGAGCCGGGGCCGCCGGTGTCGAGGTACCAGTCGTTGACGTAGCCGTCGCCGATGCCGTTGTCGGCGCGCATCCAGTAACGGTAGCCGTGGCCGTCCGCGTCCGCGCACCCCAGCCCACCTGGCTGATCGCCGTCGGTCACCCCGACCGCCCGGCCATCGCCACCATCCGCATCACCCGCACCCCCGCCGGAGTCGAGGAGGACATCACCCTGACCTTCGGCTACGCCCAGAACGAAACCCCACCCCTCGACACCATCGAGACCCTCGCGGAAACCCTGGCCGCCGAGCACGGCCTCACCACCCTGTTCACCTCACTCCGGCCCGCCCGCCGCGACCTGACGATCCCCCCACACTTCGAAACCCCGCCCATCCCCGTCTCGTTCACTCTGGGCTCCGAAGAGGTGAGGGCCATCGACCTCGCGCAGGCTCTTCACCCGCCCCTCGACCTCACCCCCACCCAACTCGGCCCGGCAGCCCAACCTGCCCAGCCACCAAGCCGACCCTCGTCGACCTGATCCGCGGCCACTTGGAGCAGCAGAACGAGCCGCGCTCCGCCGCCGAAATCTGCTCTACGCTCACGCAGGCCCACCCCGACCGCAGCATCAAGACAACCGTCGTGCGCACCACCCTCGAAGGGCTGGTCGCCAAGAGCCACGCACACCGCGCCAAGCAGGGCTCATCCGTCTTCTACACCGCTGCGGCCGCCTCGGAGCCTGTTGCGGCCGAGCCGCAGCAGGAGGCAGCAGCCAACTGAGCATCCGCAGGAGTCTGTCCTGCATGCCATCACACGTGGACGACCGGCGCCGGAACTGGCAACTGCTGTCCCGACCACCCGGCAGCTCTCGGATCGACGGGCTCAAACTCCTCTACGCGGGGCGCCTCTTGGCGGTAGTCAGGGTGCCTCCGGGAAAGCGAGGCCAGCACGCCGGGATCCGAGGAGGCGGCCGTCCTGTTGGGCTTGAGTCCGCAGGTCGCGCAGAGATATGCGCGACTCCGCTCCAGACGTGACGTGCCACAAAGCCATTCCGGCGCAGCGGCGGGTTCCGCAGACGATTCGGCCGGCTTCATCCGCACTGGCATAGCGGTCGCCGGAAGGCAGAGTGATGTAGCCGGCTGCGTCGACCGTTGCAGTGTGACGACGGCCCCGGTGTTCCGCGTCGAGTTCAGTGCCGGGTGGGAGGACGCCAGCGCGCATCATGCGTGCGAGGTGGGTCTGCAGCGGCTGGGGAGGCGGAGGTGCCATATCCGTGTCTGCAGTGTGCTGTTGCGGTGCACGGAAGCCGAGCCGCTGGGGGTCCCAAACGCGGGTGCAGAGGAGGCGGTAGAGCTCGCCACGGATCTCGACGACCTGGCGCATGGTCTCTTTGCCGAACTCGCGGAAGTACGGTTCGATCCCGTGACGCGCGATGAAGCCTTTGAGCGCCGGGTGGTTCTTGCGGTAGCCGGGAGCAAGGATGGCCGCTAGGACGTTCTGGCGGGCATAGAGGGTTCGTTTGGCCTCCAGAGGCATGTCGTTGTAGCTGGCGTTGTCGGGTTGCCGCAGTAGGACCAGGACTCCGAGGCGGGCGCGCCAGGCGCGGAAGGTGACCTCGTCGGGTGTCTCGTGTGTGTACCGTTCGGGGTGGTTGGCGTACAGGTGCTCGATCTGCCAGGTGCGTTCGCGACTCAGGTAGTCGGCGATCACGGGGGGTTCGCCAAGTTCTGTTTCCACGTAGTCGGTCAGCCGTGCCAGGAGGTAGCGGACCTGGGCTTTGTTGTTGCCGCGCATGCCGAACGTGGTCACCGTCACGAAGGAGGAGTCGGGCAAGAGCGGGGACAGCAGCGCGGCCACATCGTTGGCGGTGGCGCAGTCCCGTAGGAGTGGGATGAGCCGGTGGATGTCCCGGTGGAAGTCCTTGGCGTGGACGGGCTCGTCTCTCAGAGCGCGGTCGACGTAGAGGCGGTCGAGGTAATTGGCGGCCAGGGCGGCTTTGGCCTTGGCTTGGGTGTCGGTGTCGTGGGGCTGGATCGGGGCCAGGACGAGCGCCATCTGATTGGTCAGGCCGTTGATCTCGTTATAGAAGAGGGCGGCCAGTCCGTGTTGGGGGTGCGGCTGCTTGCTGGCGTGCAGGAAGGTGCGGTGATGTGTGGCGAGACGGATGAGATCGTCGACGAAGCGGAAGTAGTCGTCTGACTCGTGCAGGCCAATGCGCGCACGGTTCTTGCGGACCCAGATGTTCAAGGCGGTGTCGATGTCTTCGCTGTCGGCCGTCTCATCCTCGCCGACTGCGGCGTAGCGGGCCAGGAGGGCAGCTTTAAGGAAGCGGCGGGGGGCGTCGCTGTCGCCGTTCACCGCGGTGAGTTCGGCCAGCATGCGCCGCCAGGCGTCATTGAGCTTTTCCTCGTCCCGCCGGACATTGGAGAGGAGGAAGCTTTTGACCAAGTCAACGGGTGTGAGACGGGCTCCGCGGTCGTTCATCGACTCGAAAATGCGGAACCCGCTGTCGCGGCTGGGCGCCCGGATGCCGACCATGACGACCTTCGACAGCAGCCAGTCCACGAAGGCCCGGCAGCGCTCCTCCCCCAGGTCCTCAAGAAGGTCGCCGATCTGCTGACTGCGGTCGTGCAAGTTGCGCAACGACAGCGAGGCGCCAGCCGGCAGTTCGTAGGGACGTTCCCAGTAGAGGGCCTCAAGAGCGTCCTGACGCTCGTCGATGTCGAGGCGGAACTGCGGCCGGTTGCCGCGGCCGAAGTCGGTGATCACTCGGTCGAGCTTGCTGACCACGTCCTGCAGCCCCCAGCCGCGCGCTGCCTGCAGCAGGTGCAGGAAGAGCAAGTGCAGCGTGGTAAAGCGCTGTTGCCCGTCGACGAGGAACCGCACCCGGCGGGCCTGTTGGACGTAGACGAAGGGGCCGAGGAAGAAGACCTCGGCGTCGCGGCGGTGCAGGCCCCCTTCGCGGGACAGCCGGGCGAACGCCTCGAAGAGGTCGTTCACCAGCGTACGCACATCCTCGGCGGACCATGCGTACTCCCGTTGGTAGTACTCAATGTAGTAAGTGGCTTCCCCGAACAGGCTCTTCAGATCGAATGTGCCGCCCTCGACGGATCCGGCCCCCATGCCCACCCCGCATTTCACCGATGCCCGGCGGCCCTGGCAGGCCGACCTCCGCAGTCTTCACTCAGCGTAGGCACGTGCCTTGCTGACGTGAACCTGGTGCATGCCCTCATCTGGCTCCTGTGACACGGTCGCCTGTTCCGCCGATACGGCGCACACGCCACCGGCTGGAAGCGAAAGGGGCATCCTGTCTGATGGAGGCCCCCGTCCGGGGACTCAGCGTCTTTCAAAGCGGCGCATCGCCGCAGCCCGGCGGTCGCCGTGCGGCAGTGCATCCGGGCGGCCGGGCGGGGGCAAATGTGACTGATTCCCAATCGTGTTCGTCAAGCCGCCGGAGGGCTGGACACGTTGAGCTTGATCCTTAACGTTTGGCCTGGTCTCGTTCGTGGAGGGTGCTGGGTCGTTTGACGGTTTTTCCCACGTCGTGGTGGGTGGCGGGGTGCCGGTTCTTGGAGCCGGGTGGGCGTCCGGGGCCGGGTCGGCAGGGTTTGGGCACGCGGGCCGGGCAGGGCAAGTGAGGTCGGAGGTGTCGGAACCCGCGCCGGACGCGGGTCGGCGTGAGGACCGTGCCGGGGCGGGTGACCTTCTCCCAGGGCTTGCGCTGGTCGGTGGCGAGCGGGGCGGCGAGGCGGAGTTGGGTGTGGGCAGTGATGATGAGCCAGGTCCAGCGGTCCGCCGCCTGTGGGTCACGCAGCCGGGGCCGGGTCCAGCCGAGCGTCTGCTTGAACAGGCGGAATGTGTGCTCCAAGTCGAATCTTCGCAGGTAGCACGACCAGACGAAGTCGACATCATCCGGGCTGGCCCCGGTGGCGGAGGACCACAGCCACACCGGTGGCGCGTCGCGGTCGCCCGGCAGGTGATCGACCTTGAGACGGATCAACGTGCCCTCGATGATGGGGAGTTCGCTGTCGTGGTCGATCCAGGCGGAGCGTTGTTGGAGTTCCGGGTGGAGCCGGTCCCATGCCCGGGCTTCGGCCTTGCCGTAGCGGGGTGTCTCGTTCACCGTCACGAGCGGCGGCTCGGGCCAGGTCTCCGGCTTCGCGAGGCGGAACTCCTTGCCGTGCTTGGGCGGTCGGCCGCCCTTGGGCTGGTGGACGCGGGGCGGGGCCGGGAGTCGCAGGTTACGGTCCGAGCGCAGGCGGCCGGCCAGTTCGACCGGCAGGTCCCGCAGCAGCCAGGCCAGGCGCATCACGTCGTAGCCGGCGTCCATCACGATCAGTATGTCCCGGTCGCCGGGCTGCCACTGGCCGGCGGTGATGAGGCGTTCGGTCACCTGCCGGAGCTGGCCGGCCGTGACGGCCGCGGCGTCGTCGGCGGGCCCGAGCCGGACGGCGTCCAGCACGGCGGTCCACGAGGTGCGGTCCGGTGTCAGCGCGGCGACGAAGGAGTACGGCCAGCCCGGGATGATCTGCGCGGCCGCGCGGGAACGGCCGTGGACGTGACAGAACAACCGCTCCGGCGAGCACGCGGCGTCCGAGCGCAGCCACGGGGAGACATCGACGGTGAGCACGATCCGCCCGTTGAAACGCGGCAACGGCATCGACACCAGGAGATCCCGTAGCCGGTCCACGTCCAGGCGGCCACGGTTCAAGGCCCCGTACAACGAGCCGTATCCGCGCTGGTGCTCGGCGACCAGCGACAACTCGACCGGTGTCCGCACCGGCCCGTCCGCACACAGCAGCGCGTCGGCCAGCTCGAAGAAGGCATCTGCCCGCGCGGACAGACACCCGTAGAAGGCCGTCCGAAAGCGTGACAGTTCCGCGAACACGTCCCGTTCGCCGACCGGCGCCAGCACACTCATCCTCACGGCCTTCCTGGTGAACTCCTGGATCTCGTCGCAGAGTTCAGGATCACGAGGAAGGCCGCCCGCATACCCTGCGATCACTCCAAAGAGTGACCACGCGACCGAGCCCGAGGTTAAGGAACAAGTTGAGAAGCTGTGTCACATCTCCTTTTCGCAGGTCACGGGGGCGTGAAGGATGGTGGTGATCCCGTTTGCCGTTCGGTTGGGCGTCGATGGTCGTGGTTCCGAACGGCAGCGGCAGCGTGTTGGCCTTCAGGCGGTTGCGAGGGTGACCATCGACGCCTTGGTCTGGCGGCGGGGGTGGGCCAGGCGGCGGGACATGAGGGTGATGAAGGCCCATTGGATGTGGGCTTCGGCGTGGGACATCAGGCGTTCGTAGTCCCTTGCGTTGCGCCGGGCCCGCATTGTCCATGAGTTGCTCCGTTCCACCACCCACCTCTTCGGCAACAGTACGAAGCCCTTGGCGTCCTTGGGGCGGCGGACGACCTTGATCGTGATGCCCAGCGTGTCCTGGGCCCAGGTGCTGAACTCCTCGCCCCCGTAGCCGTTGTCCGCCCAGACCAGGACGATTTCAGGGTGTTCGGCGTGAAGGCGGGTCAGCAGGATGCGGGCCGCGTCGCGGTCCTGGACGTCGGCAGGAGTGACGAGCAGGTCGACGAGCAGGCCGTCCTGGTCAACAAGGAGATGCCGCTTCCGCCCATTTATATGCTTGTTCGCATCGTATCCTCGCGTCGCGTTCGACACGGTCCCCGCGCCTTTGACGGACTGGGAGTCCACGATCACCCGGACCGGCCAGGGACAGCGCAGGCACTCCGCGCTGGGCATGCTCAGCCCGGTGGAGTACGAACCCCGCACCCCGCCAGTAGCCTGAAACCAAGCAACTCGACTCCACCCAACTCGGGACAGTCCAGGCACACCCCGTAGTACGAGGCCATGGCAAGCGGTAGGCGCTCCGCTTGTACTGACTTCGCCAGCAGCATCGAATCACCTTCGAGTTCGACGGCATGCGCGAGCAGGGTCATACCGAAACAGATTTCGTTCGGGTCTGCCCCAGTGTCGAGGAGTGTGGCAATTTCCTCGTAGCCGTTCGCTTCAATCGCCTGATGTGCAGGCGTCCACGGCTCAACTGCCACCGCAAACTCCCTCACCATTTTTGGCGCACACCCATTTAACCTGCCATAACACTGGGAGCGGATCGCCAACGCGTCTGGTGATCCGCTCCCAGTGAAGAAATATGCTCTGCCTATCTAGGAGAGCTCCCTCCCGAGCCCGGCCCTCCTGAACAACTCACATCCGATATGTAGCTTTCACCTCGCGACAAGAAACGCCGCAAAAGATTCTTGGCCGGTTCGTGATTGTATTCCTCAGCAATTTCCAGGGGAGTCTGCCCGTCACGTGAAATCAAGGCGGGGTCTGCGCCATAGGCAAGCACAATCGCAGTAAGTGCGGAATGCAACCGATACCCGGACTGCAGCGTCGAATCACTTTCGAGTTCGATGGCATGCGCGAGCAGGGTCATCCCGAAGCAAACTTCGTTCGGATCAGCTCCGGCATCGAGAAGTGTAGCTAGTTCCTCATAGTCGTTGGTTTCAATAGCCTGATGCACAGGCGTCCACGGCTCGACTTCCACCACAACTCCCCAATTCTGTAGAAACGGGCAGTGGGGTGCCGACCAAGATCGGCACCCCACCTCACGCCCAACTACAATCTACCTCATTTTCCCGACGTATAGTTGATGCGGATGTTCGGAAATTCTTGCGCGAATTGCCCAATGACCGTCGTGCAGGAGAAGCAGGCTTGCTGAGTCGAATGCATGGTGAGACTTCCGCTAACATTCGACGGATCGCCGAGTTGGTTGGCAATGTACGTCAACATTTTATACTCGGTGTCCCTGTCACGCATGTTATTCCCGGTAGGAATCGTCTTGTAGCGAGCCGGATTGCTAGGCGTGCCAACGTCCGGTACGACGCCCTTACGATTCTTCTGCGCGCCACTGCTGCGGTTGAACTCGCAGTGGCGGGCTGGCCGATCATCCGGAGCTCATGATCAGTCCGGTCTCGGTGAGGCAGCCATCGATCAGTTCCTGGCGGTACTGGATCTTCTTGAGTTTGCGCTTCATGACGCGGGCCAGGTGGTCGAGGTTGGCGGCGGCGAAGTCGGCCAGGCCGCGCTTGACCAGCGACCAGAGGCCTTCCTGCGGGTTGAGCTCAGGAGCGTACGACGGCAACTGGAACACCGTCAGCCACTCCTCGTTCTCCACGAAGAACAGCGCGAGCTCGTCGACCAGGTGCACGTTGAGATTGCCCCAGACCCAGACCACGGGGCCTTGAGCTGGTTGTGCGCCACGACGATCAGGTCGCGGTAGTCCTGCCATCCGAAGCTCTTCGCCTCGCCCTTCTGTCCCCGGTACACGTGCAACCGATAGATCAGACGCGATCGTTCACCGCTCTTGTAGCAGACCAGTCCCGCCACGGAGACCCGTCCCCGGTTCGAGCCACGCACCCTCACCTGCGGTGTCTTGCCGCGCGGTGCCCACGTGTGCCCCTTTGGCGGCCTCAGTCCCTGTCCTGCCTCGTCCTCGAAGCAGATGTAGGCGTCCTGGGCCGCCGCGGTGGCTTTACCGTCTCCCACACCTCGCTCCGCCACCGCTCGACACTCGCGTCGTCCCGCTCCAGCGCCCGCCTCGCCGGCACCTGCGGGGACCACCCGTGCCGCCGCAGGAGCTTCCAGACCCCCTGCACCGTGTACTCCACCAGGAACAACCGGATGATCAGCGCACGGATCCGCACCAGCGTCCAGCCCTGCTCCTCGTCCCAGCCGTGCGCCAGGGTCCCGCGCTCCAACTCCCGCACGAGACACTCCCATTGAGCAGGGCTCAGAAGCTCCATGCACATCGGCCCCTTCGAACGCAGCGCCTCCGCCCCGCCCTCGCGCCACGTCCTGCGCCACTTCTCCACCTGACGCTCCCCGACCCGAAGCTCACGCGCGACGTCCCTGGTCTTCTCCCCACGCGCGAACCGCTCCGCGGCCTCCAGCCTCAGCTGTTCACGAACTGCCTGTTTCTTCGGCGTCAGCCCGCCGCCCTGCGCATACTCATAGCTCCGGCATACCGCAACGATCATGAAACGTCAGATCCCCACCCGCCACTGCGAGTTCAACCGCAGTGACCGACGTCAAGAACTGCGGATCACCATCCCCCACCCTCAGAACTCCCGCCAGTCCGGACCTGTTCTTGGTCCAGAGCTTCGTCGCGAGTGCCTCGTCGACTCCGGCCCTGGCCGCACGATTTCCGGCATACGTTATCCGCTCGATTGAGAAGCCGCTCCTCCAACTTGTGAGAGAAGGCAAAGAAGATGCTGGCTGCCCAGGTTCCACCGCCGGAGAAGAATGCCGACCCAGAGACGTCGCAGGCCGTCTTGTCGTGATGGACCGTGCAGTTCCAGTAGTCGTCGAGGACCGTCATTTCCTTTTAGTCGTGCGCCACCCGCTCACGGAACTTTGCGTCACATCCGGAACTCACGGAGACGCCGCACAGGTTGCTTCGGAACGGGACTGTCTGATCTGTCGTCCCACCCCCCAGCGCGGCTGCGCACGCTCCGGTGCACCAGTCGTCGTCGACGTCACCGGTGCTGTCAGTGGTGGCAGTGCCGCTGGTTGTCGAGTCCCCGCCGCCGGGGCTTTCGTCGGAGTTGTCTTCCATATCCCCGCCCTGGGCGGGAACGGTCTGGAGACCGGTGGGGTCGGATTGAGTGACCGGGGTGTTGTTGGCGTAGCTGTAGCCGTTGAGTGACTGGTGCTGGTCGATGGAGAGGACGGGGTCGACGCTGATGAACTGGCCGATCGACGGGTCGTATTCGCGGGCGCCGACGTGCGTCAGTCCCGTCGATTCGTCTGCGGGCTGGGGAGCTCAGCCTGCCCGGCCGGGCAGGCTCCCGCACGCTAGGTGTTCAAGCGGTGTCTGAGCACGGCGATGGACCGTCCTCGGGCAGGTTTCCCCAGCGCTCTTGCGCCCTACCGCCCATCGCTCCCCCATGGCACACTGCGCTCGTCGAGCGCAGTGTCGTGGAGGTTTTTCGCTTGTGAATCTGTGGCAGTGCGCGCTGTACGGCGCTGCGGGCGGCGCATTGGCAGGCTTGGTCGACTTCTACCAGCGCTTCGCTGCCTGGCGAGCGGCATGCGGTGTACATCTGAGCCAGAACTCTCCTGGTCCTTCGCCGACGTTCTTCTACCCTCGTGAGGACTTCTACTCGGTCCTACTGCAGGTCGTTCTGGGGTGTGTCGGCGGACTCCTGTTTGGAGGATCGGGGCAGGTGGACGGTCCTTACGCAATCCTCGTCGTCGGGGCTTCCGCTCCCGCCTTGTTGTTCAATGTGGTGAACGGCTCTGCCTCACAGTCTCAGACTGGTTCTTCCTCGCAGAATGCGCAGACCACGGTTGCTGCCGCGACAGCGGGTCAACTCCCTCCTGTAGCTATCCCTCCGGCTCAAGGCGCACCTGAGGCGACATCTGCCGACGGGGGTGCGGGTGTCGCAAACTGAGCAGTCACGTCGCAGCACCCTGTGGTTCCTGCGGAGCTACAAGGCCAGACGGCGGCCTGTCCTCCATCGAGGGCCGCATCCTGGGAGGGGCACCCTCGACCTGCTTCGCCGTGCGCTGAGCGCCCGGACACCGGCTCATGAGCCGGTGTCCGGTAAGCCAACCTGCTCCTCAACGGGTGCCGCTCCGAGCGTCACCCAGACCTTGGCAGCCGCCGCGTACCGCTCTCTTCCGAATGGTGCGGCTCTCGACGTCTTTCCCGGCTCGCACTGGACAAGAGGCCCCCTCAGTATCTTCGCTCCCGACTCAGGCGGGGCTTATGCGCAGGCCGTCCTGCGCAGGACACTCGGTGACGGGCGTGCAGCGCTCATCCAGTCGTTCGGGATGTCGGCCGCCAATGTTGCAGAGCATTGCCTGGAAGCCAGGGCCATTCGCCGACGCCGCGACGTGACGCTGTCCTTCATCACGTTCCTCACGTGCTGGCTCTTTCTGCCTGGTGCTCTCGTCTGGCTGCTTTTCCTGCGAATCGGATCGCTCGTGCCGCGGCTCGGCCGCCTCCCGATCCTTGCGGTAGCTGTGTTCGGTGGTTTGCTCTTGTCGTCACCGGCCGTTCTCCCGGGAGCGGCAGGATGGTATTGCAAGCTCCTTCTGGCAGCCCCCTACGCCGGCTGGCTAGGGGGGAAGGCAGTGTGCTTGAGGGCAGCCCACGCCTTGCGGCAACGGGCTGCGAGTGTCTACGACGGCAGCCAGGCGGGCGCCAAGATTCCCAGCGCGGTGCCAACGGGGCCTGACGACATCAAAGCAGAGCGTCTGCGCAGGGCACTTGCACGCCTGGAAGCGGAGGAGAACAGCAACGTTGTCCTCTACGACGCGGCCGGTGCAGTTCTTGGCATCGGCCCGCGGTGGGGCACTTGGTCCCTGGAAGAGGAGCTGCACGACAGGAGCGACCGTGGCCTCACTCCCTTCCGTAACTGGGATGTTGTACGCCGTGTTGCAGACCTGATGAGGAATACACGCGACGCACAGGGCACGCCGTTGACCATCGACCACTGGGCGGCTTTCCCCTACCGAGGGCTTCCGCTCTCATGGCCGGACGGAACTGCAGACATCGAAAGCTTCAGGTTGAAGCCCCAGGAGCTGCAGCGTCTGTCCAACGAAGCTGCCGCGACCGGTACAGCAAGGTATTTCCTTGTGGCTCAATCCCCGCTCCGAGGCGGCCACCACATCCTCACGCTGCTCATCAAGATCGTCATCCGAGACTGGGTCCTCCGAGTCACCGTCGATGCGCACATGCTCGGGCCGGTAGCATCGCACCTGCTCGACCCTCCGGCATCGCACTGGGTTCAGGTGACAAAGGTCGGTCGCTTTTACCACAGTGAGTCCCCCATGGGCATCACTGAAAGCGTATCGCTCATGGCCCGAGCTCCCTTTACCTTCTGGTCAGCACGGTTGTCGAGTCGGCTTGGCGGGACTCTGGCCCTTCCCGAGCCGTTCGGCTTGCGATATTCCGCCGCCCATGAACCCTGGCTGGAGGACTTCCCAAAGGATGAGGCTCTTAAGGCCGCACAGTCTGTGCTAAAGAATGTCCATGCAGCAGTCCTGAGCGTCTTGGCGGAGAACAGTGTCGACCTGGCGGGTCAGAACACGAGCGGTGGCATCGACCTCTACTCGTTCACGCCAGCTTGACCGTGCGTCAGGCTGGTCACTCCCGCAACAAGACCTGGTACCAGCCGGCGACAGAGGGTAGCGCGTACATCGGCGCCGCCTTGTGCGGGCTGGCCGCGCTCGGCTGGACCCGTCAGTCACGCCTACTGGATCACGGGCTCGAGGTCGTACTGCATCGCCATCCTCGGCACGGTCACCGCGCTGATGGTGGCAGCGCTGCGGTTCGGACTGTCCTCCGCCACCGCAGTCGCCCATCGCACGGCCGCACAGGCCGCGTCAGGCCGCGATCCCGCTTCCTCTTTCGGCATCAGCGCCAGCGGGTCTGCGTGAGCACGCTCGAGACGAAGACGGCCGTGCAACCATGGCCCCTGCCCGTCAGGTTCGGTCAGGCGATTCTCTGGTATTGGTTGATCAGGCCACCGAGGAGGGGTTGTCGCCGGATTCGGTGGGTCTGGAGGTCGGTGGCGGTGGCCGGGGTGGGTGGTTCGGCGTGGTTCGGGGGTAGTTGCCGCCGAGCCTGGTGGGGCCGGTGCCCGTTGTAGTGCCGGATGTACTCGGCCAGGACCACTCGGGCGTGGGCCTCGTTGTAGATCAAGATCCGGTCGAGGATCTCGCGGCGTAGGGTGCCCACGGCTCGCTCGCAGATCGCGTTCGCTCTCGGTGCTCGGGGCGGGCTGAGCCGGATCTCCACGTCGTCGGCCTGGAAGACGGCGTCGAAGGCGTCGGTGTACTTGCTGTCCCGGTCCCGCAGGAGGAAGCGCAGCGAGTCCATGCGGCACCCCAGCGTCATGGCGAGATTCCTGGGCCTGCTGGAGGTCCACGCGGCGGTGGGATGGGCGGTGACGCCGACGAGATGGAGGCTCCGGGTGTCGTGCTCGATGAAGACCAGGGCGTACAGGCGCTTGAGCGCCACGGTGTCGAGGTGCAGGAAGTCGGCAGCCATGATGCCGTGGGCCTGGGCGGTGAGGAACTGACGCCAGGTTGGGCCGGAGCGCTGTGGGGCGGGATCGATGCCGGCGGCTTGCAGAATCTGCCAGACCGTGGACGGGGCGATCGGGTAGCCGAGGCGGGCGAGCTCGCCTTGTATGCGCCGGTGGCCCCAGGCGCTGTTCTCCCGCGCCAGACGCAGGATGAGCTGCTTGACGGTGGATGCGGTGGACGGCCGGCCCGGGCAACGGTGCCGGGGGAATGTCCACGTCCGAGCGACGAGTCGCCGGTGCCAGGCCAGCAACGTCGCGGGCGTGACCGCGAAGGCCTGCGCCACCGCTCGCGCGGGACCAGCCGGGAGAGGACGGCGAGCCAGATCCGGTCGGCGGGCTCGTAGCGGACCCGGGCGATCTGACGGCGCAGCACCGCGTTCTCGTGCCGCAGCGCCAACACCTCCGCATCCTTGGCCACGCGGCTGCGCAGGATGCCAGCGGGCACCGTGATCAGATTTCGGACCAGCGCGGTGACGATGGACAGCGGCATCGAAGGATCATCCCGGGCGCCGTGGAGGCCGTCGCCCCGCGCGGAGAAGCTGCAGGCCAGATCCGGAATCGTATTTCCGAGCGGGACAAGCATTCCGTCGAGGACGACGAGGTGCGGGGCGCAGTCACGTGCGATCCGCAGCGCGCCGCGGCCGTCCTGCGCCGCGAACGGCCGCCACGCCGCCTCGGCCACCGCCGCGGACAGCAACTCGGTGAGCTCGGGCTCGTCGTCGACGATCAGCGCGCGAACCGTGCCTTGGCGGGTGGCGGCGCTGCCGGAGGGGCCAGACATGGTCCGACCTTCCCGCGGTCTGTTGTGGGCGCGATGTGTGTGACCTGCCTGCGTCCCATGTGGAGTGGGAGGGCCGGTGCGACGTGCTCACTGCGTACTGCACACCGTCTGCGGTGCCGCAGTTCTGTCGGGCTGCGCATCCTGCACCGCCTGCACGTCCTTGAGGAGTCCCGGAATGTCGGGGTCCTGCCCGGCGGCGGCCCTTGCGATGGTCAGCAGGGCGGCCTCGTAGAAGGCGTCCCGGACGGCGGGTGCCATGACGTCCGAGGCGTCCAGGCAGCGCGGGCCGTCACCGGTGAGCCGTTTGGCGATCTCGTGTTCGACCGGGCCGCCCTGCGGCTGCACCTGGCGATTGGCCGAGAAGACGTCCGCCAGCTTGGCCCATTTCTGCTGGCCCTCTTTGGAGGCCAGCCGTTCGATCAGGTCTTGGGCCTGGGGGCGGTCGCTGAACAGCGCGGCGAAGTCACCGGTCACCTCGTGGGCTTCGACCGGGTCCCGGCCGCCGGGCAGCAGCGGAGCAGAGTCCATCAGGCCTGCCTGCTTCGAGTCGGTCTCTCCGTAGAAGGAGCGTGCGAAGGAGCCCTGGTGCTCCAGGGTGCATCCGCCCCAGCCGTCGAACAGCAGCCCGTGGCTGCCCGGGTCACCGCGGTGATCCGTGAGCAGGGCGTGCGCGGCCGCCGCCCTGTTCTGCTGGAGCAGACCGGCCCATGCCTGCCAGGCGTTGCGCACCGGAGCACTGGTCCACCACTTCACCTTCTTGTCCTTGCTCAGCGCCCACTTTCCGTAGATGCCCGGGCCCTCCCGCTGCAGCACCAGGTCCTCGATCCAGTCCGTGCCGGGCCAGCCGGAGGCGCCGTCGTCACCCATGCCGATGCACCAACTCTTCAGTGGCGCCGGTGAGTCGGCGGGCTGGTGGCCCGGGCGGTACCAGACGATGCTCTTCAGGTCCGCCTTGACCGGGACCCAGTACACGTCCCGGGAGGCCGCGCTCGCCGTGTTCCACGGTGAGCCGTACTGGTGAGGGTCGTAGAGGCCGTTGAGCCGCTTGAGGCGGTTCTGGCCGGCGTATTCGGCGAGTTCGCCGATACCCGGCATGATCACGATGTCCGGGGGCTCCCCCGACTGCACCTTGGAGAGCAGCACCTCGCGCTGGGCTGCGGTGCCCTGGTAGCGGAAGGGGATCCCGAAGCTCTGCAGCACCTCCTTGAACTGCGTTTCCTGGGTGCCGGTCCACGTCCCGAGGATGGTCACCGGCTCCTTGTCGTCCCGCTCCGCCCACACCACCACCATGCTCGCGGCAGCGGTCAGCAGCAGCACCACGACGAACACCAGCACCTTGAACCGCCGGGTCACCGCCGCCTCCAGTAGTCGCTGTCGAGCCGGAGAACGAGCCCCGTCGCGGGCAGGACGACGACCAGCAGGCCGCCGATCAAGGCGCCCCGGTACACCCTGTCGGTCCAGGTGTCATCGGCCAGTTCCCGCCGCACTTCCTCGGACTTCTGCGTGACCTGTTGCTGCGCGACGTCCAGCCCCGGGCTGCAGCAGCTGTGACGGGAGACCGCGGTGATCGTCTGCAGGTCCCTGAACGCGTTGTCGAGGTCGTCCTCGGTGGAGGACGTCGTCATCAGCGGGACGACCGCGAGCAGCACGGTGAGGACGAAGGCCGCGAGCAGGTACGGATTCCAGTCGCGGCCGCAGCGGTCGCGCAGCACGAACAGCGCGGAGAGCAGGGTCAACGCCAGCGCCGCCAGTGCGAGTTCGGCGATCCACCAGCCGCTGCGCTGCACCCACCCCATGGAGGCGGTGGCTTCGGCATACTTCATCTGGACCCGCTGCAGTTGGTTCAGCCGGGGCACGAGTCCCACGCCCCGGCGGGTGAGCAGCGAGCTCGCCTCTTTGAGCTTCTGTTTCTGCATGAGGGGCTGGTCCCGGTACATGGACGTGCCGAGGTTGAGCGAGTTGCTGTAGGTGGCAAGCAGACCGTTGACGGTGCCGAGGTCCTGGTCCGTCCGGTCCGCGATCCGGGACAGGCCCTGGTCGGCGGCGGACAGCTGGGACCGGTAGCTCTCGCCCGAGCCCGCGACGTCGACGAGCTTCTTGTTCACCAGGACGCTGGTCTCCCAGTCGGCACGCAGCACTGCGAGTCGCGCGGCGGCGAGCCCCTGTACGGCCGGCGCCTCGCGGGACGAGAGCGCCTCGGCGCCACGCTGGGTCTGGTGGTAGGAGAGCAGCAGGGCGCCCACCGCCACCGTCGCGCACATCGTCAGGACCAGGAGGTGCACCTCCAGCAGCCGGCGGGTCCGCCAGGGGCTCAGGCGCTCCCGCCAGAAGGCGGAAAGGGAGTATCCGCGCCAGGAGGCGGTGCGTCCGGTCGTCACAGCAGTTCCTTCCCGCAGCCGATGCAGTAGCGGGCCTCGCTCCCGGCCGGGGCGGAGCAGTGACGGCAGCGCGGGCCCGGCCGCGGAACGACGGTGTCGGTGAGGGTTCCGCCTGGATAGGACCCGGCGCGCAGGATCATCGGGCCGAGGGCGTCGGTGTAGGCGTCGATGGCGGTGCGCAGCCGGACCCGCCCCGTGGCAGCGTCCTCGACGACAGCGACTTCGCGGATCTCGTTGAGCACCCACTCCGCGTCGAACTTCTCCGCCAGGCTTGCGGCCTGGCCCAAGCAGCGTTCGGCGACATCCCGTTGGCCTTCTTGGAGAGCCTCGAGTCCCTCCCGCAGGACATTCCGCATGACGGCGGTGGCGGTCAGGAAGCGCACGCTGCCGGCGCCCGCCGAGACGTGGGCGGGGGCTTGCCCGGGGCGGTGCCAGCGGGCGATGACGGGCGCATGGACATCGCCGATGGAGACCATGGCGAACTGCAGGTCGGTCTCCAGCGGGTCGGCGTCGGCGTCGGTGACGAGCGTGAGCAGGTAGTCGCGCCTGCCCTGCTCCCACTGGAAGGTCGGAAAGCTCCAGCAGTGCGGCCGGTCGGGCTGGGGCAGCCCGCCCAGGCGGCGCGGCCGGGGCGCCTTCTCGCCGAGCGAGACCTGGCGCACGGAGGGCCGCACGGTCACCTCGATCGGCAGTTGCGGAGTGTGCACCCGGCGCAGCCGCTCGATGGCGCCGGTGATCGCCCCGCCGAGCCCCTCGTCCACGAACTCGGCGGTGCCGTGCAGCCGTTCGGCGAGGGTCAGCAGGGGATCGGGATTCCAGTCCGCACCCACGGCGAACACATCGCAGGTGAACTGCCCGGCACAGGCCTCCAGCTCCTCCCCGAGACGAGTCTCGCCCGGGGCGCTGCTGCCGTCGGTGATCAGCACCAGATGGCGTACGGACAGCGGGCGGCCGGTGAGCAGGGCGCGTGACCTGGCCGCCCAGACGGCGTACCCGGCGGGGCGCGGACCGTCCCGGTGCAGCGGGAGCGAGCCTGCTGCGAAGACGGCCCGCCGCTTCTCCTCACCGTCGGCGACGGCCCACTCGGCTTCGCCCCGCGGATAGCACCGCACCGGCTCGGGGCCGCTGCCGAGAACGGTGAAGGAGATGCCCTCGGGCAGGGCGCGCAGCGCGGTCGGCAGGGCGTACCGGACGGCCGGCCGGTTGGCCTCGGCGACGTCCACCGCGATGATCACGGCGAGTTCGACCGCGGGCAGGTCGACGGGAGCGCTCTCGGCGGCCACGTCGACCCGCAGATGTGCCTCGATCTTCGCGCTGCGGTGCGGGCGCAGGTCACCGTCGAGGTCGACGTGCAGCTGGATGTCCGGCTGTGGCGGCAGGGTGTGGCTGCTCATGCCGTACGTCACCGCTCCTTCCCCTTCGTCGCCGTCCGGACCGCGCGGGGTGCCGTTCGGGCTGTCGTTGCCGTTTGGTCGGCCCGTCAGAACACGGTCTGAGGCCGTACCGCGTGCAGGAGGTCCACGAGGTGTTCGTGGGCGGCGGCCGACTCCCGGTGGCGTGCGGCCAGTTGCCGATAGTGCGACTCCATCTGTTTGCGCAACTCGCGTTCCGGCGCGGTCATGCGTCTCAGGCTGCGGGCGTACAGCCGTCCGGCATCCCCTCCCGCAGGGCCGGCCCGGTCGTTGAGGCTGTGCAGCGCGTCCAGTTTCCATTCGTGCAGTTCGGTGATCAGGCGCAGCGCCTCGTCCTCGGACAGGCTCGGTTCACCGGCGCCCGGTGTCTGGTCCACGAGCCCGGCCAGTTCGGCCAGCGCCGCGTCGACGTCGGCGGGCGCGGGCAGCGGATCACCGTCTCCGGGCAGCCGGGCCGCGCGGATGCGCAGGGAGGCGATCCGGGCGACGGTGTGGTCCAGAGTGCCGGGGCGGACCCGGCCGAGCACGTCGAGGGCCGCCCGGCGGTCGCCCGCGCGCAGCGCGAGCCGGGCCAGGCCGAGGGCGGCGCCGCCGTGCGCGGGGTTGCGGGCGAACACGGCCTCGTACAGTTCCTTGGCGGTGGGCCCGGCCCTGTCGTCGCCGAGCCGCTCTCCGCAGTAGGCGAGGGCCAGTTTGGGTGCGTACTCGCCGGGCAGCTCGAGATGCACCTGTGCGAAGTGGGTCTTGGCCTCGGCGACTTGCCGCGGGTCGGCGTGGAGGCCGGCGCTGCGCAGTGCGAGCAGTGCGCGGTGCCACTCCAGCCGCCACCGGCGCACGGCGGACGGCCCGGGGATGGAGTCGGCGGTGTCGAGCTCCAGCTGGGCCCGATTCAGGTCGTCCTCCGTGTTCCGGTCCAGCAGGACGTGCACGTTGTGCAGGCAGATCTCCACCGAGCGTGGCTCCTTGCCCTCCTGGTCGAGGAGCTGGCCCGGGTCGTAGCCGCTGCTCACCTCGAACCGCGCGGTCTGCGGATCGCCCGGATAACGCCTCGGCACCGGCAGACAGCGGGCGATCTCGGAGGGGGTGGGGGCGCCCAGGTCGAGGGCGGGGGCCACCGGTGGCTCGTACCGCAAGCGGCGGGGGCGGTCCAGCCAGTGCTCGATGCCCGGGACCGTGCCGAGCCGGGCGCCGAGCAGCTGCGGGGACGGCCGGAAGTAGTCGGAGGGCTCGGGCGGGTCGCTCTTGCCGCGCAGCGCACGGATCTCCCGCAGCGAGCCCCGCAGCTGGCCGGCCATCTCCCGGGCGTCGGCGAAGCGCTTGCCGGGGTCGGGCCGGACGGCACGCTCGACGACCTTCCAGAAGGAGGCGGTGCCGAGGCCGGGGACCACGTCGACGGCCCAGCGGCCGAGTTCCTGCAGGGTGACGCCGACAGTGTGCAGGTCGTGGGCGACGGTGGGTCCGGCGGAGAACGCGGTCTCGGGCGCCATGTAAGGGGGAGTGACATGGGCAGGGGGCTCGTTCTGGCCCTGTTCGCGCATGCCGCCGAGATCGATGACCTTGACGCCGTCTCCGTGGTGCACGACGTTCGAGGGCTTCATGTCCCCGTAGACGAAGACCCGTTCGCTGCCGGCGTGCAGATGGACGAAGGCCTCGAGGATCTGGCAGCCGTACGCGGCGACGTGCTCGATATCGAGGACCGTCTCAACGCGCCGGGTCTCTTCCACGACTTCCTCGAGGGTGCCGTCGCCGACGTCGTCCATGACGATGTAGCCGCCGGTGACCTGACCGTCGTCGTCGCTGCGGGCGACGAAGTCGCGGATCTGGACGATGCGGGGATGGCGGATCGCGACAAGGTTCTGGCGTTCGACGTCGGCGAGCCGGGCGCCGTCGTGTTCGTACCGGTTGAGCAGGCCCTTCACGGCGACAACGTCATGGAGATGGGTGTCCTCGGCAAGGTAGACCCAGCCCTGGCCGCCGTGCGCGATGGGCCCCATGATCCGGTACTGGTCGCGCAGCTTCTCGCCCTTGGCGAGTTCGGGACGGTACGAGTAGGGCTTGCCGCAGACCGGACAGTACCCCTTGGTCGGCACCGGGCCCTCGGTGTAGGGCGGGGCGAAGGTGATGCCGCACTCGGCGGACGAGCAGCTCATGCTGATGCGCAGCGGCGCGTCGGGGTCGATGAGGCGTTCTTCAGGGGGGCGCGGCGCGCGCTCGGGCAGCGCGAGGAGCTTGCCGGGGCCCAGGTCCCGTGGGTCCTCGGGCAGTGCGGGCAGCTCGGGGGCGTTCTCCGCGCGGCCGCAGTCGGCGCAGTAGCCGGTGGGCAGCACGGTGCCGCCGCAGGGGGCTCCGGTGAAACGCCGGTGCGGGCAGGCCGTCATCCTCTCGTCCTCCTCCCCTGCCCGGGCCGGGCGGAGTCCCTCATACCTGGCCTCCGTGGTGCCGCAGGTCGGCACGGAGGGTCTTGATCAGCCCGCGCAGCCGGGAGAGTTGCCGGTGCGGGTCCGCCAGGCCATCGATCCCGCGGAGCTCGCCCCGGCGCTGATCGGCCGTCTCGGTCGCTGCGCTGAGGGAGGCGCTGTCGACGACGCCGCGGCGGACCGCGCGGCTGAACTCAACGGTCTGCAGACGGGTGACCAGCGCGTCCGCATGGCCGAGGAGCGCGGGCCGCAGGAGTTGGTCGCGGGCCGCGTTCCAGCCGGTGCCGCCCTCGTGGCGGAAGACGAGCAGCAGCCGGAAGCCGAGCACCCGTAATCGGACGAGGAGTTCGATCAGGGGACCCGCCTCGGGTTCCTCGTCGAGACCGTCGACGAGGACCGTGACCGGGCGGACGGGAGCGCGGTCGGCCGCCCGCGCGGGCCGGGGCTTGGTGCCGAGCAGCCAGTACCAGTACGCCAGGTACTCGCCGGTCGGGAAGGTGATCTGCTCCAGGGTGTGGTCGGCGAGATCCGGCCTGCTGGAGCCGCCGCGATAGACGACCTGGGCGCGGTGCAGCAGATGGCGCAGCGAGCGGTCCTTGCCGCTGCCCGGGGTCACCACGGTGATTTTCACCGGGTCTTCGTCCGGGTCCTCGAACCACCGGATCGACCGCTCCTCGAAGTCGCGATCCCATGCGGACGGGCTGCTCAACTCATCAACGAGCGGGGAGAGTTCGCAGATGCGCGCAATGGGGATCAGATACGAGAAGGCGAGCCGGTTTTTCTCGGGCAGCAGCTCGCCCATGTCGCCGCGCCAGCTGGCGACGAGGCCGACCACGCGCGCGGGATGTCCTTCGTGCGGCCGGGTACACACGGCCGCGCCACTGAAGCCCCTGCGCACCACCTCCGCTTTGGTGACGGCGTCGAGCTGCACCCGCTCGCCGCTGGCCCCGCTGATACGGCCCCACAGGCTCATGCCGTCGTCGAAGCCCACCGCGTAACCGGTCGCGTACACCTCCATGCCGCCCCGCAGCGTGCGCTCCAGCGGGGCGGGGCGCGCCTGCGGGCGCGGGCTGTCCAGGCGCAGCACCGCGACGTCCTCGCCGCGCTCGCCGTCCGGCAGCCAGCCGCCGGGCAGGACGCGTGCAGCCACCGGTTCGAGGTCGCTGTTCTCGGCGAACTCCAACCACATCACGGCGTCCGGGCGGTCCACCACATGTGCGCAGGTCAGTGCCGTGTGCTGGTCGACGAGCACGCCAGCGCCACAGATGGGGCCGTGAGCGTCCTCGCGCCGCAGCCTGAGTCTCCAGTCCGCACGCAGTTCCCCCATGGGGTCTCAGACTACGCGCGGAGCATGCTGCGTCCCTAGACTTGTGACCAGGTTGGATCGGTCAATCAACGGAAGTCGGCGGTGAGTTGACATGGGGGATGTGGAACCGGTCGGTCTTGCGGAGGCCATCGGCACGGTGCGTGCGGAGCTGGCGCGGGCCCAGGCCGAAGGCGCGGAGAGCGACTGGCGGTTCAGTGTGGAGCAGGTCAGCCTGGAGTTCTCGGTGCAGTTCCACCGGGCCGGCGAGGGCGGGGCGGGCCTGCGTCTGGGCGTGGTCGAGGCACGGCTCGGCGGCTCGGTGAGCCATGACGCCACGCACCGCATCCAGGTCGACCTCAAGCCCCTTCCCCGTGCCGACGGCAGCCACCACGAGGTGAGCCGGGAGGACGACGGCTCCCTCGCCCGCTAGCCGAGCCGCGCCCGGGGCGTGCCGGGCACGGCTCAGCGGCGTCTAGGGCTGTCCGGCGGATCATGGGCGTGCTGGTGACGCGTTCTGTGAGTGGCTAGGGTCCGGCCATGGGATCAGCGAGGTCAGGCGAACCTGCGGGCAGACAGAGTTTTGGAAGCCGGTTGGGCGCGGTGTGCGGCGGAGTGGTCAAGCGGCCATGGCTGTTGTTCAGCTGGCTCGCTCTCGCTGCTTTGGTAGTTGGAGCCCAGCACTGGGTGTCGCAGCCATGGTCGGCGGCCGCCTATCCCATCGCGCTGATCGTCGCGCTTTGGCTCTCCAAGCGGGCAACGCCCAGGAACTAAGTCCGTCCGACGGATCAGGCCCGCAGCCAGAGTCGGATCGCTGCGACGGTGACGGTGCCATGGAAGGCGTAGGCCCGCTTTGAACCTTCCCCTTGATCGTGGACACCTGGAGACTGGGACATGAGGTTCCAGAGGAAGTAGTGCCAGGTGGGAAGCAAGAGCAACCGCAGCAGGC
>NZ_JBVHXR010000044.1:0-9941 GCF_055569295.1 Streptomyces sp. NPDC029292
ACGAGGTCTCCCCCTCCCCTCCCCCCCCCGTGTAGACTAATTCCTCCCCCCCCCCCCCCCCGCCTCCCCCCCCCCCCCCCCCCCCTCCCTCCCCCCCCCCCCCCCCCCCCCCCCCCCCCCCCCCCCACAACTCTCCTGGTCAGCCGCGGGTCTGGAACTTCGCCCGGAGACGGGGCGAGAAGCGGACGGCCACGATCCCCAGGGCCGCGAGGACACCGCCCACGATCAGGAGCATGCCGACCCCGCCCAGTCCGGTCTGGGCGAGAATGCCCCCCGCGGAGTCCGTGGAGTCCGTCGAGCCCCCGCTGTCCGTCCCGTCGTTGCCCGCGCTACCGCCCGTTCCGCTACCGCCCGTTCCGCTGCCGGCCGAGGCGGTCGGCTCGGGCGAGGCGGACGCAGTCAGCACCTCGACCGTGAAGCGGGCCGTGGCATCCCCGGCCGATGCGGCGACGGTGTAGGTGCCCGTCCCCTGACCGGCGACCAGAGCCGGCGTCGCGGCCTTGCCCGAGGCATCGGTCGTGACGACCACGGCCTGGTCCTTGCCCTCGAACCGGGGGCCGTCCGCGCTGTCGTCCTCGACCCGGAATTCCACCTTCGTGTCCGCCGCCGGCGTGCCCGACTCGGTCACCAGGGCCTCAAGCGCCTCGGCGAAGGACTCCCCCTGCTGTGCCTTCTGCCCGTCGCCCTTGACGACGCTCACGTCGTGCTTCAGCGTCTTCACCCGGGCGGTGAAGACCGTCGACACGTCCTTGGCCGTCGCACGGACGGTGAACTCGCCCTCGCGCGTGGTGGCCTCGATCTTCGGTGCCTCACCGCGGCCCTGGGCGTCGGTCGACACGAGGGCCTCGTGATCGGCCTCATCCGTGACGAAGTGCACCCCCAGCCCCTTCGGGTCCTCGATCGTGAACTTCACCGTGAGGTCCTCGACCGGGTTGCCGTCCTTGTCCCGGGCCACCACGGCCATCGAGGCGAAGAGGTTTCCGGGCTGCGCGGTCTGGTCGCCACCGGACACCTGGCTCAGCTCCGTGACCGTGCGGCCCGTCCACTGGATCACGACGCGCCCGTCGCCCCCGGGGGCGTTGACACCGCCCTCACCCACTCCGGAGGTCACCGGATCGCCGGCTGCCTCCCAGAACGGGTCGGTCTTCGCGGGCACCTTGTAGCGGTCACCGCTCACCAGCCGCGCATCGGTCACCCGGTCCGGATCCGCATAGCTGGTACCGCCGCCGCCGCTGCCGGTGGTCTTGCCGTCGTCCGAACTCGCGCCTCCGCCACCGCCGGCGTAGCCGCCACCGCCGCCGCCACCGCCGTAACGGCTGCTCTTCCCTCCGTCGCCGCCGCGGCCTCCCGCGGTCCGGTCGGCACCGGCCGAGCCATTGCCGCCACCGGCACCGCCGGTGGCGCCGTTCGCCCCCTTGCCGCCGGCGTCCGTCTCCGCCGCGTCCTGGCCCAGCTCAGCACCGCCCGCACCGGCATACCCCGTACTGCTGCCGATCCGGTCCCCGGCACCGCCACCACCCGCGGCAATGACGAGCGCGTCCCCACCGCTGGTGCGAAGGGCACTGCTGCCGCCCCCGGCGTAGGCCCATCCGCCACCGCCTGCGCCACCGAGAGCGTCGCCGAATCCCGCTCCGGCGACCGCCACGGACAGCCGCTCCCCGGAGGTGACCCGCAGCGTTCCCGCGGCGTACGCCCCCGCGCCGCCGTTCGCCATGGAGCCGCCGGCGCCACCCTGCCCCCAGGCCCGCACATCCAGCGCCGTCACACCCGACGGAACCTGGAACTCCTGCGCGGAGCCCGTGGCATCGAAGAGCCGACAGCTCTGGAAGCCCGCCGTCGGCGTGCAGATCTCACCGGCGTCAGCGGCCGCCGCGGCCGGAGCACCCACCCATCCCACTCCGGCGCCCAGCGTGGCAAAGGCCAGCGCAGCCGCTCCCCGCCGCCACCGGACACGGCGCAGCACAACGGAATCCCCACTCATCGTCCACTCCACAAACTGAAGGAAGCTCCCCCCCTGGGAGCCCACAGACCCGCGAGAGCGTATCGGGACGGGTGATGAAAGGTGAGTCAATTGTTGAAGAGGTGAAGAGAGTGAAGGGTCAGTGCCGCCCCGCCACCCGGTCCGCCACCCGCGCCAGCCGCGACGACTCCGCGCTGTGCGTGGTCAGTTCGCGCCGGTCGGCCGTGCGGTAGGTGGCGTACATGCCGTGCACGCCGATCCAACGGAAGGGCTCCGGTTCCCACTTGCGGACCTGGTGGTTGACCCAGGGCAGGCCGGTCAGGTCCGTCGGGCCCGACTGACCGGAGTCCTGCTGGACGAGGTCGCGCAGGGTGCGGGCGGCGAGGTTGGTGGTGGCGACGCCGGAGCCGACGTAGCCGCCCGCCCAGCCGAGGCCCGTCGAGCGGTCCAGGGTGACCGTGGCGCACCAGTCGCGGGGGACACCGAGGACGCCGGACCAGGCGTGCGCCACCTGCACTCCCGTCAGGGACGGGAAGAAGCGGACAAGGATCTCGTACAGGGCCTCGATGGTCGCCTGCTGGGTGCGGCCGTCGTTGTCGGTGCGCGAGCCGAAGCGGTACGGGACGCCGCGGCCGCCGAGCGCGATGCGGCCGTCGGCGGTGCGCTGCGCGTACATGTACGCGTGCGCCATGTCGCCGAGCGCCTCGCGGCCCTCCCAGCCGATGGTCTCCCACTGCTCCGCCGACAGGGGCTCCGTGGCGATCATCGACGAGTTCATGGGGAGCCAGGTGCGCTTCTGGCCCTTCAGGGAGGCAGTGAAGCCCTCCGTGCAGCGCAGGATGTAGGGGGCGCGGACGGTGCCGTACGGCGTGACCGCGTGCTTCGGGCGGATCTCCGTGACCGGCGTCTGCTCGTGGATCGTGACGCCGAGCGCCTCGACGGTGGCCGCGAGGCCCTTGACCAGCTTCACCGGGTGCAGGCGCGCCCCGTGCGGGGTCCACATCGAGCCCACCGCGTCCGCGACCCGGATGCGCTCGGCGGTCTCACGGGCACCGTACAGCTCGCGGTCCTTCTCTCCGTACGACAGCTCGTGCTCGTGGAAGTCCTTCAGACGGGCCAACTGGGCGGGCGTGTACGCGACTTCGAGGACACCGCCCTGGTGGATGTCCGCCTCGATGCCCTCCTCCGCCGCGACCCGGACGACCTCGTCGACCGTCTCGTTCATGGCCTGCTGGAGGCGCACGGCCGCCTCGTGGCCGTGCAGCTTCGCGTACCGGTCGCGGCCCGCGATGCCGTTGTAGAGCCAGCCGCCGTTGCGCCCCGAGGCTCCGTAGCCGCAGAACTTCTGCTCCAGGACGGTGATCCGGAGGAAGGGCGCCGCCTTCTTCAGGTAGTACGCGGTCCACAGACCCGTGTAGCCGCCGCCGACGATGACGACATCGGCGGACGCGTCACCGGGCAGGGGCTCGCGCGGGACGGGGATGCCGTCGTCCGCGTACCAGAAGGAGACGCCGCCGTTGACGGTGCGGCCGGTGCTTCCCGCGCCGGCGCCGGTGCTGTCCGCGCTGCTCATGGGCATGCTGCTGCTCATGGCCCGGACGTTAACCCCTCAGGGCCGCGAGTGTCTCCTTCGGATTCCATGCTTTTCCGCACCCCCGCACCAGCGGACGACAGCCCAGACCGATCAGGATCGAGGTGAAATGCCCGAGATCGGTGAAGGTCCGCCCGGTGAGCAGCGGCAGCCCGTACACGACGAGGACCACCGCCAGATAGAGATACCGCCAGGGCACCGCGATCCGGTACGTCAGGACGCCGATCACCCCCGCCAGCGCGTAACTCACCCCGATGTCCAGGGTGTTGACCGTCGAGTACGGCGCCACCCCGTTCTTGACCGCCCACAGCAGCGCGCCCTCGCTGATCAGCGTCGCCAGCACATGCGCGGCCACACAGACGGCCAGCCAGCGCCCGGTGCCCAGCCAGTGCTCCGCCTGCGCGTGGAAGACGGTGTAGAGCACCGCGTACGGCAGCCAGTGCCCGCCGTCGATCCACATCGCGCTGGAGATGAGCACCCGGACCGGGTTGTTCGACAACTCCTGGATGTTGGTGGACCGCTGCCGCAGGAAGTCCTCCTCGAAGTCCGGGGACATGTGGTGCATGGCCACGGTCGTGATGAAGAGGATCGCCAGCCAGACGTACGTTCCTGGAGCACGGGCGATGTACGACCGTGCGGCGCGCGAAGCTCGACTCATGGGGAGATTGTGATGGTTTGGGACGCCGGGCTGCTGGAGCGGGGAGCGGAGTTTCTCAAGCGGTGGGGGCTGCGTCAGGAGGGGGAGCCGATGAGCGGCAGGGCCTCGGTCGTGCTGCCGGTGGTGCGCGGCGACGGGACGCGGGCGGCGCTCAAGCTCCAGGAGGTCGACGACGAGACGGCCGGCGAGGGGCTCGCCCTGCGGACCTGGGGCGGCGACGGAACCGTACGGCTGCTGGACGACGACCCGGAGACCGGCACGCTGCTCCTGGAACGGCTCGACGAGAACCGGCCGCTGGCCGCCGTACCGGATGTGCTGGAGGCGACCGGGATCCTCGCGGACCTCCTCGCGCGCCTGACGTCGGTGCCCGCGCCGGCGGGGCTGCGGCACCTCGGTGATCTGACGGCGGGCATGTTCGACCGGCTGCCTGCGGTGCTGAAGGCGCTGGACGACGAGGCCGACCGGCGGCTGCTGCGGGACTGCGCGGCGGCGCTGCGCGAGGTCGCGGACGAGCCGGGAGACCGGCTGCTGCACTGGGATCTGCACTTCGAGAACGTCCTGGCGGCCGGCCGTGAGCCCTGGCTGGTCATTGACCCGAAACCGCTCGCCGGGGATCCGTGCTTCGAACTGCTGCCCGCGCTCTGGAACCGTTTCGAGGAGGGGCAACTGCTGCGGCGCTTCGACCTGATGACGGAGGCGCTGGGCGCGGACCGGGACCGGGCGAGGGCCTGGACGCTGGGGCGCGTGCTGCAGAACTCGCTGTGGCGGGTGGAGGAGGGGCACGGCCTGAACGCGGAGCAGACGGCGATCGCGAGGGAGCTGATGGCTTAATCGCGAAAACGGTTCCACCACACGTCACATTTTGACACTCCTCTCACCCAATCCTTACCTCAATGTAGGGTGCGTACACCCTTTCGTCGCGAGGCAGTTCGAACGGCACTCCCACGCCCGTCGTCGGCGGCTTTCGTCCGGATATATCCAAGGAAGTCCGTGAAGCGCATACTCATCCGATCCGGTAAGAGTCCCTTCCGCGTCGCCACCCAGACGGAGTTCATCCATCAGGACCTGATGGGCACGAACACGGGCAACCTGCTCTTCAGCGACTCCGCGCACAAGATGCTGACGACGCCGAACACCGAGGTCACCTCGAACGGCATCAGCACCGATCCGTCGCCGGAACGGGCCGCGCAGATCAACGAGGAGTACGACGTCTTCGTCGTCCCGCTCGCCAACGCCTTCCGCCCCGGCTTCCACAAGTCGCTCGACCGGCTCTCCACGCTCATCGAGCAGCTCACCATCCCGGTGGTGGTCTTCGGCGTCGGCGCCCAGGCGGGCGACGACTACGAGACCGCCGAACTGAAGCCGATGGAAGCCTCGGTGAAGCGCTTCGCCTCGCTGGTCCTGGACCGGTCGTCCTCCATCGGCGTCCGGGGGGAGCTCACCGCCCGCTATCTGAACAACCTCGGCTTCAGCGACGTCGACATCATCGGCTGCCCCTCGATGTTCCTGTACGGCGACACGTTCCCCGCCATCCGTACGCCGGACTCCCTCACCGCGGACTCCCGTATCGCCCTCAACCTCTCCCCGGACGCGATCCCGGTCGGCGACATCTCGGGCATCGCCCGCCACGCGCACGAGCACTACCCGCACCTCACCTACTACGCCCAGAACACGGCTGACGCCGAAGTGCTGCTGTGGGGCGACACCACCCCCCAGGCCGGCATCCAGCAGCCCTTCCCGCTCCAGCTCTCGCACGCGCTGCTGCAGGAGAACAAGGTCCGCATGCCGCTGGACCCGGCGACCTGGATCCGGGAACTGAGCACGTACGACTTCGCCTACGGCACCCGCATCCACGGCAACGTCGCCGCCCTGCTGGCCGGCACGCCGAGCGTCGTCCTCACACACGACTCGCGGACGCTGGAGCTGTGCCGGTACTTCGACATCCCGCACCGCCCGCTCGGCGAGCTGTCCGCCGACACCGACCCCCGCGACCTGTACGAGGCCGCCGACTTCTCCGCGATGATCAAGGGGCACGGCGAACGCTTCGACCGGATCACCGCGTTCCTCGACCGCAACGGCCTGGAGAACACCTACCGGCACGGTGACGGCGGCGCCGCGTTCGACGCCCGGGTCGCCGCGCTGGACCTGCCCGAGTCGATCCCGGTCTGGGACGGCTCGGACGACGGCCACATGCGTTACCGCGTGAGCCGGCTGCGCGAGCGGATCACCGTGAGCGAGGGCAGGGCGAGCAGCCTCGCCAAGAAGGTCGAGGAGAAGAACAAGGAACTGCGCGGGCGCCTCGCCGCCGCCGAGAAGCACGCGGCCGACACCAGCAAGGAGCTGGACGCGCTGCGCAAGGACCTCGCAGCCGTCCGCAAGCAGCTCGCGAGCACGGACAAGCGGGTCGGCGGCGTGGAGAAGCGGGTGCTGGTCCGTATCGGCCCGGCCATCCGCCGCCGGGCCCGCCAGCTCTCGCCCAAGCACGACAACGGCTGACGACAGACACAGAAAAGCCCAGGTCACAAACGGTGACCTGGGCTTTCTTCGTTGAACAGGAGCGGAGCCCCCTGTCGGATTCGAACCGACGACCTTCGCTTTACAAGAGCGGCGCTCTGACCAGCTGAGCTAAGGAGGCCTGCACGCGCGCGTGCCGCGTACGTGCCCGTGCAGTCTACCCACGTCACAGCGGGCTCCTGTCGAAAATTTCCGCGAACTTCATCGGTCCCGGAGTACTGACAGAACACGTGAACGGCAGGTAGCGTCCTGACCCAGTTCACTCATGTGGACTACACCACTATGGATCGTTCCATAGTGGACCACCACCTTTACAACGGATCGTCCGGCACGTTCCTGCCGGTGAAGGGGGCCCATCACCATGGCCACTGTCTCGTTCAACAAGGCGACCCGCATCTACCCGGGTGGCGACAAGCCCGCCGTCGACCAGCTCGAGCTCGACGTCGCGGACGGCGAGTTCCTCGTCCTCGTCGGTCCCTCCGGCTGCGGAAAGTCCACCTCCCTGCGCATGCTCGCGGGTCTCGAGGACGTCAACGCCGGCTCGATCCACATCGGTGACCGCGACGTCACGCACCTGCCGCCCAAGGACCGGGACATCGCCATGGTGTTCCAGAACTACGCGCTCTACCCGCACATGACGGTCGCCGACAACATGGGCTTCGCGCTCAAGATCGCCGGTGTCCCGAAGGCCGAGATCCGCCAGAAGGTCGAGGACGCGGCGAAGATCCTCGACCTCACCGAGTACCTCGGCCGCAAGCCGAAGGCCCTCTCCGGCGGTCAGCGCCAGCGTGTCGCCATGGGCCGCGCCATCGTGCGTGAGCCCCAGGTGTTCCTCATGGACGAGCCGCTGTCGAACCTCGACGCCAAGCTCCGCGTCTCGACCCGTACGCAGATCGCCTCGCTGCAGCGCCGTCTCGGCATCACCACCGTGTACGTCACCCACGACCAGGTCGAGGCCATGACCATGGGCGACCGCGTGGCCGTACTCAAGGACGGTCTGCTCCAGCAGGTCGACTCGCCGCGCAACATGTACGACCGTCCGGCGAACCTCTTCGTCGCCGGGTTCATCGGCTCCCCGGCCATGAACCTCGTCGAGGTCCCGATCACCGACGGCGGCGTGAAGTTCGGCAACAGCGTCGTCCCGGTCAACCGTGAGGCGCTCAAGGCCGCCGCCGACAAGGGCGACCGCACGGTCACCGTCGGCGTCCGCCCCGAGCACTTCGACATCGTCGAGCAGAACGGCGACGCCGCGAAGAGCCTCTCCAAGGAGTCCGAGGACGCCCCGGCCGGTCTCGCCGTGTCGGTGAACGTCGTCGAGGAGCTCGGCGCCGACGGCTACGTCTACGGCAGCGCCAAGGTCGACGACAAGCTCACGGACCTGGTCGTCCGCGTCAGCGGCCGCTCGGTCCCGGAGAAGGGCGCCACGCTGCACGTCGTGCCGCGTCCGGGCGAGACCCACGTGTTCTCGACCTCCACGGGCGAGCGCCTCACCGACTGAGGCAGCCCCCCCCCACCGGGGACTCCCCACCTGGGACCCCCACTTGGGGAGCCGACGCAAGTCGGGGGGACGGAAACCGCGACGCGGTCGAATTCACCCATGTTGACGAAGAGGGCCCCGCTGCCTGCCGCGGGGCCCTCTTCGTTGTCGACAAATACCCCGGCAGACCGGTCATTTCGATACGTGTGCGTCAACGCCCTACCCAGAAACGGGCCCTTCTTTGTCCCCCGAATCGGTGACTAAATGTCGCCAAATCATCACCCCGCGCTACCCTCACTCGCGTGAAGCACTCCACCACTAACCAACGGACCCGGCATGGCCACGGCCCCGCCCGCCGGATCGGCCGCACCCTCGCCCTCGTTCTGCCTGTCGTCCTGGTGCTCTCCGGGACCCTCGCGGTCACCCGAGTCAACTGGTCGGGGAACCCCGCGAACTCGGTGCTCACCGCCGCCGAAGCCTCCTCGTCGGACGTCTCCACGCGCGCGGCGACCCGCGCCCCGCAGGACATCCTGCGCGACCGCCTCCTCCTGGAGCTCCAGGAGAAGAACCCGGGCGTCGCCCTCACCCACCTCCAGGAGGCGGTGAACGGCCGCCCGTCGCTCGCCAAGCACTGCGTCTCCATCGCCCGCGCACTCGGCCGCGCCGCGGTCCACGCGTACGGTCCGAAGCGCGCCCAGTCGTTCGCCCGGCCCGTCTGCGACACGTCCTACGCCTCGGGGGTCGCGGCCACACACTTCTGAGCCGTTCGCTTACCGCACCCTCACCTCGGGGCCGTCAGGTAACGGCTGATTAAGGAACGGTTGCCGCCAGAAGCCGCGAGCGGGGCGCGACGTACAGTTCGGTCATGACCGATCCGAACGCCGCGTCGCGCCCCGTTCAAGCCGTTGTCCTGGCCGGCGGCCAGGGTTCCCGGCTGCGTCCTTACACCGACGACCGGCCCAAGCCGATGGTCGAGATCCCCGGCACCGGGACCCCGATCATCGGCCACCAGCTGACCTGGCTCGCCGAAGAGGGCGTGACCGACGTGGTCGTCAGTTGCGGCCACCTCGCCGAGGTCCTCCAGAAGTGGCTGCAGACGGCCGACCTCCCGGTCAACGTCACGACGGTCGTCGAGACGGAGCCCCTCGGCCGCGGCGGCGGTCTCAAGTACGCCGCCGCGCACCTCCCCCACCCGGAAAAGCCCTGGTTCGCGACGAACGGCGACATCTGGACCCGTTTCTCGCTGCGCGACATGGCGGACTTCCACACCGAGCGCGACGCCGTCGCGACCCTCGCGCTGGCCCGCCCGCGCATCCCGTGGGGCGCCGTCAAGACGGACGGCTTCGGACGCATCACGGACTTCATCGAGTCCCCGCCGACCCAGTACGAGATCAACGCGGGCGTCTACGTCTTCTCCGCCGAGTTCGCCGACCTGCTCCCCGAGCGCGGCGACCACGAGCGCACCACGTTCCCGCACCTGGCCCGCGAACGCCGCCTGGCCGGCTTCTCGCTCCCCCAGGGCGCCTACTGGCGCGCCATCGACACCGCGAAGGATCTGACGGAGGCGGCGAAGGAGCTTGCGGCGCTGGGCCGTTGAAGTTCGGCGACGTCAACGCCGGAGGGGGGGGGGGGGGGGGGGGGGGGGGGGGGGGGGGGGAGGCCGGGGGGGGGGGGGGGGGTGGGGGTGTGTCTTCCCCCGTGCCCCCCCTCCTCTTTGCCTTCCTTGCCGACCCCCTCCCCC
>NZ_JBVHXR010000044.1:9951-37296 GCF_055569295.1 Streptomyces sp. NPDC029292
AGTGGCTGAAATCCTGCTGGATACGGCAGGATTTCAGCCCCTCCGGCGTTTGAGGAGCGGGGTCTGGGGCGGAGCCCCAGGACGATGGGGGTCCCCCCGCTCATGGGGGTCCCCCCGCTCGAGCGAAGTCGAGAGTGGGGGAGAAGTCGAGAGTGGGGGAGAAGCCGAGAGTGGGGGAGGGTAGGGGCGGAGGGGGCGAAACCCGCCCGAGCTCAGCCCCCACCACCACGAGTCACCCGAGAAGGCCACCAACCAGCCCCGGCTGCCCGGAGGACCCACTGCCACCGGAGGACCCGCCAGAGGACCCGCCGGAGGACCCGGAGCCACCACTCGACGTGCCGCCACTGGACGTCGGCCCCGCGCTGGTGCTCGGCGCCTGCCCCACCGGCGAGGACCGCTGGGGCGGAGCCTGGCCGCCCCCCTGGGTCTGGCTGGGCCCACTGGTGACGGCGCCGCCCGTCTCGCGCACCGCACCCGGCGTGGTGGCCGCACCCGACGGCGACGAGGAACTGCCCTGCGTGGGCGCCTCGGAGGCCGACGGAGAGGCCTGGTGCTGACGCTTGCCGGGCGTCTCGGGGAGCGGGGAGCCCGGCAGCTCGTTGCGCGGGGCCTCGCCCGGTCCCGGGACGACGACACGGTCGGCGTCGCGGACGGCGCCGCCGAGGAGCGAGCCGACGAGCAGCGTGAGGCCGACGGCGAGGGCCGAGACCAGCCCGCCCCGGCGCAGCACGCGGCGTCGCAGCTCCCAGATCTCGGCGCGCGGCCCGAGCCTGCGCCAGGCCTCGCCCGCGAGGCGTCCGTCCACGGAGTAGACGGGGGCGCCCGCGATGATCAGCGGGGACCAGGCGGCGAGGTAGACGATGTCGGGCGCGTCGTACGCGGGCACCGTCTTCCAGCTGACGGTGACGATGAGCGCGGCCGACAGCGTCGCGCCGACGGCGGCGGCGGCCCGCTGCCACAGGCCGAGCACCGTGAGAACGCCCACGATGACTTGGAGGAAGGCGATGACGAGCCCGGCACCGATGGGGTGCTGGAGCGCGAACTGGCGCAGCGGCTCGGCGACTTCCCAGGGGTGCAGCGTGTTCAGCCACTTCACCATGGAGCCGCGCTTGCCGCCGTCGAAGTACACGGGGTCGCAGAGCTTGCCCATGCCGGCGTAGATGGAGATGAACCCGAGGAAGACGCGCAGCGGGAGCAGCACCACCCCGAGGTTCATGCGGCGGCCGGGGTAGTAGGCGTGCCGGACCGGGTCGGCGCCGTGCCGCCTGGCCCGGGTGTCGCCGTCTTCCTCCGGGTCCTCGTCCTCGAACTCCCCGTCCATGTAGGCCGGTTCGTCGTACGCGCTGCCCACACTGCGCATGCGCGGCAGCATGCGGGGCTCGCCGGATCCGTGGGTGCGCTGGCTGCCCACGAGAGGTGTCTCGGCCGTCTCGACGGTCATGTCGCCGTCGTAGCCGCGGTGTTCGTCGTAGCTGTGGTATTCGTCGATGCTGTGGTGTTCGTCGATGCGCGGGATGACCCGGGTCGCCCCGGCGTCGCCCACCGGGTCGGCGGAGCCGTGGCGCACGCTCGTGCTCCGCACGGCCTGGAGCAGCCGGTGGGCGCCGGTGTCGTCCGGCGCGGACTTCCCGCTCCAGACGACGGGCGCGCGGCGGCGGGCCCCGTCGGCCGCGCCCGCTCTGCCCGCCGTACCGACGGCGGGGATGCGCGCGGTGTCGTCGGCGAAGATCAAGTTCCGTGCGACGCGCAAGGATTGGGGCCGCGACGCGGCGCCTAGCCGGACGCGGAAGCTCGCATGATTGACGATGACCTGCGCCGGATCGCTCGGCACCTTCACCATGCTCAGCGCGGGAGCGTCGTCGAATCCCGACGAGCGGTCCCCCGTGGGTGTGCGGGGTGTTCTGGTGTCCACACTCATCTAACCGAGTGATGTGTGTTTAGGACACTGCTTTGACCGCGCCGATCTGTCCGGACCGCGTCAAGGTCATCCCGAACATCCCGATCGCCCCACGGGGGTGACTACGCGCGCATCTGTTCAGGCGCGTCGCCGCACTGTTCAGGCGCGTCGCCGCACTGTTCAGACGCGTCGCCGCACTGTTCAGACGCGTCGCCGCGCCGCCTCGTACAGCACAACTCCCGCCGCCACACCGGCATTCAGCGACTCGGCGCCACCGGGCATCGGAATGCGCACCCGGAAGTCACAGGTCTCGCCGACGAGCCGCGACAGCCCCTTGCCCTCGCTGCCGACGACGATGACGACGGGACCACCGAGGGCCTCCAGCTCACCGACCTCGACCTCACCGTCCGCGGCGAGACCGACCACCGCGATGCCCGCCTTCTTGTACGCCTCCAGGGCGCGCGTCAGGTTGGTGGCGCGGGCGACGGGCGTACGGGCGGCCGTACCGGCGGACGTCTTCCAGGCGCCGGCGGTCATACCGGCCGCGCGCCGCTCGGGCACGACGACACCGTGACCGCCGAAGGCGGAGACGGACCGGACGACGGCACCGAGGTTCCGCGGGTCCGTCACCCCGTCGAGGGCGACGATCAGCGGGTCCTGGCCCTCGTCGTACGCGGCGGCGACGAGGTCCTCCGGGTGCGCGTACTCGTACGGCGGGACCTGGAGGACGAGACCCTGGTGGTTGAGCCCGTTGGTCATGCGGTCGAGCTCGGGGCGCGGGGCCTCCATCAGGTGGATGCCGCCGCGCTCACCGACGAGCTGGAGCGCCTCGCGCACCCGCTCGTCGTTGTCGATGAACTGCTGCACGTACAGCGTGACCGCCGGTACGCCCTCGCGCAGCGCCTCGACGACGGGGTTGCGCCCGACGACCATCTCGGACGTGCCCTTGCCGCCACGCCCGCGCGGCGCGGGGCGCCGCACGGCCTGCTTCGCCTTGGCGCCGGCGATCCGGTTCTTCTTGTGCCCCTTGCGCATCTCGGCGGGCGGGGTCGGGCCCTTGCCTTCGAGGCCCCGGCGTCGCTGGCCGCCACTGCCGACCTGCGCGCCCTTCTTGCCGGACATGCGGCGGTTGTTAGCGGCCATGACCTACCTGTTCTGTGTGAGGCGTGCTGGTGTGTTGCATGCACGTACGTATATGCAGTGTGCCGCCCGGAGGCCCGGGCGGCACAATCGATCAAGGTCGACGGAGGTCGACTGGGGTCTGCCGGGCGGGCGCTCAGCGCGGGCCGAGCGTCCAGCGCGGTCCCTGCGGCCCGTCCTCGATCACAAGACCCGACTGGTTGAGCTGGTCGCGGATGGCGTCCGCGGTGGCCCAGTCCTTGCGGCTACGCGCCGCCTCACGCTGCTGGAGCACGAGGCGCACGAGGGTGTCGACCACGCCGTGCAGATCCTCGCCCCGGTCTCCCTCGCCGGCCCACTGCGGGTCGAGCGGGTCGAGCCCGAGGACGCCGAGCATGGCCCGGACCTCGGCGAGACGGGCAACAGCGGCTTCCTTGTCGTCGGCGGCGAGGGCGGAGTTCCCCTGTCGCACGGTCGTGTGCACGACGGCGAGCGCCTGCGGCACGCCCAGGTCGTCGTCCATGGCCTCGGCGAAGGCGGGCGGCACCTCGGCGGCGGGCTCGACGGCTCCCCCCGCCTTCTCCATCACCCGCTGCACGAAGCCCTCGATACGCGCGAACGCCGACTCGGCCTCGCGCAGGGCCTCTTCGCTGTACTCGATCATCGAGCGGTAGTGCGGGGTGCCCAGGTAGTAGCGCAGCACGATCGGGCGCCACGTCTTGACCATCTCGCTCACCAGCACCGAGTTGCCCAGGGACTTGGACATCTTCTCGCCGCTCATGGTGACCCAGGCGTTGTGCACCCAGTACTTGGCGAACTCGTCGCCGAAGGCCTTGGCCTGCGCGATCTCGTTCTCGTGGTGCGGGAAGATCAGGTCGAGCCCGCCGCCGTGGATGTCGAACGCGCTGCCCAGGTACTTGTGCGCCATGGCGCTGCACTCCAGGTGCCAGCCGGGACGCCCCCGCCCCCACGGCGTCTCCCACGTGGGCTCACCGGGCTTGGCCGCCTTCCACATGGCGAAGTCGCGCGGGTCCCGCTTGCCGGTCTCGCCGTCGCCGGAGGGCTGGAGCAGGTTGTCCAGCTCCTGGTTGGACAACTGCAGATACCCGTCGTACGACCGCACGTCGAAGTAGACGTTCCCGTCGGCCTCGTACGCGTGTCCGCGCTCGATGAGGCCGCGCATCATCTCGACCATCTCGGTGATGTGACCGGTGGCGCGCGGTTCGTACGTGGGCGGCAGGCAGCCGAGGACGTCGTAGCCGTCGTTGAACGCGCGCTCGTTCTCGTACCCGATCGACCACCAAGGGCGGCCCTGCTCGGCCGACTTGGTGATGATCTTGTCGTCGATGTCCGTGACGTTCCTGATGAACGTCACGTCATAGCCGCGGTACTCGAACCAGCGGCGCATGATGTCGAAGTTGAGGCCCGAGCGGATGTGCCCGATGTGCGGGGCGGCCTGCACCGTGGCGCCACAGAGGTAGATCGAGACACAACCCGGGATGAGCGGGGTGAAGTCACGGATCTGCCGGGCGCTGGTGTCGTACAGGCGAATCGTCACCACTCCAGGGTAGTGGCCCCTGGGTAGTGCCCCGCGACCCTTCCGGCCCAAGGGGCACGTATTCGTGACATACGGGGGCTGCGACTGACTCCGGAGGAGGGCTTTCAGCCCGTCGTGGGGGTCCCCCCGCTCGAGCGAAGCCGAGAGCGGGGGAGTTTGAGGACGAGGCCGTTCAGGGCGATACGGGGGTCTGGTGGCGCAGCCCCCAGGTACGGGAAGGGTAGGTGCGGAGGGGGCGGGAACCCACCCCTCAACCCACCCGCACCACCAACGCCGTAGCCACCGCCATCAGCCCTTCGCCCCGGCCGGGGAACCCGAGCCCGTCAGTCGTGGCGCCGGAAACCGACACCGGCGCCCCCACCGCGTCGGAAAGCAGCTTCTGCGCCTCGTCCCGGCGCTTGCCGATCTTCGGGCGGTCCCCGACGACCTGCACCGCGACGTTACCGATGGCGAACCCGGCGGCGCGCACGATCCGGGCGGCCTCCGTCAACAGCGTGACCCCCGACGCCCCGGACCACTCGGGCCGCCCGGTACCGAAGTGCGCACCGAGATCACCGAGACCGGCGGCGGAGAACAGCGCGTTGCACGCCGCATGCGCGACGACATCCGCGTCGGAGTGCCCGGCGAGCCCGGGCCCCTCGCCCTCCCACTTCAGCCCCGCGCACCACAGCTCACGCCCTTCCTCGAAGGCATGAATGTCGGTACCGATACCGACGAGGGGAAGGACAGGTACCTCAGAAGCCATCGTTCAGCCTCCGCCGCGCGAGAACCGCCTCGGCGAGGACGAGGTCCAAAGGACGGGTCACCTTGAACGCCTCCTCGTGCCCCGGCACCACCACCACCCGCAGCCCGAGCTGCTCGACCATGCTCGCGTCATCGGTCACGTTCTCGGTGACGGTCTCGTGCGCCCGCACCAGAGTCTCCCGGTCGAATCCCTGCGGCGTCTGCACGGCCCGCAGCCGCGCCCGCTCGGGCGTGGCGACGACGGGCTCGGGCGCACCCGGGACGGTCGCCGGCTCGACCTGCTTGACGGTGTCGGCGAGGGGCAGCGCCGGTACGACGGCGGGCGCGCCGTCCCGTACGGCCTCGATGACGGCGTCCACGGTGTCGACGGGCACGAGCGGCCGGGCCGCGTCGTGCACCAGCACGATGTCGATGCCGGGCGGCAAGGCGTCGAGCCCGTACTTCACGGACTCCTGCCGGCTGTCCCCGCCCGGGACGACGAGAAAGTCGGTCCGCTCGGGCAGGGCGTGCGCGTCGAGGAGGGTCTTCACCTCGGCGGCGCCGTCGGGCGGTGCCACGACGACGACCAGCGAGACAGCGCGGGACGCGGCCATCGCACGGACCGCGTGGATGAGCATCGGGGTGCCGTTCAGCGCGCGGAGCGCCTTGGGGGCGCCCGGGCCGAGGCGCACGCCCCGGCCGGCCGCCGGAATCACGGCCGCCGTACGAGCCCCCGAAGGCGAAGGGCGCGAATCGTCAGACATCGGTTCCTGTCAGGTTTGTGTGCTCGGCCCGGATGGGTATGGCCACAGCGTGCCGGGCGCGACGCCTTGACCGGGGACCCTTCCGTGACATCTGGTCGAGCCAGCTGCCCGGGCCCGGCACGCCAAGTATCGGACACTGTGGTGACCGAATGGGGCGCGGGGACAAAGGCGCGAGCGCGAAAGCGGACGAAGACTCGAGCGCGAAGGCACGGGTACGAACATGCCGCAGCGCCCGGCGACAGCAATTGTGTCATCGGGCACCGCGGCATTTCATTGCGCAGCTGTGCGGGCTTGCGTGTTCGCCGGGACGATTTCCGTCTCGGCGACTGCCTGCGTCAGGACGCGAGAACCTCGTCGAGCAGGGCCTCGGCCTTGTCCTCGTTCGTGTTCTCCGCGAGCGCGAGCTCGCTCACCAGGATCTGCCGGGCCTTGGCGAGCATGCGCTTCTCACCGGCGGAGAGTCCGCGCTCGCGCTCACGACGCCACAGGTCACGTACGACTTCCGCGACCTTGATGACATCGCCGGAGGCGAGCTTCTCCAGATTTGCCTTGTAGCGACGCGACCAGTTCGTGGGCTCCTCGGCGTACGGCGCGCGCAGCACCTCGAAGACCCGGTCCAGCCCGTCCTGACCGACCACATCACGCACGCCGACGAACTCCGCATTGTCCGCTGGCACACGTACCGTCAGGTCGCCCTGGGCGACCTTCAGCACCAAGTAGGTCTTGTCCACGCCTTTGATCTGGCGAGTTTCGATAGCCTCGATCAGCGCGGCCCCGTGATGGGGATAGACCACGGTGTCGCCAACCTTGAACGTCATGTGACAGGTACCCCTTCCGTGGCTATCCAGGGTAACACGGAAACGGCAGCTTCTGAATGGCGTTTTCGCAGGTCAGGGCATATCTCGGGGCTTGACAACCGCAACAGGAACGTGCTGCGAGGGGCGAGCGGAAGAGGGTATTCGCAGGTCGGAGCGGCTGTCCAGGGGGAGGGAAACGCACACGTTACACACAACGGAAGCCGCTGACCAGGGTCTGAACGTACCGGTTTGTCCGGCTCCAAGAGTGCGACTTCCACTACTCCGTTCGGTGACCGGAGTCGCGTACGAGACGAATCCGGAATTGATCACGGCCATCACCGATCTACCGAAGATCAATTTTCTGGACCGCCATGCATTCCTTACGGTCCCTTACGACTCCTTACGGGAAAATCCGCAAGCCGATGCCCGGAGTACTTATGTGAATGGCGAACGAGCGAGAGCACAAAGTAGCCCACGCACCGGACGCGAACCAGCGCGACGGACGGGGCGCACAGAGGGCGCAACGTGACCCTTGGAGGCAGGCGGCACGGGACGACAGGCCCCTTGGGGCGGGTCGGGTGCGGCGGCGCGGGAACGGCTCGGTAACCTAAGGCCGCTGACAGACCCTTAGGGCGGCTTTACAACGAGGTCGCCCTGCTTCGCCCACGTTCAAGGAGTTGCCGCAGCCGTGAGCAGCAGCCTTCGACGCGGCTCTCTCGCCGCCGCCGCCATCGCGTTCTCGATCGCCTCGCTCGCCGCGTGCGGCGCCGGCAACAACGCACAGACGCTGGAGGTCAAGCCGGACAACGCGGCGACCACCGTCGGTGACATCAAGATCCAGAACGCCCTCGTCATCACCCAGCCCAACACGACCGCCACAGGCCCGGCGGTGATCTCCGCAACCGTGTTCAACAACGGCACCACCGACCAGACCCTCGACTCGGTCAAGGTCGGCGGCGACGGCGACGCGCAGATCACGCCCGCCAAGGGCACGGGCAAGCTGACCATCCCCGCCGGCGGCTACGTCATCCTCGGCGGCAAGGGCAACGCCTCCGCCGCCCTGACCAACCCCGGTGCGGCCGTCACGGACGGCAACGCCCAGCCGGTCACCTTCACCTTCAGCGACACCGGTGACGTGAAGCTGCGCGCGTTCGTCGTCCCGGCCGAGAGCTACTTCTCCAAGTGGGGCCCGAGCAACATCCCCGCGGCGCCCGGCGCGACGGCCACCGCCTCCGTGTCCGCCTCGGAGTCGTCGAAGTCCTCGTCCTCGCCGTCCGAGTCCGTCTCGGGCTCGCCCGCCGACGCGGCGTCGTCGAGCGCGACGGCCACGGACACGGCCACCGCGACGGCCTCGACGTCGGCCGGCAACTGATCCACCACGTACGAAGGGCGGTACCCCGAGGGGTGCCGCCCTTCGTCGCAGGTGCGCGTTGTCGTAGGTACGAAGCCGGTTTACGGCTCAAACTTGTAGCCGAGGCCGCGCACGGTGACCAGGTACCGGGGCGCGCCCGGGTCCGGCTCGATCTTCGCGCGCAGGCGCTTGACGTGGACGTCGAGGGTCTTGGTGTCGCCCACGTAGTCGGCGCCCCAGACCCGGTCGATGAGCTGCATGCGGGTCAGCACGCGGCCCGCGTTCCTGAGGAGCATCTCCAGCAGATCGAACTCCTTCAGGGGGAGGTCGACCTTGGAGCCGGAGACGGTGACCACGTGGCGGTCGACGTCCATGCGGACGGGCCCGGCCTCGAGGGCGGCCGGGGTGACCTCCTCGGGCTCGCCACGGCGGCGGAGCACGGCGCGGATGCGGGCGACGAGCTCACGCGACGAGAAAGGCTTCGTCACATAGTCGTCGGCTCCTATTTCGAGCCCCACGACCTTGTCGATCTCGCTGTCCTTGGCGGTGACCATGATCACCGGGACGTTGGAGCGGCCGCGCAGCTGACGGCAGACCTCCGTGCCGGGCAGCCCCGGCAGCATCAGGTCGAGGAGGACGAGGTCGGCGCCGTTGCGCTCGAACTCGTCGAGTCCGTCGGGCCCTGTGGTCGCGATGGCGACCTCGAAGCCCTCCTTGCGAAGCATGTACGACAGGGCGTCGGAGAAGGACTCCTCGTCCTCGACGACGAGCACACGGGTCACGGAAGGACCTCCGGGGCAGGAAGCGGTTCGTACGGGGATGTGACGGTGATCGTCCCGTCGGGCTGCTCGGTCTCGTCCTCTTCGTCGAGGCCGGGCATGTGGTGATCGGTGACGCGGTCGCGGGCCGCACCCGCCTCCGGCAGCCGCAGAGTGAAGGTGGAGCCCTGACCCTCGGAGCTCCACACCGTGACCTCCCCGCCGTGCGAGGCGGCCACGTGCTTGACGATCGCGAGCCCCAGCCCCGTACCACCGGTGGCACGGGAACGGGCCGGGTCGACGCGGTAGAAGCGCTCGAAGACGCGCTCCCGGTCCTTCTCCGAGATGCCGATGCCCTGGTCGGTCACGGCGATCTCGATGAGGTCTCCGCCGGGCGCGGTCACCCGGCGCACGGCTATGCCCACGCGGGTGCGCGCGGGCGAGTAGTTGACGGCGTTCTCGACGAGGTTGCCGAGGGCGGCGGCCAGCTGGCCCCTGTTCCCCCAGATGCTCAGGTCGGCGGTGCCGCCCGCCCGTCGCCCGCCACCACCCTGCTCGAGCCCTTCGGGCGCCCTTACATTCGAAGCCATGGTGATCTGCTTGGTGCCGGCCTGGTGGCGACAGCGGTCGATCGCCTCGGCGACGAGTTCGTCGACGCGTACGGGCTCGGCGTCCTCCAGCGGGTCGTCGTTCTGCACCCTCGACAGGTCGATGAGCTCCTGTACGAGGTTGGTGAGCCGGGTGGCCTCTATCTGCATGCGCCCCGCGAAGCGCTCGACGGCCTCGGGGTCGTCGGAGGCGTCCATGACGGCCTCGGAGAGGAGCGAGAGCGCACCCACCGGGGTCTTGAGCTCGTGGCTCACGTTCGCGACGAAGTCGCGCCGTACGGCCTCGATGCGCCGGGCCTCGGTCAGGTCCTCCACGAGGAGAAGCACGAGCCGGGACCCGAGGGGCGCGACGCGCGCGGAGACGGCGAGGGCCTCCCCGCGCCCGGTCCCCCTCCTCGGCAGATCAAGCTCCACCTGGCGTATCTCCCCGTCTCGACGGGTGTCACGCGCCATCTGGAGCATCGGTTCGACGGCCAGCTTGCCGCCGCGCACCAGCCCGAGGGCGTACGCGGCCGAGCTGGCCTTGACCACGGCGTCCGCCTCGTCGAGTACGACAGCCGAGGACCTGAGCACGGACAGCACGGTGTCGACACCCGGCGGAAGCACCGGGTCCGTGTGCAGAGAAGTGCGGGTCGGGCGTTTCTGGTCGCGCTCGCTCCAGCGGAACGCCAGCATGGCGATGACACCGGTAAGTACTCCGGCGATCGCTGCCGCTGCGGCGACCGCCGCGTTCACGTCCATGCATCCAGGTTAGGCATGTCGTCACGGCTGGCCACAGCCATCCGGGTGCGAGCTCGAACACTCGTCGCCCAGAGTTCACCCAGGAGCCAGGGGTGGTTCATTTGAGGTGACGGAAACGGACGCGTACGGGCCGGAACGTGGGAGCGTGGGGTTCACGGGGCCTGTCCGGACGAGGGCCCAGCCCCCGGACCCCCGAAGCTGACGTAAGAGAGGGACAACCAGATGCGGGACGCGTACCACGAGGAACTGGACTCGATCGGCGAGGGCCTGGTCGAGATGGCCCGGCTTGTCGGGTCGGCGATCGGGCGCGCCACGACGGCCATTCTCGACTCCGACCTGAAGCTGGCCGAGAGCGTGATCGCGGCCGACCAGAAGGTCGACGATCTTCAGCACGAGCTGGAGGCCCGGGCGATAGCCCTGCTGGCCCGCCAGCAGCCGGTGGCGACGGACCTGCGCATCGTGGTGACGTCCCTGCGCATGTCCGCGGACCTGGAGCGCTCCGGCGACCTGGCCCAGCACGTCGCCAAGCTGGCCCGGCTGCGCTTCCCCGAGCGCGCGGTCCCGCACGACCTGCACGCCACCGTCCTGGAGATGGGGCAGCTCGCCCAGCGCCTGATGGCCAAGGCGGCCGAGGTCGTCATCACCAAGGACGTCGACCTCGCCCTCCAGCTGGAGCAGGACGACGACGAGATGGACCTCCTGCACCGCACCCTCTTCCAGCACCTGCTGGACGACCGCTGGAAGCACGGCATCGAGACGGCCGTCGACGTGACCCTGCTGGGCCGCTACTACGAGCGTTTCGCCGACCACGCGGTGTCGGTCGCCAAGCGCGTGGTGTTCCTGGTGACGGGCGAGCACGCGGACGAGCTCCAGCAGGACATCCAGCCGGTGACGGGGGTGGAGGGGGCCTGACCCGGGGCCCGCGGAGGGCTCATCGCGCGCTCCAGGGGCGCGTGTGAGCGTCATCGCGCCGTAGTGCGCCGTTGATGCGCCCGCCGTAGTGGGCATCCAATGGGCAACAGGAGCTGTGCGGTGCAGCGTGCCTCGCACATCTCGTGCCTGAAGGAGGGACCCATGGCCGAATCCCCCAGCACGCCCGACCCCACACAGGACCGCGACACCCAACAGCCCGCCGAGATCAAGAGCCTTCCCCTGTTCGGCGCCTGCGGCTGCGGCTCCGGCTGCGGCTGCGGCTGCCAATCGGGCAATCCTTGCCAGTGCGGCTGATTCACTCACGTACGTCCGGAAGGGCCCTGTCACCACGACGGGGCCCTTCTGCCGCGGCCGGCGTTCGCTGTGTGAGGGAGGGCGGATATCTCGTGGCGGAGAGCGCCGGTAGGAGTTGGCGTGCGGCGGTGACCAGCAATGCGGGGGCACGCCTGGGAGCGGAGGCCGCGCATCGCCTGGCGCGAACGGGCCTCTACCGATTCGAGCCCGGGCTGACGGAAGCCGAGTTCGCACGCATCGAGCGCGACTACGGCTTCCGGTTCGCGGACGATCACCGAGTGGCCGGACCCCTGTCACGGTCGTCGAAGACGTGCCCCAGGAGACCGCCGAGATGGCAGTCGCGGCACTCCGTGGTGCAGGGGCGCAGGCAGAGGTGAGACGGCGGCCGGAATCGGCTTGAGCGCAGTCCCCCGCATGCCGGCCGGCAACGGCCCGGACAGCAAAGAGCCCTCTACCCGCGAAAAACTCGCAGGTAGAGGGCTTAATACGTACGGCTTACTTCTTCTTGCCCTGGATCTTGCCGGGGATCTTGGGGACCTGAGTATTCGCTGCTCAGAGCGGTGTTCATGAGCGGCTGAGTCGTCGTCATTGGTCATCGTTGGCCACTGTCGAGCGGCCTCGGACGGCCCAGAGACGGCCCGGACGAACTCGATCTCACGACTGCCCGCCAGAAGCCCGTCACTACTGCCCGGTACTTCTCTACTCTGTGGCCACCACGCGTGGTTGGGGAGCCGCCGCGGATACAGGGGGCAAAGTGCTGATCGTTCTCATTGGGTTGGCTGTGGGTGCCGCATACGTGTGTCACGGAACGCCGCTCTTCGTCCCAGCCGTGATCGTCGCGATCTGCTCCTTCTGGTCGAACGGCGTCATGTCCAACTTCCGTCGCACGCACGAGGTCCCGCGCCTTGCAACGGCAGTGAGTCTGATCTGCTTCGTCCTCACGCTCGTCTTCGGCATCGCGGGCCTGGTCATCAGCTGAGCACGGGACGTCGGCATCGAGGCTCGCACCCTCAGCTTGGGAAGCTTGGGTGATTGAATCTGTCTCTCTGCGTTGACCTGCGGCGGAGCGCGGTCGGCGTCCGTCCGTCTCCCGATGCGTTGTCCGGTGTTCCCCCTGGTTCCCCGCGCGATCTGGCACGGGTCTGGCACGGACGTCTTCGTCCCGAACCAACTCGGAGAGGGCTGGAGCAGGGGTGGCTATGCCGCTGGCCTGCTGCGATTGTTCATCGCCGCCGTGTTTGTCCGGAGCTGTTCGCCTGCATGGTCACGCCGTTGGACATTCACCCCCCCACCGGGCCCGACCCGGCGGCCGAGCGCCCAGAAGGCGCTTGAGAGACCGTGCCCCCCGTGAACGCGAATCAGCCGGTTAGCCACGATGTGGCCGCCGGCTAGTCCCTCCATCGATTTGGGGCCTCGCGTCGGGCTCTCCGCCCATCTGCCGAGTAGTAGTGCCCTGCCCACTTCAGCCCCTCGCGCTGCTCAATGGTCAGACCTTGAACGGCTTGCAGGTTGTTGTCGGGCTGCCTCGCGCTGGTCAGGTCCACGTTAATCAAGATCGCCTCGTTGAAGCAGGTACCGGCGAGGGTTGCTGCGGTGAGTGTTCCTCCGGTAAGGATTGCCCCCGTGAAGTCGGTCTCGGTGAGATCTGCCTCGGTGAGGTTTGCCCCGGAGAAGTTCGCCTTAGTGAGGTCTGCCTCGATGAGTCTCGCCCCAGTGAGATCCGCCCCGCCGAGTTTGGCTTTGTAGAGATCCGTATCTGTGAGGTCTGCTCCGCTCAAGTCCGTCCCGGTGAGATCAGCCTTGCTGAGGTTTGCCCCCGTGAGGTCTGCCCCCGTGAGGTCTGCCCCGGAGAGGTCAGCGAAGACGAGATTGGACCGGTAAAGGGCGAGGAAGTCCCAAGGGTCTTGGTCGGAGCGAAGCAACCTACTGAAGAAGGCAGGGCCCGAAGCCCATGCTTCCTCTCCCCTCAGGTACGCGCCAGCGAGATGGAGCCCGCTGAGGTCGACTAGACCTGCCTGAACGACGTCGCGTCGCAAGGAGGGGCGAATCAAAGCGGTAAGGGCATGCTGCACATCGGCTGCTGGCTTAGAGGGAAGGGGCGAGCGGGGCTCGGTCCGCGTGAAGGTGCGTTGTCGCGCTGCTCGACGTGCTGTCGCAACTCTGCCACGTGAGGGGAGCGATGGTCCCGTGCGGCGTGGCGCGCGCTCACGGACGAACGAGTGGAGAACTTGGGCCGCATGCACTGCCTGCTCACGGTCATCGCGGACAACCTGCTCAAGATTTAGGACACCGCCAATGCGCCCGTACAGGTGCTCGGAACTGAGACGCTCAAGAGCCTTTGTGAAGCGGTCATTGACTTGACCTCGGTGGGCTAGGCGATAGCTGAACGCGGTGATCAGCAACGCCACTCCCGCACCGAAGACAGCAACGATCTGCACGATTGCGGTACGAAAGCCTGTGACCAGGGCCGCCGAACCCGTCCGCAGATCTTCCGTATTGAGGTACTTGCCATCAAACCACCATGGGCCTCGCCAAATCAGTATCAATACGCCAGCAAGGAGCGAGCTCACTACCGCACTAGCGAGCAGCTGCGTTCGATGTGCCCTCGCCCACCTACGCGCCCTACCCACTGGCCATGATTTGCGTCTGGGGTCCATGAGGGTATGAGAGCGCGCTCGCCGATATCAGCGCCAGACTTCGGACAGCGTAGCTGTCTTAAGACTCTTCCTGCAGCGGGCGCAGACAATAACCTGCATGCTGCCGAAGCACCTCGATCACTGGTCGGGGCGCTAGAGGGCGTCTGGAGCTGTGGATGCCCTTGAGGGTTAGGGTTACGGGGAGCACAGCTACTGCAGCGCACACGCTCCGGAGGCCCCTTCGCCTAGTGGGGATCGTGCTGGTCAGCGGCTCTATCGAGTCAAGTTGCCTCTGATCTGTCCACGGATAGTCCAGAAGCCAGCAATCCCTACAGTGCCGCTCACCAGCTTTGACGCGGCGTGGGCAGGCGTCCTCAGCAGTTGATGTTGATGGCGCAACTTCGGCGTTGTCGAAGGCACGCGCCGGGAGCGCCTGCTGTGCGCCCTTGTGGGGAGCCTAATGTGCGTCACCGTCGGAGTTTGGCAGTTGCCTCTGACAGTGCCGTGAGTACGAGGGGGAACGAGATGGGGGACCTGAGCGCAAGCTCGTTATGGTCGCGGAGCGTCTTCGGTGAGCTGGCTGTGCCGCTGTCGAAGCTGATCCCAGAGTGCATCGGCAGGGCCCATGAGCGGGCTCGGGACGGCCACCGAGGCGTCGGTACGCAGACCTTGGAAGCGTACGGACACGGTCTTCACGCTTCGCAGTACGAGGAGCTGGCAGCGGGACTCGCTGATCTCCCGGGCGTCACGGCGGTGCGTCTGCAAGCGCGCACGGTGATGGTTGTCGCCGGCCAGGTGCTCTACCCAATCCGCTACGCCAAACGGGACGTGCCGGTCACCGTGGCTCGACTGCGTCGTGCAGTCGGCCTCCGAGCTGATCTGATTCGGCGTCACGGCCCCGAACCCATGCAGGGGGAGTTAGATCTCCGGCTTGAGGAGCTGCAAGAGCAGGAGTTCCACAAAGACCTGGGTCAGCTCGACCCGGACACCGGTCTGGTACTCCTGGCTTACGCGTGCGCCATGGGTACCGGGGTCATGCGCCTTGAGTGGGGGGACGCAGAGTTGCGCCGCGGTGACCGCCACCTGCTTTGGCATCACCACGAGCCGCTTGACCTGCCGGACGCTCGGCGGTCGGCTTAGCCGTGACCTGCAACCTTCCGGCGGTCGACTCGCCAGCCGTGCTCGCTTCGATGCATGTTCGACCCGGCTGGCGATGGGGCACGGCCGCACCAACGCCTTGACCTACAGGCCCGTTTGGTGGATGTAGGAGATGACGGTCAAGCTGTCGTCCTCGATGACCCATGGCGAGGTGCAGTGGAGTGTGCCGCCGCTCGCCGTCGGGGGCTGGGTAGTTCGATCCAACTGGATCGAGTGGACGACAGCGAGCGCGTTGTGAGGTGCGAGCTCCCGCTGTCGCTCTACCTCGGCCCGCGTCAGGATGACTTGGGTTCCTTCTGAGGTCGTCCCCTTGACCTCGACATGGAGACGCTCGTCGCCACGGGAGAGAAGCAAGTCGTACGACTGGGTGGCCCCGACGTCCTTGACCGACCACCCTTGGGCCTCGAAATGCTCTGTGGCGAGCAGGACGCTGCGCTTCTCGATGGCGTTCCGCTCTGCGGCTGTGAGGAGAAACCCTTGGCCGGCCCGACGTGCACTCCTTCGGTTGGCCGTTGTCGCAGCGCTCTGCGTGGCCTCACGGATCTCGACGGGCACGTCGCCAGGGATGTATGGGGTCGCATCCGAAGCCTTGTACAGCTGCCCCAGAAGTGTCGCCATGAACAGCACAGGTCCTCACGGAGAACAGCCGGGCCGGGCAGTGCATGTCGCTGGTACTCGATTGCTATGACGTTGCCCTGTTCGTAACCCTTGCCCAGCGAGGTACGACCGTCCAAGTGGATGTTCGTCAGCAAGTCCGGACGTTTGCCAGCCTGGTGACTGATGACGGGGCGGGCCCAGTCGACGCGGCTCTGCAGCTCGGCCGGCTTCCGGGGCTTGAAGTCCCCGCCGGTCCACTGCGTGGTTCCTTGATTGAGCGACAGGTAGACCTGCTCACCGGATGCGCTGAACAGATAGACGATGTACCACCCGGTAGTGGCACTGGCCGAACGACTCTGGGAGTACAGGCGGGTCCACGCGACCTCGGTTTTCAGGCCGGTGCCATCACGGCCCTCGATGCCCACGTCGTTGATGGGCACATTCATGGCGACGGCGAGGGCTTCACGGTGCTCTCGCAGCCAGTTGGGCATCTCGGTACGGATGACAACGCCACGGCGCTTCATCGGATCGGTGTTCTTGGCCTGCCACACCCGCTGTAAGTCAAGGACCTCGCTCAAGAGTTCATCCACACGCGGGAGCGTAACCGCGGGGTCTGACATCTCAGTTGGGAGTTCGACGGCGTAGGGACGCATCGACTCGGGAGATTCATCGAGCCGGCGCCAAGGCGGGCAGCCTGGCTGTGCCCTCGTCGACAGATCAAGCGTCTATACGGGGACTTGTGCGCATCCGAGCTTGTTCGCTACCCTCCTGTCTGTCTTCACGGAGGCGTGCCCTCAAGGACTGGGAACCGGTCTTCCTGGTTGAGGTGCAAAGGACTCTCCTGTAGTCCCCGTGGCGCGTAGCAGCACCGCAAATGGATGTACAGAACTCTTTCTCGAACGCTGGGGCCGGTAACAGCACGGAGAAGGGTGAAGTATGTCCAAGAAGGACAACCACGGCCGAGCTGCTGACGCTTACTCGAAGGCTACGGGATCCCCTTACGAGACATCTCGCAGTTGGGTCAAACAGGGGTTTATCTCCCTTCGTCGCCCATTTCCGAAGCGCCAAGATGAGTCTGCCGAGACGGTTGCTGAGTTGTGCGTGGAGGCAACCGGATGGCAAAAGAGTGAGTGCCTGAAGTGGGCGGAACAGGGGTTCGTCTCTGCCGCTCTCCCGATTCCGGATGCGTCAAGCGCGCAGCAGCGTCATCTTGAGGCATTCGTAGTGCACGTACTGGCCGAAGCGCTCAGGGATGGGCAGCTCGACAGCGCGGTCTTTGGGGTAACTCGTGTTAGACCCCTCCCGTCATTTCCTGTCTTCCATCTTCATGCAGGCATGGCTGATGCGGTTGCTTCTGAAGTCTTGCCCAGGTTTGAAGCGGGGTATGGAGGGATGAGGGGAGTTCCTGGCCTGCGTCCCTCTCTTTCTCCTGAAGGTGGCTTGGATCTGCACCTTGTTGGGACAGGCGCACGGATTCGATTTGTGAGCGATCAGGAAGATTGGCGGCCGGCGCTCCCTCGTGACGTGCCTCCCGATGGGAGGACCGCCGACGGTGAGGATCATCAGGAGGTTCGTCAACTCTGGAGGTCGGCGGAAGCCCTAGACCCACTGGAGGAAGAGGAGCTGAGATTCTGGAACATGGAGCCTTCCTCACGCAGGAAGGAGGTTATTGAACGGAATTGGCTGCTCAGTAGGATTCTGCGGAGATCTGCAATTGTAAATCTAGCCGGAAATTCTCACGGCTGGGCTAATACGTACACTCACGCCTATGAGGATGTCGTCATAGAGTGGTGTTGTGGAGAAGATCCTCAGTATGTGAAATCGAAGCTCCTTCGGAGCGGACTGGTGGTGCCGCCGCCGGGTGTGGCTATAGACCCTGATCCGGATTTTAAGCACCCCGAGACGATCCACTTCGGATCCGGGCGAGCTTATGTTCGTCGACTCTCGGATTGTGATATCACGGAGAGTGTGGCAGGGCGCATCAGGGCATCAATCCGCGAGAGGTACAGCCGATGATGATCGTCGTCGGTCTGATCGTTGGTGTATTTCTGCGCTCCCTAGTTCCACTCCTGTCATTCTATCGAGATGTGATAGTTATGCGGCATATTCGAGATTTAATGGACGGATGTTCACCGGGGGAGCGATCTCTCCTTTGTCGAGAACTTGTGGCTACTCTTCAAGTATCTGCCTTTCGTGAGCCTGATTCTTCGGAATCTTCGCAGCAGGGTGAAGTGAGATAACCTACCGCATGTCGACATTTGCCGACCTCTGCGGTGCTAGGTCGGCGGAGTTGCAATCGCCCTTCGAATGAGCTCCTCGATTCGAACTACAGGCACGGCGTCAGCTGAGGTCTCCCGACCTGGTCACGGGGGTAGTAGCGGCTCGGGACGGTCACCTGCGGTTGCCACGGTTGCTGTACTTCCGTGCGGTACCGCAGTCACGTTTCGGATGAGGTTGGGCCCCGACCTGAGCCGGGGCCCGTGGCACTCAGCCGAAGACTGCGACCTCTATCTCGATCATGCGCTGCGCGACGTCTTCCTTGATCTCTTCCCAGGACCGTTGAGGCTCCGGCCGGTCGGGGATCTCACGGAGCACCTGGCTCCGCACGATGTCGGCCATGCGCGGTTCGATGTCGATGACCGTCTCGTAGAGCGCCCGGGGGGCATCCTCGGCTTCATCAGCCTGTGTGCTTCCCGCATGGCGTCTCCTTGGCCGGTGCCCGTTGTCCTGATGGGCTCCGCCCGCCACGGTTCTGGGAGGGGTGCAAGGTGGAGCACCCTGCCGGATGAACGACCTTGCACCCCTCCCAGGTTCGTGGCGCCCTCGGGGATCAGGTCAACGGGGATCGGCCAAGGAACCCGGCGTCGGCCAGATAGTCCGCGAAATACCATCTGATCCGTAGCTCTATGTGGATCGGTCGGTGGCGGTCATACCGGGTGCGCTACGGCCTTGCACGGGCACCGCCGGACGGGACCGGTTACTGAGGTTGCTGTACGTGGCTGCTGTACTGAACCGAATCCGCAGGGGCAGCACCTGAGGCACGGCTCTCTTGGGAGAAGCGTCCAAGCGGATAATAAGGGGTAGGGTCTGCATCCTGTTTGGCGGCGCCTAGGGCGGTGGCGATAACCCCCGCAGCAAAGAGCCCTCCAATGCCAATGAAGACAATCTTCACTAAATCCGAGGGCCAAAAGTGGCTGATCAGAGCCTCAAGCCCCCACAGCACCAGGAATCCCACGGCCACGATCAGCAATGCCCCCAGTATGCCCACCGCGTCACCTTGGCCGATCAGTCACAGGCGGGAATTCCGGATGTGCCCCCGCCGCACGGGCAGAGCATCTCGCTGTACTGAAACCCGGGTCAACTGACATTCGCTCGACAAACCCAATTCGGCGTACTGGTTGCCCACGCGGTCGGCGTAGCGACTTTGGCCGGGAGCTGCTTTGGCGCGAGTGATCATGGCCCCGTAAGCTCATGGCGAGTCGGGCAGTCTGTGGACCTGCCCGTTAAAGCACGACGTTGGGGCCATGATCTTCGAGGCTCGCGCCAAAGTGGCTGGCTAAAGTCGTGGAGCCGACCGCCCCAGCCACGGGGCAACGACCCCGGTCGCGAGGTAGCCCGCGGGGAACCGCCGCCGCGATCCGGCCTTCTCGGTAACCCAAAGCGTCGTTGACCTGGTGGTGCGGCAATCCCCTGTACCTGATGGCCCGGTGCTTGGTTCTTGGCCGCTGCTGGTGGCGACGGGCGGGCGGCGGTGCGCGGCCGGTGGCGGAGACATAGAGGCGGCGCGGCGGCGACCGACCGGCGCCGCCGCGCGTGCGCGGCCCTCGGTCCCTTGGGATCGATCCCGACTTCGTTGGGCGGCTCGGGTCTTATGGTCTTGATGGGGTGTCTCGTGCTCGTGCGCCTTGTGGTCCCTACGCGTGCTGATGGGTCTTCCATCCCCAGGCCGGATCGCGGCGGCGGTTCCTCGCGGGCGTGCCCGGCGTCACCGGAGCAAGAGCCCCAGGTCATAGGGCGGTTGGCGTTCGCGGCCGGAGCATGACGGCCGCGAGCGCAGCGAGCCTTGAACCAGTAGAGAAAGTTGTAACTCAGTAGGTCTGCTGGGGCTTGAAGTCGTATGCGCAGGAGGGGAGTTCAATGCCCTGTCGGTGCGCGAGTGGCACGAAGAGGACTGGGCGGATCGTCCAGGTGATGCGTGTGGCTGCGTGAGTTACTGAGACTGTGCAGGGCTGCATGCGGCAGAGGGCGCGTCGGGTCTGGATGCGTCCCTCGTACAGCCACCCACAAGCTTCGTCAGATGCGTCGGCGTCGAGCGCCGGCGAGATCGTGCGGAGGGCGACCGCGACCCATCGGTCGGCCTGTGGTGCCGTATAGGCGTCGAAGGATGCCCGGAGCTCTGGCGGTTCACCTTCGACGAGTTCTTCGGTCCAGCATTCGCACCAATAGCCGCGCCGTGGCTTGTCCATCAGCACGGGTGCCCTCCCCCGCGGGCCCCGGTGAACAGTTCCGCCGTGACCGTGTGTCCACCGTCGCTGTCGTGGACGACGACGCGGTGTGCGATCGCGCTCACCATGCCCAACCCTCGACCGTGCTCCGCCTCCTGGCCCTGGTGCTCGACCTTCGGGGCTGATCCCGCGCCTCCGTCATCCGTGACCGACAGGGCAACTACCTGCGACGAGACCGCGAGTGCCAGATGGAAGCTGCCCGACTCCTTGCCGCTGGCCGTGTGGAGGATCGCGTTCGCGCTCAGCTCGCTCACGATCAGTTCCGCGTCCTCCGCTAAGGGCGAGTCGCGCAGGATGTCACGCGTCCAGCGGCGGGCCCTGCTCACCTCTTCCGGAAATCCTGGGCAAATGAGTCCCCAGACCCGCGCAGTGCTCGTATACTCGTGCATACAAGTTCCTTCGTGCTGGTAGGCCGCCATGTGCAGCGGGTTCGGGCTAGACGAGTTTCACGCCATCGTGGGCGCGGATGGCCGGCGGGGATGCCGCGTCGAGTGCGTCCAGGACGCGGATCGCGTACGCCTCGTCGGCGAGGTCGGTGACTTCTTCGCGGGTGGCCCAACGCAGCGCGCGGGTCTCGTCCCCGGTGGTGGGCGAGCCGTTGGCGGCTTCACAGCGGAAGACCAGGGAGACGATCAGGCCCGTCATGTTCTTGTAGACGCCGGTGAGGGTCGCGGGGAGCGCGATCTTGATGCCGGTTTCTTCGAGGACTTCGCGCTGAAGTGCCTCGGGGAGGGTTTCCTCCCGCTCGACGATGCCACCCGGGGGTTCCCACCGGCCGTTGTCGCGCCGCTGGATCAAGAGGGCCCGGCCCTGGTCGTCGACGATGACTCCGGCAACGCTCACGGAGTGCGGACGGTCAGTGGTCACGTTCCTCGGCCCTCTCGGATGGCTAGGCTCTCCACCGTAGCAACAACACTCGCCCACTCGTCTAGATACCTAAAGGAGTACTCGTGACCTCACTTCCGTCCCTGCTCGGCGATCTGGACCCCACGAGCGATCGTGCGGTGTTCCGGCAGATCGCTGACCAGCTGCGCGAGGCCATCGACCGTGGGCGATTCAAGGAGGGCGAAAAGCTCCCCTCGGAGGCCGAACTCGTCGAGCACTACGGCGTCTCCCGGATGACCGTCCGCAACTCCTTCTCCATCCTCCAGGGTGAGGGCCTGGTCGCCGCCGAACACGGCAAGGGTGTCTTCGTCCGTCCGCGTCCGCCCGTCCGCCGGCTCGCCTCCGACCGCTTCGCCCGGCGCCACCGCGAACAGGGAAAGTCCGCGTTCATCGTCGAGGCGGACGCCGCGGGCAGCCACCCCCAGGTCGACAGCCTTGAAGTCAAGGAGGAGAAGGCCAGTCAGGACATCTCCACCCGGCTCGGTTCCGTGCGGCGCGTGCTCGCCCGTCGGCGCCGGTACCTGCTCGACGGCCGCCCGGTCGAGTTCGCCACCTCGTATCTCCCGCTCGACATCGCGCGCGGGACTCAGATCGCCGAACCCAACCCCGGCCCCGGTGGCATCTACGCCCGTCTTGAGGAGCTGGGCCATCACCTCGACCACTTCGAGGAGGAGATCCGGGCCCGGATGCCCTCGCCGACCGAGGTCAAGACGCTCCGGCTGGCCTCCGGTGTGCCGGTGATCCACCTCATCCGCACCGCGTACGACGCCGAGGGGCGGGCCGTCGAGGTCTGCGACACCGTGATGGCGGCGGACGCGTACGTCCTGTCCTACCAGCTCCCGGCGACCTGATCGGCGGTGCGCGAGGCCTCTTTTCGGACTCGTACACCTCAACAGGCATACTCGTATAGACGAGTGGCCAAGTTGTGTGGCAGGGTGGTTGGTGTTCCCGAAGCAATCGGGTTCGAAGACTGCATCTTATCTAGACGAGTAGATGGGAAGAAATCTTGCGCACCATCCGTGTGGAGACCTCGGCCGCGACGATCCTGCTGACCGAGGCGCCCGAGCCCAAGGTCCGTGACCGTCAGACCGGCGAGATCGCGAAGGACACCGTCAGCGGCGAGGCCCTGATGACGATCGGCGTCGTCTACATCGAGGAGGGGAGTCCTCCCTGATCAAGGTCACTGTTCCGGAGAGCGGGGTGTCCGAAGGGCTCGCGCTCGGGGCGCCGGTCTCGCTGCCGGGACTCGTGGCCCGGCCGTGGGAGAGCGTGTTCAACGGTCAGCAGCGGCACGGCATCGCCTACCGCTCCGCCGCCGTCACTCCGGCCGTGTTCCCGGCCGCCATGGGGGCCACGGCCTGATGACCGACCTGGCAACCCTTCTGGAGGTGGGTGGTCCTGTCGCCGCACTCGGCGGCGGGGCTGCCTACACCCGGGCCAAGCACCCGGGCGTCTACTGGTCCACGGTCGGCCTGCCGATATCCACGGCCCGGCTGCTCGGCTCGTACAGCTCGGTCATGGAGGCGTGCGGTCTGACCGTGGCTCCGTCCCGGCTGCGGGTCCTGGCGGTCAAGGCCACCACGCGACGTGAGGTCCGGCCCGTACCGCCCCGTCGGGGCATCATCCGCCCTACGTCGACAGGGTTACGCCTTCGTCTTCGGCTCGCTCCCGGTCAGGAGCCGGCGGACGTCGCCGCGTCGGCCGAACGCCTGCGGCACGCCTGGGGAGTTCATGCCGTGTACGTCACGACCGTCAAGCCGGGCGTGGTCGAACTGCGGCTCGTCGGCTTCGACGTACTGCGGCGCGTGCGGATGCCTCGCAAGGTCGCGTCCGGGCTCCTCAAAGTGCCCGTGGCCCTGCGGGAGGACGCCACCCCGTTCGTACGCGACTACCGCACCGTTCCTCACCAACTCACCCTCGGCGCAACGCTCTCCGGTAAGTCCATGTACCTGCGCCACCTGGTCGCCGGGCTCGCCTCACAACCGGTCGCCCTGGTCGGTATCGACTGCAAGCGTGGCGTGGAACTGTCCCCCTTCGCCGCGCGGCTCTCTGCCCTCGCCACCGACCCCGAGCAGGCGGCCGAGTTGCTGCCCGTGCTCATCCAGGAAATGGAGGAGCGCTACGAACTGATCAAGACACGCCAGAGTCTCGCCCCGGACACGGCCGCCGAGGAGATCACCTCGGACGTCTGGGGGCTCCCCGAGGACGAACGCCCCGTCCCCATCGTGCTGTTCGTCGACGAGGTGGCCGAACTCTTCCTCGTCGCCACGCGCAAGGACGAGGACCGACGGGACGAGATGGTCACCCAGCTCATCCGCCTCGCCCAGCTCGGCCGCGCTGCCGGGATCTACCTGGAGGTCTGCGGGCAGCGCTTCGGCGCCGAACTGGGCAAGGGAGCGACCATGCTCCGGGCTCAGCTGACCGGCCGCGTCTGCCACCGCGTCAACGACGAAGCCTCCGCCAAGATGGCACTTGGCGACATCGCCCCCGAAGCCGTTTCCGCCGCCTGCGCCATTGCACCCGACCGGCCTGGCCTCGCCGTCGCGGGCGACTCCTCCGGCGGCTGGTCCCGCATCCGCACGCCGTACCTCTCCCTTGGCGACGCTGCCGAGATCTGCCGCGAGTCGGCGCACTTGGTGCCCGACCTGCCCGCGCTCAAGCCCTTCCGGCCCGACGTGCCCGTATGGCCCGTATGGCCCGTCGAGTCTGCGGCCCCGGTTGTTCAGCCTCGCCCTGTGACCGACTGAGCTTTCCCGCTCCCTCTCGGCCGGCGTGACCTCCTCGCGCCATGTCCCTACCCCTGCCATGCCTGAATCCGGAAGGAGCCGCAGCATGCGTGCCCAACTGGCCCGTGTCGACGCGGTCCTCGTCCAAGCCGTCATCGCCGCCGCGCTGTCCTTCGCCCACCTGCACGACGTCGCCTCGGCGGCCGGTCAGGACGGATGGAAGGCGTGGGCGTATCCCGTCTCGGTCGACCTGCTGCTCGTCGCCGCCTGGCGCCGACTGCGGGCCGGTGACGCGAAGGCCGCCGGGTGGTGCTGGTTCGTCATCGCGCTCGTCGCATCCCTCGGCGCGAACGTCGCCACCGCCGGGCTCCTCGACCTGGATCACGTGCCGGCCTGGCTCCGCATCCTCGTCGCGGGCTGGCCCGCGGTCGCCTTCCTGGGCGGCACGCTCCTCGCCCACTCGACTCCAGCGCTGCACGAGGAGACCGAGGACGTGGAGGACCAGGAGGGCGCGCCCGAAGTCGTACCGGAGCTCCCCGCGCAACCGGCACCCGAACCGACCCCAGCTCCGCCCGCCGTATCCGTCCCGGCCGCCCTGGTCGAGCACGCCCGAAAGGTTGCCGCCGAACACCACGCTCGTACGGGCACGCCCATCGACATCCCGGCCCTGCGCGCCCGCCTCGGCGTCCCCGCCCCCATGGCCGACGCCATCGCCGCTCAACTCTGAAAGGAGATCCGCGTGGCCCCCAACCGCCGCTTCCGCTCCGTCACCCGCATCGGCCCCGTTCAGGTCGGCACGGCCTACGACGACCGAGGCCGGGAGAAGCACACCGACGCCTGCACCGCTCCGCGCTGCGGCTTCTCCGCCGACTACGACAGCCGCGCCGCCGCCGAACTGGCCGCCCGCACCCACCGCTGCCCCGTCCGCTGAAAGGCCCCAGCCACCGTGACCGTCCGCCTGCCGCTTGTCCTCGTCCTCGGAGTCCGCACCTGGATCGTCGTCGTGGTCGCCCTGTTCGGCTTCCTGCTCTCGCGCACCTTCATGGCCCCGGCCATCGACTCCGGCACGCGCTCCGGCGTGGACGTCATAAACGGCTCACACGACTAGACGAGTAGGCAAGGAGATCGCTGTGTTCCTGCCCAAGTACCCCGAGAACCCGACACCGCCGCCTGCGCACATCCACACCCCGGCCGACCCGGCACCCGTACGACGTGCGGCCCCGCAGATCTCCATCAGCACGGGAGCGGTCGCGGCCGTCCTCGTCGGCGGAGTCGTCCTCACCGCGCTCCTGGCCGCCGTCGCCGTCACGGCCATCTCCGTGGCCATCGCCGCCGTGGTCCTGCGCTCGATGCTCCGCGACCAGCACCGCCGCTGAAAGCCGCTGCACAACAGATCCCCGGGACGGCCTCGATACCGCCAAGCATCCGCCGCCCGGGGGCCCTACCCCTCCTAGCCGAAGCCAGAAGGAGAAAGCCATCATCACCCGCTCCGCACCGCCTCCGCTTACCCAACTCGCCGAACTGGCCTCGCTCGGCACCATGCCCGAACTCCTGCGGCAACTCGCCGGCCTCGGCGGCTGCACCCACCCGATCCGTCTCAACGGCCATCGCACCGAGTACGACGTCGACACCTCGACCGGCGAGATCGGCAACGTCCTCCACCGCCTCGATTCCACCAACCTCCCGGCCGGTCACCTCCTGGTCCGCTGCAACAACCGCCGCGCTACCCGCTGCGAAGCGTGCGCCGAGGTCTACCGCCGCGACACCTTCCACCTGATCACCTCCGGCCTGCGCGGCGGCAAAGGCGTCCCGGAACGCGTCGCCGCCCACCCGCGCGTCTTCGCCACCTTCACCGCCCCGAGCTTCGGCCCGGTCCACAACCGCCCCACCGGCCCGGCTGGTTCGGTCCGTCGCTGCCGGTGCGGCGTGCGCCACGACCAGGACGACGCCGCGCTCGGTACCCCGCTCGACCCGGACACCTACGACTACGAAGCCGCCGTCCTCTGGAACGCGCACGCCGGTCCGCTCTGGCGCCGCTTCTCCACCTACCTGCACCGGGAGGTTGCCAAGCGGGCCGGACTCTCACAGCGCGCGTTCCGCCAGTACGCCCGGGTCTCCTTCGCCAAGGTCGCCGAGTACCAGAAGCGCGGAGCCGTTCACTTCCACGCGGTCATCCGCATCGACGGCCCCGAGGGCGGCGACACCCTGCCTCCGGACTGGGCCACCGCCGAACTGCTCACCGACGCTATCGGTGCCGCTGCTGCTCATGTCCGCGTGGACGGCCCGGTCATCGACGGGCGCGCGCACACCTTCACCTTCGGCCGTCAGCTCGACGTCCGCACGATCCGTTCCGCCGACTTCGATGGCGGCCGGGAGCTGACCGAGCGGGCCGTCGCTTCCTACATCGCCAAGTACGCCACCAAGGGCGCCGAGACCGCCACGGGATCTCTCGACCGCCCGCTCAAGTTCCTCGCCGAACTCGCCCAGCTCGACATCAGCGACCACTCCCGCCGGCTGATCCGCACCGCTTGGACTCTCGGCGCCCGCAAGGAGTTAGAAGAACTCCGGCTCCGGGCCTGGGCCCACATGCTCGGCTTCCGCGGCCACTTCTCCACCAAGTCCCGCCGCTACTCCACCACTCTCGGCGCCCTTCGCACCGCCCGCGCCGAGTGGCGCCGCGCACAAGCCACAGCAACCACCGAAAACGACACCGCCACGACCCTCGTCGTCTCGCATTGGGTCTTCGCCGGAACCGGTCTGTCCGCCGCCGAAGCCTGGCTAGTGCCGCATCAGGCAACGTTCGCCCTGTCGACGACTGCGCGTAGGCGCCGGTCGTCGGCATGGCGGTTTCGCCAGATGATGTAGCGGCGGATCATGCTGCCTTGTTCTTTGTGGGTGGAGTGGTCGGTGCCGTCGAGGGTGAAGTAGCGCAGGGCGGTGAACTGGGCCTCGATGCGGTTGAGCCAGGAGCTGTTGGTGGGGGTGTAGGCGATCTCGACGTTGTTCGCAGCCGCCCAGGTGCCGACCCGCTGGCATTTCTTCGTGGTCAGGTGCGGGGAGAAGTTGTCGCAGACGATCGCAATGCGGACGCCGGCTGGGTAGAGGGTGCGCAGGTAACGGCAGAACTCCAGGAACTGCGTCCGCCTCTTGATGGGCTTGATGTGGCCGTAGAGCTTGTCCTTGGCCAGGTCGAGTGCGGGGAACAGGTGCCGTACTCCGCCGTAGCGGTTGTAGGTGGCCCGGCGCCTGCGGCGGGGTTCGCGAGCTGGGTCTTTGTGCCTGCCGCTGCGTTCGG
>NZ_JBVHXR010000045.1:0-24530 GCF_055569295.1 Streptomyces sp. NPDC029292
CCACAGCAATCTCGTCCGGAGTCACACACTCTCAACGCCACACCGGACCCCCAGGACACGCACCACCACAACCGACCTGACCAAGCCCTACTAGGGCCTACCTCGGCTTCGTCGCCGCCGGCGTCGCCCTCACACTGCTATGGCATCACATCCAGCCCTACACCTGGACCGCCCCCCTCCTGATGGCAACCGGCCTGTTCCTCGGCCAGAGCAAAGCCGCAAGATCCACCGTGGACAGCCGACGCCTACTCCGGGACCGCGGCATACCCCTCGCCGCCGCAGGACTCTTCCTCGTCTGGACAGCGGCCTTGGCAGCCGGACAACTCGGCCGCCAGGACGCACGCGACGACGCCGAGCAGATCGTGCGCCGCACAGCCGTAGTCGTCCTCAGCACCCAACGTCTCAGCATCACCGGCCCGCCCGAACTGAAGGCCGAAGACCTGGGCGAAGGCACGCACTACCGGTACCGCTACAGCGGCCTGCGCCTACTGGTCGAGCGGGACCACCGCTACTACCTCCTGCCCCTGGGCTGGAACCACGACACAGACCCCACGTACATCATCGACGACGACGAAACCATCCGAATCGAACTCCACCCCGGCACACAACCACGCAACTGACCGGCGCCACCGCGTACATGAAAAACGGCACACCCACCCCCTAACCAGGGCCTCAGCCGAGGTTCGGGCGCGGCTGCGCAGTTCGCAGGTCACAAGTGAGACAAACAGGCCGGGTCGGTCCGTGCTGAGCATCAGGATCGGGGCATGGTCGGTTTGGGGGAACGTCGGCGCAGGCGGATGTGGCACAGGCAGGGGCGGCGGTACGGGCACAGGCAGGGGTGGCGGCCGTGCGGCGAGGACCGGACACGTACCCGCTGTTGCACGGCGCCGGCGCAGGGCCCGTTCCTCCCGCACGACCGGCGCCTCGCCGTCGGCTCCGTCGTCCCCGGACGCCCTGGGCCGCAGAGCAGGCATGGGCCGCGGAGCGCAGGAACCGGCCGGGGTGCCGGGCGCCACGGTCGGCGCCGGCGGTCCGGGCAACGTGAGGTGTCCTCAGACACTTTTCCGGCGATTCCAGTGCAGCGCGCAGCGCGACACGGGCAGACCTCCGACGCCATCGAGGAGGAGGCCAACGCCGGCACCCTCGGCATCGGCCCCTACAGCGGCTTCGGCCCCGGCCACGAGCAGGAGGCCTTGAAGCTGTTCACCCAGCGGATAGAGGACCACCGCAACGAACAGCGGCGCCGCCAGCAGCAGCTGGACCGGCCCTCCGACCAGGCCTCGCGGGCAGCCACCTCCCCGATCGGCGAACCCTCCAGCACTTCTCGGACGACCCGATACCAGTACTCCTGAAGTTCACGCGGCTCCATGGCACACTCCCAGCCCCGCGACCACTTCCACCGCAAAGTACGACGTGATGCGGGCAAGGATGTGCTGAGACCGGAACAGACCGACAACGCGAGATCGGTCAAGCATCTACCGAGCACAAACGGTCAAAGAACTACGGAGCCGTCACAAGCCAGCCGCGTTCGGCTTGGCGAAGGGGGCCTGCAAGGTATTCGGTCAGGACTTCGCTGAGCGGATCCTGACCTGGGTCAGCCAGATCTGAATCCAGGCTGCGTAAACGCCGACGTCCGTCCATCTTGGTACGGGCCGTCGGCGCTGGCGAGTCCGCCATCGGCGTCATGTCCGCCCCGGACACGAAGTTCCGTCCGGGGCGGGAAGGCGTGGGCGCCTCGCCGAACCCTGCGCGAGCCGTGGCATCCGGGCCTTCGAGGGATGCCAAGGGGCAGTGGGAGTCCCGTCGGGGTCCAGTCCGTTCGGCCACATCCTCCGAAGCATCAAACGTATTGGCGTTGTTCGGATACCTTCCAAGCTGTGGCTGGCGTTGGCGGCCTTCTGCGCGAGCGCTTCCCCGGCCTCGCGGTCCCCGGCCCTCTCCCGCATCTCAGCCAGGCGCGCGAAGTCGAGGGCTTCACCGGAGTTCGCAGCGTGCCGGAGCAGGGCTTCGGCGCTCTCCTGGTCTCCGGCTTTCTCCCGCATCTCAGCCAGGTGCGCGAAGGCGTAGGTGTCACCGGCGTCGGCGGCCTGCTGTGCGAGGGCTTCGGCGCTCTCCCGGTTCCCGGCCCTCTCCCGCATCTCAGCCAGAAACGCGAGGGCGTAGGTGTAGCCGATATTGGCGGCCTGCTGTGCGAGGGCTTCGGCGCTCTCCCGCTCCCCGCCCTGCTCCCGCATCTCGGCGAGGAGGGTGAGAGTGTGGTAGTCGTCGGTGTTGGCGGCCTGCTGTGCGAGGGCTTCGGCGCTCTCCCGGTCTCCGCTCTTCTGCCGCATTGTGGCCAGGAGCCCGAGCTCGTAGGTGTGGCCTGCGTCGGCGGCCTGCTGCGCGAGCGCTTCCGCGGCCCCTTGGTCCCCGGCTTTTTCCCGGATCAAGGCCAGGCGGGCGAGTGCATAGGTGTCACCGGCTTCCGCGGCCTGCCGGAGTAGAGCCTCGGCGCTCTCCCAGTCCCTGGCTTCCTCCCGCCTTAGGGCCACGCTCACGAGGGCGGCGGTTATGCCGGCGTCGGCGGCCCGCAGCGCGAGGGCTTCGGCGGCCTCCCGATCCCCGGTGTCCTCCCGCATGGCAGCCAGGAGGGCAAGGACGTAGGTGTCGCCGGCGTCCGTGGCCCGCTGCGCGAGGACCTCGGCGGCCTCCCGATCCCCGACCATCTCCCGCGTCTCAGCCAGGTTCCTGAGGACGGAGGTGTTACCGGCGTCCGCGGCCCGCTGCGCGAGGACCTCGGCGGCCTTCCGGTCTCCAACCCGGATGCGCCTATAGGCCAGTTCCGTGAGGGCGTCGGTGCTGCCCGCGTCCGCAGCCCGCCAGAGTAGGGCATCGGTGTTCTCCCCGTGCCCCGTCTCCTGTTCCATCCTGGCCAGGCCCACGAGGGCGGCGGCGTCGCCGGCATCCGCTGATTTCTGCCATAAGTGGTGTGCCCATTGGAGGCGGTGCATGGACTGGGCGGCTCGGGCGAGGTGGCCCAAGTCGTCGGGGTCGGTGAGGTGCGTGTGGGCGGCGTGCCAGAAGGACGCCGGCGGACAGGTCGTTCGGCGTTCAACGCGGCCGTGTTGCTCGAGGAAGTCGGCCAGCCGGAAGACCGGCTCTTCTCGTGCCGTCCCTGGCGCTGCGGTCGGTGGCGCGGCCCCAGGTGGACGGTGCTTGGGGCGTTGGCGGATGCGGCTGAGGGGCGCTTGGTTGCCGTGCACGGGCTGTGCGAGTCCAGCGCAGGCCGCCTCCGCCCAGTCCTCGCCGAGGCGCTGGTAGTCGGCTCCAGCCAGGTAGTCAGTTGCGGCCTCGGTCAGGAACACTTTAGGCAGGTGCAGCCCGACGCCCAGCCGCCGGGCGTCCATCGCCGCCTGAAGCACGGCCTTGGCTCCCGGGAAGCCATCTTCATACCGCCGCAGCAACTCCGGGGCGCCAGCCAGGTCTTGCGCCACCCGGCCTTCGCCGTCCGCGCGGGACAGCGCATCGGCCAGTAGCGCGTCGCCCGCCTCCGCCAGCGCGCGAGCTGCGGCCATCGCCGGCTCGTCGAAGGTGTCCGGCACTGACACGCGCCGTCCGCTGAGCAATTCACGGACCCGGCTGTGCGGATCGAGTCCGTTCGGCGCAGGCAGGGCGGTGTAGCGGTCGGCAAACTCCGGCCATAACGTCCCCACCACCAGTACCGGGGCACGCTCGAGGGTGATGAGCAGGTGGTGTACAGCGGCTGCGATGCGCTCGCCATACGCAGTGTCGCCGAGGTAGTGCTGCGCCTCGTTCAGCCACACCACCGTCCGCGGCCCCACCCGGTGTAAGTCCCCAAGCGCGGCCTCGGCCCGGCCAGGGGCATAGGGGTGCCACAGCCGCCAGCCCAGCGCGGCCAGCGGCTGAACAGCCTCCCAGCACGCCCGCGTCTTCCCTGTCGAAGACGAGCCCACCAGCACCACCATCCGACTGCACCCCGCGGCCGCCTCGCGCACCGCGTCGGCCAGCACCCCATCGTGCCAGCGCGGCACGTACCCCGGCAGCACCCGCCCCTCCTGCCCGACCGCAGTCGACCCGGCCGGGTGCACCTCCAAATCGTGCGGATCCCACGCCACCAACGGCCGACCCGGCCCCGATTCGATGACCTCCTCAGTCAGACCCGCAGACGGCACAGCCTGGCGCCGGAGCTCCAGCAGCTCCGCCTCCCGCAGCCTCAACGCCCTCGCTAGCGCAGCCACCGTCTCGTGCGACGGCACAGGCGCTTCCGCCCGCAGAGCCTCATACACCGTGGTACGCGACAACCCGGCCTTTGAGGCCAGCCGCGTCCTGCTCAGCCGAACGCGCGCCAGCCCGTCCTCCAACCGGCTCCGCAACTCCGCCAACGCCTCTCCTGGAGTCACCTGATCGTCTTGCACCTCAACCCCCGAAAGGTGACCGTGTCCGCCAGTGTCCATCTTCGTCCGGCCCGGACCCCGGCGTACGCAGGATGAGGGACAACAGTCAGGCCAACACCGCATCACACACCGGAGTCCGCCGTGACCATCGCCCTCGTCGTACTCTCCACCGCGCTCACCATCGCCCTGGCGGTGCTGGCCGCCACCGCGGCCGCCGTCCTCGCCCGCATCGACGGAGCCACCGTTCCCACCGCCCTCAAGGCCGCCGCCACCGTGTTCGCCGCAAGCCTCACCCTCGCCTGCACCACCACCGCAGCCCTCGCCTCCGTGCTCCGCTGAACCAGGACCAGACGCCCCCGTGGCAGCGGAACACACCCCTCACCGACATCACTCTGACCGGGTGCGGCGAACGCCCTCGTTGCGCGTGTTCGCCGAACGCTCGGCGATCGGCGGCTCGAGAGGGTGGCCGCGACAATCCGCCGGATGCTGCGGCCGTCTCCTCCGTCGGCCTCGCCACCCTGTGGCTGCCGGTCACGGTGGGCGGCACGATGGCGGTGGTCGCAACCCTGCTAGGAGCCGGTGGGGCGGCCGCCTCGCGTGCGGCGGCGTGAGCGACGTGCGAGGGTCCCAGTTTGGGAGTGTGTCGCTGCCGTGGGATCGCCGACAGGGGGCGATGGACGAACTCGGTGGCCGCGGTGAGGGCTTGTCGGGCCTCGTCCGTCGTCGTTGCGGGCTGATTTCGTTCCCGGGCCAGCTTGTGGATCTCTCGTACGAAGCTCTCCAACAGATCCGTCAGGTTGGCCTTCTCCAGGTCGATCGTGCGGTTGTCGACGACCTCGGCGATGTCGTTGAACCACCACTCCGCCATGTCGTCGACCACGAGACCGTCCCTGTGCTCCAGGAACTGGTGGCACAGCCGATGCGCGATCGGGAAGCGTGGCAGGTTCCTGGCGATCCTGCCCGCCGCTCTACCGGTCGGCTGCGGCGGTGTCGACCTTCAGCTCGCCGGCCGTCTTCTCCGCATGCTGCAGCACGAGAAGCCGCCCGACCAGCTCGACACCTGAACCATGGGTCGGCGCCGACCCGAGGGGCATCCCCGAAGTGGCGCCGACCGGTCTGTTCTCACTGCGAAGCGCTGTCCCTGCTCGTCGTGTTTCGCGGGAGAGCCGCGCACCGAATGGCGGCTGAACGGCTCGCCCGGAAGGCCTCCGCCGACGCAGGCGCCACCCGGGCACCGCTCCAGCTGGCCACGGACACGGCGAAGCGGGGCCGCCCTTGTAGGGGCGGCCCCGCTCGATGCTGTGCTGTCGGGAGCTACTGGATGTTGATCGTGAAGGTGGTGGTCTTGTTGCGGACGTCCTCCGCGTTGCCGCTCATCCGCAGGTTGCGGAAGGTGGCCTCGCCGACGGCGGGTCCCTGACCGGGTTCGGGCAGCTCGTTGGCCCAGATGCCGAACCCGGACTTCGCGTCGAACATGTCCCCGCTCTTCTTGGAGTTGGTGATGGAGATGTCGGTGAAGATCGTGTCCTTCACCGGGAACTGCGGCTGGCCGCCGACGTAGTTGGTCTGGAACATCACGCCTCCGTAGGTGGAGTCGTCGATGTCGACGTCGTTGACCCGGATGCCCTGGAAGACTCTTGGAGGCCGAGAACGCCCAGATGGCCGGGAAGACCTGCGAGCCCCAGAAGTGGCCGCCCGTTCTTTCCAGAGAGACGTTCTCGATCGTCGTCGGATCGGTCCCGAAGCCGTTCATCGGGTAGCCGAAGTCCAGCGAGGAGATCGTGATGCCGGAGTAGACCAAGGTGTCGGCGACCCGGATGTTGCGGAAGGTGTTGTTGTAGCCGCCGTAGACGGCGATACCGGCCGCACGCCAGGTGAGCGTCGACGTCAGGTTCTCGTAGAGGTTGTTCTTCTCGTCGGCGCCGCCCGCGTCGATCGCCGAGAAGAGCGCGAAGCTGTCGTCGCCCGTGGCCCGGGCGTCGTTGTTGACTACGTGGTTGTCCGGGCAGGCGGCGCTGATCCGGGTGAGGTGGTCGACCAGCAGCGGTGAGGCCTGCCCGCGGCCGCGCGTCTCGCCGTTGGCCTCCATCTCCTTGACCAACTGCTTGAGCCGGTTGCGGGCGAGCCGGGCGACGCCCTCCTCCAGCTTCACGCCGTGCTCGGTGCGCGCGGTGACCACGGTGCCGGAGATGCGGCGGTCGATGGTGGACGGTGCGGTGCAGGTGCCCTTCTTCGATCCGGGCTGGGTCCACAGCCACTCGACGAACATCACCAGGGTGCCGGAGGTGACGGCGAGCAGCGGTACGCCGCTGTCGCCGCAGAACTTGCTCCAGCTCGCCCAGTCCTGGGCGTAGCCCTTGCGGGTCCGCTCCGGGCGGCCGTCCGCGACCGCGCGCACGGCCTGTCCGTCGATGTGGTCGAGGGCGGCCCGGGTCGCGGCGTCGTATGCCTCGGGGCGGACCGGTGCCGCCGGGGTGGTGGCGACCGGTACGACTGTTACCCGACTGTCTGTCATGACCCTCCCGTACGCCGGAGATAAGCCCTTGTCTGGACTCCGGATATGGGGAGGGGGAGCTTATCCGGAGTCCAGAGCCGATCCCGCAATGTGCGCACCGAACGGGCGCCCGCATGCTGACCTGTCATGCAGGTCTCCATGCACCTGTCGGGGCAGGGCCTTCGGCGCCTGGGACGGTCTACTGCTGCTTGGCGTACTGCAACAAAGGCTGCCCAGGCTGCTGGCGTAACACAGAGGACTCCGTGTCTGCGGTCCTTGGTGACCAAGACCGTGCCCCGCCAGGTGCAAAAGCCACTGTCCCAAAGGGCTCCAGCCGCCTCTTGATCAATGATCAACACTTGGGTTACTGGCGCGAGAGGACCCGGGTGATGCCTGCCGCGAGGGCCGTGGCCAGCAGCCAGCCTGCTCCGATCAACACCCAGGCAATCCACTGGGTCGTCCCCGCCGGCTGGAACGCCCGCTCCTGGCCGAAGTCGATGACCGGAAGGAGCAGATCCAGGCTGTAGATCACGGCGTTGAAGACCGGATGGGGCGCACCGCTCAGCGGCCGGGGCCGGTGGAGGGCGAAGACGGTGGCGCCGACAGCGAGCAGGGCTACCAGCCACAGGGCCGCACGTGCCGGTGCATAGCCGTACCCGACCGTGGCGTCCTGCACATACCCCCAGGCACGCGCATACCAGGGAAGTGTGGTGCGGCGGTGACGCTGACGGGCCAGGAGCACGGTACGGGCGTCCCAGTCGTGGCCTACGGACTGGTAGGCGGCAGCCAGCTGCTGATACGGCTGAGGCCGGTATCCGTCAGGATCGCGGCTCAGCAGGGCCAGGCGCTCGCGGACGGGCAAGGGCGGCTCCAGCGACTGGTAGACCAGTCCGTCGAGTTGCAGGGGCGGCCGCGGGCGGTGGCTGTGATCCAGCCGGAGCACGCCGATGGCGGCGTGGCGCAGGTCTATCCCGCCTTCTGCCCTTGCGGGCTGCATGACCAGTTCGCCGGCCTTCAGGTGATGGCAGGTCAGGGCGTGCCCCTGGGGGCGGACGAGCGTGGCACCCTCGAAGCTGACCCGCCCGCCGACGACAGCGCCCGTCAGTGTCACGGCGCCTTCGGCGCGGAAGCCGCTGGAGCAGTCGATGCCGGAGGCGACCTGTATGCCGACGGCGGACAGGGCTTCGCCTTCGGGGTGGTGCAAGGTGGCGCCCTCCAGGTGCAGGCCTTCGCCCAAACGCGCCCCGTGCAGCCGCAGTTCCCCGTCGGCGCGGAATCCCCTCGTACCGACGATGCCGCCGGCGACCTCCAGGCGCGCACCGTCCATGGCCAGGCCGCCGGGTTGGGACAAGTGTGCTCCTTGGAGGAGCAGGGCGCCGCCGATTCGGGCGTCGTGCAGGCCGACCTTGCCCTGGACGTGGCTGTTCATCAGATCGAAGTGCCCGTCCACTGTCGAGGTGTGTGCTCCAAGCCCGGGCAGGTAGGAGTCGCTGAAGCTGGTCACTTGCAGCTTGGCCCCGTACAACTGCGGTGCCTCCTCGAACCAGCACTCCTCCAGCCACAGCACGCAGCACGCCTCGGCGAAGAGCAGGCGCAGCCGCCCCGATATCCGGGCGCCGGTGAGGTGAAGTGTGGCGGTCTGGCCCTGGATGCTCTCGGCACCGCCCAGGACCAGCGCACGGATGACCGAGGCGCGTACGGTGCGCTCCGGCCCCCAGTCGCCACCATCGGCGACGGAGCCGACGTCGGCCGCGTTGCGCGGACGCAGGTCGACCTCGTCGCCCGTGGCGAACGCCTCCCACAGCCGCAGTTCCGGCTCGGTGAGGTCCGCAGGGACCATCCGTGGTGACCTCCGCCTCTGTCTCGAAGATGCGGGGAGTCTCCATGGTGAGGACCGGCCGTGCACCGAACAAGGGGCCACACACCCTCCATCGCACGGCCTCTCACCCGTCGGCCGCTCGAACTGCCGGATCAGCGGCGCGAGTTCCCGGGTGCCGAAACCGCCCAATGTGCTTGTCACCTGCTCCCGCCCAAAGCCTCCAGGGCCGACGGGGTGCCCACAGTGCGCCTCTACCTGGGGAAAGGTCCATGCGTTGGGGCCGTCGGTCTTTTGCCGAGCGTTGCTGTCCATTTCCCTCGGGACAGGTGGCAGATACCGTCCGGCGTGATCTTCAGATGGCTGCCGTACAGGGGCAGTCCGCCTTCGGCGTTGAGCCGGTTGCGGATGCGTTCCAGCTGACTCCACAGGCGTCGGGGGCCGCCCTGGTGGACTTCAGGGCCGTCGAGCCACTCGGCGGAGGCCCGAGCCCATGAGCCGTCCTCGTGAACCAAGTAGGCCGTCCTGCGGCGCCCGTTCTCCTGGTAGTCGACCTCGACGCCAGGCGTGGTGACCTCCAGCATGGACCGCACTTCCCACGCCGAGGCCACATCGAGCACGGGATAGCGGCCGGAGGTCACCTCGTCCCCCTCAGCCTCCCTCGCATACGTCAGCAGGGTTTCGAGGCCCGGGGCGTAGTCGGCGCCGTGCCGGGTCTTCATGAACCCCGCCCAGTCCCGCTCGATCTGTCCCTTAGCCCCGCCGTCCTCGGTCTTCCACGCGGTCAGGATCAGCGAGGTATTGGCGAGGGTCGTCACCAGGCGGCCGCCGGGACGAAGCGCGCCGAGCACGGGCACCAGGCCCTCCCCCGGCTCCATGGCCACCGTGGCGATGATCCGGTCGTACGAGCCGGGAATGGCTCGGGTGGCGTCCATGGTGAAGAACTGCGGGTGAAGGCCCATGCGTGCCAGCCGTCCGGCAGCCGCCTCGGTCAGGTACCGGTCCACGTCCAGACTCGCCACGTGCCCGCTCCCCAACCGCCGTGCGGCATACGCGGCCAGGCCGCCCGCCCCGGTGCCCAGATCGAGGAGGTCCAGGCCCTCGACGAGCCGCGCGTGGCGCAGGAAGCGGACCACCAGGCTGGGGAGCGTCGCGGAGGAGGTGGGCAGACCGCGCGGTGTGTCGTCGCCTGAGGCGTGGTCGGCGTGCAGTGCGCCCACACTCGTGATCAAGGAGGTGTCGGAGTAGGCGGCAGCCAGCCATGCGTCAGGATCGGAGGGACCGTCGCGGAGCACCCAGTTACCGTCGGCGCGTTCCCACCAGCGCGGCACGAGTTCGTGGCGTGGTGTGCTCACGACCGGCTCACGCCACCGGGAAACCGGGTCGGTCACCTCAGCGGCCAGCCTCGCCGCGTGCTGTTCCCAGTCCACGCCGGGCCTCCTAGTCCTCGTATGCGGGGTTGCACGCCTCGGTGTTCGCCGGATCGCAGTCGCCCGAGTCATCCGGAGTACAGGCGGTGCGCGAGCGAGGCGGAATGCCGGCAATCGTCCCCGCCCATTGGGGACTTCCCAGGATGTCAGCCAGCCGCCGCTCGCGGACGTTGCCCGTCGGCATGAACCGCGACAGCACGCACCCGGTCAGATCACCGTTCGGCAGGACAGCAGCCCGTCCCCGCCCGCAGTTCCCGCACAGCTCATCCACGGTCGGCACCTGGCCCGGCAGCGCAGCGCGCCCAACCGCTCGCACATGATCGGTTCGGATCTGTGTGACGCCCATGGCGAGCAGTTCCTCACGAGCCTCGGCGACATGCTGGCCAGGAAGGACTTCGACGATTCCGGCACGTACGGAGATGCCCCGCCGGACAGCCTCACGGATGTTGCACCGGGTCCACGTGTAACTGCCCGCCCGCCCCGTGATCGTGTCGTGCTCCGCCGGGTCGTTGCTGTAGTAGCTGGTGCCCAGCGTGACGCCGTCCCGCTGGAACACCTCCCACCACTCATCCCGTACATGGAAGAGATTGCTGTAGACCTGGACGCGGAGCCCGAGACAGAGCGCGAGATCCGTGAACTGGACCCAGTACGGACTGACCGTCGGCTCACCGCCGATGAGCTGGACCTGAGGAATTCCCAGCGCCGCCGCGTCGACGATGACCTTCTGCCAGTCCGCAGGAGTCATGACGCCATGTGACGCCTGCGGACTGGACTCGGAAAGACAATGCGAACACGCGAGCTGGCATGCGCCCGTGATCTCCAGTTCAAGCACGTTGATTCCGGCGAAAGGTTGCGAGACCGGGGCGTCAATGAGCGTGGTCATGAGCCGTATTCCTCCGTCGCTCGGGATGTGCAGGATGGGGTTGTGCCCGCCTTCGCCGGGACAGGGGAGATCACCGGCGAAGACGGCGTCTCAGGGTGAGGGCGCAGCAGAGGCGACCGCGACGCCGAGGACGAAGCCGCACGAGACCGAGATCATGACGATGAACAGCGGCCCTGCGAAGCGCCCTAACCAGCCCACCGCGCGCCGCGTCACAGCCGCCGCCAGGCACGCCACGGCCGAGTGATGATCTCTCGGTAGGAGTGATGCGACGGGTTGCGGCCGCAGTGCTCCAGCACCCAGTTCTGCGGCTCGGCGAAGTCCCCGCTGGGCGGTGACGTTTCGCCGTCCACCGCGCACTGCATCGCGTACGTCGTCGGCTCCGCGTCCGGCTCACGGTCCGGTTCCAGCGTCCACGTCTCGTAGCTCAGGACCGAGCGCACACTCACCCGGTCAGCCCTCGCGTGTTGGCCGCCTTGACTTGGGCGCTGAGGCGTTCGGCCGGAGTGGCGGGGCGGATCATCTCCGGGTCCGCCTGCCACTCACGTCCCCCGCCCACGGGGCGCAGCATGGCGTACGGGCCGCCGTTTCCCTGGTACTCCCCGACCTTGCGGGTTGCCGGGTCATAGCCGAGCGCCCCGCGCTCCGGGGCTGTCGTCCCTGCCTCCGCGTGCCGTGCCATATCCACTCCGTACGCCTCGGTGTCCGCCCTTGCCCAGACGGGCAATCACGTTGTGTATCCATAGCGTTGAGGGGTGCCGCGTAGGCTCGCTAGTGGGTAGCGGGTGACACGCGATTTGTCGCAAAGGGAGTTAACCCATGGGCAGTGCATACGGTGATTGGCTCAAGCAGCAACGCGAGGCAGCGGGGCTGACTCAACAGGGCTTGGCCGACGCCGCAGTGATGACCCGCTCCCATATCTCACACATTGAGGCAGGCCGCCGCATCCCGTCGGAGGACGACGCCAAACGGCTGGGCGGGGCCTTGAACACGGGAAACGTCCTGTCCAATTTCCTGCCGGAGAAGGACGACAGGGCGGTTGCCGATCACTTCGAAGCTGCGCGCGAGTTCGAACAACAGGCAACGATGATCCGCGAGTTCGCGTTGTCCTACATGCCCGGCATCCTTCAGACGGAGAGGTACGCGCGGGCAATTCTGAGCACGACCCCGTTTCCGCCTCTGAGCGAGGCCGAGTGTGACAGAGCAGTGGTCACACGACTTGAGCGCTCCGAGATCCTCAACGACCCCGTGGCACCCGTCGTGTGGGCCCTGCTCGACGAGGCCGTGTTACGCCGCCCGGTCGGCGGCCCGGATGTCATGGCGGAACAGATCATGCACGTTGTCCGCCTGGTGGAGAGCGGCCGCGTACGCGCCCACGTGATGCCGTTCGGCCTGGGGGCTCACCCACTCCTGCAGAGCATGGTCACGCTGATGTGGTTCGAGGATCAGCCCCCGGTGACCTACGTCGAAGGTCTTTACACGGGCAAGGTGCATGACGCCCCAGCGATGGTGGAACGGTTCCAGGGCACCTACGATCTTGCGCTAAGCGATGCACTGCCGCTGAAAGAGTCACTTGCCCTGATGAGGGCGACAGCGAAGGACTACGGACACCATGACTGAGCACAGCATCCCGAACGCCTCCACGCTGAGCGGATGGCGTAAATCGTCTTACAGCGGCGGCGACCAGGGCAGTTGCCTCGAGGTACTGGACGGATACCCCTCTGGCGTTCCCGTCCGGGACTCCAAGAACCCGCACGGCCCGGCGCTCAACATCAAGCCCTCCGCCTGGGCATCGTTCGTGTCGGCCGTCCAGGACAAGACGCTCGGGAACATGTGATCCCGTCCCTACTCCCCTCACAAGGGCCCCGTCGCCCCAGGTGACGGCGCTTCACTACTCCCAGCGGTCACTGTTGCTCGCGAGTGAGCGGACACGAGCAGTCCCGAAAAAGGCGCACGTAGTTTCAGGAACGGCTTGCAGGTGCGAGCAGATGAGCGCCCAGGCGGCATCCGCACCGCCGAGGTCCGCAGGGACCGGGACGTCTACGTCAGCAGGCTGCTGACGTGGCTCGAGGCTGACGAGATACGGGGGCACATCGGCCGGTCCTCTGGAACCGGGCCGGCGGCAGTCCTCCGTGATCAATGAGGCGGCCTGCTGTGTCACTGCGAGGGCGGAATTCGGTCAAAGCTTCGTTCATCCAATGGTGTTGAGCGCATTGTCGTGTTTGTACTCTGGTGCTTTGCCGTGTTGGCCGTGAGGATGCCCGCCTGATCGGTGCACCGGGGGGCGGTATGGGGCTGGGGCGGGGGCTGCGTGTTCGGGAACGGGGTGCGGAGGGGATGGCCGAGTGGCCGGCAGTGCCGGTTCAGGCCGGGGCTGCAGGCCCCACCAGCCGCTCCTCCGGTGAGGTGGATCCGACGTCGTCGGAGGTGACCCGGCTGCTGTGCCAGTCCGTCTACTCACGCCCTGACCAGGTGAAAGCCGTCACGACGTGGTGGCGCAGGATCCGCGGCAAGAGCAACAAGGCGAGCAAGCCCCGGCGCAGTGTCCGCAGGCGTATCTATCTGGAGGGCAGCGACGACTGCCCGCCTCTGGGTGAGCCCATGGCGGGGTGGGTGGTGGATCATGTCCTGCATGGGCCGCCGTTGCCCGCGCCGTCGTACGGTTTCGATCTGCTGCCCGTGGTCGCGCACAGTCTGCGCAGCAGACGACGGCAGTGGCTGCGGCGGGTGCTGGTACTGCTCTGGGCCGCTGCTGTGGCGTACGCGATTCCGCGTGCTGCCGTCGTGTGGGGCGTGATTGTCCTGCTGGCGCTGGTGATGCGGTGGGCGGCGCTGCGGGCGGTCCGCAGAGGGAAGAGGTCGCGGCTGGCACCGTCGCCCCGTGCCGCGTATGTCGTGCTGTGTGTGCCGCTGCTTCTCGCCGTGGTGCCGTATGAGCCCATCCGCAGCGAAGTGGTCCCCTTACGGCTGGGCTTGCTGCTGCTTCCGCTCGTGCTGCTGGCCGGAGCGGGACTTGTCTGCATGGGCGACCGGCTGGCCGCGCGGGCGGCCCTGGCGGAGATCGCCGGGGAGGGTGTCGCGACCAGCCGTCTGCCGTGGGTGGCGGCGAAGGCGGGGCGCCGGATGGCTCAGATCAGCGCGGAGCAGAAGCGGCAGGAGCTGCCCTACAACAATCCGGAGAGGTTCGTCGGGGCCGGGCGCGAGGTGTGGGGCGTCGCGGACATCGGTATTCCGCTCAAGCCCAAGGATCCGCAGGAGTCGGTCAGGTCCTTCGGTGAAGACGAGCTCCTGCGGCGGATGGGAACCGCTCTCAAGGACCTGGGGCGCGGCGCACGGGAGATCACCGATCCGCTGCCCGGCTTCTCGGTCACGCAGGTGAAGGGGCTGCCGTCCGCGCTGTGGCTGCGGCGCACCCGTGCCGCGAAGCTGGAGTTGCCCGACCTACGAGGCCGAGGCCGCCGCTCGCCGTCCAGCGTCCCCGACCGGCTGTACCTGCGCGCCCAGTGCGTCAGCTGGGACGGCCAGGTCGTGGTGAGCGTGTTCGTGCACGCCGCACTGGAGGCCGGCGAGCTGCGGCTGACCCTGCGACCGCACGTGATGACGCCCCTGTACAACGAGTTGAGAGTGACCGACGCGCCGCTCGCCAAGCGCGGGCTCCGGCTGCTCGGCTGGACGGCGGTACAGGCGATGCTCGACGCAGCCGAAGGCCCGCTCTCCTTGTGGCAGTTCGTGACCCGCCTCGGGCGGGGCCAGCAAAGGGACGACGACTCCGTCGAGGAGAAGGATCCGCTCAGCCTGCGGGACCGGTACTCCATCGAGGAAGTCACCGACATGCACCAGAGCGACGATGCCAAACGGCACGTGGTGCTGATGCAGACATGCATCTTCCGGGCCGTCGCGGAATACCTCGTCGAACTCGGCGTCGAAACCGCCCAGTTCGATGAACAGGTAGCCATGGTCATCACCAACATCCAGGTCTACGGCGACAACAACGCGCCCATCCAGAACATCGCCGGCAGCGGTATCAGCAATATCGGCCAGGACAACAGCGCCCAGGGGGGAACGAAATGATGGTCGGACGACGCCGCCACGAGGACGAGCACGGGCATGGCTCGGGCATCAGCATCGGCGGCAACAACATCGCTCCGCTGCAGAACGTGGTGGGACACAACATCTCACACGTTCACCAGTCCGCTACCGCCGAAACCACCCCAGTAGACCTCGACACCGTGCGCGATCTCCTCGCCTCCTTCCGCACCGAGGTGGACCGCAGCGCGGGAGACCTGCGCAACGCGCAGGTACTGCAGGCCATGGCGGACTCCATCGACACCTCGCTCACGACGCCGGACGCCCAGGCACAAGGCACCCTGCGCGGAGCCGTGCAAGCACTGCCAGCCCTCGTGGCCGGCACCGTCGTGCAACAGGGCGGCGAAGCGCTCGCCCACGCCCTCGCAGGATGGCTGGGCTGAGGAGAGGCCCAGGTCGGTCAGGTCTGGGCGGGGGCCGGACACGATCGGTGCCTCCGGCCCGGGCCCGGTGTTCCCGTCATGCGCGCCGGCGGCGAAGTCGCCGACAGCCCGGACACTGTTGCGCCGCACCCTGCGACTCAGCGTTCGAGCGAGAGGGAACTCTTCGTCGTGCAGGATCAGTGCAGGGCGTCGATGGCCTTCACGATCAGGGCGCGGGCGTTGGCGCCGTGCACGGCCATGCCGTGCAGCCGTTCGAACGCGTCCGCGTAGAGGGCGATCTCGCTGGGCTGCGTGACAGTCACACGCGCTGCGAGGAGCTCCACCGATACGAGACTGTCGTCGTACATGTGGAACGTCTCCACGGGCCACATGGGCCTTGCCTGGGCCGACATGGGGATCACGCCGAGCGACACGGCCGGCAGCGCGCCAGCGGTCAGCAGATAGCCGAGCTGGGCGGCCATGGCTTCGGCGTCGGCGACCTGGTGGTGCAGCGCAGCCTCCTCCACCACGAGGAGGACGCGGCGTCCTGGTTCGTGAAGGATCCGGGAGCGGTCCAGGCGCGCGGCAACGGCCTGCGCCACGTCGTTGGGGATGTCGCGGAACTCCGTGATGAGGGACAACAGCCCCATCGCGTACCCCTCGGTCTGAAGCAGGCCCGGCACGAGAGTGGGTGAGTAGACGCGGAAGAGCCGGGTTGACTTGAAGAGGGGCACGTAGCTTTTCTGCAGCTGCTTGAGTCCGGTGCGCAGCCTACGGCGCCACTCCACGTACATGGACTCGGCGTTGCGGGACTGGGCAATGATGTCCGGCGCCTGGTCGGCTGCCTCGCACGCCTCGCACCAGCGGCGGATGTCATCGGCCGACGGGGGCGTGCGAGCGCCTTCGATCCGGTAGGTCTTCGGGTGACTCCAGCCGCAGCGTGCGGCCAGCTCAGGCCCCGTGATCCCTGCATCGGCACGGAGCTCCCGCAGGCGTTGTGCGACTGCTTCGCGAGCAGCCTGGGCCGAGGAGGACGGAGAGAGGGGCATGAGCCGGCCTGGTCACCTTCGTGCTAGCTGATCTTGTAATTCTCGTGGAGGACGGCGCGTGCCCACACCGTTGCAAAGGCGTTGGCACACAGCTTCGCCGCGGCCGGATCGTCGCTGGTCTCCCCGCCCGCCGAGGCCCCGTCGCCGGTGAAATGGTTCCAGCGGATGAGGCGATCATCGATCAGCCAGAAGTCATTGCCGGGCAGCGCAATGTCAGATGCCTGGCGGCGTGGCAGCCACCGCACTTGCTCGCCCGCAGCGACGTTGGTGAACGTGCCTGAGTGCTCGAAGCGGATGTATTCGCTGACCGGTTCGGAGACGATGCGGGCGCGGCGTACCACGACTTGGCGGGCAACCGTCTCCGCGATGAGATCGAGCCATGGCCGCCACCAGGAAGCGCGGTCTGCCGGGTCGTGGCGGAAGCCGGCCCGCCACTCGGCGAACGGGCCTTTCTCGTAGTCGACGGCGTAGGAGTCGCGCATCTCCAGGTGGACGGCTGAGCGCCTTGCCGACCCGAGAAGCTCAGCGAATGTCGGGACGCTCAAGGGCATCGCATGCCTCCCTGATCATCGGCATCATCCGGGCCGGAATTCGGATCACTGCCTCGTGGTCCGGGATCCCCTTGGCGTGGCCGGGGACCTCGAACTCTGCACACGCCGCCTCAAGTTGCAGGCTCGGCTTCCAACCTTGGAGCACGAGCTCTTCCTTCTCCTGGTCAACCCACACGGTTGGGCTTTCGCCATCTCCGGTGTTGGGGTCGATCCCGATGAACTGTAGGTCCACGGCCGCCTCCGGCGCTCGTCGTGTTCAGGGATGTACACCACCATCCTGTGCCAGAGATAGCAGGTCAAGGGCGCGAACCAGTCGCGTGTACATCGGTGCACATTGCTGGCACTGCCGCACATCACGCTCGTAGCGTCGTGAACGAGCGGCAACCCACTCATCTGCCCGTGCACACGCCGCGGACCGCCTGGGCAGGCCCACGCCAGCGGAGGCACGCGGATGAAGACGACCATGAGCCCACCCGTCACGCTCGGAATGCCCATCGACGAGCCCCCGCCGGCGCCGGGCTGCGGTGTCTGTACGGCCCTGACCCAACAGCGGGCCGACGCCGTCGCGGCCGGGGACCCGTCTCGTGCGACGGACTGCAACGTCGAGATCCGCAACCACCCCCACCCGAAGCGCCACGGAGGCAGGTCGTGAGCGGCGCCCGGTGGCAGTGGCGCGACTCGGGGAGTGCCTCCGGCCACATGCAGCAGGTCGCCGGCAGCGGCACGTACCACCGCATCCAGACCGCGTATCGCGCCTACATCGACCACGCCACCACGTGCGATGGCTGCGGGCACGGAGAGCAACGGTGCGCGGAGGCGGACCAGCTGTGGAGGGCGTACCGCGCCGCGCGCACCTAGCACTCAGCACCTGCCCGTCCCCGTACCCGTACCCCATGAGCCTCGGGGACGGGCAGGACCAGGCCCCGGCCTCCGGAACCCGGCTCGCCGGCGACGACGCCTCCTCCTTGACCCAACGTCGGCAGCGGGCTCAACTGCCAGCCGCTTACGGTGGCACCCGGCGTGGAGGCTCCGTGGACAGAACAGCTAGAGCGGCCTCCATGCAGTGTGCGTCGTCGTCAGACGGGGGTGGCGAGTACATCGAGGACCGACCGCGGCGTCGTCCTCGTCGGGATGGCGGGCTCGCCAGTCACGGCGTGTCAAGGTCGACTCGGAAGGCCTGAGCGATCACCGCGTAGTGGGCGGCGATCTCCGGCTGCCGACTGCTGCTGATCGCAGAGTCCGGTGCTTCCGCTCGGGCGAGGAAGGCACGCGAACGCTGAAGGCAGTAGGAACGCACCAAATCATCAGAGGCATCCGCGAAATCGGAATCGGGTGCCGCGCTCCCAGATCTCCTCGAACGCAGCGGAGGACATCTGCACGATGCCGGCATCCTCGCGCGGCTCATTGCCCTCCCAGTCCCCGTCGCCGGAGAAGTGGTGCACGCGGATCAGCCGGTCATCAAAGATCCAGAAGTCGCAGCCGGGCACGAGACCCCGTACGCAACGACCGGCTGGCACCCTGCACGCGCCTGCTCAAGCAAGTGCCGCGCCGGGTGTCTCGGGGCGGATGCGGGACGGTGGGAGTGCGTGGACGTCTCACGGTTCCGGGCGGTTCCGGGTCTGTGCCCATGACGTGGCCGCTCGCCGTGATTTTCTTCCCGCGGGCCCGGTGTCCGTGCGTCCGCAGCCCAGGGATGGGGGGACCAGGCGTTACGGGAGTTCTGATGCGGACGGGTAGTTCTGCATCCTTCGATCGGGGGCTGGCATCGCCAAATGCCGTTTCCCTAGGATGGGTTGACTGTCGGGCCAATCCGGTTGGCGCGGCTTGGAGCTGGGGGAACGATGCAGCCTGGAGAACAGCTGTCCACGTCGATCGATGCCACGGTGCCGACCGCCGCGCGCATGTACGACCACTACCTGGGCGGCAAGGACAACTACGCGGCCGACCGGGCGGCCTGCGAGGAGCTGGACAAGGTCGTGCCCAGCACCCGCGCGCTGGCCGTGAACAACCGGCGCTTTCTGCAGCGGGTGGTCAGGACGCTGGCGGCCGAGCACGGCATCCGGCAGTTCCTCGACCACGGATCCGGGCTGCCCACCCAGGACAACGTGCACCAGGTGGCGCAGCGGGTCGACCCGTCCTCCCGGGTGGTATACGTCGACAACGACCCGATGGTGCTGGTGCACGGCCGCGCCCTGCTGGAGCAGAACGAGCGCACCGCGGTCATCCACGCCGACCTGCGGCACACCGACGCGATCTTCTCCCACCCCGACACGCAGCGCCTGATCGACTTCTCGCAGCCGGTGGCCGTGCTGTTCAACTCGGTCTTCCACTGCATCCCGGACAGCGACACCGATGGGCCGCTCGCCGTGGCCCGCCGCGTGGCCCAACCGCTGGCCCCCGGCAGCTTCATGCTGATGTGCCAACTGGTCAGCGAGGACGCCGAGGTGCGGGACTTCGTCACCGACTTCATGGATCAGGCGACGCAGGGGCACTGGGGCCGCGTGCGCCAGGAGAAGGACGTCGCGTCGTGGTTCGAGGGCATGGACGTCCTCGAGCCGGGGCTGGTGGAGGTGTCCACCTGGCGACCGGACTCCGAAGTGGCGCCCCGTCAGCTCACCCAGGAGTGGATCGAGTTCGGCGGCGTGGGCCGCCTCCGCTAGAAGGACGGGCATGACTCCGCGTCAGAACCGCCGGTCGCCATCCTCGGACATGGCGCGGAGTCACCGGGCGGGGTAGCGCTGCTCCAGCGTCTCGCGCAGCAGGGCCACAGACTCGCGAGGGTCGAGGGCCTCATCGGCCAGCCGGTCCAGGACCACCCGGTACTCCTCCGTCTCGTCGCGGTCCTCCAGGAAGTTCGCGCTCCTGATGTGCTCCAGGTAGACGATGTCGGGCAGATCGACGCCGCCGAAGCGCAGATAGGTGACGGGGATGGCCGGCGCGGACGCGTTCGTCACGTCCAGCGGCACGATCTGCACGGTCACATGGGGCAGCCCGGCCATCTCGACGAGGTACTGCAGCTGCTCGCGCATCACCGCACGGCTGCCCAGGACGCGCAGCAGGACCGACTCATCGATGACCGCCCACAGCTGAGGGGCGTCCGCGCGGTGCAGCAGCTCGCGTCGGCGCGTGCGCAGCTCCACGCGGCGCTGCACCTCGCCGGCCGGCGCCGTGGGCAGCCCGCGCTCCACCACCGCCCGGGTGTAGGCGGGCGTCTGCAGCAGGCCCGGCACGTACTGGATCTCGAAGGTACGGATGGCTGCGGCCGCCTCCTGCAGTCCGACCAGCCGGTCGAACCACTCGGGCATCAGCCGCTTGTCGTAACGCTGCCACCATCCCGGCTCACCGGCCCGCTGCAGCAGCTTCAGCAGGACCTGCCCCTCGTAGTCGTCTGCCTTGTACAGCTCGAGCAGCGCGCGGACATCGGCTTCCGTGGGCGGCCTGCGGCCCTTGCCCGCCTCGATGCGCGACAGCTTCGCCGGGCTGAACCCCACGGCGCGCGCCGCCTGTTCCTGCGCGAGGCCGACGTCCTCGCGGATGCCCGCCAGCTGCACGCCCACCAGCATCTTCAACAGCGTGGGGGCGGGCTCGGTCCGGCTCAGATAGGGTTCGAGGCGGGAGACGCGAGGTGACTCTGCGGACATCCTGACTCCCTGTCTACCGGCAGAAGACGCACAGCAGTATCGCATTTCGCTGGCCTCTGCCGCATACGTCGGCCCAAGCGGACCTGTCCGCCTGGGCTTCACACCAGGTGGTCGAACTCCCCGTCCTTCGCGCCGGCCAGGAACGCGGCCACTTCCACCGGGGTGTAGACGAGGGCGGGGCCCTCGGGGTCACGGGAGTTGCGGAACGCGATACCCCCGCCGGCCAGGGCGGCCACCTCGACGCAGTTTCCCTCGGCATTGCTGTGCCGGCTCTTGATCCAGCAGGCGCCCAGGGAACTCGCCCGCACTCCGTTTGGCACTGATGGCACCGCACACTCTCCTTGCTGACGTTCTGCCCCGCTCGTACGCGGCCGACCGCCGGGGCCCGGTCGCACCGCGCGTCCCGCCCCTGCTTCCGGCCATCCCGTCGCGCAATTTCCCGTGAAATTGCACGAACACGCTGCCGGAGTGGATAATAGCCGGGCGTCAACCCGAGTGCTGACGCCCCATCCTGACCTCGCATCAGGGAGACGCCGTGTCATCACCTGTGCACCAAGCGCCCCGCCTTCACGGCGGGGCTGCGCCACGGGCAGGTTGGACCGCGGCCGCCGCGCTCACGCAAGCGGTGCAGCCCGGCGCCCTGAGCCACGGGGTCTTCCAGGAGCTTGAACCGCCGTACGAAGCGCCCGGCCCCGCCCCCTTGCGCATCACCGGCAGCAGCCGGGGCTTCGCCCAGGCGCGGGCCTTCACCCACCGCACCCTGTGCCACTGGTCGCTGGACCACTTGAGCGACGACGCCGTCGCCATCGTCACCGAACTGGCCGCCAACGCCGTCGTCCATGCCGTACCCCAGGCCCCGGACGGCGAGGCCGAGGTCTGGCTGGAGATCTGCCTCGAAGCCGCCCACCTGCTGTGCGCCGTCACCGACCCGAGCGACAGCCCGCCCACCTGCTCTCCCACCAGCGACTCCTGGGCGGAAAACGGCCGCGGCCTGCGCATCGTCAACGCCCTGTCCGAGGACTGGGGGTGGATGCGGCACACCCGCGGGCAAGACCGTCTGGGCCCTACTGCCCACCTCCCCGCACCCCTGACACCACCGCCAGCGAGAAAGCCCGACCTGATACGCGCCGCTTCGCGGGAACAGACCAGCACCAAGCATCCTCCGACGCCTGCAGTAGGAGCAGAAATGGCCACACCACTCAAGAACCTGGGGCAGGTGCACTGGCACGAGATCAAGGACTCCCGCGGACCCGCGGCAGCCATCCCCCTCCTGCTCAACAACATCGCCTCGGGCGACGCGGACACGGCCCGATCCGCGCTCACCGAACTGCGGGAACGAATCTGCCGCTACGGCTTCGTCGTGGAACAGGCCACGGCCGCCACAGTCCCCTTCCTGTGGGAACTCGCCGAACTCCCCCAGGTCACCTGCCGCGTACAGATCGTCCAGCTGCTGAAGAACATCGCCGACACCCGGCAGTGGGAGAAAACGGCCGCCGCCTACCCCAAACTGCTCCACCACCGCGACAACTACGTGGGATGGGAACGCCAGGCCCGCCACGCCGTACGCGCCCATCGCGACACCATCCAGCAGCTGCTCACCGAACCCGACACCGAACTTGTCCAAGCCACCACAGAACTCGCCTCCACACTGGCCGACTACTGAACTTTTCGAAGGGTTGTCGCAGTCAGGGGCGGGGGTGGCAGTCCAGTTCCGGTGAGGCAGCCGTCGATGAGCCGGGGTCTGCGTTGAATGTGACGCATGCCGGAACGGACGGCCTTCACCAAGTGGTTCCGGTCGGCGAAGACAACGTTGGCGGTCGTGGACCGTCGCAGCAGTGACCAGATGCCTTCGACAGGGTTGAGGTCAGGAGCGTAGGTGGGCAGCTGGATGATGGTGAGCCAGTCCTGTCCAGTCGCCCATTGCCGTAACGCCGCGCTGCGATGGACGTTGAGATTGTCCCAGATCACGACGATGGGGCCGCCGAGCTGGAGGTGGGCCCGCACGATCAGGTCGCGGTAGTCCTGCCAGGTGAAGCCACGGTGATCGCCTCGCAGATGTCCCTGGACACGCGGCCGGTAGATCAGCCGGCTGCGTTCGCCGGTCTTGTAACAGGCCAGGGCGGCCAGCGTGATGCCTCCTCGTGAACCGCCGTTGAAGCGGACTGTGGGAGTGGACCCGCGAGGGGCCCATGTGCGACTGCGGTGCGACGTCATCGAGACAGCGGTCTCGTCCTCGAAGACGAGCCAGGCCCCGAGCGCCGCGGCAGTGGCTTTGCCGACGGCCACGTCTCCTTGATCCATCCCGCGACGGCCGCGTCGTTCGGCTACGACGGCGCGAAGAAGATCAACGGCCGCAAGCGGCACCTGGTCGTGGACACCAAGGGCCTGCCGCTGTTCGTCATGGTCACCCCGGCCGACATGACCGACCGCGACGCGGCGAAGGAAGTCCTGTTCCGGCTGCGGCTGATGCACCCTGAGATCACCATCGTCTGGGCCGACTCCGGCTATGCCGGAAAGCTCGTGACCTGGGCGAAGAAGCACCTCGACCTGACGCTCAAGACCGTCAGCCGACCACCGAACACTCCCGGCTTCGTCATTCTGCCTCGCCGCTGGGTCGTCGAGAGGTCACTCGCCTGGATCATGCACGCCCGCCGTCACGCCCGGGACTACGAGCGGCTCATCCAGCACTCGGAATCTTTGATCACCTGGGCCGCGATCACACTGATGACCAGGCGCATCACCCGTCGGTCCTCCCGCAGGAGCGGACAGCCCGCCTCCCGCGAGGCCAACCGGGACTGATCGTTCTCAAGTTCACGGTCGGCAACTCCACCCGGACCGGCCCGGGCTCCCGGCCGGGAGCCCACTTTCCCACGAACTCCCCTGACCCCGCAGACAGTTCACCCGCCGAGCCGCCGCATCAACGTGGCCTTCACCTCCGGCCTGCACCACCCTCTGGATAGCCCATTCCGGTCCCCTCTGTGCGGTGGTTGCGCCCCGGGCCTGCGCCCGTTGACCGGGCCGTGTCGGCTTCGCACCTGCCCGTGTCACTGTTCGAGGCCGACTGTCTCACCGTCGAACGCGCGGAAATCTGTGTTTGTTGGAGTAGACATTGGGGTGGGAGCGTGGTTATGGTTTCTCTCGTAGCCGAGATCAACGGGGCCTGGCAGAGACGAACTGCCGGCCAGCAGTACACGCAGTTGCAGTGCGCAGGACGGTGCGGTGGTGGAGTTCCGAAGCCAGAGCGGTTGCAGGACGGCGACGGGACTGACGACCGGACCGGGTGGCCCGCAGTGATCAGGGGCCGCCGTGAGCATGACCGCGGTCGACGCGGTGGCAGTACCCGTAAGTGCGGTTCGCGGTACCCAGCAGTGAAGTCAGTGAGCAGCACCTCGGTGAAGGCGTCGGCTGCGGACGCGCGCACCGGGAGGTTCGGCAGTGGGGTTCCAAGCCAGAGCAGACGCAGGACGGGCGACGGGGCTGGCTGCCGAAGAGCGGCGCTGTCACAGGCCGCTGAGCGGTTCGCATCACCAGCAGTACGCAGTACCCCACTTGTAAGCAGTTGATCCCAGAGGGAAGAACGGAGGAGCCGAGCGCCATCAGGATCGCCCGGGCCGACATCTTGAACCCGGGTACCGCAGGACATCGATAGTGAGGTGGTCTCCGGTCAAGCAACCGCGATCCCAGCACCCCCGACAGCATCAAGGTCGGGGCTGCGGAAACAGAAGGCCGGCGCAGTACCAGGGCCGGCAGATGGTGTAGCAGTTCCTTCGGGGCCTTGGTGTCGTCCGGCACCAAGAACCCCCCACACGCTCCCCCAAAAGGTGTCG
>NZ_JBVHXR010000045.1:24540-35366 GCF_055569295.1 Streptomyces sp. NPDC029292
ATGAGGGAACAGGCACGGGGCCGGGGGGGGGGGGGATTTTTGTTGGGGGGGGTGGGGGCCTGCGCCCCCACACCGCCCCTCGACGCGTTCCACAGAGAGGTGCAGATGACAGCAGACGACTCGTTCGGCCGTATCGACGACGAGGACTACCCCGCCTACACGATGGGCCGGGCCGCCGAACTCCTCGGCACCACCCAGGGCTTCCTCCGCGCCATCGGCGAAGCCCGACTGATCACCCCACTCCGCTCCGAGGGCGGACACCGCCGCTACTCCCGCTACCAGCTGCGCATCGCGGCCCGCGCGCGGGAACTCGTCGACCGCGGGACCCCCATCGAGGCCGCCTGCCGCATCATCGTCCTCGAAGACCAGCTCGAAGAAGCCCAGCGCATCAACGCCGAATACCGCCGCACCGCCCAATCAGCGAACCCAACGGCCACGACCTGAAACGGCTGAGACCTGAGGGCTCCCCCAGGAGCTTCGCGGCTGCCGCCCAGCCATGCTCCCCGGAACGCAGGCGTTCCGGGCAACTTCGTCTCGTGCGGACACCAAACGGCGACCGTCGCGCCGGCTGCGGCACAGCACCCTGTCCGGGACAATGGGCGAGCCGAATTCCCGGCAGTTCCGGACAGGTATCCGCAGCGAGTCGCCGACAAAGGTAGTGAAGGCGCTGAGCGGTATGAACAGCCAGGCTGGACAGTGGACCTTCCTGACCAGCCATGCACGGGTACTGCTGACCATTGCCCGCGACCCGACCACACGGCTACGGGACATCGCGAGATATGCGATGCGCTGTTGTGCACGGACGGGCCGGTGCGGACGCTGGTCGACCTGGCGCTCGCGCCGGAACACCGCCGCGGCTACGGGGCCCTCTACGACGGCCTCAACCAGGGGCGGATCGATATCGCCCGGCTGCGTCGGGCCCTGGCCGGGATGCCGTTGCCGAGGGCGGCGGACGGTCGGATCGTGCTGGCCGCGGACGTCTCACCATGGCTGCGGCCGGATGCCAACACCTGCGCTGACCGGTCCTTTTGCCACACCTTCGGCCGGGGTGAGGGCAAGCACCAGATGGTCCCGGGCTGGCCGTACTCGATCGTGGCCGCGCTGGAGACCGGCCGGACGTCGTGAACAGCGGTGCTGGACGCGGTCCGCCTGGAGCCCGGCGCTGACGTCGCGGCAGTGACCACGGTCCAGGTCCGCGAGCTGGTCGAACGGCTCGTCGCCGCTGGCCAGTGGAAGCCGGGCGACCCGGAGGTCCTGGTCGTGCTGGACGCCGGATATGACGCACCCCGCATCGCCCACCTGTTGAACGACCTGCCCGTCGAGATCCTCGGCCGGCTGCGCTCCGACCGCGTCATGCGCTGGCCGACACCGCCGCGGGTCTACGACCCCAAGGGCGGCCGACCGCCCAAGCACGGAGGCGAGTTCGTCTTCGGCGACCCCTCCACGTGGGGCATCGAGCAGGCCGTGACGGTCACCGACACCCGCCTCTACGGGAAGGCGACCGCGCAGGCATGGGACCGACTGCACCCGAGGCTGACCCGGCGGGCAGCCTGGATCGACTACGACGGACCGCTCCCCATCATCGACGGAACCGTCATCCGCCTGACCGTGGCGAGGCTGCCCAGCGGCGGGGTGAACAAGCCGGTCTGGCTGTGGTGGTCGGGAACCGCCGCCACCAAAGCCGACGTCGACCGCTGCTGGCAGTCCTTCCTCCGCCGCTTCGACCTGGAGCACACTTTCCGTCTGTTCAAGCAGACGCTCGGGTGGACCAAGCCCCGGCTTCGCAGCTCGGAGGCGGCCGACGGGTGGACGTGGCTGGTGATCGCCGCCTATGCCCAGCTCCGGCTCGCCCGTCCGCTGGCCACCGATCTCCGGCGGCCCTGGGAGAAACCGGCTCCGCCAAACAAGCTCACGCCCGCCCGGGTCCGCAGGGGGTTCAGGAACCTGTGCACGAAGACCGGCTCCCCGGCCAGTGCACCGAAACCCTCACGGCCAGGCCCCGGAAGGCCAGCAGGCTCGAAGAACCGCCGCCCGGCCACCCGGAATGACGTGGGCCGCGTCCTCGCCACCGGCGAGGCATACAGCCGGCCCGCTCACCACAAGAAGGGCACCAAGCCCAGGCGAACCGTCACGGAGCTACCAGATCAGACACCTAAGGACGAGTTGCTGCAGCAGCGATGCCGGACTCCCGAAGTGTGCGGGCCAGGTGTTCCACCTCGGGAAGCGTTCCTGAGTAATCACCGTCCAACACACGGCGCAGCACAGCTTTGGCGTTCATCAGGTCAATGCCGAGCTCAGCCCGCAGCACGCGCATGATGGCGACGCTCTTCGCCGGCGGACTGCTCACCTGCAGCCTCGCGGGTCCATGCTCGGAGAGCATCTGATCCCGCCGTTCGGCCGGCACGTCGCCACCGCACACGGCCACCGCAAATCCACAGGCGGAACAGGTTGACTCAACGTCCCATCGCAACCGGCCGTCCACCAGGGCCTGAACTCCCCAGCACTCCAGCTCCGCACCGCAGTCCTGGCACACAGCGGAGTACCTGACGGATTCGAAAACCGCCTGTTCCATCCCCACCCCCAACGGAGACGAGGTTAAACGACAAGGTCAGAGCCTGTCTCTGAACCCCCGTCGCTCGCGCGGAGCGCGTGCGCAGCAGCGGCCGGTGCGTGTGTGCGGCGAGCGTGCGTACGGGGCGCTGGAACGCAGGTAGGGGTTCAGGACAGGGTCTTCAGCAGGCCATCCTGGCCTGTCGGCGATCTTCAAACTCCGTGAGGAGCACTCGAATCGGGTGACGCTGCCCCGATTTGGAGAACTGCCGGCCACGCGGCCGCGTCGTGCCGGGCATGAGAGCAATCCTTGACGCGCACGTGGCCGAGCCGGGCCTGGCAGTGGTGGAGATTGCCGCCGCCGACGACGCGACCGCCTTCACCCTCCAGATGCGAGCGAACCGGTGTGCTGACGGCCGCCCGGCGGATCCGTACGAGCCTCAGGACATGCTGCCCCGGCACACCGTCCCCGGGGCCGGGGTGCGGCCCGTGCGGAGGTAGTGGTCGACCGTCTCCGTGACGCAGCGGTTCTGCGGATATGTGCCGTGGCCCTCCTCCTCGGCCGTCAGGAGGAGGCCGACGCCGTCGCCCAGGGCGCGGGCCATGTGGCGGGCGCCGGGGTAGGGGGTGGTCGGGTCGCCGGTGCCGCCGACCACTAGGACGGGGGCCGCGCCGTCGGCGTTCACCTGGAGCGTGGCGCGCTCGCCGTCGAACGGCCAGTCGTAGCAGAGGTAGACGCCGGTGGACCAGGCCGCGCCGAAGATGGGTGAGGCGGCTTTGATGCGGGCCTCGTCCCGGTCGAGGCGTTCGAAGCCGGGGCGCAGGCTGGAGTCCGCGCAGGTGATCGCGGTCTGGGCGGCGCGGCTGTTGTCGCGCGGGGTCGCCGCGTGGTCGGCGGAGCCGATGTCGTCCGCGCCCTTGCTCAGCGGACGGCCGTCGTTGTGGTCGATCAGCGCGGTGAGGGCCTTGGCGAGCGGCGCCCAGCCGTCCGTGCCGAGGTCGAGATGGTCGCTGACGGCGTACGCGAAGTCGTCGGCGTCGAGGTTCCTTCCGGCGCCGGCCGGGGCGGGCTTCTTCTCTAGGCGGTCGGCCAGGCGCGCCATGCGCCGCGCGGCCTCCTCGGGCCCGTCGCCGGTCGGGCAGTGGCGGATACGGGCCGCGCAGTGCGCGGCGAACCGGTCGAACGCCGCCTGGACCGCCTTGACCTGCGACACCTGCTCCTCGTCGAGGTCCTCGGTCGGATCGACGGACGCTTCGAGGACGAGCCGTCCGACGTGCGACGGGTACAGGTGGGCGTAGACCGCGCCGAGCGCCGTTCCGTACGAGACGCCGAAGTAGTGCAGCCGCTCGTCGCCTAGGAGGTAGCGCATCAGGTCGAGGTCGCGTGCGGTGTGCGAGGTGCCGATGTACGGGAGGAGCGCCCCGGAGTGCTCGGCGCAGGCGTCGGCCCCGTCGTAGCCGGTGTCGTCCGCGGTCTTCCCGCATCGCACGGGGATGGTCGCGCCGACGCCGCGCGGGTCGAAGGAGACCAGGTCGTAGCGGTCGAGGAGCGGCTCGTACTGGTTGAGGAGTTCGGGCAGTCCGCTCACGCCGGACACGCCGGGGCCGCCGAAGTTGAGGACGAGCGAGCCGATGCGCCGGGCGTTCGGGCCGGTGGCCTTGCGGCGGATCAGGGCGACGTCGATCGTCCTGCCGTCCGGTTTCCGGTAGTCGAGGGGGGCCTTCATGGTGGCGCAGTCGTAGCCCGTGCGCGCGGTGGGCGGCGAGGTGCAGCTGGACCAGTGGAGGTGCTGGCCGGTGGTGAGCGCGGTGGACAGACCGGCAGGCGGGTTGTTCGCGGTGAACTCCGTACGCGGCTCCGCACTCCGGCCGGGAGCGTCGTGCTGGAGCCAGGCGCCGACGGCCCCGATCGCGGCGAGGACGACCCCGGCGATGATGCGCGCGCCGACCGAGAGGCCCGGTCTGCGGCTTCGTATCGGATGTGCGTCACTCATCGAAATCCCCGCGCTCCCGCCCCTGGACGCCCGCCCCGTGCCCGCATGCCCGTATCCGTGATCGTCCGATCGTCGAATGCGTGCAGGATACAAGCCGCCTCCGACAGCAGGACTGGCGGTCAATCAGGTCGACGTCGACCTGCAGCTCTTCGTGTACGACTGCCCCGATGACACCGGAGTCCGGCACGTCGGCCACATCATCAATCCGGTCCTCGACGAACCCGACGTGACCGGACGGCGCTTGCTGGACGATCCGGAGGGCTGCCTGTCAGTATCCGGAGCCGTCATGGACGTGCCCCGAACCGACCGCACGGTGGCCCGCGGCTTCGACAAGGACGGCAAACCGCTGGTCATCGAGGGAACGGGATACTTCGCCCGTTGCCTGCAGCACGAGACCGACCACCTCTTGGGGCGTGTCTATCTCGACCGGCTGTCCAAACGGGACCGCAAGGATGCCCTGCGGCAGATGAATGACCGCCAGGAGCGCGTCTTCGCCCATCGGGCCGCCAGGGCAGCAAGGCTGGACCGTTAGGTCTCCGACAGAGCACTCCGTCCTCCCAGCGCAGTCAGCAAGCTTGACCTCTCTGCCTCAGATCACGCGGCTTGAACGGTTCCTGCCGGTCGGGGTGCCGCCGATGTGGGGCAGGGGCTCTGGCGGGTGAGGCGACGGGTCATCAGGGAGATGGCGGCGTCTGCGTACACATGTACGGGAGCGCCTCGCCGGCCGACGAGATGGGACGACACCCGCCGCGCACTCCCGGACGCCCGGTGTTCGGCAGCACCGCGGCCCGCTCCGCGCTGCGAGCGTGGACGCGGTGGCGGGCGCGGCGCTTCCGATGAGGTTGTCCTGTGCCATCGAAGTTTGATCTTTGCCACCGAAGTTTGATCGGCACGGGCTGCCTGATGGTCGGGGGTGGCGGTGGGGCAGCTCGCGGATGCGTACGGACTACTTCGTGCGCCTTGCGAACGGGCGGGACCGTGTGGCCTCCCGTTACAACCACCAGTCCGGCTCCCCGGGCCCCAAGCCTCTCTGTAGCGACTGGACTTCCTGCACCGCCATCCGTGCGGACAACCACGCGTCATACACGGCGGGCAGGCGCGGCCCGCCACTACCCGACCGGACCTGGTCCCGGTACACATGCAGCTCCGACTTGGGCATCCTGCCCACCCATCCGACGTACTCAAGCAGCGTCATCCTCCGGTCACGTGCCTCCTCGGTGAGGATGGCTCGGTGGTGGTCGGAGAGCCGGTCGATGCGCTCCAGGTAGACCTTCACGCGGATCAGGGTGCCATCGCGCAACTTGTCCATGGTCCAACCGACGTTGTCATCGTCGGCCGGTTTACTGCCTTCGCGTCGCATGGGCATGCCCGGGATTGTCGTGACTACGCCCAGCACTCCGCCACCCATCCGACATGGCTTCCCGCCATGGGAATAGCCAAGTCGGCCCCGCCTGCGACCTCATCCCCAGTCTGCGAAACAGCCAAAGCCGAATGATTCACGTCACTCAAACTTCGATGGGTGCGGATCCTCTGAAGTGGCGGTCGGGATCAAGCGGTGAGGCGGTGGTCCTGCAGGTCGGGGCTGGGGTAGAGGCGTTGATGTTCGCGGGCCGTGTGGAAGATCCAGTAGTCCTCGAAGTCGCCGTGCGTTATCAATGCGCGCAGTCGGAGGACGGCTTCGGCCCCGTCGAGTCCCCAGCGGGCGCCGGTGATGTCGAGGCGGTCGGCGATCAGGTGTCGGCAGGCGCCTTCGACGGCGCCAGTAGCGATCGGCCAGCCGGCCGCGAGGGCGGTGTCGTAGTGAAGCTGGTCGAGGTGCCCGGCGAGGTAGCGGGCACAGGTGGTGACGGCGTCGCGGCGGGTGGCGGGAAGCTGCTCGGCCGCGGCCTGGGCGGTCATCTCGGTGGCGGCGCGGCCAGCTTGTCCGGCGAGGATCGCGGTGAGTTTGTCCGCGGCCCAGGTCTCGGCCTCGCGGCTGCCGACCGGGTGGAAGGCGTGCGCTGCCATCCATGTGTACTCGGCTTATCAACGGGTTTTAGCTTCTGATGCGGCGTTCTTGCACTTCAGAACGTTGATGAGATTGCTGCCAGGTAGCGTCAGCGCAGGCTGGAAAGTTCATTGACGTGGCGGGTGGGGATGCCGAGGAAGAGGTCGGGCTGTGCCGGGCCATGGACGATGTTGAGCGTGTCGAGTCGGTAGGTCCATTCGCCGCCGCATGAACCGGTAAAGCGGTAGTTGATCTGCCAGCGGAGCCACTCTCCGCGGGCGAGGCGAACAGCCGGAGGACGCCGCGATCTGCGTGGCATGCCGAATGGCGTGGCGACCAGCTGAACCCGCAGCAGTCCGTCGACTTCCCGCAAGAGCACGCCGGCGTCCGTGCTGGAGTCGGGCATGCTGTCGTGCGTCACAGCCCGGGGCTGGAAGTCTCCGGCTTCGTCCATCCGAACCTCGTGCATGAAGGGTGGCGAGCCGAGCGGCAGCGGAAAAGCCGTCGGGGTCGCGTTCCGACGCGCGGCTTCGAGCCCGCCGCGGGATTGTTTGGTCCATGACGTGCGGACCCACTGCACCACTGTCTCCACGAGGCTGATCCTGCGGCATGGCGGTGGCTGGCCGCTACTCCGTTTCGGCGGGGGCCGTCCGTGGCAGACCACGGCGGGCGAGTTCGCGTCGGAGGTCGAGATTCTCGCCGTGTGCCTGGGCGAGGGCATCCCGCAATGCCTTGTCGTTGTCGCGGAGTTGTTTCTTCAGCCGTGTGATCTCTGCGGTGAGGGCGAGGACGATGTTGCTCTCTGCGGCTCCGGCCGCGGCTGGAGCTGGAGCGGCTGCGGCGTGGTGCTGACGCCGGAGGTGTTCGATGCGTTCGCGCAGGGTGGGGTGGGTGTAGAGGAAGGAGTGTGAGACGCCCGCCTCGCGTTGGATGGACTGGAAGGTCACGGACTTGCCGCGCTTGACCAGGGTGCGGATGGCGGTCTCGGCGGCTTTCGTCTTGGCCTCGGACTTGCGGCGGGCGGCCTGGCTCAGGGTGTCGATACGGCGTTGGCGCTGGTCATTCATGGTTGTGGCTTCCGGTGGCGGGTCAGGTCGATAGAGACGGGGGTAGGGGTGCTGGGGCTGCCGGCCCCCTGGATCGCGCGGCCGGGGTTGGCTCGCATCGCGTCCAGGAGCTTGACGAGGGCCTCGCGTTCGGCTCGGCGCTGGAGGAGCCAGACGTTGTCGTCGGGCATGGGCCGGCCGTGCCGCTGCTGGAAGCGTGTGGTGTTCCGTTCCATCAGTGTGGTCGTCTCGGCCAACTGCCGTTCCAAGATGTCCAGATGGCTGTCGTCGGTGACGAAGACGCCGCAGGTCAGGCAGGCATTGCCCTTCTCGCACTTCTGGAGGGGCGGCAGCAGGCAGTAGCCGTTGGGCAGGAATCGGTCGGCGCGGTCCAGTAGGTGCAGCGAGTCGTGGTCCTCCTGGGAGAAGACCACGCGGGTGCCGTCGGCTTTGAACTTGCGGGTGGCCAGGAACGCCTGCTCGGCGTGCTCGTCCCGGCGCGCGACGTAGTGCATGGACATCGTCGGTGTAGAGTGCCCCGCGTACCGTTGCAGGACGTGGACGGGCAGGCCGAGCTCGGCGAGTTTGGTCAGTTTGGTGTGCCGGAAGCGGTGGGTGTGGCTAAGGCGGACCGGACGCCCGGCTGCGTCGGTGATCTGTGCCAGATCGCTGAACAGCCCCAATGCCCGGCCGTAGTTGGAGTTGCCGTAGGGCTTCGTTCCGTGGGCGTTGGCACGCTTCTGTGGGAAGAGGTGCGGCGGGGCCCCTTCGGGGAACCGTTCGCGCAGCCACTGCCGTTGTTCTTCGATGATGGCGACGGCCTCCGCGTCGATCAGGATGTTGTCCGGCGCCTCGTCGATCTTGCTCTGGCCGTAGTGGAACCGGGCGACGGCTTCCCCTTCCGCGGCCTGGACGGCCGCGGCGGTGGCCGGGGAGAGACAGTCGAAGGTGCAGAGGCAGATCTCGCTGGCCCGGCGGCCGGTGAGAATCTGCAGCAGGAGCATCCGCATCAGCTGGGGATCGTCCTGGCCGGGAAGCTCGTGCACCAGGCCGTCGCGGGTGACGGTAGTCGTTCGGGTTCTCGGCTCGGCGAGCACGGGAAGACAGGTGGTGATCTGCGCCAGGGCATGGTCATCGACATAGTGGGTTTCATCGGCGACGGGCTGATGGCGTCGCAGTCGGGTGCGTTGCCGCAGCCAGATCGCGGGATGCGCCTCGGTCAACTCGTCCCAGGGCGAGGGACCCAGGACCTGCGCAGCCTCATGGCGGTGGTCGATGAGCAAGGTCATCAGTTCAGCGATGGCCCAGACATCCAGATTGACCTTGTTGGTGGAGACCTTCTCTGGTGGGCGGTTCACCGAGGACCGGTGACCTGGCTCGCAGGCCCAGCGCCGGAAGGCGGCGGCGAAGCTCCCGGCCTGAGCCGCGTCGCGGATCGCCTCGGCCGGATCATCGAGGGTCTCCAACCAGCGTGCGAAGCGCAGGAGGGCCGGGCTTCGCTGGCCTGTCAGGGTCGACCAGGTGATCGTCCCGGCCTCGAGGAGGGTGCCGAGGTGCCACTTGATCGCGTTCCGCACCCATGGCAGCCGCGCCGCCCCTGGGGAGCACCCAACCGATCGGCACGGTTCGCGCTCCCGCAGCGGAATGCGCGGATCGCAGCGCGGGTGCCAGGTATCCATCTCCCACCAGATGCCGTCGTGCAGACGGGCCGTCAGTGCCAGGCGCGGATAGCCGAGCAGGCGCTCCAGGCGGGCGCGCCGGCCCTTGTCGGCCGCTGGCAGCCGACCGTGCTGGTGGTGGAACCAGATGCCATGCAGTCGCAGGAGTTCCGTCTTCTCGACCCAGGCCAGGGAGTGCGGCAGCGGATATTCACTTTCGGCGGCCCAGGCCAGGACGGACGCGAACTGGTTGACCACATCGACCGCGACCTTCATCCCGTCCCGGTGCTGCCAGTGCGCCATCCACGCCAGCTCGTTGCGGAGCCGCTCGGGAACCCCGTGGAGGTGCACCGCGCGGCCCCGCCCCGCTTCGGCCATCGACTCCCAATTGCCAATGCCGGGACCGATGACCGTGCCGTGCCACTGGGGCGGCAGATCCGCAAGGATCCGGGTTACTGGATCGGCGACGGACGTGGGGACCAGTCGCAGTCGTGCCGTGCGGTCACCGGTCATGCTCGGTCCGCCATCCCGCGGTGTACGTCTTCCAGTTCGCTGCCGCCCGCAGGGCCTCGTCCTCGCTGACCCAACCGTAGAGGTCCAAAGTGGTCTGGACGTGTGCGTGCCCGAGTCGCCGGGAAACCACCCAGTCCGCCGTACCTGCCAGCAGCAGGGCGGTGGCGTGGCTGTGCCGGAACCAGTGCGCACTCCAGTCCTTGGGGCCAAGGCCGCGGCGCTTGAGCGCGTCGATCTTGTCGCGGACCGTTCCCTCCCGCAGCGCGGCCAGGAAGGGAGGACGCTGCAGGTTGACGAACAGGGAGTCATCCGGAGAGATAGGCATCCCCAACTCAGCGGCCCGCAGGGCAAGATGAGTCAGATAGTCGGCGTAGAGACGCTCCAGATCAGCGCCGACGTAGACGCGCCGGGCCCGCATCATCTTCACCCGGGCACCATTCGTGTTGTCCTCACGCGGCACGATCTCCACATGCGGAGTTGCCCCCTGCCCCATGACGAAGTCTCGAATTCGCAGGCCCAGCACCTCACCGATGCGCATCCCGCTGTCCGCGAGCAGCGCGAACAGGAACCGGTCGCGCAGGTTACCGACCCACTCGCCGCGTACGTCGTCCCAGATTGCGCAGCCGTCGAGGATCGCCTGGATCTGCTGGGGTAACAGGATCGGCGGCCGGTCGCGGCGCCTGGTCTTGCGCACCCGTACCAGCGAGGACGGCCCGGCGGGCATGCCGACGTTCAAATGCGCGAGCAGCCCGCGGGCCGGGATGCGCCGTGGGGTGCCGCGCAGCAGCCGCTTGGCGACCGGTACCTCGTGCACCGCGTCCTGCCATCGGTAGAAGGAGATCAGCGCGGCGAGCCGGGACTCCAGCGTCGTGTCCTGCGGGACGGTCCCATCAGCGGTCGGGAGAAGTGCTGCGGACCGGCCGTTGCGTAGCCACGACAGATAGGCTGATACCGCCGGAACCCCCAGGTCACGCCATGCGGCGGCGTCATCACGCTGTTCCAGGAAGCTCCACCACTGCGCGAGCGCGGTGGCATAGGAGCGGACCGTGTTCGGTGACCACTCGGCCCGATGGGCTTC
>NZ_JBVHXR010000046.1:0-31459 GCF_055569295.1 Streptomyces sp. NPDC029292
TCGGCGATCGAGTCACGGTTGGCGTCCAGCAGCGCGCGGAACTTGAAGAGGATCGTGGTCCGCTTGGCCAGCGAGGACTGGCCCCAGGTCGCGTAGGCGTCCTTCGCGGCGGCGACCGCCGCGTCCACCTCGTCGACGGAGGCGAAGGGGACCTGCTTCTCCTGGTCGCCCGTGGCTGGGTTGTGGACGGGGCCGTAGCGCTCGGACGAACCCTCGCTGGGCTTGCCGTTGATCCAGTGGTGGAGGCTCTTCATCGGGTACGGGTTTCCTTTCGGACGGCCGGACTCAGGCGTGGTCGCGGCGACTGTCGAGTGCGGTGTAGAGAGGCAGGCGAGGGTCGACCGGCCGGCCGTCCCAGGTGTCGCGAACCCCGGCGTGGTCGGGGTGGTCGCAGATCAGCCAGGCGCGGTCCACGCCGGGGCCGGCCATGACGTTGAGGTAGTACATGTCGTGGCCGGGCGCGGCGACGGAGGGACCGTGCCAACCGTCGGGCACGAGCACGATGTCGCCGTCGCGGACTTCGGCCAGGAGATCGGTGTTGCGGCCGTTGCCGGAGGGGGAGACCCGCTGGTAGCCGAGGCCGTTGTCACCGGCGATCTCGAAGTAGTAGATCTCCTCCAGCCGGCTCTCGCCCGGACGGTCCTCGTCGTGCTTGTGCGGCGGGAAGGAGGACCAGTTGCCGCCCGGCGTCAGGACTTCGACGGCGATGAGCCTGTCGCACTCGAAGGCCCCTGCGGCAGCGAAGTTGTTGACCTGTCGGCTGTACTGGCCGCTGCCGCGCAGTTCGACGGGAACGGCCGGTGCGGGCTGGTAGCGGGCGGGTAGAGGCCGGTCGCAGCGTGCTCCGGCGAGGGCGAAGCGGCCGCCGCCCCGGGTGGCGAGGGAGACGTGGGCGTCGCGTGGGGTGTACACGAAGTCGGTGACGCCGGTGAAGACGCTCTCCCGTCCGGTCAGCCGGAACGTCTGGCCACCGACGGCGACCGTGCAGGAGCCGGACAACGGTAGGACGATCCACTCGCTGTCCCCGGTGTCGAAGTCGTGCCAACCGTCGGGCGGCAGGTCGAGGACGCGCAGACTGGAGAACTCCCAGCCGGCGGTCCGGGGCGTGACGTCAACGGCGTACAAGCCGCTTGCGGTCTTGCCCGCGGGCAGGTGACACCGGTGGTCCTGGCCCTGCGGCTCGGGCGGACGGGGCACGGCGTGAGCCTCCTTCGGGCAGTGCTCGCTCACAGCAGACCCACGGCCGTGTCGACCGCGTCCTCCACGCTTCCGGAGGCGGGGTAGAGCAGCGAGCGGCCGACGACCAGGCCGTGCACGGTGGGGAGTTGGAGGGCCTTGCGCCACTTCTCGTACGCGGCCTCCTGCTCCTCGGCGGACGGTCCGACGTCGCCGCCCAGCAGGACGGCGGGCAGCGTGGACGCCTCCACGGCCTGCGCCATGTCGTCGGAGTTGTCGGTCACGGGGAGCTTGAGCCAGGTGTAGGCAGAGGTGCCGCCGAGGCCGGAGGCGATGGCGATGGAGCGGGTGACCGCATCCGCGCTCAGGTCGTTCCTGACGCGCCCGTCGATCCGCCGGGAGATGAACGGCTCGATGAACAGCGGGAGTCGACGCTCGGCCATCGCGTGGACGGCCTGGGCGGTGGACTCCAGCGTGGTGAGCGATCCGGCGTCCCGGTAGTCGATGCGCAGCAGCAGCTTGCCTGCGTCGAAGCGCAGCCGGGCGAGGTCCTCGGGCCGGTGGCCGGTGAAGCGGTCGTCGAGTTCGAAGGAGGCGCCCGCCAGGCCGCCCCGGTTCATCGATCCCATCGCCACCTTGCCCTCGAGGGCGCCGAGGAGCAGCAGGTCTTCGAGGATGTCGGCGGTGCCGAGTACTCCGTCGACGCCGGGTCTCGACAGCGCGGTGCACAGGCGCTCCAGGAGGTCGGCGCGCCGTGCCATGGCGTACGGCTGTCCGCCTGCTGCCAGGGCGCCGCGGGCCGGGTGATCGGCGGCGATGATCATCAGGCGGCCGCTCGTACTGAGCAGGGGGCGGCGCGTGCGGCGGGCGGCGGCCTCGGCGATGGCCTCTGGGTGCCGTGCCCGGATCGCCGGGAGATCGGTGACGCCGATGTTCATGGGATGACCTCTTTCGATGAGGCGTGTGGGCGGTCAGCGGCGGGCGAGGAAGTCGCGCAGCTCGTTTTGGGTGGGCATCGCGGAGGAGCAGGCGAGCCGTGAGGCGACGAGGGCGCCGGCCGCGTTCGCGTACCGCATGATCTGTTCCAGGTCCCAGCCCGCCAGGAGGCCGTGGCAGAGCGAACCGCCGAACGCGTCGCCGGCCCCCAGTCCATTGACGACCTCGACGGGCGTGGGCGGTACCTCGGCGACCGTGCCGTCGCGGTGCACGGCGAGCACGCCCTTGGGGCCCTGCTTCACCACGGCCAGCTCCACGCCGGCGTCAAGGAGCGCCTGAGCGCAAGCGCGAGGCTCGCGCACGCCGGTCGCGACCTCGCACTCGTCGAGGTTGCCGACGGCGACGGTGGTGTGCCGGAGCGCCTCGGCATAGTACGGACGGGCCTCCGACGGATCCTTCCAGGCTGTGTCATTCCAAAGCTCCGGGCGCCAGTCGAGGTCGAAGACGGTGATGCCCCGCTTGGCCCGTGCTTCGAGGGCGGCCAGCGTGGCGGAGCGGCTGGGCTCCTCGCTCAGGCCGGTGCCGGTGATCCAGAAGACGAGAGTGCTCCGGATGGCGTCCAGGTCGAGCTCCTCGGTCCTGATCTCCAGGTCGGGGGCCTTGGGCCGCCGGTAGAAGTACAGGGGGAAGTCGTCCGGGGGGAAGATCTCGCAGAAGGTGACGGGCGTCGGGTGGCCGGCCACGGGCGACACCCAGCGGTCGTCGACCCCGAACCCCTTGAGCGCCTCGTGCACATACCTGCCGAACGGGTCCTGCCCGGTTCGGGTGATCACGCCGGTGGAACGTCCGAGACGGGCTGCGGCGACCGCGACATTGGTGGCGGAGCCGCCCAGGAACTTGCCGAAGCTCTCGACCCTTTCCAGGGGGACGCCGGTCTGTAGGGGATATATGTCGACTCCCGTTCGACCCATGGTTATTACATCAAAGGAAGCGTTCATTCGCGGATCTCCTGAATGCGGGCACGCGTCTCCCCGTCGCGGTCAGGAAGGCGAAGGGAAAGGGCCGGGGATGCCCGGCCATTTCAGGTGTAGAGGTCACTCGCAACCAGCGTCAAGTAATTGTTCTGACATCTTGCCTTGATGGAAAAATGATGTCATTACAAACGTTGACCTCAGGGTGGCGTGACGGTTCTATCTCGTCATAGGCAACAGCCGTGTTAACGGCATGTGATCCGCGTGTTCGCTCGATCAGCCGCTTCTCCCTTTCCCCTGCAGCACAGTGAGGTGCCGGAAAGATGGATCGTTCGTCCCACCCCCGCTCCCGCAGAATCGTCCCCGTCGTGGCAGCGGCGGCAGCCGCCGCACTGCTTGTGGCCGGATGCTCCAGCAGCTCCGGAGGAAAGAAGGCCGACGAGAGCGGGAACGATGTCTCGGCCGGCAAGGCCAACACTCCCCGCATGACGATCGCGATGATCACGCACGCGGCCCCTGGCGACACCTTCTGGGACACGATCCGCAAGGGTGCCCAGGCCGCCGCCGCCAAGGACAACGTCAAGCTCGTCTACTCCAGCGACCCCAACGGCCCCAACCAGTCGAACCTGGTCCAGAACGCCATCGACCAGAAGGTCGACGGCATCGCTGTCACTCTCGCCAAGCCGGACGCCATGAAGGCCGTGGTCGCCCAGGCCGAGAAGGCCGGCATCCCCGTCGTCGGCTTCAACACCGGCGTGCAGGACTGGAAGCAGCAGGGCCTGCTCGAGTACTTCGGCCAGGACGAGAGCATCGCCGGCGAGGCGTTCGGCCGCAGGCTCAACGAGGCCGGCGCCAAGCACACCGTCTGCGTGATCATGGAACAGGGGCAGGTGGCCCTGGAGGCCCGCTGTGCCGGCGTGAAGAAGACGTTCTCCGGCAAGACCGACATCCTCTACGTCAACGGCACCGACATGCCGTCGGTGAAGTCGACGATCACCGCCAAGCTCAAGCAGGACAACTCCATCGACTATGTGACGACGCTCGGCGCCCCGTTCGCGATGACCGCCATCCAGTCCATCGCCGATGCCGGCAGCAAGGCCAAGCTCGCCACGTTCGACCTCAACAAGGACGCGGTCGGCGCCATCAAGTCCGGCAAGATCCAGTGGGCCATCGACCAGCAGCCCTACCTCCAGGGCTACCTGTCGGTCGACTCCCTGTGGCTCTACAAGACGAACGGCAACTACAGCGGCGGCGGCGAGGCACCCGTGCTGACCGGGCCGGCCTTCGTCGACAAGTCCAACGTCGACAAGATCGCCCAGTTCGCGGCGAAGGGAACCCGGTGATGACCATGACCCAGACCACGGCACCGGCGACGGGCTCCCCGTCGCCGGCTCCGCCGGCCCCTCAGAAGGACGGGCGAACCTCTGAACGGCCGCTGGCCATACGCCTGTTGGCCCGCCCGGAGGTAGGCGTCTTCCTCGGCGCCGTCGCGGTGTACGTCTTCTTCTTCGCCGCAGCGCCGGCGGTCCGTGACGGCAGTTCGATGGCGACGGTGCTCTACCAGTCGTCGACCATCGGCATCATGGCGCTGCCCGTGGCTCTACTGATGATCGGTGGCGAGTTCGACCTGTCGGCCGGCGTCGCGGTGATCACCTCTGCGCTCACCGCGGCCATGCTCAGCTACCAACTGAGCATGAACGTCTGGGTGGGCGTGATCGTCGCGCTCCTGGTGTCGCTGGCGGTCGGCTTCCTGAACGGCTGGCTGGTGGTCAAGACCGGGCTGCCGAGCTTCCTGATCACCCTGGGCAGCTTCCTGATCCTGCAGGGCGTGAACCTCGCCGTCACCAAGCTGGTCACCGGCAATGTGGCGACCGACGACATCAGCGATATGGACGGCTTCGACCAGGCCAAGAAGGTCTTCGCCTCGTCCTTCGACGTCGGAGGCGTCCAGGTGAAGATCACCGTGATCTGGTGGCTGGTCTTCGCGGCCATCGCCACCTGGGTCCTGCTGCGCACCAGGTACGGCAACTGGATTTTCGCGGTCGGCGGCAACAAGGAGTCCGCGCGGGCCGTCGGTGTCCCGGTCGCCTTCACCAAGATCTCGCTGTTCATGCTGGTCGGCTTCGGCGCCTGGTTCGTCGGCATGCACCAGCTGTTCTCCTTCAACACCGTGCAGTCGGGCGAGGGCGTCGGCCAGGAGCTGATCTACATCTCCGCGGCGGTGATCGGCGGCTGTCTGCTGACCGGCGGCGCGGGTTCGGCGATCGGCCCGGTCTTCGGCGCGTTCATGTTCGGCATGGTGCAGCAGGGCATCGTCTACGCCGGCTGGAACCCCGACTGGTTCAAGGCGTTCCTCGGCGTGATGCTGCTCGGCGCCGTCCTCATCAATCTGTGGGTCCAGCGCACAGCGACCCGGAGGTGACCTTCATGACCAGCAATAAAGCCGGCACCCACGGCGCCATCATCCAGGACACCGCGCCCGAGGGCGAGGACCGTCCCATCGTCCAACTCCGCAACGCCGGCAAGTCCTACGGCAACATCCGTGCCCTGCACGGCGTCGACCTCGCCGTCCGCCCCAGCCAGGTCACCTGCGTCCTGGGCGACAACGGCGCCGGCAAGTCCACCCTCATCAAAATCATCTCGGGGCTGCACCAGCACACCGAGGGCGAGTTCCTCGTCGACGGCGAGCCGGTGCACTTCTCCACCCCGCGTCAGGCCCTCGACCGCGGCATCGCCACCGTCTACCAGGACCTGGCCACCGTGCCCCTGATGCCGGTGTGGCGCAACTTCTTCCTCGGCTCCGAGATGACCAAGGGCCCCTGGCCGATCCGCCGCCTCGACATCGAGAAGATGAAGAAGACGGCGGACGAGGAGCTGCGCAACATGGGCATCGTCCTGGACGACCTGGAACAGCCCATCGGCACCCTCTCCGGCGGCCAGCGCCAGTGCGTCGCCATCGCCCGCGCCGTCTACTTCGGCGCCCGCGTCCTCATCCTGGACGAGCCGACCGCCGCCCTGGGCGTCAAGCAGTCCGGTGTCGTGCTCAAGTACGTCGCCGCGGCCCGCGAGCGCGGCCTGGGCGTCATCTTCATCACCCACAACCCGCACCACGCCTACATGGTCGGCGACCACTTCAGCGTCCTGCGCCTGGGCACCCTCGAACTATCCGCGGAGCGCAGCGAGATCTCTCTCGAAGAGCTGACCAACCACATGGCCGGCGGCACCGAACTCGCCGCACTCAAACACGAGCTGGCCCAGGTCCGCGGCGTCGACGTCGAGGAACTTCCCGAAGAGGACGCCCTTCAGGTCGGCGTCCCCCAGGCCAACTGACCCTCACCAGCACCGGAGACATCACGAACATGCCACCTCAGCGAGCACTGGGTGTTGCCGTCGTCGGCACCGGCAAGATGGGCGCGGATCATGTGCGCAGACTCCACGACGTCGTCAGCGGGGCACGCGTGACAGCCGTCGTCGACATCGAGGCGGAGCGCGTCAAGACGCTCGCGGACGCCATCGAGGGCTGCACGGCGTACACCGAACCCGCGGCGGCCATGGCGGCTCAGGACGTCGACGCCGTCCTCATCGCTTCCCCGGGGCCCGCCCACGAGGCGGCCCTGCTCGAAGCCCTCGGCCGTGACCTGCCGGTCCTGTGCGAGAAGCCGCTCACCCCCGATGCGGCCTCCGCCCTTCGCGTCCTGGAGGCGGAACAGCGGCTCGGGCACCGGCGTATCCAGGTGGGCTTCATGCGGCGCTACGACGCCGAGTACACAAAGCTCAAGCAGCTCCTCGACGGCGGGGAGCTGGGCAGGGCACTGATGCTGCACCATCGGCACCGGAACCTGTCCATGCCGCCGTGGTTCACCAACGAGATGCTCATCAACGACTCGGTGGTCCACGAGATGGACGTGACACGCTGGCTCCTCGACCAGGAGATCACAGCAGTCACCGTGCACAAGCCGGCCCCGACGTCGCATGCTCCGGCTGGTATGAACGACCCTCAATTCGTGTTGCTCGAAACCGAGTTCGGGGCTCTTGTCGACGTCGAAATCTTTGGTCATTGCGGATACGGCTACCAGGTGCACGCCGAAGCGGTCTGCGAGCGGGGCACCGTGCGCATCGGTGACGAGCACGGGCCGCGGCTGAGCGCTGCCGGCCGCTGGGGTGGACGTATCACGCCGGACTACGTCGAGCGGTTCGAGGACGCCTACGACCGTGAGGTCCAGGGCTGGGTGGACGCCGCCCGACGGGGCGGGATCACCGGCCCCAGCGCCTGGGACGGCTACGCGGCCGCAGCCGTGTGCGAGGCGGGCGTGCTGTCCCAGCGGGAGGGGCGGCGCGTCGAGGTCGAGCTGATCGAGCGGCCTGCCTTCTACCGGTAGGCCGCACACAGAACGGGAGAGGGCGGTACCGGTCCGGTACCGCCCTCTCCCGTTCGCTCTTCGTTATGCCTTGGCCGGAAGGACCGTACGTGGCCGGACCGGGAATCCGGCCGCCCGATAGCAGGCGTCGATGAGCCGCATGGTGGTCAGCGCGTCGTCGGCGTCGAGCACCAGCGGTGCGCCGTGCCGCAAGTGGGCGGCGAAGGCCTCGAGCTGGTAGGTGTACGAGGACCGGCGGCCGAGTTCCTCGGTGCGCTCACCGGCGGCCGTACGCACGACGACCCGGTCGTCCAGGTGGGGCTGTACGAAGTTCACCACCGTGGCTTCGCCGCGCGAGCCCACGACGCGGCAGCTCATCTGCCAGGTGTCGTGAGACATGTGGCAACGGGCGCTACCCGTGGCGCCGCCCGGGAACTCCAGATCGGCGTCCAGCCACTCGTCGACTCCCGCGCCCTGAGCCTTCTCACCGCCGCGCGCGGCGACCAGCCGGGGCGCCCCACCTGCCCAGGGCGCGAGCATGCGCTGGGCGTGCAGGCTGTAGCACCCGAGGTCCATCAGCGCGCCGCCCGCCAGCGGGAGCGACCACCGTACGTCGCTGTCCGGTGGCGCGGGCATGGCGACCATGGTCTCGACGTGCCGGAGATCGCCCAACTCCCCGCTGTCCAGCAGCTCGTGCAGGCGCAGGGTGACCGGGTGGAACAGGTAGTGGAAGCCCTCCATGAACACCGTGCCCGCCTTGGCGACGGCCTCGTGGACCTCGGCCGCCTCCGCCGCGTTGCTCGCGGACGGCTTTTCGGTGAGGACGTGCTTGCCGGCCTGAAGAGCGGCCAGGTTCCACGGCCCGTGCAGGCTGTTGGCCAACGGGTTGTAGACGACCTCGATCTCCGGGTCGGCGACAAGGTCGGCGTAGGAGCCGACCACACGCTCCACGCTGTGCGTGGCGGCGAAGGCCTCGGCCCGGTCCCGGTCGCGGGCGGCCACCGCGACAAGGCGGTGGCCGCTGGCACGGGCCGGCCCGACGATCGACAGCTCGGCGATCCGGGCCGCGCCCAGGACGCCGATCCGCAGGGGCTCGTTCGTCATCCGTTGCGCACCTCGTCGAGCCGTACGGGCCGGTGCTCATGGAGCGACAGGGTGCACGCCTCGGCGATCCAGCTCGCCTCGATGGCGTCCGCGACCGTGCACGGGGAGGTACGGGTGCCTGCGACGACCTCGGTGAACGCGGTGAGTTCGGCGCGGTAGGCGGCGGTGAAGCGGTCCATGAAGAAGTGGTGCGGGGTGCCCGCCGGGAAGGTGGCGCCCGGTTCGACGGAGCGCAGCGGCAGCTTGTCCTCCAGGCCGACCGCGATGCTGTCCTTCATGCCGTGCAGCTCCAGGCGCACGTCGTAACCGCGGGCGTTGTGACGGGAGTTGGAGATGACGGCGATGGCGCCGTCGTCGAGGGTGAGCAGGGCGGACGCCGTGTCGACGTCGCCCGCCTCACGGATGTACGCCGCGCCCCGATTGCCGCCGGTCGCGTACACCTCGACCACCTCGCGGCCGGTCACCCAGCGCACGATGTCGAAGTCGTGCACGCTGCAGTCGCGGAAGATGCCGCCGGAGACGGCCACGTAGGCGGGCGGCGGCGGGGCGGGGTCGAGGGTGGTGGACCGTACGGTGTGCAGGTCGCCGAGCTCACCGCTCACCACGGCCCGGCGTGCGGCCACACAGCCCGCGTCGAAGCGTCTGTTGTACCCGATGTGCACCTCGACGCCGCTGCCCTCCACCGCACGCAGCACCTCCAGGCTCTCCTCGACCCCGCGTGCCACGGGCTTCTCGCAGAAGACGGGGATGCCCGCCTTCACGGCGGCGAGGATGAGCTGGGGGTGCGCGTCGGTCGCGGCGGCGATCACGACGCCGTCGACGCCGGCGGCGAGCACGGCTTCGGGGGAGTCCACCGCGGTGGCCCCGAAGCGTTCGGTGGCCGTGGCGACGGCCGCGGCCACCGGGTCGGTGACCACCAGGGAGTCCACCGTGTCCAGCCCGGACAGGGTCTCCGTGTGGAGGCTGCCGATGCGGCCCAACCCCATGATGCCTATACGCATGAGAATCTTGCTCCTTCAGCCCGAAGGCGGCTCAGTCCTGGCCGCCGAAGACGATCTGGTCCCAGTCGATGACCGACCCGGTCACCACTCCGCTGCGGTCGGAGAGCAGGAAGACGACGAAGTCGGCGATCTCGTCGACCTGCCCGAGCTTGCCCATGGGCTGCGACTGGGCGGCCTTCTCCCGCCAGTCGTCGCCCGCGTCGTGGAAGGCGCGCTGCGTGGCGTCCTCGCCCTCGGTGTCCGTCCAGCCGATGTTGAGGCCGTTGATCCGGATGCGGTCCCAACGGTGCGCGTGGGCGGCGTTGCGCGTCAGACCGGCCAGACCGGCCTTGGCAGCGGAGTACGGCGCCAGGTGGGGCGGCCCGCCGTGCGCGCAGTTGGAGATGATGTTGACGATGGTGCCCGGCGCCTTGCGGGCTGTCATGTCGGCCACCGCCGCCTGCATCGCGAAGAACGGCGCGCGCAGATTGATCGCCATGTGCTGGTCGAACAGTTCCGGTGTGGTGTCCAGCAGCGAGCCGCGCGACGTCAGCCCGGCCGCGTTGACCAGGCAGTCGATGCGCCCGTGAGCGTCGATGGTCTGTACGGCGCTGTCGCGCGCCTGCGCCGGATCGGAGAGGTCCGCCCGCACGAAGCGCGCGCCTGTGTCCGCGGCGAGCTTCTCGCCGACCTCGGTCCGGCGGCCGGTGAAGACGACGATCGCGCCCTCCCGTGCGGCCGCCCGTACGATTCCGGCGCCGACGCCCTGGCTGCCGCCGTTGACGAGGACGACCTTGTCCTCAAGTAGTCCCATGAGTGCAGTGTCCCTTTCAGCTCTGGCGGCGCTTGGCAGCCGCCTGCAGTTCCTGGCGCAGCCGCTCGGGGTCCCAGCTCTCGGCGACGGCCTGCCAGACGGTGTCCGCTTGGGAGGGCGGTGCGAGACCCCCGACCGGCGGGTCGAGGTCGAGGTTGGTGGGGAAGGGGTAGCCCTCGGCGGTGGCCGCGACCACGCGGCGCAGCCAGTCCTCCAAGGCGCCCTCGGCCTTGCGGCGCAGCAGTACCGGGAAAAGGGCGTTGGCCATCGCCTCGCGGTCCACCGTCTCCATGGCACGGCCGAAGGCGGAGGAGATCTGCAGCAGGTTGGCCATGCGCCGGATGCCCGTGGAGCGGTTGTGCCCGGCGGCGTGGAAGAGCGCCGGGTTGAAGAAGACCGCGTCGCCCTTGTCCAGCGGGAGTTGGACGTGGTGGGCGTCGAAGTAGTCGACGAACTGAGGGAGTCGCCAGGCGAGGTAGCCGGGCTCGTACTTCTGCGAGTGCGGCAGGTACAGCGTCGGGCCGGACTCGACGGGCATGTCGCAGTGGGCCACCGCACTCTGCAGTGTGAGCACCGGCGAGAGGCGGTGGACGTGGGCCGGGTAGGTCGCGGCGCGCTCCTGGGAGAGGAAGCCGAGGTGGTAGTCACGGTGGACGTTCTGCGCCGCGCCGCCTGGGTTGACCACGTTGACCTGGGAGGTCACCTGGTAGGCGGGGCCGAGCCAGGCCTCGGAGATCAAGGCCAGCATGTCGTTGGCGTAGTAGTCGGCGAACACCTCGGGTGCGCGTACGGCCACCTTGTCCAGGGCGTTCCAGACGCGGTCGTTCGCGCCGGGCTTGGCGAAGTGGTCGCCGCGAGCCGCGCCGGTGGCACGCTCCTCCTCGATCAGCGCGTGGAAGGCCTCGGACGCCGCGTCCACGACGGCCGCGTCGGTGAAGGCGCGCTTGAGGACCACGATGCCGGGCCCGTCCAGCAGAGCCCGGACCAACTCGTCCTGCACGCTCCGACGGCCCTCCGGGGAGGTCGTCAGAGAGCGGAGCCGATCGCTGTCGTAGAGCGGGACGTTCTGCTCGATCCGCTCGGCCGAGGGGTGGTCGGCGGGGTCGGTGCGCTGCTCCACGAGCGAGCGGAACACGTCGAGATCGCAGTCCGCTTCGGTCAACCAAGTCCGCGCTCCCGCGGCTATGGGAGACATCCGGGTCCTTTCGCAGTCCGTGTATTTCTGCCAGTCTTGAGAACCCGAACCCATCATTCAATGCTTATCAGTACATCAAAAATCCATCATCAGCCTTGGGATCAGTCATGCGACACCCCTACCCGATCAGGGAAATCGCCCGCCAGGCCGGACTGAGCACGGCCACCGTCGACCGCGTCCTCAACGACCGGGGCAACGTGACGGAGAGCACCATCAGGGAGGTGCACGAAGCCATCAAGGACCTGGACCGCCAACAGAGCCAGGTCCGCATCGGCGGCCGCACCTTCATGATCGACATCGTGATGCAGACCCCGGAGCGGTTCTCCACCGCCGTACGTGACGCGCTCGAGGCGGAACTGCCGTCCCTGCATCCCGCTCTTGTCCGCTCGCGCTTCCACTTCCGCGAGACCTGCCCTCCTGACGAGCTCATCGGTACCCTGGACAAGATCGCCAAGCGGGGTTCGCAGGGCGTGATCCTCAAGGCCCCCGACGAGCCGGAGATCGGTGCCGCGGTCGGGCGACTGATCGCGGCCGGTATCCCTGTCGTCACCCTGGTGACCGACCTGCCGCACAGTGCGCGACTGGCGTACGTCGGGATCGACAACCGCGCGGCGGGCGCCACCGCCGCCTACCTGCTCGGGCAGTGGCTCGGCAACCGGCCCGGCAATGTGCTCACCACCATCAGCCGGGGCTCCTTCCGTGGCGAGGAGGAGCGCGAGATGGGCTTCCGCAGCGCGATGCGTCTCGCCCACCCCAGACGGTCCCTCGTCGAGGTCACCGACAGTGACGGCCTCGACGCCACCCAGCGCGATCTCGTTGTGGAGGCACTCAATCGCGACGAGGACATCATCGGCGTCTACTCCGCGGGCGGGGGCAACCTCGCGACCCTCGACGCCTTCGAGGCGCTCGGGCGGGAGTGCGCGGTGTTCATCGCCCACGACCTCGACCACGACAACACCCGGCTGCTGCGCGAGCGCCGCCTGTCCGCGGTCCTCCACCACGACCTGCGCCAGGACATGCGCCGCGCCTGCCAGATCATCATGCGCGCCCACAAGGCGCTCCCCGACGACGGCCTTTCACTGCCCTCGGCGATTCAGGTGGTCACGCCGTTCAATATGCCGCCAGGGGCCCCGTCCATGCCGGTCGTAGTCTGAATCCGCTGCGTGTTCTTGAGCTTGGGCGAACGCCGCACTGATCAATCCGTCGAGCGTCGTTACTCGTATACATGGAGACAGTGACAACTGACGCGAAATGGACAGGATTGAGGAGTTTAACCCAAATTGATGGTCGATGTATTGACCGGGTGAGACACGGCTCGCCGGAGGCGGCCACCTGACCGCCCACGACCCGAAAGATCTCGGAGACCCCGCCCGGACGGCCACCCGGCGACTCGCGCTGCCTCGGACCGGAGAAGTCACCGGAAAACCGGCCGAAAAGGATCACCGGAGTCACGCGGTGGATCGAGGGTGACTGCTCGGGTGCTTGATTACGTGTGAGCGGGCGGCAGCCAGACGTTTCCAGCGAAGAGGTCGCGCAGGACGGTCATGGGGTTGAGGCCGTGCTTGCGGGCTGTGGAGGGGAAGGAGCGCACCAGCAGCCATCGGTTGGCGCCGTCGAGGGTGCGCCAGCCACCGGAGACCTTCATCTGGACCTTCGCCATGCGGATGTCCTGCTCGGCCTGGTTGTTGGTGAAGGGCACCGTCAGGTCGTGCAGGAAGCGCAGGATGTCCTCGCGGCGGCGGACCAGGCGGTCGAGGAGTTGCCGGGCGAAGGTCTTCTTCAATGTCGGTGGCGGGTCGGGATTGGCAGAGCGTCCGACCCGGACCGCCCGGTCGAACTGTGCTTCCAGAGCGGCGACTTCTTCGCTGGTCAGTGCGTCTCGCCCGGCCTCGCGGCCGCATGCGCGGCCTCGTTGGCGGCGGTGAGGGCGTCGATGGCGGCTTTCGCCCATTGCTGGCCGGTGGGGTCGCCATGGTGGACGCCGTCCAGGTCGCGCAGGATATGCGCGTTGCGCAGCGCGCCGGCGGTTCCGTAGCCGAGATGTACGCAACCGCTTCCAGAAGATGCACGCTACTGTTCCCAGCATTTGACACCTCCACCGAAGATGGCCGCGGCGCTGGCAACGGTTCCCGGATGGCCGGCCCAATATCCTGCGCGAAGTATGGACTGGAGGTTCCGGTCGGCGGCGGAGGCCCAACACTAATGATCACCGGAGTCACCAGGGGGAGCCCGCAGCATGACCGGCACCACGGAGGCCCTTGGCGGGTCGGCTGCAGTCGACGATGCAGCACGAAGTGTCACGCGCCCGTTCTACGTATACGCCATGCTCTCCAACACGCTGTTCCAGCGCGGCGTATTCGTCCTCTTCCTTCAGCAGCGAGGCTTCTCCGCCGAGCAAGTGGCCCTACTGCAGACACTGCTCTACCTGGTCAGCGGACTTGCGGAGTTGCCGACGGGAGTCATCGCCGACCGAATCGGCAGGCGTGCCAGCATCGTGATCGGCCAGATGCTGATAGCTGGATGTCTGCTCGGCCAGGGGACGTTCTCCAACTACTGGGTGTTCCTGGCGCTGTTCATGGGGCAGGGCGTGGGCATGGCATGTGTGTCCGGCTCGGACACCGCCCTGCTGTACGACCTGCTCGTGCGTCGTGGTGCAACGGCCAACTACGTCAAGATCAAGTCCCGGTTCACCATGCTCGGGACGGTCACCTCGGGAGCCGCCATCGTCCTCGGCGGCCAACTGCAGCAGATCTCCTGGGGAGTCGTCTACGTCGGTTCGGCGGCGTGCCTCGCCCTGGCCGTGGTGGTGCTGATGTCACGGGTGCCCGAGATCCGCGGCGCGGACGCGGTGGACGAGCAGGACGGAGCCGAGGAGCACGGCGACGCCACAGCATGGCGGGCGATGCTTCGGGTCGCCACGCCGGCGCTCGTGACGCTTGTCGTGGTGTCCGGATTGATGCATGCGACTTTGACGCCGTACATCATCTTTGCGCAGAAGACCCTCTCCGATCAGGGAGCGGGCACCGCATTGGTCAGCGTGGTCATATCGGCGGGATTCTTCGCTGGCGGGCTCACTCCGCTGCTGTCGGACCGCGCGGACCGGCGCATCGGGTATCGGGTCATCGTCCCGGTGTCCCTCCTGACGCTCGCCGCGGCACTCGGCCTGAGCGGCCTCGGCCTTGTCTGGGTCACCATCGCCGCGTTCCTGGCCCTGGTCGGGATTCCCGAGATCACCGCCGTGATCGTGGACAACGTGTTCAACGAGGCCGTGCCGTCGCGCCACCGGGCGAGCCTGCTGTCGATGATCGCATTCGTGGAGTCGGCGCTCATCGGCATCGGCTATCTCGTCCTCGGCGCGCTCATGGACGGGATGGGCTCCAGTGTGGGCATGGCCACCTACGCCGCGGTCCCCCTGCTGGCATGTCTCCTGTGGCTCCCGGTGCTCTTCCGAGGGGCACGGGTGACCACCGAGATCGAGAAGCCCGCCGACCAAAAGGCATCCTGAAACAGACCATCTCGAGCAACGCCCTGCCCGATGGCAGGGGCGTTGCTCGTTGACATGTCGCTCCCAGTCGGCGACGGAGCTGTCATCGCGACGATCAGCGCCAAACGGGATGGGAAGAATCGCGCCACTGCGGCAGCTGTTCAGCCTGGATCCACCGCGTAACGGTCGGCCTGTGGACGGCGAAATGAGAAGAGGTGCCCGCTGACCTGCGAGAATGGGAGTTCCTACGCTTCCATCCGCCGCTCACGGCACTGGGCGGCTGGTTCCGGCTCGCCGTACGACAGCGTCCATGGTGAACGTGGCGAAGCCGTGCTCCACCAGTTCCTGCCAGGCGGCTTCGAGCAGGGCGGCTTCCAGTACCGCTCCGCGATGATCTTCATGAAAGCGGGTTGATTCGCGCATCCATGGTCGGATCGGTCGCGACGAGCCCGGTGGTGGATGCACGTAAAGCCCCTGGTAGGACGGTTCTCACCACAAGATCGTCCGCTGAACCAAAGGCTTCACGTTGGTCACCTATGCTGCCACGCTCGATGTCCCGCGCCACATCGTGGTGCACCTCTCCCGGTTGCTCGCCGCACATCGCCGGCGCCTCAACACGCCCCGTGGGTCGCGGGTCCTGGGCACATTCCGGCAGGCGGTCATGGTGCTGCGCTGGTTCCGTGAGCGCGGCTGCGTGCACTGCCTGGCCAGGGACGCCGGAGTCTCGCAGGCCACCGGCTACCGCTACCTGCACGAGGCCATCGACGTCCTCGCCGCTCAAGCCCCCGACCTGCACGAGGTGTTGAACCGCTGCCGCGAAGAGGGGGTTGCGTTGAACGCCTCACGCAACTCGACTTTGGTCGGTTGCCCGGTCGGTCTACGGTCGAGCCGAGCTTTTCTCCAGGCCGTCAGCGCCGACTCGATCAAGGCCCATCGGGCGTCGCTCAGGTCGCTGGGGTCCGGCTTCTGCTGGCTCACGGCACAGCGTGATCATGAACAATCCGGAGGGTACTGTTCCGCTGCTCCTCGGGCGATTCTGCAGCATTTTCAAACCAGACGGACTCTGGACATCGAACGCGGATGAGACGGAGAGTGAGGTGCGCGAACCAGGAGGTGGCAATAGGTACTCACTGAGCATTCCATCTCCCAAAGGGGCAGCGCCATAAGGTGTTTACCGAAATAGAGCTGGATAAACGCCCTCTTAGGGGGCGTCGAGGAGTTCGACTTCGGTTTGTGTGATCCGTACGCCGTTGAAGGACCACTGCATGCAGCCCCACCGGAGGTAGTCCACGGTTGCCGCAGGGCCGGTTCCGGTGCCGACGCTGGGCAGCTCGATACACGTAACGGGTTGTGCAGTCGAGGGGCCGTGTGGCTGAGGGCCACAAGGGCTGGGGAGGTGAAGGGGCGGCCGCCCGCGCGAGGCTTCGTGTCCTCCCCCGGCTGCTCGCCGTCGAGGCAGGACGAGGCCACAAGGCAAACGTTTCCGCAGCGACGCCCAGGCCGCTGCCCGTCCGAATCATCCCCATGCGGTTGCCATGTACAACGTCGAGTCCCGCGAGAGTGAAACCTGCGCGTCTTCCTTACCAGAGGCGAGGCGTCGGCGCACAACTGGCGTCGTTATTTCAGGTGACGCCTCAAGCCGCCGCGGGGGCTTGGGCGCTAGATGCTCCTAGCCTCTTATCGCACTCGAGTAGTTCCGGAAGCGTGCGTCTGCCTTTCTGGGCTCGATAACCGAAACGGGGGGCGTGATGCTGGCGTTGGTCGGTCGAGACGGTTTGCTTCACGCCGCCCGCATCGGCCGGCTTTATGTGGCGGGCGTGGGCAAGGCCTTGTGCGTGGGCCTTGCGGTTGCCGCCGCCGTCGGCGGGGGTCTGACAGCGTCCGTGCTCCCGGCCGGCGTAGGAGTGCCGGCTGCGTACGGAGTAGCTGCCCTTTCCCTCCTTGCGCGTGCCCGGACAGCCGCCGAAAGGGTGCGTCGTCGCCTGAGGCTGTTCGCTGTTTCGGTCGTAGCAGGAGGCCTTCACCACTTCGTCGTAAGTCAGCGCTCTTCGGCGACAGGGCACTCTGCTGGTGTCCTCCGTTCCATGGTTCAGGGCCTGGGGGTCGCCGGGATCGCCGTGTGTCTGGGGCTGGGGGTCGCCGGACTGGTGATGGCAGCAGCGGACAGTGGCACGAACCTGACGTGGTTACGGCGGGTCCTGGACGGATGGATGATCGCAGGGTCGCTGCTCACTCTGTGCTGGGTGCTTCTGCTGCATCGCGCCGATCAGGGCGGTGACGTGTCGGCATCGGTGCTGGGTCTCGCGCGCGTGGTGACGGACATCCTTCTCTTGGGTCTCGTGGTCGCCCTTCGCTTCTGCCTTGAACCCGGGAAGCGCACAGCGACCGCTGTGGCGGCCGTGGCCCTTGTTGTCCTGGCCGTCAGCGACATGCTGCGCATCCTCTTGCCGGTGCCGGGCACCTGGTACGGGCTTCCTCTGGCGGCGACCTGTTCGATGACCGGGTTGCTCCTGGTCGCTGCCGTGCCGTGGCTGCCGGGGGGTGTCAGCGTCGTGGGGGTCGGTGAGCGGGTGCTGCCTGTGGTCGGGGTGGTGGCTGGCTTTGTGCCTGTGGTCGTCTGCGTGCTAGCCATGGGGGCTCACGTGTTGGCCGGTGGCCGCACCGATGCGGTGATGATGGCCCTGGCGGCTACGGTGCTTCTCGGGTTCGGCGCCCGGCAAGGCATCGTTCACGCCGACCACCTGCGTATCACGCGAGAGGTCGTCGCCCGTGAGGCCCGTTACCGCACCCTGGTCGACGGCTCGTTCGACGTGATCACCATCCTCAGTCTGGACGGGCGTGTGCTCTACGTCAGTCCGGCCGCCCGCCACGTCTTCGGCTACCGGCCGGAGGATCTCGTAGGCGCTCGCTTGCCCCTGTACACCCACCCGGACGACATGACGCCGCTGATGCAAGCCGTTGAGAGGCTGCGGCAGGAAGCCGAGCCAGGCGACCGCGGCCCGGGCCCCCATGTGTTCTGCCGGGTCCGGGCCGCTGACGGGGGATGGCGCCATGTCGAGTCAACGATCAGCCACCACCCCGAGGGACTGGTCTTCAGCAGCCGCGATGTGACCGAGCGGGTCGCACTGCAGGCACAGCTCGAACGCCGTGCCTTCCACGACGCGTTGACCGGCCTGCCCAACCGCGCGTTGTTCCTCGACCGAGTCGCCCACGCACTACGGAAGCGGACCGTCGGCACGACTCCGCCTGCAGTGCTGTTCCTGGACCTGGACGGCTTCAAGGCCGTCAACGATTCGGCCGGACACGCCATGGGCGATGCCCTGCTCATCCAGGCCGCCCGTCGGCTCCAGGCATCCGTGCGGGCTGGCGACACCGTCGCCCGCCTCGGCGGCGACGAGTTCACCGCACTCCTGGAAGGAGAGGCAGGGGCATGCCCTCCGCCAGCCAGGGAAGTAGCTGAACGGATCTTGTCCGCCCTGACCAAGCCGTACCGCATCGGCAGCACTGACGCGGTGGTCTCGGCTTCCATCGGCATCGCGGTCGCCATGCCAGGCATCACACCCGACGACCTTCTGGATCAGGCGGACCAGGCCATGTACGAGGCCAAAACCGCAGGTAAGGGCCGCATCCGTATGCACCACCCGCAGTCACCGGACGTCTGCAGCGGCACGCTGAACCACTGACGACGCGACGCACGTGCATCCACTCTGATCCCCAGACGGGATGCCGCTGCGAACCCACGCCCAAGTGCCGTCACGTACGAATGCGTTCGCGGCCGCAAGTGTCCGGCGCGTGGAAGCCTTCCGGACCCGGCTACTCGACGTCCGCCGCGTTGATCTCCGGGGCGGGTGCGTGAAGGGTGTTACTCACCGATCTTGATCTGCGTGCCGGAAGGCACTTCGCCGTCGAGGTGCAGCGAGTCCTCGGTCGGCACCAGGATGCCTTCCTGTTGGCCAAATCCGCCTGGCGAAGCAGCACTTGGTGCAGACCCTCCTGCGGTAACCGCGCCCTGAGTCGTCCGTCACCAACGTCTGCAGCGCGTCGCAAGCGGTGCGTCGTGCCTCAACAGCGGTCCGCTCCATGCTTCTTCATGCACCTGTGCGCCCCCGCAGGCAGAGGATTCGGGGAGCCGCTGGCGGTCTCATTGGGCAGGACATGATTCGAGTCCCAAGTCGGTGGACCATTCACCGATTCGTGTGCGCCAGATGAGCGAGGTGGTTATCGATGAGCGATGTCGTGCCTCAGTCGGAGCGGGTATGGACTACAGGTACTGCACCCGGCATATTCCCATTTCTCGGCCACGCAATCACCCTGTTCCGCCGGCCGTTGGCATTTCTGGCTTCTTTGCCTGCCCACGGCGATCTGGTGGAGGTACGCCTGGGTCCCCAACGTGCCTGGATGGCCTGCCACCCGGAGCTGGTCCACCAGATACTCATGGACCCGCGCACCTACGACAAGGGAGGCCCGCTGTACGACAAACTCCGGCTGCTGATGGGTGATGGCCTTGTCACGTGTGGTCAGGAGGCGCATCGACGGCAGCGCAGGTTGGTTCAGCCGAGCTTCCGTCCTTCCCGTATCGCCGATTACGCGGAGACGATGGGAGAGGAGGCCGAACTGGAGTGCCGCCAGTGGCAGGCCGGGGAGTTCGACGTCAGCGGGGCGCTGATGGCACTGACGACGCGGGTGACCAGTCGCGTGCTGCTGTCCGACTCACTCGATGCCGCGACGGCCGCCGAGGTGCGGGACTGCCTCGCCGTCATCGTCCGCGGTCTGTTCGTCCGTATGGTCGCGCCGATCGACGCGCTGTTCCGGATCCCCACACCTGCGAACCGCCGCTATCGACGTGCGCTGAACCGACTTCACGCGATCATCGACTCGGCCATCGAAGAACGTCGACCGGGCGCTCCCCGCAGCGATCTGCTGGGGACGCTTCTGGGGACGGGGGGCGGCAAGGGAGGAGCGACAGCACTCACCGAACAGGAAGTTCACGACCAGCTCATCACGTTGCTGCTCACCGGAGTCGAGGCCCCGGCGCTTTGTCTGGCCTCCGCGTTCAGGCTGCTCGCCGCCCATCCGGAGGTGGAGCGCCGCGTGCACCGCGAAGTCGACGCGGTTCTTGCCGGTCGTCGGCGCCCCCGCCCCGACGACTTACCGCGTCTCGTCTACACCCGATGCGTCGTCGACGAGACGCTGCGCATGTATCCACCTGGCTGGCTCTTCACCCGCATCACCACTACGGACACGAACCTTGCCGGGCGCCGTCTGCCCCGGGGCACCACCGTCTTGTACAGCCCGTACCTCCTCCACCACGATCCGGCGTCGTTCCCAGACCCTGACCGCTTCGTCCCCGAGCGTTGGTTGCCGGGGCGGGAGGCGACCGTACCGAGCGGCGCGATGCTGCCTTTCGCCGCAGGCAACCGCAAGTGCATGGGCGACACGTTCGCCATGGCGGAGGCCACGCTCGCCATCGCCGCCATCGCCAGTCACTGGCGCCTGCGCTCGCTGCCCGGGTGCGCCCAGCAACCGGTCCCCGCAGTGACCCTGGGGCACAGGTCACTGGTGATGATCTGCGAACCGCGCCCGCGCACGCTGGTGGGGGAACCGTCCCGTGAAAGCTCTGTCGCACCACCGGTGCAGGACGCCCGCCAGGCCCGACAGGACTCCCGAACGGCAGGTGACGAAGGTGTCTGCGACGCGTGAGGGCATCGCGGCAACATCGCAGAGGCTGGAGTTTCTCCTGTGGGCAGTCTGAAGGAACTGATCGAGGCCAACCTCTACATGCCCTTTCCGTTTCTGAGCAGCCCCCATGAATCCGCAGCCGCGGCAGGGGTCGATGAGTGGCTGTTCAGGGTGGGGCTGGCCGACGATCCAGCGGTGGTGGCGATGATTGCCTACACGCGCCCCGCCGCGCTCGCCGCCTACAACAGCCCCACCATGAACGCCGACACCCTGCAGATCGTGGCCAACCAGATTGCCTACCAGTTCGTCTTCGACGACCGAGCCGAAGAGCTCGGTCGGTGGCGGCCGAGCCGACTGCTGCCCATGCTGTGCGAGAGCATCGGGATTTTGCGGGACGACCAGTCGCCCAGTACTGCGCTCGGTGCGGCCCTGGCTGATCTCTACAGGCAGGTTCAGGAACGGTGTACACCCGCACAAGCCGCGCGATGGGCGTGGAACAGCCGTGAGTACGTGCACGGCCTGTTGTACGAAGCGGTGGCCCAGACCGACTCCGCCCACGCACGGATCGGGCCGTCCAGTTCGATCCGTTCTCTTACCGCCGGTGTTCAACCCTTCTATCCGCTGTGTGAGGCCGCGCAGCACTGTGAGATCGCCCCCGACGAGCTCCATCACCCTGTCATGCGGCGCCTGGGGCGGCTGTCGGCCGATGCGGCGGTGTGGATACCCGACCTCTTCTCCGCGGTGAAGGAGCAACGGACGGGCGGAATGATCAATCTGGCCCTCGCCCACCAGCACGAGTTCCGCTGCTCCCTGCCGGAGGCCGTCACGCTGGCCATCCGGCAGATCAATAGCACGATCAGTGAGTTCGAGAAGCTCTACGGCGAATTCAAGCCGGAGTTGAGCCCCGCCGGCGTCGGCTATGTGGAAGGCATGGTCGGCTGGATCCGCGGCTGCTACTACTGGTCCCGCACCGTGCCGCGCTACGCGGACACAGCAGCGGTCGCCGTCTAGTCGGTGAGCGTCTGGGGCGTCGGTCCGCAGGGTGGGCATACGAGGCGTGGGCGCTCCAGCAACTGATGGCCCGGAACTGCCAGGCCCCCAAAGGGGCATTCGTGTACCCGGAGGACGGAGCTCAAAACCGCCTCGGCGGGCGCTTCACCCTTTCTATTCGTATTTTCCCAGTACAGCTACTGAGCGTCCATGGGAGCGTATTCTCAGCGCTGTCTACCGGGGTGTGATGACGGGAAAGCAGCAGGGAACATGGTGGATGGGCTGCGGCAATCGATCGGGAAGCACCGGACGTTGCTGGAGCGCGACCGAGAACTTCGCGCGCTCGACTCCGCGTTGTCGGACCTCTGTGATCCCGTCGACGGTGTGGTGCGAGCACGGCGTGGTGGACTGCTTGCCCTTGCCGGTTCGGCCGGACTCGGGAAGACCACGCTCATGGCGGAAGCGCGTGCCCGCGCGATGGCGCTGGGATGCACGGTGCTTTCCGGAAAGGGTGGCGAGAAAGAGCAGGAACTGGCTTTCCGGGTGGTTCGCCAACTCGTGCAGCCGATTCTGGCGACGATGGGTGAGAGCGAACGCCGGGACCTGCTGGGCAGTTGGTACGACGTCGTCGCCACCGCTCTCGGTCTCGAGGCAGAGGACACCGGCCGTGTGCCGGACCCGGTCGGGGTGCGTGACGGCCTTGATTGGGTCATGACCCGCCTGGCGGTGACGGAAGCGCCCGTCGTCCTGCTGCTGGACGACATGCACTGGGCCGACGTCGAGTCCCTGAGTTGGCTTGCCTCCTTCGCTCCACGGGCCGAAGACCTTCCGCTGCTGATCGTTGTCGCCTACCGTCCCGACGAACTGTCTTCCGAGGCCGCCGCGTTCCATACGCTCCCCGAACGCCACGGGAGCCGTCCCTACCTTCTGGCGCCACTCACCGCTGCCGGCGTGACGCGGATCGTACGGGACGAGCTGGGTGAGGGCGCCGAGGACGAGTTCTGTGACGAATGCTGGACGGTCACCGGCGGCAGCCCTTTCGAGGCCGTCGAACTCGCTATCAGGCTCGGCGAGCGGCACGTGAAGGGCGAGCAGGACGACTTGCCCGTGATGCGGGGCCTTGCCTCGGCTGTCAAGGGCGCCGGGCTGATCGAGCGCCTGCATCGGCTTGGGCCGGCCACCGTTCGCTTCGCCTGGGCCGCCGCCGTACTGGGCACGTCCATCTCCCCCGAACTCGCCGCCACCATCGCGGTGATCGGCACCGAGGAGGCCGCCGAGGCGATCGAGAGGCTGCGCGCCGCCCGGTTCCTGGCCGACGGCTACGGGCCCCAAGGCGGCCTGCAGTTCGTGCACCCGCTCATCGCCACCGCGGTCTACCGGTCCATCCCCTCAAGCCTGCGGGTCGGTATGCACAACGCGGCCGCGGAGGCCATCCGTGCGACCGGGCTCCAGCCCACCATCGCCGCCCGCCATCTGCTGGAAGTCCCCTGCGAAAACAACCACGAGGCGGTCGAATGCCTCCGGCAGGCCGCCCGTGAGTACCTTCGGGCCGGGGCGCCGGAAGCCGCCCGGCGCGTCCTGACCCGCGCACTGCGGGAGCCACCCCTTCCGCGGGAGCGGGCCGCGCTCCTCTATGAACTCGGGTGCTCGACCTTTCTGATCGAGCCTGCGGCCACGGTCGGCTATCTGCGTAAGGCGCTGGCGGAGCCCGGAGTCGACCCCGACCTGCGCGCCTCCATCGTCTACCGCCTGACCCAGGCCCTGGCCCACACCGACCGCATGGCAGAGGCCGCATCCGTGGCCGCGAACGAGGCACAGCAGGCGACCAGCCCGCGCATCCGCCTACGGATGCAGGCCGATCAATTCGTATGGAGCGCCTGCCGCACCGACGAGCCCGACTCGCCCGCCCGCTCACGCACCCTGGCGCGCCTCGCCGAGCGCCTGACCGGACGCAGTCTGGAGGAGCGCTACATCCTGGGGCTGAGGAGCTGGGACGCCATGGTGCGTGGCGAACCGAGCAAGACCGTCCTCGAGACAGCCGACCGGGCTCTTGACAGCGGACTCAGCTGGAGCGACGAAAACCGGGGCTTCGAGGTGCCGGTCTCGGTCGCCATGGTGTACATGTACTGCGACCAGCCACGGCTGGCCGAAGAACTGTTCATCAAGGGGATCGCCGAGTGCGAGCAGAGAGGCTGGCGCGGCTCCCACCTCGCTCTGGGCCACACTCTCTTCGGCTACATCCGCTACCGCCGTGGCTGCCTGACCGACGCGGAGGAACTGGCCCGGGAAGGCCTGCACATCGCCGACAAGGTGGAAGGGGCGGTACCCGCCCAGTGGTTCGCCATCGGCATCCTCATCCAGACCCTGCTGGCCCGTGGACGGACACACGATGCACGCCGCCTCGCCGACACCTACCACTACGGCGAGATGGTCCCGAACGCCGTCGTCTACCCGGACCCCCGTACGGTGTACGCCGAACTTCTCCTGGCGGAGGGACGACACCAGGAGGCGGCGAGCCTGCTGTCCCGGGTCGGAGACCGGCTGGAGTCACGCGCCTGGCGCAACCCCGCCTGGTGCCCCTGGCAGCAGAACCTGGCCACCGCGCTCGCCCCCACCGACCCCGAACGAGCAGTCTCCCTCGCCCGGGACGCCGTCAAACGGGCACGAGACTTCGGCGCGGCATCCGCCGTCGGCCAGGCGCTCCACACCGAGGCCGAGGTGACCGGCGGACCCGAGGGGCTTGACCTGCACGCGGCGGCCGTCGAATACCTGGAGTGTTCACCCGCCGCGTACGAGCTGGCCCGTGCGCTGGTCAGCCACGGTGCCGCACTGTGCCGCAACGGCCGGCTCCAGGAGGCCGCCGACCAGCTCTACCGCGGCTTGGAAGGCGCCGTCCACAGCGGTGCCGAGGCGCTGGCCACCCGGGCCAGGGAAGAACTCACCGCAGCCGGCCTGCGGCCACTGCCACTGCGCTACGCGCAGACAGATACGCTCACCGCTCAGGAACGAAAAGCTGCCGAAATGGTGGCCCAGGGCCACCCGGTCACGGTGGCCGCGAAGAACCTGCGCATCACCGAACAAGGCATGAAACGGCTGCTCTCCTCCGCATACCGCAAGATCGGCACCGATGCCACAGGCCTAGCCAGGGCCCTGAAGACCTTTCCGCACCCCTTGCCGTAACGCACGACAACGCCACCCAAGGCCGGGCGACAACACAGGATCTGAGTAGGGTCGGGACGCCTTTACCTCACGGCGGACTACCGCACAAACCCGCCGTCAAAAAACCACCGCTACTACGGCTCGCGCCGTCGCATCCGATGCAATTGGCGTCGGTAGGAACATCGGAACGAAAACCGGCGCTGAGCATCCATCGGTCCTGGTGGGCAACTGCCGGAGCATCGGCGGCCGGACGGCCGTGAAGTCTTCCCATGGATAACGCCCTAATATCTGTGGCGCCGCTGCTCACGGCCTGCGGCGACGTCGCCGAGCCGCTGCGCCAGGTGGCCCTGTTATCTGCAGGCTGGGGCCGTGCCCACCGTCGTCCACCTGCCGGTCGGAATGGCCTCGGAGCCCTAGCCCAGACAACAGCCGCAAAGTAGGCCGCGGGTACCGCGGCGGGCCCCATTCGCAAGGCTGCGCCCATGACCTGCTGGCTCCTGCTCGGCGCGGGCCTGTCTATCCGCGATCCGAACCTGGCGTGGCAGTGCCGCCTGAGTTCGCTTCGGGTTTCGTGTAGAGGACCTCGCGGACCTGCTCCGCGGCGCGGAGGATGCTCTCGCTGATGAAGTCGCTGAAGCGGGCGATGTTCTCCAGGCGGGCGGCGGCCGGGGTGTCGCGGCCGAGGATGCCGACGCCCTGCCGTGCGGTCTCGGCGACCTGGGCGATGCCGCGGGCGCTGGCGATCGTCGACTGGTACCAGACGTCGTCGTCGACGACGTAGCGCTCGCGGCGGCGTTCGTCGCGTTCCCGGCGGATGAGGCCTTGATCTTCGAGGAACGCGATCGCCTTGGAGACGGACGCCGGGCTGACCTGGAGGTGCTGGACGAGTTCGGACGCGGTGAGGCTGCCCGCGTCGGCGATGAAGAGGCAGGTCAGCACCCGAGCCGTCATCTTGGGCAGGCCCTGTTGCATCAGGAGGGTGGTGAACGCCTCCTCGTACTCGCGCACGGCCTCGTCGTCGCGCCCGTGGCCCTGCGCCGGCGCCCCCTGCCCTCGGGGCGGGGTGTGCTTGCGCCGATGGGCGCGGCGTTCGGTGGCGCGGTGGGCCAAGTCGGCGCGGTAGGCGGTGGGGCCGCCGTTGCGCATCACCTCACGCGTGATCGTCGAGGTGGGGCGCTCGAGACGTCGGGCAATCTCCGCGTAGGCGAGGCCGTCGGCCAGCCCCAGCGCGATCTGCTGGCGTTCCTGCTGGGTGAGTCTGCCTCCCGGCACCGCGATCTCCCTTCGTGCTTCCTGACGCTGCCAGCGTAGCGTTCGCCCACAGTCCAATGCAACGACCTGGGCACCTGTCATTGCGTTAGATTTACGCCCGTTGCAACGAAAACAGGGCTGTTCGCCTGCACTAATGCAGATTGTACGCAACGAATTCGTTGCGCGTTCCTCGAATGCAACGTAGCGTTTCCGGTGTCAGAAACGAAGAGCGCATGAGGAGAGCATGATGCAGAAGTTCGACACCCCCGCCGCGATCTCCGCCGTCCTGGACATCCCCGCCGGGCGCATCCAGGTCATCGCCGCCGACCGGGCCGACACCACCGTCGAGGTCCTGCCCGCCAACGCCTCCAAGGGCCGCGACGTGAAGGCGGCCGAGCAGACCAAGGTCGAATTCGGCGACGGCGTCCTGCGGATCAAGGCCCCGGCGGAGAAGAACCAGATCCTCGGCGCGTCCGGATCCATCGAGGTGACCGTCCAACTGCCCGCCGGCTCGAGCATCGAGGCCAAGGCCGCCAGCGCCGAGCTCCGCGGCGTCGGGCGCCTCGGCGACGTCGCCTTCGAGGGCGCGTACCGCCAGATCAAGATCGACGAGGCTGCGAGCGTCCGCCTCACTGCGGTCGACGGCGACATCGAGGTCGGCCGGCTGGGCGGCCCCGCGGAGATCACCACCGCAAGGGGCGACATCCGGATCGCCGAGGCGGTGCGCGGCACGGTCGTGCTGCGCACCCAGTCCGGCGACATTTCGGTCAGCGCCGCCGCCGGCGTCTCGGCCGCCCTGGACGCCGGCACCGGCTACGGCCGCGTCAGCAACGCCCTCAAGAACGATGGCGCCGCCGAACTCGACATCCGTGCCACCACCTCTCGCGGCGACATCACCGCCCGCAGCCTCTAACGGAGCAGAACCAGGACTGTCCGGCCGGGCCCATCGAGATCTTGTCGGTCGTCGCCGAGGGCGCGGCCGTCCGTCCCAAGCGGCCTGCGATCCACGTGCAGGGCCTGGAGAAGTCGTACAAGACGCTCTCACGCGACCAGGGGGAACACATGACGAAGAACAGCACTTCCTCGACGAGTTCGAAGTGGACCGGCATGGTGCCGGTCGACGACACGGCCCTGGCCGTCACCGACACCGGCGGTCCCGGTATCCCTGTGGTCTACCTCAATGGCCAGTTCGCCACCCAGGGGTACTGGCGGCGGGTCGTCGCCGAACTGGGGACGGGGTGGCGGCACATCACCTACGACGAGCGGGCCCGCGGTAAATCGAAGCGTTCGGCGGACTATTCCTTCGAGGCAGCCGTCCGGGATGTCGATGCCGTTCTCGCGGCCCGGGGTGTGGACCGGGCGCTGGTGGTGGGCTGGTCCTACGGGGCGTTCGTCGGGGCGCACTGGGCCGGCCGGAATCCGGAGCGTGCCCTGGGCGCGGTCCTGGTCGACGGCGCGTTCCCCTACGACTGGCTCGACGAGGCCATGGAGCAGCGGATCCGGAAGCTGTTCAGGCGGATGAGCTGGTTCCTGCCGCTGCTGCGCCCGACGGGCCTGGCCCCGCGGATGACCGCCGAACAGCAGGCGAACAGCAACATCGAGCTCGGCAGGCTCTCCCGCGAGCGCGAGCTGGGTCCTGTGCTGGACAACATCACCGTCCCGGTGCGGTATGTGGTCGCTTCGGGGACGTCCCTCGGAAGCCGCGGTGATGAGCAGGAACGGATACGCACCAGCCTCGATGCGGTGACCGCCCACAACCCGAACATCCAGATCGGCGCGAAGGTCGCCAGCAACCACGGTGCGATCCTCAAGAAGGACTTCCCGGCCATCGCCGAGGCCGTACGCGAGGTCGCCGCCCTCGACCGCGGGGGGCGCTGAAGACACGACCAGCTGACTGACGACAACTACATGTCCTCGCCACCATCGCCACCATCGCCACCATCGTCATCATCGTCCAGCTCGACCGCGTCCGGGTCGCGCAGGGGCCGCAGTCCTTCGCGCGGGACGGACGGGGTGAAGCTGTAGCGGCCGAGCACGTTGAGGTTGCGGTGCTTGAGCGGGGAGAGCCGGGTGACATCCTCGTTACGGAGCTCGTGGCCCTCGGCGCGGAGCTGAGCGACGGCGGCGTCGATGTAGCGGGTGGTCCAGAGCACGACGGCGTTGAGGACCAGGCCGAGCGCGCCGATCTGGTCTTATCCGAACTAGCCCAGCTGACGGCCCGGCAGGTAGGACCGCAGTCGAGTTGCTGAAAGTAGTGGGCAGAAATCTTGGTGTCCGGGAGCATCCGGGCGTGTCACGCCGTCGGGTCCTGCCTGGTTGGCTTTATACGTGAGTCGTGAGAGCACCTCTCGCTTGGCGGCGAGAGCACCCGATGCTCCAGGCGAGTGATGTCGCCGAGTTTTGAGAGCGGTCGGGTGTTTGCTTCGGGACCATGGTTGTGCTCTGCACGACGAGGAGAGCCGGGTGCTGCCGAAGACCAAGGTCGATCTGTACGCGGCGCTCAGCCGCGACGCGCGCCGGCCTGTCGAACCGCGCTCTCCAGCGGAAGTACAGCGTCGGCATCCTGGCGGTGAAGAAGGCCCTGGAGTCCGCTTGGCCCGAGCCGCGCAAGGAGCCGGCGCCCAGGGCGACACGGCTCCTTGCCCATGCCGTATGCGTAGGCCTCAGCGACGACCCCGCGCTCACCATCAACTCGTAACAACGGGGGCGGGCGCGGGCGCGGGTTGGGGAACATCGCGCATGTGGCGGAGCGGGGAGAAGAACACGAACCAGCCGGCCGCCCAGGAGCCGATGAACGCCAGCCAGAGTGTGGGCCGTATGCCGATCAGGGTGCCGAGTACTCCGCCGAGGATGCCGCCGAGCGGCAGCGTGCCCCACACGATCCAGCGGACGGCCGCGTTCATCCGGCCCATCAGCTCCGGCGGTGTCACCGACTGCCGGTAGCTGAGCTGCGCGACGTTGTACACCATCCCGGCGAAGTACGCGATGCCCCAGCCCAGCGGGAACAGCAGCACTCCCCAGCCTCGCCAAGCGGCCGCCGCGATGACCTGCGGCGCGCTGAGGACCAGCATCGACACCCAGATGATCCGCGCCGAGCCGATCTTCTTGGCGAGCCGGCCGGCGAACGCGCCCCCGGCCATCCCGCCGATGGCCGCGCCCGCCACGATCAGCCCGGTCAGCGCGGGGCGCACGTGCAGCACCCGGACGAGGAAGACCATCGCCAGCGCCGAGCTCATCCCGGAGAACAGGTTCGCGGTGCCCGTGCACGCCACGACCCTCCGCAGGATCCGGTGCCCGACGACGAACCTCAGTCCCTCGGCGATCCGGCGCCGCAGCGGCTCGTCCGCCGTCCGCGCCGGCGGCGGCTCCTCCCGCTTCCTGATCCCGAGGATCGACAGCACCGAGATCGCGTAGGAGACCGCGTCGGCCGTCATCGCCCCCGCCGCGCCGAACACCCCGACCAGTCCACCGCCCAGGCTCGGGCCTCCAAGCTGCGCGAACGCCTGGGTCGTCCCGAGCTTGCCGTTGGCGGCCATCAGGTCCTCGGTGCGGATCAGCGATGGCACATAACTCTGGTACGAGACGTCGAAGAACACCGTGCACACACCCGCGGCCGCCGCGACCACGTACAGCTGAGCCATCGTCAGGACGCCGAACGCCGCCGCCACCGGGACCGAGCCTATGATCACCAGGCGGAGAACATTGCAGACGATCATGATGGAACGCTTAGCGCCGCGGTCCACCAGCGCACCCGCGGGCAGCGCGATCAGCGCGAACGCCGCCGTGGTGGCGGCGGTCAGGAGCCCGACCTCGAGCGTGCTCGCCTTGAGCGCGACGACCGCGAGCAGCGGCAGCGCGATCTGGGTGACCGCCGAGCCCATCTCGCTGACCGTCTGGCCGCTCCACAGCAGCATGAAATCCCGCTGACGCCATAGGCCCGGACCGTCGAGCTCCGGCGCGGCATCCTGTAAATCCTTCGCTACTTCCGTCACAGCTCCAACTCCGCTCTCAGATCCACGGCCCGGACTGTGCCGCTGATCACCAACACGCCGACGGCGTGCTCTCGGTTCTAGCCGACATCTCCCGGCGTCTCGATCGAGAACCGATGCCAGAACCGACCGACACCCGCTCTCCGCCTTCACCTACACAGCCACCTGGTCGCCCATGAACGGGGACCCCGACGGGTTCGCGCGCCTGCACCGACTGGCTGACTCCGGGCCGGCGAGCTCGTGCAAGGACGCCCAGATCGCCGCGACACGGGTCGCAACCCTGCCGGCCTGCAAGGGCGGACTGATCCGTGACATCACCGTTGGGGACTGCGTGGAACTCGTCGACGCCCAGCGCCGGGTGCATGCCCGCGGCGGGCAGAAGAAGGTCGACTTCTATCTGCGGCTGCGGACTTTGGGAATCTTCCCCGAGGACGCCCCCGCAACGATCCGGGCGTTCGGGCTCGCCCTAGGCCAGCTGAGCATCGAGGAACTGGTGGACGTCCGGCAGGTTGGATGCGGTTATGTGTTCGGTCAGACAGACCGTGCCTAGGCTTTGCGGGCGAGCAGTTGAATCTCCTGGAACTGCCGTCGGTCGGTGGGCTGAGGCTCACGAACCATCCGGGCTACCTCGACCAACCCGGACTTGCGCAGCATCGCGGCGAGGTGATCAGGCCACCACCGATAGGCCGGCGCGACTGTGTGATCGAAGACCTGCGTCGGGTGAGACGGATCATCGCTGGCCGAAAAGCCGACCAGAAGGTGGCCGCCAGGTGCCAGCACACGATGGAACTCCGCCAAGATGACGGGGAGTTCTTGCGGCGGAGTGTGGATGATGGACCAACGTGAGAGTACGCCGCCCAGCACGCCGTCAGCGATGTTCAACGCGGCCATCGAGCCCACGTCGAACCGCAGGCCCGGATGAGCCTGTCGAGCCAACTCGATCATCGCAGGAGAGGCATCAACACCAAACGCCACCAGCCCCAACTCGTCCAGATGAGCGGTGATATGGCCAGGCCCGCACCCCAAGTCCGCGACCTGACCGTCCCCACTCGCACTTACGACCTCGGCGAAGGCACCCAAGATCGCGCGGTCCAATGGCCTGTCCCGCAGCCCGTCGCGGAACAGCTGCGCATAGGTGGGGGCAGCAGCGTCATAGGCCTTGCGGGTGGCACTGAGGGCATCGTGTTCGACCATGCTCGCGACAGTAGTTCCTGGCGCTGAGGCAAGCCGAGAGAATCACGATCTCCCCTCCCGCCTGTTCGCCCGGGCTATCGCCAGTTCAGCGGATTCTTGCGAGGAGCCCCGGGGCTTCAGCCCCGGGAGGAATCGCATCTTGAGGTGAGCGTCGCGGAGTGTCGCGGTGTCGTGACCGG
>NZ_JBVHXR010000047.1:0-24563 GCF_055569295.1 Streptomyces sp. NPDC029292
GCCTGCTGCGGTTGCTCTTGCTTCCCACCTGGCACTACTTCCTCTGGAACCTCATGTCCCAGTCTCCAGGTGTCCACGATCAAGGGGAAGGTTCACCCGAGACAACTCCGCCAGATGATCTACTCCTCAGACTGCCGCTCACAACCAGCGCGAGCACGCCGACAAACGAGCACACCAGCCCTTTGACCTGTGGATTCAAGTTGGCGGAGGCTCAGCGAGGATGCTGTCCAGGGTGGGCGTTGCGCTCTGCACCGCGAGGGGGGTTAACGCCTTCGGGTCTTCATGATGCGCCTCCGTCGGCGGCGGGGCGGGCGGCAGCCCATCCGGGCAGGGGCTGTTTCCTGGACCTGTAGGCGCGCGCGAGAGCGTCGCGGGCCTGCACTGCGCCGTCGTGTGTGATGCGGTAGAAGTCGCGACGCGGACGTCCGGCCGTTTCGTGCACGGCCGGGTCCTCCCATCTGCTATCCACCCAGCCGGCCTGCTCCAGCCGGGCAAGGATCGGATAGATCGTGCCCGACGGCAGTCCCGCCAGCTCGCACAGCTCAGCGCCGTACCGCTGCTTGGCGGGGTCCTCCAGCAAAGCCCGCCCGAACTGCTCCCACCACCCGAAGAACCCGTCCTTCAGCGGCCCCGCAGACGCTCGACGAGGGCCTGCGCCTCCTTGACGGCGGTGAGGACCTCGCGGGTGGCTCCGCCTTGCTGCCGGGTCTGCTTGAGCGTTCCGGGGCCTGCCGCCGTCGGAATGGCAGTGGTGAAGAGGGCTTCCAGGCGCGAAGTGACGTTCGCGAGCGTGGTGTTGAGGTCTGGGTCAGAGGGTGTGGGTGCGCATCCCAGCTCGTACTGCATGGTCCGCAGGGTCGCGAGGTCTGCGGCGGTCGCGGCGCCGTCCTGGTCGGCGAGGGTCTGTGTCTGAACGTAGAGGCGGCGCAGGAGCTGCGACAGTTCGGTGAGGTCGGCGTGCTCGTGGTCGCGGCGGCGGTATCTGCGGAGCAGGGTCCATCCGGTGACGGCGATGCCGAAGCCGTGCGCCGGGGCAGGCCGCATCACAAGATCTCCGACAGAGCCGAATTACGCGACCGTCGACAGCGACCGCCCTCCGCACTTCGCCTCCTGCCCCGGCTGGCCTCCCCCGACCAGCTGGGGCTTCGCGTTGTCCCGCCGCGATCCGCCTACCGGGCGAGCGTGACAACTGCGGCCAGAGCCAAAATTCGAGATCGGCATCACGATGAGGCACTTGCATTTCCGCTTCCGTTGGAAGCTACCGAAACGGTCGCCGCATGGATCACGGCCGATCAGGCCACGGGAGGCTGCACCCAAGGCGCGAGGCGTTCCCCAGCGGCCAGCTCGCGCCAGTAGCGGAAGACGGTGCCCTGGACGATGTCGAGCTGCCCGGCAGCGATCAGGCAGGGGGCCCGATCCGGGCCGCCCGCGTCCGCTTCGAAGGCAAGGATGACAGGGGGCGTCTCCCCGACCTGATTGGCGACCAGCCGCACCTCGTCCGGCGTCGGTGCACGGAAGACAGGATGGTGGAAGCTGGCCGGGCACCTGACCAAGACCGGGTCGGCGAAGACCAGTTCCAAGTGATGGGCGTACGAGATGTCGTGCCCGGCACCCAGGCGCAACCGGCCCGCGTTCCACTCCACAACGTCCCAGTTCCACCAGGATCCCTCGGGAAGCTGGATCAGGACGTGGCCCTCGCTCATGCTCCGGACTCCGGGAGGACCAGGCCAAATGCGCGCAATCGGGGAAGGCAGACCTCCAAGCAGGCTTCCACCGAGGCTGCATCCGTCCGCACCAAGAGGTCCTCGTGGAACGGGGCTCCGCTCGCGACGATCGTCCATGGCTTCATGCCCTCGCGCATGCGTGAGTATGCGTGCCTGTTGGCGGGGCGGAGATCTGCCCCGCCAACGTCACCTGCCCCGCCGGAATGTGCTTGGTACCGCCGCCACCCCCTCCCTCTGTGCGGGTGCGAATTGTCCTGGATGGCAATGCTGAGGGAAACCTGTGTAGAGGAATTTTCCGGTCAAGTTCTTTAATTTTCGGGGCAGTTGAGACAGGTGAGCTCTTGCCTGATGCTGCGAGTAGCCCTACGGTCCCCCTCGGTCAAGCTGTGCGATCTTGGGGATGGGGCGGGGCTTGTGATCCGGGGTGGGGTGTGGCGTGCGCTGAGCGCGTTGCTCGTGTCAACGGCATTGATGTGTGGTGGGGTTCAGGCGGGAGGCACGGCCTTCGCGGCCGATACGGACCTCCTGGACGCCGGGGCGGTCGAGGCGGCGCGGTCGATGGCGTCGGCGCAGAAGTCGGAGCCGATGTCGAAGGCCGAGGCCTCGGCGAACGACGGAAGCTCGGAGTCCACGAAGGCGGCGCAGGACGCGCTCGTGTCGGCCGCGGCGACCGGTGCTCAGGTGGAAGTGCCTGAGCTGCGCACCGAGTACGCGACGACGTATGCGAACCCGGACGGGGTGTCCTTCACTCTGGAGGACTCCGCGGTTCCGGTGCGGGTGAAGGACGGGAACGGATGGACCACCCCCGATGCCACGCTGGAGGTGCGCTCGGACGGGTCGGTCGGGCCGAAGGCGGCCGCCGTCGGCCTGTCGTTCTCCGGGGGCGGGGACGGCTCGGACCTGGTGTCCGTGGCGCGGGACGGGCGATCGCTGTCGCTGGGGTGGCCCGGTGAGCTGCCGGAGCCGACCCTGGACGGGGATTCCGCGCTGTACAGCGAGGTCCTGCCCGGCGTGGATCTGAAGCTGACGGCGTCCGTCGAGGGCTTCCGTGAGGTGCTGATCGTCAAGACAGCGGAGGCGGCGGCGAGCGAGAAGCTGGCCGAGGTGTCGTTCGCGCTGGACACGTCCGGTCTGGACGTCCAGGAGACCACGACCGGTGGGATGCAGGCGGTGGACGGCGACGGTGTGTCCGTCTTCCGCTCGCCGCAGGCGCAGATGTGGGACTCGGCAGGCGATGCCGAACAGGCCTCCGACAGCGCGCAGTTGATGACTGCGGAGAGCGAGGAGAGCGAGGAGGCCGACGCAGCCGAGGAGACCGAGGACGGCGCCTCGACGGCCGACGGTTCGGACGGCCCCTCCGACGGCTCCGCGATCGCGCTCCTGCCGCTCGACGTCTCCGATGACGAGCTCTCCCTCACCCCGGACGCGGACCTGATCGAGAACGCCACCTACCCGCTCTACATCGACCCCACCGTCACCTGGTCCGAAGCGGAGCGCACCCTGCTGCGCAGTGACGGCTACGCCGACTACGCCTGGACCAACGGCGATGACGACGAGGGCAAGGGCATGGGGTACTGCGGTACCTATGTCACCGGCGGCTACTCGTACTACTGCGGCTCGGGTTACAAGCAGCGCCTGTACTTCGAGTTCTCACCCACCTCGCTCAAGGGCAAGCAGGTGCTGGACGCGACCTTCCGGGTCACGGAGACGTGGTCGATGTCGTGCACCGCTTCGTGGGTGAACCTGACCCGCACGAACGGGATCTCGTCCTCCTCCGACTGGCCCGGCCCGACCTCCCTGGACCTGATGGTCGACCGATACGTCTCCGCCGGCCGAGGCAGCGCCTGTGACCCCTCGCAGCCCAACGCGGCGATCGAGTTCAACGACAACGCGGAGGAGACGAACGAGAACCTCACCTCCACGGTGAAGAACTTCGCCGCCGGCAAGTATTCCCGCCTCCCGCTGATGCTGCGCGCGACGGACGAGTCCGACCCGAACTCCTGGAAGCGGTTCATGAACGACGCCGTACTGTCGGTGAAGTTCGTCGGACTGCCCGCGACGCCGACCGGGATCGGCATCGTCACGGGCGAGGGCACGGTCTGTGAGACGGACTCGGGTGACCCGGCGATCGTCTCCGACCCGACGCCGTCGCTGGCGGCGACCGCGCAGACCAAGTCGGGCGGCGAGTCCGACGCCAGCCTGCGGGTCTACTTCGACATCGACAAGCAGGACAGCGACGACGACACCTGGTCGGACGCCACGGCCGGAAACGGCAATCTGCGCCCCGCCGAAGGCGACGGCTACGTCGGTGACGGCAAGAAGGTCACGATCACCTGGTCCACGCTGAGCGAGGACGTGCTGTACCGGTACCGGGCGTGGACCCGCTCGTACTACAACGACGGTGACAGTTGGCTGTCCGGCTCCTCGAACGCCTCCACCACCGGGTGGTGTTACTTCCAGGTGGACCCGACGCGTCCGTTGAAGCCGACGATCGCGATCGCGTCACCGTACTCGGAGTGCACGGCGAACGCCTGTGCCTCGGCGGGTGGTCCGGGGATCGCGGCGTCGTTCACGTTCACCGCGGCGGACGGGGACGAGAACGTGGCCTACCAGTACAAGCTGTCCACGGACACGGCCTGGTCGTCCGCGATCAGCGGCAGCAAGGTGACCACGTCGGTGACCCCGGACGCGGAAGGCACGTACCGGCTGTACGCGCGGGCCAAGGACAGCCTGGGCCGCTGGGGTGCGCAGAACCTGATCGACTTCAAGGTGTCCGACGGTGAGGCACCGCAGGCCGAGTATCACTTCGACGAGGCGTCCGGGTCCGCGGTGGACTACGGCACCGGCGTGGACGCGGACGAGGATACGCTCGTGCTGTCGGCCTCCGGAGCCTCGCGTGACGGTCGCGGACGCCGGGGCACGGACGCGGACACCGGTGTGGAGGACATGAGCCTTCTCCTGGACGGCAGTTCGGGGTACGCGGCCACGGACGGTGCGGTGCTCGACACCAGTGGTAGCTACACCGTGTCGGCTTGGGTGCGCCTCGACGACCTCACCAAGCCGCAAGTGCTCCTCGCCCAGAGCGGCTCGCTCCACAGCCCGTTCTATGTGCTCTACAACGCCACCACCGGCAGGTGGGGCATGGCCACGGTCAGTTCGGACGACAGCTCCGCCACCGCCTCCTATTCCTACATGGCCGCGCCCACGGCCGCGAACAGGTGGACGCATCTCACCTTCGTCAACAACGCCACCACCAAGACGATGCGACTGATCGTCAACGGCGAGTGGTACATCGAGAAGACGGCCGCCGGCGGCTGGAGTTCCTCGGGGAACCTGCAGATCGGGCGTGGGCTGTTGGACGGGGTGTACCAGTACCCCCTGGACGGCAGCGTGGACGAGGTGAAGGTGTGGCAGCGGGCGCTGAGCTTCTCCGAGATCGCCCGGGATTCGCGTGCGCTGAACCCGACGACGGGTGACCAGTACGCCGAGCTGACCGCGGACTGGGACGCGTCCACGGCCGCCGCCGGAGCCACGACACTGACGGACGCCTCCGGCTACGGGCGGACCCTGACCGTCTCCGGTGGCGGTGCCACGGACGGCGAGGCGATCGTGCTGGACGGCACGGACGACGCGGCCTCCTCGGACGGAGCCGTGGACGACACGGGTTCGTTCACCGTGACGACCGTGGTCAGTCCCGACCTGGAGGCGCTCGCCGCGAAGGGCACGGGCTACGTCGCCCAGGTGGTCGGCAAGCGTGACAAGGACTCTACGTCCAACTGGGGCATCTTCTTCGAGGTGACCGGAAAGTCGACGGTCGCCGTCGAGACCAGCGACGGCGACATCGTGGAGAAGACCGTCGCCACCGGCCTATGGCACTTCGGCCGCTACAACGACGACGGCACCTTCACCTCGCAGGTCAGCGAGGAGGCCACCACCGACAGCGGCGACGTCCGGATCACCGGCGTCTACAACGCACAGAACAGCACGGTGGCCCTGTACCTCAACGACAACCTGCAGTACACGACCGTGTCCTATGCGACGGACTTCGGGGCGGAGGCCCTGGCCGTGGGCAACGGCTACACCGCCGGCGCCTGGGGGCACTGGCTGCCGGGGGCGGTGAGCGAGCTGCGGTTGTGGGCCGGGGCGGCTTCAGACACCGACCAGATCAGCTCACTGCTCGGCGAATAGACGGACAACGGCTGCTGAGCGACGGTGTTGCGCGCCGTCGCCCGGCAGCCCCATGGCAACAACTCCTTGATCTTTTCAGGTGCTACGGGGTGAGGGCGACGACGTGGGTAATGGCATGAGCACATCATCGAGACAACGGGGTGGACTGGTCGCCGTCACCGCGACTCTGGTGGCCTCACTGCTGACCCCGGTGGCCTTCGCCGCCGACGCGGACCCGCTGGGGCGGCTCGCCACCCAGAAGGAGCGGGTCAGCAAGGTCCAGGAGGTCACCGGCCTCGGCGCAAAGAAGGCCCGGGCGAAGGTCGCGGACGGAAAGGCCGAGAACCAGGCCCAGGCCAAGTGGGCCCGTGCCGAGCAGGACGCCGCGTGGCCGAAGGCCGGCGAGGCCTCGCTGGACCTGACCGGCGGCCGGGCCAAGGCCGCACCGGGCGGACTCCCCGTCACGCTCACCCCGCAGAAGGACTCGGCAGCGTCGGCCACCGTCGAGGTGCTGTCACGAAAGGCGACGAAAGCGGCCGGCGTCACCGGTGTCCTGCTGACTGTGTCCGGCGCGGGCGATGCCGCAGTCTCCCTGGATTACGGCGAGTTCGCCTCCGTCTATGGCGGCGGCTGGTCGGGTCGCCTCCGCCTGGTGGAGTTGCCGGCGTGTGCGCTGACGACGCCGGAGAAGGCGAAGTGCCGTACGCAGACGCCGCTCGACTCCAGCAACGACATCAAGTCCCAGGAGCTGTCGGCGACGGTCGAACTGACCGGCGACGCAGGCGTGTCCACCCAGCTCGTGCGTGAGGCGAGCACCGCCGAGGCGACGGTCCTCGCCGTGACGGCCACCTCCGGTGAGTCCGCGTCCGGCTCCGGCGACTACACGGCCTCCCCGCTGTCGCCCTCGTCGACCTGGTCGGCGGGCGGTTCCTCCGGCTCGTTCACCTGGTCGTACGACATGGAGGTACCGCCGGCCGCCGCGGGCCCCGTGCCCACCCTGTCGCTGTCGTACGACTCGGGCAGCGTGGACGGCAAGACGGCGTCGACGAACAACCAGGCCACCCAGGTCGGTGAGGGCTTCGACCTGACGTCCTCCTACATCGACCGCAGTTACGGCAGTTGTGACGAGGACGGGCACGACGAGAAGTACGACCAGTGCTGGAAGTATGACAACGCTTCCCTGGTCCTGAACGGCAAGTCGACCGAGCTGGTCAAGGACGACACCAGCGGTGAGTGGCGGCTCAAGGACGACGACGCGTCCACGGTCACGCACTCCACCGATGCCGACAACGGCGACAACAACGGCGAGTACTGGACGGTCGTCACCGGCGACGGCACCAAGTACGTCTTCGGTCTCAACAAGCTGAGCGGCGCGGGGGACGAGCGCACCAACTCGGTGTGGACGGCCCCGGTGTTCGGCGACGACGACGGCGAGCCGTGCTACGACTCCACCTTCGCGTCGTCGTACTGCACGCAGGCCTGGCGGTGGAACCTCGACTATGTCGAGGACACGCACGGCAACGCGATGACGTACTGGTACACCAAGGAGTCCAACTCCTATGCCAGGAACGGCGCTTCGACCGCCACCGCGACCTACACGCGCGGCGGCTACCTGACGAAGATCCTCTACGGGCAGCGTTCCAGCACCCTGTTCACCGCGGACGCCTCCGGCAAGATCACCTTCGACTACAGCGAGCGCTGCACCGCCGACGACTGCTCGGACCTGACCGACGACACCTCCGACAACTGGCCGGACGTGCCCTTCGACGCGATCTGCGCGGCGGACGCCGACTGCGAGGAGAACGCCTCCCCGGCCTTCTTCACCCGCAAGCGCCTCACCTCCGTCGACACCTACGTGTGGTCGACGTCGAGCAGCGCGTACACGGCCGTGGACTCGTGGAAGCTGACCCAGGCGTTCCTCGACGGCGGTGACATCGGCGACACCTCCGACCAGACCCTGGTCCTCAAGTCCGTGACGTACACGGGCAAGAACGGCGACGACATCTCGCTGGACCCGGTCACCTTCACGTACCAGATGCGGGAGAACCGGGTCGACGCCACCGACGACATCCTCCCGCTGACCCGCCCCCGCATCGAGACGATCACGTCCGAGACCGGTGCGATCACGGACGTGACGTTCTCGGAGCCGGAGTGTGTGCGCGGCTCGAACATGCCCGCCGACGAGGACGACAACAGTCTGTCCTGCTACCCGTTGTACTGGCACATCAACGGGGCGACCGAGGCGTCGATCGACTGGTTCCACAAGTACCGGGTCACGGCGGTGTTCGAGGCCGACCCGACGGGGCAGAACGAGGCGGTCTACCACTCCTACGACTACTCCGGCCCGGGCTGGCACTACAACGACGACCCGCTGACCTCCTCCGACGAGCGCACTTGGTCGCAGTGGCGCGGCTACCGCAAGGTGACGGCGTACACGGGCAGTTCGGATGTCACGCAGTCCAAGTCGGTGTCGCTGTACCTGCTGGGCATGGACGACGACAAGACGTCCTCGGGCACCCGCTCGGTCACCGAGGCGGGCATCGAGCCGAGCGGCCTCACGGTGGCCGACGTCACGGACTCCGACCCGTACGCCGGGTTCCTGCGCGAGCAGATCACCTACGACGGATCGACACCCGTCTCGGTCACGGTCAACGACCCATGGAAGTCCAAGTCGGCCACACAGCACAAGAGTTACGCCGACACCGAGGCCTACTTCGTCCGCACACAGAAAACCGCCACGTACACCTATCTGACGGGCACGTCGAGTTGGCGTACCGCCTCCTCGGAGACGACGTACGACGACTACGGCATGGCGGTCACGGTCCAGGACAACGGCGACACGGCCGTCGACGACGACCAGACCTGCACGCGCACCTGGTACGCGCGCAACGACTCCCTCGGCATCAACTCCCTGGTGTCCCGCACCCGTACGGTCGGCCGGGTCTGCTCCGCCGCCGAGACCGACCTGTCGCTGCCCACGAACAGCGACACCCGCGGGGACGTCCTCTCCGACAAGGCGACCGTCTACGACAGCACCTCCGCCACCGCCTGGACAACGTCCCAGACCCCGACCAAGGGCGACGCGAACTGGGAGGGCCGCGCCACCGCCTACCCGGCCTCGGCCACCAGCGGCGAACGCCACCCCAGCACCTGGCAGACCACCGCCAAGTCGACCTACGACACGCTCGGCCGGGTCCTCACGGCCGCCGACGCGGCTGGCAACACCACGACCAACGTCTACACCCCCACCGCCGCCGGTCCGCTGACCCGTACCAAGGTCACCAACGCGGCCGGGCAGTCGGCGTACACCTACGCGGACCCGGCCACCGGTCAGTCGGTCAAGATCTACGACGTCAACCTGAAGAAGACCGAGCTGACCTACGACGCGCTCGGCCGGCTCACTGGGGTCTGGAAGCCCAACCGTTCCAAGGACGCGGGTCAGAGCGCCAACAGCAAGTTCGCGTACTCGGTCGGCAACGACGCCGCGCCGTGGACCTCGACCTCCACCCTGAAGGCGGACGGCACGTCGTACGACACGACGTACACGATCTATGACGCGCTGCTACGCAAGCTTCAGGTCCAGTCCCCGGCGGCCACCGACGGACGCCTGCTCACCGACACCCGGTACGACACCCGCGGCCTGGCGTACGAGACGTTCAGCGACATCTACGACACCACCAGCGAGCCCAACGGCACGTATACGCGGGCCGAGTACGGCGAGTCGCCCAGCCAGACCGAGACCGTCTACGACGGCGCCGGCCGGGCGACGAAATCCACGTTCCTGATCGGCGGGGTGGAGCAGTGGTCCACCACGACCTCGTACACCGGGGACTCGACCGCCATGACAGCCGTGGAGGGAGGATCGGCGACCCGGGTCTCCACCGACGCCCAGGGCAGGACGACCGAACGCCGTGAGTACGCGGGGACTTCGCCGACCGGCAGCACCTATACGTCGACCGCCTACACCTACACCCGGGACGGGCTGAAGAAGACCGTCACGGGCCCGGACGGCGAGCAATGGTCGTACGGCTACGACCTGTTCGGCCGTCAGACCTCGGCGACCGACCCGGACACCGGCACGGCCACGACCACCTACACGGCTCTCGACCAGACCGAGACGACCACCGACGCGCGCGGCCAGAAGCTGCTATACGCCTACGACGGCATCGGCCGTACGACAGGTGTGTGGCAGACGTCGAAGACGGACGCGAACAAGCTGACCGCGTACGCCTACGACACCCTGGCCAAGGGCCAGTTGGACTCCACGACCCGCTATGTGGGCGGCACCTCGGGCAAGGCGTACACCGACGCGGTCGTCTCCTACGACAACCTCTACCAGGTCACGGAGTCGACCTTCAGCCTGCCGTCCGACGACGCGCTGGTGACCTCCGGCGCGATCGCGTCCAAGGTGACGTTCAAGAAGGACTACAACGTCGACGGCACCGTCGCCTCCTCCTACGAGCCGGCCGCCGGCGGCCTGGGCGACGAGTACGTATCCACCACCTACACCGACTCGGCCCTGCCCAAGACCGTGTCCGGAACGTCGAGTTACCTGCTCGGCGCCTCCTACTCGGCGCTCGGTCAGATCGAGCAGTTCACGCTCGGCGCGTCCGCGGCCGCCAACTCCCCGAAGGCGTACGTCACCAACACCTGGGAAGAGGGCACCAATCGCCTCACCGAGTCCCATGTGACGACCACGGCGCACGCCTACATGCTGCAGGACCTCCAGTACGGCTACGACGACGCCGGCAACGTCCTGTCGATCTCGGACCCAACCACGCTGGGCGGCACCAGTGAGGCCGACAACCAGTGCTTCGCATACGACGGTTACCGCCGACTGACCGAGGCCTGGACCCCGAAGACGGCCGACTGCGCCACCTCCGGCCGCACCACGGCCAACCTCGACGGGGCCTCGCCGTACTGGACGTCATACACCTATTCCGACGCGGGCCTGCGGCAAACGGAGACCGAGCACACCGCGACCGGGTCGACGACCCAGACGTACTGCTACGACTCCCAGCGGCTCCACGCCCTCCTGTCGACCACGATGAGCGGCAACTGCCTCACGGCAGCTCAGGAGTACGACTACGACGATACGGGCAACACCACGACCCGGCCCGACGGTTCGGCCACCCAAAGTCTGACCTGGAGCAGCGAGGGCAAGCTCGCCACGCTGACCGAGAGCGCCGACACCACCGGCTACCTCTACGACGCCGACGGCAACCTGTTGCTGCGCCGCAACGCGAAGGGCGAGAGCGTCCTGTACCTCGGTGCCACCGAGGTCCACTACGACGCGGCGACCGGCGACATCTGGGGCCAGCGGTACTACACGGCGAGCGGCACCACGATCGCCGTACGCACCAACGAGTCCGGCACCGAGAGGCTGTCCTTCCTCTCCGACGACGCGCACGGCACCTCCACACTTGCCGTGGCCGCCACCGATCTGGCCGTCACCAAGCGGTACTTCACGCCCTTCGGTGAGACCCGCGAAGGCGGCACCGGCACCTGGACGGACGACAAGGCGTTCCTCGGCATGACCGTGGACGACGACACCGGCCTCACCCACGTCGGCGCACGCGAGTACGACACGTCGATCGGCCGGTTCATCAGCGTCGACCCGATGCTCACGCTCGACCAGCACCAGTCACTCAACGGCTACAGCTACGCCAACAACACGCCGGTGACCCAGTCGGATCCGACCGGCCGTGAGTCCTGCTACCCGCACTTCTGCTCGGGCAGCAACGGCACGTACGGCGACTACAAGGCCGAGAACGACCCGGCGTCCGACAAGTACGACGGCTCCAGCCACGACAGCGTCACGACCACCACCACGACCACCACGAGCCTGTACAACTGCCTGTGCGGGGTCATCTCCCCGACTCCGTACTTCGACCCCGCCTGGGCCAACGACCCGGAGATCCGGAACTGGGCGAACAGCAACCAGAAGGGCCCGCTGGCCAACGCCCTCTACGGTGTCGGCCTGCCCATCACCACCGCTCTCGACTGGGTCAGCGCCCTCTTCACACCCGCCTGCATCGTGCAGGACGAGTGCCTCACCGACAAATACAAGGCCTGGGGCAAGGAACACGGGTTCAATCCCGACTCCAACTCTGCCGGGGTCGGCGCGGCGGCCGGCAGCTTCATCGGACCGCTGGGCAAGGGCGGGGGCGGAAGCAAGGGCAAACCGGGTGCGCCGAAGCCGGGACCGGTGGGTGGTCTGCCGGCGAACGGGACGATCTCGCCCAAGGCCGTGCGGTTCTCGCAGGATAGTATCGGCGCGAAATTCAGCGACGGGAGGTCGGTCGCCGAGGTCGTCGACGACCTGAAGGCCGGCCGCACCAGCGCCGATGACATTCCCCCCATTCGCATCTTCGAAAGGGACGGAAAGAAGTACACCCTCGACAACCGCAGGCTCTATGTGTTCCAGCAGGCCGGTGTAAATATCCGGTTCCAGCGCGCCACGGCTGCCGAAGTGGAGAACCAGGGGTGGAAGTTCACCACCCAGAACGACGGAGCGTCGATCATAGTGAGGGGCAGCAAATAGTGGCGAGTCTGGCGGAGAACGCGCGCGAGGTGCGCACAAGAGAGGACCTGGTGGCCTTCCTGCGCCTGGCCGCCGAGGACGTCACCGCGAGCCCGGAGGGTTGGGAGAACGTCTCCCTCCCCGCCTTCCTCGAGGCCTGGGCCGCCTGGCTGAACGACTGCCCCGGGTGGTTCGCGAACCACGGGCAAGAGGTTCCCGAATCGCCGAGCTGGAAGTTCGTCGGAGACATGGTGATGGCGGCTCGGGTCTACGAGTGAGGCTCCTCGTCATCGCCGCGAGGAACTGACGAGGAAGTGACGTGGGAACCTGGGGCCCCGGGCCGTTCGACAACGACACCGCAGAGGACACCCTCGACGAGCTGGACGCCCTGTCCGAGCGGTGCCGGACGGAGAAGCTGGAGTCCGTCTTCCGCTCGGCGGTGCGCGGAGCGGGGGCACCCTCCGCCGCGGTGCTGCCGGAAGAGGTGATCGTCGCCACAGCGGTGGTCGCGGTCAACACACCGGCCGGCGCGGGCGTCGACTGGAACGAGGGCTACCCGTCGATCACCGGCTGGCCGACCCGGCCCATTACCTCCTTCGTGGAGCCCGGTTCGGGTTCGCGGCCTCCAGGGCCGGTAGGACTTCTTGCCCCTTCCCTTCCTCGCTCCATACAAGCCTCGCCAGAGACTTAAAACGATGGTTGAAGGAATCAGTGTGACTACTCGCAACACGCTCCGGGCCCTGGAGGCGCTACGGGGATCCACCACGGGGATGCTGGAGGACGAGGACCCGGTGCTGGCGTCTGTCCGCCGGGTGGCGGAGGACGCGGAGCAGGTGGCTCGCGCGCGGGCGGACGGCTACGAGGGCCGGGAGATGCGCCGGCTGACGGATCGCCTGTGGGCCTACGGCGTCACCGCGCTCAACAGCTGGATGCGGGCCGGGTCGATCGCCAAGAAGGTGCGGCGTCGGACTGGCGGTTGGCCTCGTTCTCGCTGGAGGGCGGCCGCCAGCACCTGTACGACCAGGACACGCGGTTCGCCCTCGCGGTGGAGAGGGTCCTTCTCGCTCTGCCGGAGTTCGTCAACGTCGCCATGCGCGAGCAGCGGTGGGATCCGCACCACGGCGAGAAGTTCGCCGGAGCGTGATCCGGGCCGAGCACCCGCAGCGCGTGATCCAGCAGCTGCTCGTACGCGGCGGCGGCCCCTGCCGCATCCCCCGCCTCCCCCCGCCACTGGGCCAAGTTGTTCCGGATGGTGAAGGTGCCGGGGTGGTCCGGTCCCAGCACCCGCAGCGCGTCGTCCAACAGCTGCTCGAACGCGGCGGCGGCCCCTGCCGCATCCCCCGCCTCCCCCCGCCACTGGGCCAAGTTGTTCCGGGCGTTGAGGGTGGCGGGGTGCTCCGGGCCCAGGCGGTCGCGAGCGGTGGTTGCCAGGTGCTGGTAATGGTCGCGGGCGGCGGCGGTCTGGCCGCTTTCCCCAAGGCTAAGTCCGGTGCGGAAGAGCACTGCGTGGGGGACGGGCCGGTACAGGGCTTCCTCGGCGGTGCGGGTGAGGGCGGTGGCGTTAGCGCGCAGGGCCTGGGCGAGGGCGGTGTCGCGTTCGACGTCGGGCCAGGCGGCGCTCAGGGCGTCGGCGGCGGTGAGGGCGAGCCGGTCGCGCTGGTCGGGGGTGAGGGTGTCACGGGTGGCACGCTGGATGAGCTGGTGGACGCGCACAGCCCGGTGGGCGACGTCGGGCGTGAGGTCGATGAGGCTGAGTCGGTGCAGGGCCCGCAGCGCGAGCACGGCGTCCTCGGCCGAGACCGGCGCCGGCTGGTGGGTGCTGCCCGTGCCGGTGGGGGTGCGATGCTCGGTGACGTGCGCAAGGGCGGGCTGACTGGTGAGGACCGTAGCGGGGATGCCGTTGGGGTCGAGCAGGGAGGCCAACTGGAGCATGGGGCGGGCCAGGCCCGCCGGGCGGATCTGGTTGGCACGTTCGATGGACAGGGACCAGGTGGCGGCCACGGTGGCGGTCTGGTCGTCGGGTAGCGCGCCGGGCTCCGGCAGCAAGTCGGCCAACTTCCTCAGCCGGTCGGCCAGCAGCTCTCGGTAGGAGGCACAGGTCAGGTCCGCGTCGATGATGTAGGCGGCGGCCTGGGCCAAGGCGAGAGGCAGATATCCCAGGTCCGCGGCGAGGCTGTTGATCTGGTCGGTCGGCTCGTGGCGGTCGTGCGCGGCAAGTACGGCGGTGAAGTAGGCGGAGGCGTCCTGGGGGGTGAACAAGCCCACGGTCACCCGGCGTCGGCCGGCGCCGGTCAAGGCGGCCTCGCGGCGGCGCGTGGTGACCAGGACACGGCCGCGCGGGCTGGCGGGCGGCCACCAGCCACGTATATCGGCAGGATCCGCGACGTCGTCCAGTACGACCAGCCACCTGCACGGCTTCTGGCCGGCTTTGGGCTCCAGCCAGGCCAGGAACGCCCGCGCGGACTGCTCCGGGTCGCTGGGGTCGGCGGCAAGGACCTCTACGCCGGCCTGCGCGTAGCCGGCCGTGATCGCTGAGCGGCTGCTCGCGCTGATCCACACCAGTACGTCGATCCCGCCGCTGTCCCAGGCGGTGCGGGCGTAGTCGGCAGCCAGCTGGGTCTTGCCTACCCCGCCGGTCCCGGTCAGTACCTGGCTGAGCACCGCAGTACCCCCGCTGTCGACCGCCGTCCGCAACTGGTCGACCTCGGCCCGGTGCTGGAAGGACAAGGCGCGGGGCGGGAGTACGCCGACTTGGTGCGGCCAGGCGGCCGGTGTGCGGGGCCGGGCGTGGTGGTGGACTTGCTCGGCGTAGCCGACGGCGATGCTGCCGTGGTCGGCGAAGATGCCGCTGATGTTGTGAGTCGGCGCGGCCGAGGCGGTACCGGGTGCGCTCAGTCCTGGTGCGGACCCGGCTGGGAAGGGTTTCCCAGTGTCACATTCCCCATGGTCACAGCGGCAGCGGACCCGTGGTCGGCGCGGACGTCCACGTCCCCGCCAACGGCCAGCCCACTCTGGCCGGCCGACACACTGCTGTGGGAGGCCTGTTGTACCAGCAGGGTGCGCAGCTCATCCGCGACCCGGGCCCGCTCGATGTCCTCCAGACTTTCCAGCAGGGCCTCGATCCGGCCCTGCCACGCTGCCTCCTGACGGATGCGCACCCGCTCCACCTCGGCCGACCGAGCCGCCTCCAGCTCGCCCGCGGTCTGATCGAGGCGCTCCAGCTCGGCGTGCTCGCGCTGCGGATTGCCCCGGCCGAACCAACGAGCCACCTACTGGCGTATCCCTGTCCATGCGTCTGTGCCTGCGGCCTGCACCACCGCAGTGCCTCCCGCCGCAGCCAGCGCAGTCATTGCCTCCGACAGCATCCTCGCTCTTCCCTCTGAGAGATCAGTCCGGAACTGGGGCACGCACCACACCGGTGCCTTCAACACGTCACTCCATCAGACACGCGCCCCAGTTGTCCCTGGTTCCGTCAAGAGAGCGGCCGTGGCACGGGGGCCGGGCACCGTACCTGGGGTGAGATTCAGCCGGGCGTCCATGTCGAGGTTCACCTCCCCGTACGGCCGGACGTGGGACCAGAACAGCGGGGTCAGACCGCGCCGGTCGGCAGGCGTGAGGAGGTCGGCCCACTCCGGTTCGCCGAGGATGTCCTGGAGCATCAGGGTGTTCACGAAGACCAGCGCGGACTGGAGAATGCGCAGGCACAGCACGAACATTCCCTGCTCGTCGCGCCGGTTCGAGGCGATCTCCCCGCCCTTGCCGTTGGCGATCACGGAGTTCGCGCCGTTGGAGGACTCCATCACGTTCAGGCCCTCCTCGATCTCCCGCGCGCGAAGCTGGACACTCTTCTATCGAATCCGGCGTCGCTGCCGATGCCTTCGCCCGCGGGACCGACAGCGGACGCCTACTTCGCCGGACCCGATGGGAGGGCGATGATCGAGGACATCCTGAGAAACCTGGCGGCCGTCCTCGCGCTCGACGGGCAGCTCCTGCTCGTCCACACCTCCCTGGCGAACCTCGCGAAAACCTACCGCCTCGCCGAGGAACTCAACCTCCAGATAAGCACCATCGCCAACCGGCGAGTGCCCTTTCGCCCCTTCTACGATCGCACCCACATCGACCATCTAGGCGGAATCAAGCTCGGGCTCTACATCCTCGAAGGGCAGGAGTCCTACGAGACCCTCCACCTACTCCGCATCGCACCGGCGTGAACGGGACTCCCACCGACACACATCGGCATCCGATCTCGGGCAGCCGCCATGGACGACCACGAGCCCGCTTGCACTCGCCGGCTCGGCGGCGCCGACCTGCCCGAAGTCCGCCAGCCCGCCTGCACCTGCGCCCGCTGGTGGCCGGAGACCGAAGCGTTCCCCCACACCGGCATCAGCAACACCAAGAACGAAGGGACCAACCGCGTGATCACGTTCGTCGGACGAGCCGCCTACGGCTTCCGCAACACCACCAAACCAGCGACTACGCGCACGCTGCGTCACCACCCGCCGAGCCCGCGGGCACCTCCGCACCGCATAACTTCGAAGACCCCCTGTGTGCTGATCGCAGACACCGCGTTGACCCAGAACCGGTTGCCGCTGCGGCGCACGATCGGGGTCCGCCCCCGCTCGCCCCAGGCGCGGCCGGTGACCTGGTCGGAGCGGATGCCCACCTGGCCGGCGAAGAGTGCTTCGGCAGCCTCGGCCTTCGCCCGCGCGCGGGAGGGCTGGCCAGGTCTCCTCCCGTGCGCGCGCACCGCCGGCGCATCGGGTGCACTCACCACAACGAGATGCGCCCGCGTACGCGCTTGCCGAAGCCAACGACCATACGCCGCCCATGATTTCGCACACTCTCCGCCACGCTCCACACAACGAGAGCCAGATCCCGTTCTCGTGAACATCAGCATCGCCCCGAATCGGATACCTCCCGAGACGGTGAACAACTGCTGCCGAGACACGTCAAAAAGCCACCCGTGTCCAGGATTCGGGGTCAGGGCCCCGCTCTGCACTCGGCCTAACCCTGGACGACCCGACACTGAACGAAGGGCCCATTCCCGCCTCTGCGAGAAGAGCCCTTCGCGTTCCATGTGTTGTGCGACGCGTGCGTGGGGGTGTCGGTTGCGAGTGGGGCGGCTGTGGCAGCCTGCCTGCCAACCGGCATCGGAGCCCCGCCATGCCCGCTGAACAGTACGGACGCTGGATCAGCGCCGCCGACACTGCCGACTTCGCGCAGGACGACTCTCCGGCTGCGGCGCTCTCACTCGCGTGCCTCCTGCACGCCTTCAATGAGGTCTCCCAGGGGGTCGGGCCGGGCCCTGCCGCCGAGGTGCTGACCATCTCCGGCCCGGACGGGTCCGTGCCCGGCCAGTTCGCCGCCGACGCCGAGGACGCGGAGATCCTGGCCAAGCGCGTTCACGAGATGTCCGCCGACCGGTACGGCCCGGTCTTCGCCAAGGACCTGGAGCGCCTCGTGCGTAGGCACCAGCAGTAGGCTCCCTCAGGCGCCAGATGGTCGCTGTGCGACCAGGCCGCCGGCTCCCACGGCCGGCTGCTCAAAAGAGTTGGCCCAGGACGTGTTGCCAGTTGCTGACAGTCTCAGCGAGTTGGGTCGATGTGCCGGCGGCAGCGGTGATCGCGGCCATGGCCGCCCTGGCACGACTGAGCCTGCGGGGTTCGTCGGGTGCGGCCGCTGCGTCGGCGACGTCGGCGAGGTTGTCAAGGAGTTGGGCACGCAGGGTCTCGGCGAGCCCTGGGTCTTGCTGGATGGCCTCGGCCAGGGCGCGGATGGCAGCCGCGGTGTCCGTGTCTCCACGGTCGGCGACGGTGTTGATGCTCGTGCCGATGCTGAGGACCGTGTCGGCGACGGAGACGTTGCTGTTGTGCACGTCACCGATCGCGCCGACGTTGCCGTAGACGGTGACCGGGTCTCGCCGCTTGCCCTGCCCGGAGTCCTCCGCATACTTGGGCATGAGTTCCAGCACCTCCGCAAGGTAGTTGACTGCGATCGCAACATAGGCCGAGTGGATGCGCGGATGGATCCCGGCTGCAATCTTCTGATACTGCGGGTTGGTCCCCAGATCATTCATGCCTGCCCAACGTCCGCCGGCGAGCACTTCCACATCCTCGAACCCCCAGGTCGCCGCCTGATATCGCTGGGAGACCTCTGCTGTGAGGAATGGGGCAAGCGAGGACTCGAAGTGCTCGCTCAACGCGGACTCCCGTTCGAAGGACTCGCTGAACGGAGGCACCCGCACTGAGCCAGGCCATCCCCCCGCCCGTGCCGCCTCGTACTGCTTGACGCCCTCGTCTATGAGCGCCGCGAGCCGCTCGGCGACTGTCTCCGCAACCACGTCCTCGCGGAGCCGCGCGAACTTGGGCGGATGTTGAACCGGGAGCAGGGCCGGGCGTGGAACTGACCTTCCCAGGTTGTTCGCGAGCGTGACGAGCCCCTTGTGAAGCTCGCTGAGGATCGGCCACACCTCGCTCTCCGAAGCCTTCAGAAGCCACCCGAGCCCCGGCCCTGTCTGGTCTAGCACTTTATGCACTGGCCAGACCGCCTTGCTGATCCCGCCGTCCCATCCGCCGACCTGAGGATGAATGAATTTCGTCAGGATCCACGACGTCTCGCCGCTCCACGAGGCGATGTCTTCCATGAGGTCTACCGCTTCCCTCGTGGACCGCCGCAGCCTTCCCCGCTCCAGGAAAGGGTGCACGGCCTTCGCACGAGCGCGCGCCTGCTTGGCGATGCGCGGTCCGAACTCCGGCACAGCCTCGCTGATCATCCGGCGCGCGGCGTCGGGATCGGGTAACGCAGGGTGGCTCATGTGGTCATCATGGCCTCGCCCCACCGGGCGCGGCAATGAGTCCGAGTGTCGGCAAACGATCGTCTGCCGACACTCAGGACCGTGATCACGAACCCGCCGGTGGGCAGTGTCGACAACTCGCGTCGGAAATCAACGTCGGAGAATGGTCCACTGCTCAGGAGCCGCAGTGTGTCGTCTCGTGCGGCAGACCCGGGCTGGGGAAAACTGGATGCCGGACAACCGCCCGGCGAAAGGGACCGCACGATGACCACGGACGCTCAGCCGGCTCCCGTTCGGGTCCTGGTATTCGGCGCTGCACTGCGCGCCGGGTCCACCAACGTGCAGCTCGCCTCGCTGGCGTCGAACCTGATCGCCGAAATCGGTGCCGAGGTCGACGTGGCCAGGATGCGGGATTTCGACATGCCGCTGTACGACGGGGATGTGGAGGACTCCGAGGGGCTGCCCGCCGGTGCCCTGGCCCTGTGCGAAAGGATCAAGCGCTGCGATGCGTTCGTGATCTCGTCGCCCGAGTACAACGCCTCCGTTCCAGGACTGCTGAAGAACGCCATCGACTGGGTCTCCCGGGTACGGCCGCAGCCTTTCAAGACCAAGCACGCGCTGCTGCTCTCGTCCTCCCCGTCGATGATCGGCGGCAACCGCGGCCTGTGGGCGCTGCGGGTCCCGCTGGAGCACCTGGGGACACGGGTCTACCCCGACATGTTCAGCCTGCCCCGCGCACACGAGGGCTTCACCGAGGACGGCCGACTCGCCCACCCCGGCTCCCAGGAGCGGCTCGCCGAGACCATCTCCGGGTTCATGCGGCTGGTACGCGCCGACGTGGAGTTCGTGTGCCTGCAGCGCCGCTGGTACGAGTTCCCCGGCGATCGCACCGACGCACCGGTCACCCACCGGACCGAGGACTGAACGGGTTTGCTGACCTGCCAATCGGAGTGACAACAGGCCTGCCTATGTGACGCCTATCGTGCGTCGGCTCAACACGCGGTGTGGTCGGGTAGCCGGATCACGTGGCCGTGACTCGGCTCCCTCAGAACCGGACGTGCACCTTTCAGCGCATCCGGCTCAAGCAAGCCCCGAGGGCTTCGCAGGTCAGCAGGGTTATGTGGCCCGTTCGCCGTCGCCAGCGTGATGCTGGCGGTGGCATTCGGAGTGCATGAGGCGAAGGTTGTTCCGCTCGTCCGTGCCGCCGTCCCGCCGGTAGGTGAAGTGATGCTTGTGGAGCATCTTCTTCGAGGCCGCGAACCAGTTGATCCACTCACGTGGGCTGTCCGGTTCGTACTCGGCTCCGACGATCAGCGCCTGCTTGCAGAGAGGACAGAGCCCTTGCTGCCTCACCGCCAGGAGGAGACTCGTCTTGTCCATCGGCGGCGGCGTTTTCCTGCGGCGGCGGTCCCGCCAGTACTCGGTCAACGCAGGGTCGTCCGGGGACGCTCCGCCCGTGACGAGCTGGTGGCGGACGATGCCGGTCCAGGCGAATTTGATGAGGAAGGCGCCGCTGTCGCGGTCGCCGAACACCCACCGGTCTCGCCGGGACGGGTGGAACTGGCCGAAGCGGACGGTGGCTGCGGTAGCTGTCGGCGATCGTCGTAATGCGGCGGAGCCGAAGTGGGACGGTCTCCAGACATTCGGGCCTATCTCATAGCTCGGCGCGTGCGGCGTGTGTTGCCGGCATGGGCGGGATCTCCGCTGCGGGACGATCCGGCGGTCCGTTGCCTGGTGGCCTGCAGGATGTGACGCGTCGGGTAACGGTGTCACTTTCGGTTGGCACTCAGGCCGTCCAGCGTGAGGTCGAGGAGGCGTTCGGCCTGGGCGCGTTGGTCGGGCTTTCCGGAGGCGAGGGCGATGCCGGTCAGGGCTGCGAACATGTCGGTCGCGCTGATGTCGGAGCGGATCGTTCCGGCGGTGACGCTGGCGTCCATGAGCGAGGTGAGTGCTTCCAACGTCATTTCCCCGCTGTGCGCGTAGGGGTTGACGCCGGACTCGACGACGGCCCGCATTCGCCGTGCTGGCCGTGACCGAACGCCGTGTCACCCGCCCACTCCTTCGGCCGTACCTGCTCCGCAGCCGGCGGAGGCTCAGTGGACTGGCGATCGTCACCCTGGTCTTCGGCTCACAGATCTCGACGTTCTTCCTGGTCATCCAGTACGTCCAGCAGGTACTCGACTTCAGCCCCCTGGAGGCCGGCCTCGCATTCCTGCCGATGACCGTCGGCATCTTCGCCCTCTCCCGTGTCACCCCCCGCCTAGTGGGACGCTTCGGACAGGCACCGCTGCTCATCCTGGGCACCCTGGGACTGACCAGCAGCTTCGCCTGGCTCAGCAACGTCGGCACCTCCAGCAGCTACTTCCCGGCCGTCTTCGGCCCCCTGCTGCTCAACGGCGTCGCCGCCGGCCTGACCTTCATGCCCGCGGCCTCCCTGGTCGTCGGCGACGTCAAGCCCGAGCACGCCGGATCCGCGTCCGGTCTGCTCCAGACCACCCAACAGCTCGGCGGCGCGATCGGACTCGCCGTGGTCGTCTCGGTGTACGCCGCAGGCGCCGTACCCGGCGCGTTCGTACCCGGCGCACACGCGGCATTCCTGACCACCGCGGCATTCACGCTGCTGGCGTTCATCGTCACCGTGCTGGCGGTACGCCCCAGCCGGAACAAGGTCCCCCAAAGCGCCTGAAGCACAACAGGAGTTGCCCATGGCGCCGCACCCGGCGCGGCGCCGGCCACCCGTGCAAGCGGAACACCGCTTCGAGGTGCGACACATCCCAGCCCGTCCAGCCATCAAGCACCTCACGCGGCGCATGCCGACTGGACGAATCTTCCAACCGAAACGAACGGAAAATCCCATGAATGGAATCGAAGGCAAGGTCATAGCCATCACCGGCGCGGGCGGCGGAATCGGCGCGGCAACCGCGGTACTGCTCGCCGAGCGCGGCGCGAAGGTCGTGCTCGGTGACCTCAGCATGGACAGCCTGGAGGCCGTGTCGGCCCGCATCACGGACGCGCCTGGGCGAAGCCGTCTCCGCCCGGGCGGACGTGACACGACACGAGGACCTGGTCGGCCTCGTCACCCTGGCGCGCGAGCGGTACGGGAAGCTCGACGTCCTGGTCAGCAATGCCGGAGTAGGACCGATCTCCCCCTCGACGAGCTCGACTCGCGCAGCGGTGATGCCACCACACCACGCTGACCAGCCGTGGACGGGGCCTGCGGCAACGCGGTCGGAGCCATGGTCGGGTGAGCCGGGGCATGGTCGGGTCCATGGTCGAGGTGCATCCATGAGCCCGACCACGATGCGGGTCCCCGTCGGTTGGGGCGGCGTAGCCACCCGGGTGGCCGACCGGCCGGGTGGAAGGCAGCGGCACGGCCCGCCACCGATGACGCCTCTTCCCCTCGGCTGGTGCGTGGGGAAGAGGCGTCGCCGTCTCCCGGTGGCTTGCCCACGGGGGCTGATCTGCGGGAACGGCCGGTGTCCGGTGTGGGGGGGGCCCACCTTCGGTGCAACCTTCGGTCCCCTACTGGAGGCAACCGTCCAGCCAACGGTTCAGCCCCCTGTCGGTGCAACCCTCGCGGTGGCCGGGGCGGGCTGCGGCAGGCGAGGCGCGGGCCAGGCCGGGTCCCATCGCCAGGATGTCCAAGCGGCGGCGTCGGCGAACGGGCAGCGCCGACGATGGCCACTCCCCGGTTCCTGTGGCTGGACCTGACCCGAAAGTGCCAGCTCGAATGCGTCCAGTGCCACAACGACTCGGGGCGGATGGGACGCACGGCACCTTCGCGGCCAGGGCATCCGCGCGGAACTTCCCCGCGCCGGTGGTGGCTTCATGTGAGCAGGCGACGGCGAGCACGTAGCCGACCTGGCGCTCTTACAGCGCGGAGCACAGCTTTGGGTTGCCGCCGTAGACCTCGTCTGCCGCGGCGACCCAGCCGGCGCGGTGCCCGGCATCGAAATCGGCCGATCATGCGGGCGGCCAGCTCCGGCTTGGTCGCGAAGACGGTGTCCTCGTCCAGGCCCGCGGCTCGGCAGCGATCTGGGTCGCGCGTCCAGGAGTGCGGTATGTACAGCTCCCGGTCCACCGCCGCGTGCCCGCGCAGTCCCGCGTAGACGAGGTAGACAGCGACTTGCGCGTTTTCGATCCTCCCGGCGGTGCCGGTGTACTGGCGCTGGACGCCGACGGTGTGCGTGCCCTTCTTCACGTCCCCGGTCTCGTCGACCACCAGCACTGCACCCTCGTCGTGCAGATGCTCCAGGACGTACTCGCGCACGTCATCGCGCACGGCGTCGGCATCCCATCGGGCCCGGCCGAGCAGGTGCTGCATGCCGTCCGGGGTGGCCTCTCCGGCCCACTCGGCGATGCTCCAACAGTTTTTGCGTGGCAGGTCCGACAGCAGCCCCAGCATCAGATCCCGTACCCGACGCCGGGGTTCAACCCGGGCGAACCGGCCGGCTATCCGGCTCATCAGGCCCTCGAACGCTTCCTGCCAGCGAGCAGGGTCCACGCTGTGACCTGCGGCCATCGCAAGATCGTTAGTCTTCACACACCGATGATCAGCGGTGGCCGCAGCCTTCCCGCAGCCGACCCACGAGCAAGATCAAGGTCTATGGCTGGAGGTCGCGCTGGTACCAAGTGCCTGACTTGCCGCCGAGATCGGCCGGGGTGGCAGGGCCAACCGGGACGAACCCGGCCTTGGCCAAGACTTTCTGGGACGCGGCGTTGTCGTGGGAGGTGGCCGCCCGCAGTGTGAGTAGGCCGTGCATCGCTGTCGCCATCCGGCACAGCTCCCGGACGGTCGCGGTCGCCACGCCGCGGCCGGCGACCCGCTCCGCGACCCGGTAGCCGAGTCTGGCAGTGCCGTCCTCCAAGTCGTACAGGTTGAACCTGCCGAGTACCGAGGCGTCCTCGGCGACGAGCACGTAGAAGGCGCAGATGCCGGCCTCCTGCTCGGCCAGCGAGGCGTTGTACCGGTCGGTGAACTGGTCGAAGAAGTCGTCGCCGCGGTCGGAGATCGAGGCAGCGAAGTAGGTGCGGTTCGCCAGCTCGAAGGCCAGGACCGCCGGGGCGTGGCCGGCATGCAGCCGCTTCAGCTCGGGCATCGCCCGACTCTACCCAGATCGTGCGCTGAGGCCACCTGAGTTTCCGCCAGTGGCAGACAGCCCCAAGACCAGGGCGCATAACGATCTACGGCTGGAGTACTAAGAACGGCTAACACAATGAGGTGTATCGCCGCTGACAGCCGTGCCTGATTGGCGAGTTGGATTCAGCGGATTCTTGCGAGGAGCCCCGGGGCTTCAGCCCCGGGAGGAATCGCATCTTGAGGTGAGCGACGCGGAGTGTCGCGGTGTCGTGACCG
>NZ_JBVHXR010000048.1:0-22477 GCF_055569295.1 Streptomyces sp. NPDC029292
ACCACAGCAATCTCGTCCGGAGTCACACACTCTCAACGCCACACCGGACCCCCAGGACACGCACCACCACAACCGACCTGACCAAGCCCTACTAGTCGTCGTGGCGAATTGATCTGAGCTGGGGTTTCCGTGGAGGTTCAAGAGCCAAGGGGCCCTCTGAAGTGCTAGTTCAGTGATCGTTCCGGAATCCAGTGATCGTCGAAGGATTCGCTATTGCCGGGTGGATCAGGCGGAGCAAGTCTGTGCTGGTCAGGGGGGTGTGGGGGAGTGAGGTGGGCCGAGAGCGCGGCTGTGGGCATGGTCGGTGGTGACAAGCTGGTTGGCTGGCCTCGTGCAAGGTGCCCGTCATACCGTTTCCCGGTCGGTGTCAGTGCCTGCTCCTGGGTTGTGGACATGACGTCAGCGAGGCCCGAGCGCCCGGTCGGTGAACTCCTGGGCGATTTCGCCCGGTTGCATCTGGGCGCCTGGGCGGCCGGCGACGCGGCGGGCCTGGACGAGGCCTGGACCGACGGCATCCTGCCCGCCCTGGGATCCTGGTACGGGGCCTACGAGTTCTGTACGAGGGGGGCTTCGCCGCCTGACCGCACGAGCTCCCGCCCGCAACACCGTGCTGTCTTTCACCGTCTCCACGGCATGACAGAGGGCCGACCTGGTCACAGGTCGGCCCTCAGGGTTGGGCCGGGTGCTGCCACGCACGCCGGTGCCCGAAGGTTCTGTCCCGATCGGTAGGGAGGAGTCCGCAGCCGCCGGGGGAGTTGGAACCTGTCATTTGGAGCGTCGCATCCCTACCTGTAGGGGTGCAAGCGCGCCGTGCCGAAGCTGGGTCGCAGGCGCATCAACCATACGGAGCTCCGTACACCGCGCAAGAACATTGCAGGTCAGCGGGGCTGATCCGCGTGGATTGCTTACGGAGCCTGCCAACAGAACTGCCAAGGGGCCCGTAGACGCATCAACTGCTGGGGTCCCTGCAGGCGGTAGGGCACCATGGCACTTAGACCCCCTAGGACGTGCCACCGTCCAGGTGTGGTGAGGAGTCCGCAGCCGCCGGCGGCAACACCCACGAGTGCAGCCGCCTGATCACAACAGGGAGTTCGCATGAGCCGCAAACGCCATGCCGCGGGGGCCGTACGCCCGCCCCGCACCGTCTCACCGGAACCGAGACCGCCGTCATCATCGTCATCGTCCTGACCAGCGTCGCACTCGCGTGGGGCGGCATGGATCCGGGCACCGTCCTCCGACTGCTCGCCGGTGCCGGTCTGATCGCGGTGGGGGCCGTGGTGACACTGCGCTTCGGCCGCCGGGTCCCGCTGCCCCTGCCGATAGTTTGAGGGGGCGTCATGGGACGTCCTGAGAAGCCGATCGACACGCTCCTGGGTCTCCTGGCTCTCGCCGGGTGGCTGCGAGAGATCCGTACCAACGCCCAGCTCACATATGTCGAGCTCGCGGCGAGGACCGGCAGCGCGTACTCGGCCACGACGCTGCAGCGCGCTGCGAGCGGCAAACGCGTCCCGCGCCTGCCGGTGGTGGAGGCGTATGCCGTGGCCTGCGGGCAATCGTTGGAGCAGGCCCGTCGCCGCTGGCGCCACGCGCGTGCCGTGGAGCACAGCATTATGCACGTGCTCGGCAGTGCTCCCCGACCCCGACTGGTCGAGAACGCGGCGGAACTACGTGCCGCTCTGCGCGAGATGTACCACCGGGCCGGTGCGATGCCACTGCGCGAGATGGAACGCCGGGCTGGCCTGGGGCGTCTGCCGCGCAGCACGATGCGCCGCATGCTCGACGGCACCACCATGCTCAGCAAGGACCAGATGCTGGCCTTCCTCACGGTCTGCGACGTGCCCGAGCGTGAACACCAGGACTGGCTGGACGCTCTGTCCCGGGTGTGGGACAAGAGGCACTCCTGGTACGACAACGAACTCTTCAAGAACCTGAACGAGCCTGCCGAGCAGTTCATCCGGGACGAGCAGAACCACCGGATGGAACGCAAGCCCCCGTCAGGCCGGGGCCGCTCGACGAGCAACGCGGGCGCGCAGCGCTCGCAGTTCGCTCGCGGCGGCCCTGCCAACAAGAACGGAAGGTGGCTGAAGCTGGGTGTCACGACTACCGGGTAAGAGCGATTGAGCACGCCAGTGGGCGGCCTCGATTCAGAGGCCCCCGCAGGCGACGCCGAACGCGACCGTCAGCGGCGGTCGGTAGGTGCGGCCGCGTTTGCTGATGCTTGGTGCGTCTAGACGGCGTGGCCCTGGTACGCCCTCTACATGAGGACGTACTGGGCAGTCGACGGCTTCCCCGGCTCGGCCGCCTAGCTGATCGTTTCAAATTGAAGCGTGGAGCTGCAACTTCTTTCTCCACGTAAGTGGGCGAGGTCCGATTCGGTCAGCTATGGCCCGGGTCCACTGCAGGCTCACTCAACACCTTGACCAGAACCTCATTGGCGACCTGCGCCAGTCGGCCAAGTTGCACCGCCTCGAACTGGAAGTACGGGTTGACCTGGAACGGCCCCGCGTGGCCGCCGTAGCCGAGGACCTGCTCCGATCCGAACAGCGTCCCTCGGTGCCCCGTATGCGAGTGCTGGTCGTACAGCGGGCCCGCGAGCTCCTTCACCTGCTTCTGCGTCAGCACGGTCTTGAGTGCTTTCCGGAACCGCTTCTCGGCAACTCCCTTGCGATGCTTGCACTCTGGATGGCAGTCGCACATAGAGTCGGGGACGGACCTCATACCGACGCCCTCGATCGCGGCTACGAAGGTGAGCAGCGAGAGCGACGGATGGCGTCTCCCCAGGCGTACGGCCTCGTAGTACGCGCTGAGCGCGGTCTCCAGTTCGGGGTCGCCGTCCAGCCTCTTCCATGCCCCAAGCACCCACAGCGGCAGCCTCCAGTTTCCTGTCCCCGGAGGGACCTCCCCGGTCCACTCCTCCCCGTGCGGGCTCGGGAATTCGGGACCGACCGAAGTCGGGATCTTCAGAACCGACCCGTCAGGGCCCTGAGGCCAGGGGAGCGTCCGGGGCTCCCACAGCTGCCTCCGATGCAGCGTCAGGAGAGCGCAGAGACGGTGCAACTGAGCCTGAGCGACAGGGACAACGGGGTCCCAGTGGTAGGTCTCGACCTGGCCGGTGACGACGACGGGGAAGCTGCGGGAGATCGTGATGAACTGCGAGTCGACTCGGTCCTGCCCTCGGAACTCGCGCATGTGGACACCACCGGGGGCGAGGGTCAGCGGCCCTACGTCTGTCGCCCTGATCTGCCCCAAGGGGTGGAATCCCTGTACGGCGGACGGGCTGACTCCAACGAGTGCATCCCATACGTGAGTCTGCTGGTGGTGCCCAATCTCGTCCATGGCCTTTCGCGCGCCAGTCCGCCAGGGGTCTACCTGGTCCGGTGACGGGGTGCCGACGTCGCCCACGACCGTGCAGCTGATGCCGTCGGAGTGAGGGTGGACGCGCAGGATGCTCGTCATGGAGTCGTCGAGGGGCGGCCCCATTTCCACCGGGCCACCGTGGCTGTCAGTGCCGCTGATGCGGCGAAACCCTCCGCCCATGGCGTTCCCGAGGTGGTGGGCCCACTCGTTGCCGTGCTCGGCCTTCGCCGCGATCCTCGCCGTGGCCGTGGCCGCCGCCTTCGGCGCCACCTTCCTGCCTGAGTCCGCCATCCCCTACCTCGGCCTGCTGCCGCTCGCCCTGGGCCTCAAGGCTGCCTGGCAGGCATGGAAGGACCACCGCGATGGGGACGGGGGCGAGGAGACAGAACAGACCGGGGCGGGTGGGCCGAGCCCGCTGGAGGTCGCCGCAGTCACCTTCGCTGCGATGTGCCGGTTTGGTGTCAGTGGGTGGGTGTCAGTGACGGGGTGTCAGGTGGGGGTGTTTGTGCTGGTGGGGTGTTGAGGTCGGGGCGGGGTCGCTGACGTGGGGTGGTGTCTGTTGCCGGTGCCGCTGTCGTGGGGCGGTACACCGTGTCTTGTGTCGCTGTCACGGGAACGGTGCTTCTGATCTTTTTGCGGGGTGGGCGGGTTCACGGTGGTCTTCTGTCGGGCGTGTGGCCGGGGAGGGCTGGGTGGGGGAGTGGGAGCTTGAGGGGCTGGTGTCGGTGCCGCGGCCGGTGTTGGTGGGGCGGTTGCTGGAGCTTGATGCGGCTGGTGGTGTGACGTCGGCGCATGTGCGGGCGGGGGCGCGGTTGGCGGGGGTGCATCCGCGGACGGTGTGGCGGTGGGTGGAGGCGGCGCGCAGTGAGGGCCGTGTGGAGCGGCGTCGTCGGTCCCGGTTCGAGTTGTCGGAGCAGGCGTGGGAGGTGCTGGCGCAGGCGGGTGGCAATGTGGCTGTGCTGTACCGGCATTTGAAGGAGTGCGGGGACGGGGATGCGGTGGTGTCGCTTGCCTCGGTGTACCGGGCGGTGCACCGCGAGCTGGCCGCGGGACGGGTGTTGCCGGACCGTGCCGCGGTCCGGCGGGCGCGGACTGAGCGGGAGACCCGGCAGGCTCTGGCAGACCTCGCCGTCGCGGGTGTCGGCACTGGCACGCCGTCTGCTTCTGCCGCGGCTGGTCCGGCTGGGCTGACGCCCGCAGTGCGGGAGGCGGCGCCGGTGGCGGGGGCGCCGGGCGTGGTGCTGCCGGTGGGGGCTCAGGCGGTGCGCACGGCGTCGGTGCGTGCGGTGGCCGAGGCGGTGGGGCAGGTGATGGCGGCCGGGGGCGCGGCGTGTGTGTTCGGGGATGCGGGACGGGGCAAGACGGTGGCGCTGCGGATGGCGCTGTCGGATCCGCCGGTGGGCTGGGGCGTGTCGTGGGTGCGGGTGCCGGTGCGTCCGTCGGTGTCGGAACTGCGGCGGGCGGTGTTCGAGACTTTGGTGTTGCCGGGCCGGTTTCCGTACCGTTCGGCCGAGGCCGATGAGCGGATCGTCGGCGCCCTGGACGAGGCTCGGGTGCTGGTGGTGGATGAGGCGCAGCGGTTGCCGGTGCCGTGTCTGGAGTATCTGCAGTCGTTGTGGGACCACCCGCATGCCCGGATGGCGCTGGTGCTGTGCGGGGCGGGCAGCGAGCGCGCGGTGGCGCGTGTGCCGCAGCTGGCGTCGCGGATCTGCGCGTGGCAGGAGGTGGGGCGTCTTGCCGCCGGCGAGGTGGCTGCGACGGCGTCTGCCTTTCATCCGCTGTGGGCTGGCGTCGCTGGCGGGGAGGTGGCGTGGATCGACCAGTCCTGCACGCACGGCGTCTTCCGCACTTGGGCTGCCTTGACGACGCATCTGCAGAACGCGCTGCTGACCGTGCCGGATGCGACGGTGGACCGGGCGCTGCTGCGTCGTCTGTTCCGGCGTCTGAGTCCTCCGGCCTGAGCGGATGTGCGGACAGGAGGGGGAGATGGAAGACGGCGGTGCGGCCGGCGTCGCGCGGGGCGGGCTTCCGGCGGCGTCGCGTGCCGCGCTGCGCGGTGTGGCGGTGCGCCGGCTGCTGGCTCTGCGGGTGCGGGGCGAGCTGACGACCGGTCATGTCCGGGTGGCGGCGGATGCGCTGGGGATGTCGGAGCGCACGGTGTGGCGGTGGCTGGCCGAAGCCGGCCGCGACGAACGGGCGGCGGACGCGCCCGGCGCACGGGCCCAGACCAGGACGAGATTCGTGATCACGCCGGAGGTCCGTGCGCTGCTGGCGTTGTGGAAGGGCAATGTCGCCGCGGTGCAGCGTGAGCTCGCTGCCCGTGCGGCCGGGCGCCCCGGAGTTGATGCCGGTGCACAGGTCGGGGCGCCGCTGCCTGGTGCAGGTCTGCCGCCGGATGTGCCGTCGCTGACGACGCTGCACCGGGCGATCCGCCGTGATCTGACGCCGGGGGAGCGGGCGGGGCTGGCGGGAGGGGAGCGGGCGGCGCGCAAACACGATGTGTTCCTGGCCCGGCCGCGGGGCTGGCGCAACCAGGTGTGGGAGACCGACCACATGCAGGCCCCGGTGCTGGTCGACGTCGACGGCAGGGCCCGCAGGCCGTGGATCACCTGGTTCACCGACTGCGCGACGAACGCGATCACCGGCGTCGCGGTCACGCCGGGGGATCCGTCGCGGGAGTCGGTGCTGTCCGCGCTGCGCTCCGCGGTCCTGCGCGAGGACCCCTACGGCCCGTTCGGCGGCCTGCCCGAGAAAGTACGTGTCGACCGCGGCAAGGACTTCCTGTCCCGGACGGTGACCGCCGCGTTCGATCTCCTGGACGTGACGGTGGAAGACCTGCCCGCCTACACCCCCCACCTCAAGGGCACCGTGGAGGGCCTGAACCGGGCGGTGGAGAGCATGTTCCTGGCCGCGCTGCCCGGCTATGCCCGCCAGCCGCGCCCCGGCAAACGCTCTTCCCGCCCGAAGGACGAAGTGCTGCTCGGCTTCGAGGACTTCACCGCCCGGCTGCTGGATTGGACGCTCTGGTGGAACACCGAGCACCGCCCGGCGCCGCTGCGGGGCAAGACGCCGCTTGAGGCGTGGCAGGACGATCCCACCCCGCTGCGGGACGTGCCGGCCGCGGACCTGTGGACGTTCACCCTGGAGGACGCCGGCACCCGCACGCTGACCACCCGCGGAGTCCGCTTCCGGAAACGCGACTACGTGGGGCCGTGGATGACCGGCCAGGCCGGGATCCAGGTCCGGGTCCGCTTCATGCCCCACCACGACCACCGCATCGAGGTCTATCACGCGGCCACCGGCCGCTACCTCGGTCCCGCGGACCTGGCCGACCAGGCCACCGACGAACAGATCAGCGCCGTACGGCGAGCGCGGTCCGCCCGCACCCGCCGCCTGAAGAAGGACCTGGAGGCCTCACAGCGCGAGCGCTACGCCGCCGTGAACCAGCCCGAGACGCCCCGGCGGCTCGGCGCGCTGACCACCGCGCAGGCCGAGGCCGAACTCGCCCAGGCCACCGGCACCGACCTGTCCGATCTGGCGCTGCCGGACCTCATCCCGCCCGCCGCGCCCCCGGCCGACTGGCGCACCCCGCCCTCCCTCGCCACCCGGACCACGCCGGACCGCCCCGCTTCGCTCCAGCCCCAACCCGTTCCCGACGGCCCGCCCGGACGAGCCGCAGACCCTGCTGAAGACGGAGACGCCCCGTGACCGCGGCCACCTACCAGTACGTCGACCTGCCCGATGCGTCCGTGGTCACCACCCGCGCCCTGCTCACCGCCCGGGACAACATCACCGACACGGTCGCCGCCCGCGCCATGATGTGCATCCACGGCGGCGCCGGCTTCGGCAAGACGCTCGCCGTCAACATCTGCCTGCGCGGACTCGGACCGCACGAGGACGTCCGCAAGATCACCTTCCGGGCCCGGCCCACCGCCCGCGCGGTGCGCTACGAGCTGTTCACCGCGCTCGACCTGGCCGGTGAACCACCGCGCCACCCCAGCGAGTTCGACCGCCTGCTGAAAACCGCCCTCGCCGAACGCCCCCGCACCTTCCTCGTCGACGAGGCCCAGTGGCTCAACGGGGAGGCGTTCGAATACTTCCGCTACCTGTGGGACGAACCAGCCACCCAGCTCGCGATCGTCTTCGTCGGCGGCGAGGGCTGCCACACCGTGCTGCGCCGCGAACCGATGCTCTCCTCCCGCATCTTCATCTGGCAGCACTTCACCCGCCTCACCCCCAACGAGGTCCTCGAGGCCATTCCCCTGTTCCACCCGGTCTGGGCCGACGCCGACCCCGACGACATCACCTTCGCCGACCAGCACGCCGCACACGGCAACTTCCGCGCCTGGGCCCAGCTGACCGCCCACACCCGCACCGCCCTGGCCCGCACCGGCCGCCCCCGCGTCGACCAGGAACTGCTGCGCTGGGCCTTCAGCCGCCTCGCCTGACCACCACGCCGCCATGCCACTCGCCGTGCCGCCGACACCCGTCACCGTGGTCATCGACCCGGGCGACGACGCGATCCACACGCACACCGCCCTGGCCGCCCACCACGTGCCGTCCGGCCGGATCACCCTGCACCCAGGCCCGGGCACCACCAGCGAAACCGGCCTCGCCCACGACCTTCTCGCCGCCCTGGGCAAACCGCCCCTGCTCCCGGGCCACTTCCCCGCCGGCCGTCAGCCCGCCTGGGAAGCCGCCACCGCATGGATCACCGCCCTGCCCGTCACCCGGCTGACCGTCCTGCGCGCCCACCGCCTCACCGCCCGCCGCACGATGTGCCTCCTGCAACTGCGCGCCATCACCGGCATCCACCTGACCCTGGTCTGCCACCGCCCCCACCTGCCCGCAGCCCTGCACCAGGCCCTGCAGATGGCCGACCACACCATCACCGCCGACTTCCAGGCAGCCCGCCGCCACTACTACGGCACACCCGCCGCCGTACCCCCGCCTGCCGACGAGCCCGCCCGGCCGGCCAACCGGTGGCTCACCCTGCCCGCGCTGGACCGCCTCGTCTCCTACGACAGCCCCGCCCGCTGTACCGCCCCGTGCGCACCGCCGCCGATCGTCTTCCAGCACCGCCCGCGACCAACACCCCTCACCCGGCAGACAGCCCGGGAAGCCGCCCGACGCCTGGCCGTCGCGACCGCCCATCCCCGCTTGGCTGCCGCCCTCGCCGCCGCGCTCTTCACCGGCGCCTCCTTCCAGCAACTCGCCACCGCCCGCCCCGACGACTACGACAACGTGGCGGCCACCCTGGCTCTGCATGACCGCGCCCGCTACACCGACGGCTGCGCCACCTACCGCGTGCCGCCGTGGGCGCGCGTCTTCCTGAAGGCCGCCGTGTGCTTCGCCCAGCTCGCGTCCGGCCAGGACCAGCGTCTGCTGGCCGGGCCCCACGACCGCATCCACCTGCTGCGTGTGGCGGAGGCAGCCAGGCTCCGCCCGCCCCAGCCGCCCGCCGGCCAGCGCACCGGTCCTGCCGGCCGCATCCAGTGGGACTGGCGCGAACGCAAGGAAGCACAGCGCTACGACACGATGCTGACACGGCACCAGACTCCGCCCTCGCCCTGAGCCCGGACCCAGACACCCCGAGCCAGGAAAGGGAGTGGTGCCACGCGGTACGGGGGGCGGGGGAGTGGTCAGGCGATGGAGAAATCGACGAACTCCACGTCGGTGAAGGCGATCCCGAGACCGTGGGCACGCAGGCCTCCGTCCCGGAAGTAGGCATGCCCCAGCGCCCGGGCGAGAATCACCATCTGCTGCTGCTCGCCCGCGCCGGTGTCCCGGGCGGCGAACAGCTCGCGGGCCACTTCTCCCGACAGGTACTGGGTGATCAGCCGTACTCGCGGGTCGTCCGACGATCCTGCCGGAGCGGCGAATCCGAACCGCGCCCTGGTGTGGAGGACGAAGCCGTCGGCCTCGGCCCGGGCCCGCCGGCGGGCACGCACCCGGGGCTGCCACCGAGCCCTGACGGCCTCGTCGATCAACCCGGCATGCACAGCACTGGGACGTCGGCGCATTCCCGGCCGGGTGGTGACCCACCGCTGTACCGTGCGCTGGGAGACGGCCAGGAGGGCAGCCACGTGCTTCGTTGAGCCCTTCTCCGCTCTGAGCAGGAAACGCACGGCTGCGTCATCTGTGGGCGCGGGGCGGGTCAGCAACGCTCGCTCGAGCCCCTCAGCGATCCCACCCATGCCTGCCCCCGAGTTCTCACGCTGCCCAGCGGCCGCCTGCACCCCTGGTCTCTCACGCTCGCCCGCTTGCTCCGGCTACTTCCGGCATCTCCGGGACATCCCTGCGGATGCTGGGCTAGGGGAAGCCCGAAGCGGAAGGGAGTTGGGTCCCAGGCGCGTGTGAGGATCGGTGCATGGATGCAGCCCGTGATCCCGAGTACCTCAAGGCGACGGCTCAAGCGGTCACCGACTTCAAGACCGCGCTGGAGGAGTTCCTTTCTCTGCACGAGACCAACCACGTCGCCCGCGGTCTTGCCCCGGCGGTCGTCCCACACGATGACGCCGACCCCGACGAAGTCCATCACGCGCGCGCCAAGGCCGCTCGGGCAGCCGGCCGTGCCTGCTACGCGACTCGTCTGACCGGCTCCTCCATCCACGTGGAGGGCCATGGAGCGGTGGATCCGATTGCCGCCTGGCACTCGATGGCCTCCCCGAAGCCGCTGCTGGAGCCGGACAATGTGCTGGAGATGTGCGACCAGATCCTGGGGCGGCTGGAGGCGATGGCGGCCAAGGCAACGGCCGAGGCACCGTCCGTGACCGGAGTGGAGCTGCTGCATCCTCTGGTGTGGGGCGCGGCTCGCCGTCTGTGGCTCAACGAGCACTACCGGGAGGCCGTCGCCTCGGCCGCCGAAGCCCTGGTCACCCACGTCCAGACCCGTACCGGACGCCGGGATCTTCCTGCCACGAGCCTGTGGCAGCAGGTCTTCTCCGCGAGCGATCCCAAGGAGGGCCACCCCCGCCTGCGCTGGCCCGGTGATTCCCAAGACCAGACCGTGCGGTCCATGAACGACGGGCTGCGCCAGTTCGCTCCCGGGGCACAGATGACGATCCGTAACACCTCGACCCACGGCACGGACGGCATGACCGCCCAGGACGCGCTGGAGCGCCTCGCCGCCCTCAGCCTGCTGGCCCGGAGGGTCGACGGGTGCGACGACGTCACAGCCCAGGCCACGGACGCGCCATAAGTCGTAATCCAGGGCTAAGGAGTGAGCTATATCCAGGGTTAATTTTTGCTAACCTCCAGGGCGGAGGTGGCGATGGCGGACCGGCCGAGTCAGGATGAGCTCTTCGCGGCGGTGGACGAACTGCTGGCGGGTGAGCCGGAGCTGCCGCCGCCGACGGAGCGGGCCCGGCTGCGTGAGGCGGCCGGTATCACACAGGCCCGGCTGGCTCAGGTGCTGCGGACCACGGCACAGACGGTGAAGAACTGGGAGAACGGCCGGTCCGAGCCGCGCCCGCCACGCCGTGAGGCCTATCTGCGGCTGCTGGAAGGCTGGGCGGCGAAGCACCCGGTCGAACCGGACAACGAGCCTGCGCTGCAGACCTTCACCGGTTCCGCGCCCGCACCCGAGCGGGCGCCCGCCGACGGGCCTGCCCACGACCCAGCGCCTGTACCCGCGAACTCCTCGCGCCCACACAGGCCTGCCGCGGCCGCGTCCCGTCCAGCCGGCGCCCCCAGGACCGCGTCGACGTCACGGCGCCCGGCGAGGTCGAAGGCGGCCGCGCCCGCGGCCGACTCTCGCTTCCCGAACGGGCCTCTGGCCGTGCTGGACGGGGACGGCATCGCCTACTGCCTGGGCGGCGTGTTGCTGGACTGCCCAGCAACCACCATTGCGCAGCTGGTGGAGTGGACGCTGCAGGAGTCCGGGATCGGGCAGGCGCGGTTGCACCGGCACGGCAAGGACTCCGACCCGCTGATCGTGCTCACCCAGTCCGCGACCGTACGGCTCGGGCTGCCGGAACGGCTGGAGGACCGTCGGGACCTGCGTCTGGCGGAGGACCACCCGGTCGTCAGGCAACTGGCCCGTGTGAAGTGGAAATTGACGCAGCGTGGGTTCGGCCCGTGGCCACGGATCTACCGTCCGGCAGAGGCGGGCCGGCGGCAGTGCGTGCAGCTGGCGGTCCTGCCGTGGGATGCCCTGGACACCCGCGCCTGGGGCGATGTGGCGAGCCTGCACCCGGCCGATCTGGCCCGTGTCCTGGGGGTGTTCGCGTCTCGGGTCTTCACTCCGCGTGGCTCCACCGCAGTGACCGGGCTGGAGCTGATGACGGCGTTGCGGCCGTCGACCCGGCCGGTCAAGGACGAGGCGACCGGCGAGTGGGTCTCCGGCCCGAACCCGGGCGCACTCGCCCGGCCGGTGGACCCGGCGCCGCCGGAGGCCCCCCAGGAGCATCCGGTCGCGCAGGACTGGGAGGGCGGCTTCCTCGACGAGGAGGCCTACCAGTGGGTGCGCGACCCTCAACTGCTCAGTGACGAGGAGTGCCTGCTGCCCTGGGCGGTGGGCATCGACATCAACACCGCCTTCCTCGCGGCGGCCGCCCGCCTCACCGTCGGCCTGTCCGGGCCGGTCCACGTCACGGCACCGGTGTTCGACAAGAAGATCCCCGGCACCTGGCTGGCTGACCTGTCCCGCATCGAGACGGACCCGCGCCTGCCCAGTCCCTTCACTCCAAGTGGCCTGCGCCCCGACGGGCCCGGCTGGTACACCACCGCGACCCTGGCCTATGCCGAGGAACTCGGGTACGAGGTCCGCCCGATCGAGGCGTACCTGCGTCAGGAGACCGGCGCGTACCTGGACCCGTGGCACGACCGGCTCAAGGACGCCTACCTGACCACCACTGCAGACATGGGCATCCCCGTCGACAAGGACACCGACCCGGCCGCGTTCCTGGACGCGATGGCGCTGCACAAGACGTACGTGGCCAACGCCGACACCCACCTCGAGGCCCTGCGCGCGGCGCTCACCGAACTGCCCGTCGGCCGCGCCGACATGAGCGATGAGGACCTGGCCGCCCTGGTGCGCCGGCACCGGCAGGGGGCGATGGTGCTGTCGGCGATCAAGTCGACCGTCAAGGGAGGCATCGGCAAGCTCCGCGAACGCCCCCAGGGGCGCCACTACAAGGACGGTGAGCGCTGGCCCGCCCTGGAACGCCCCACCTGGCGGCCTGACATCCGCGCGGTGGTCATCGCCAAGGCGAGGGTGAACATGCACCGCAAGATGGCCAAACTCGCCGCTCTGACCGGCCAACATCCGCTGGCGGTGCTTTCCGACTGCGTCGTCTACGCCAGCCCGGGTCCCTCCCCTCTGGACTTCCTGCCGACAGGTGGCGAGGGCACTCCGGTGTACGGCACGTTCCGCGTCGGCGCGAACCCGGGCTTGTGCAAGGTCGAGGGCGTCCAGGAGATGGCGTGGGCGGTCGACCTGATGGAACAGGGCTACAACCCCGCTCGCCACATCAAGGGCGGCGACGCCGTCATGGACGAAGGGGAGTAGACCCGTGGTGCGACGAATCCGTCCGGGCAACGCCGGCGCTGACGACGCCCTGGTCCAGGAAGCCATCGAGCGCGCCGGTCAGGAAGTGTTCAGCCATGAGCCGCCCAAGACCTTGAAGGCGCGCATCAACTTCCTGTTGGGGAAGTTGAAGACGACCAAGGCGGTCGCGCAGGAGCTGGGCATCACCCAGCGGTCCGTGGAGCGCTACCGCACCGGCGCGCGCAAGCAGCCGCCCAAGGCGATCACCGACCGGATCGACGCGGCCGTACGCGCCCGTTGGCAGCCCCGCGTCCGCGACCGACGCCGCAAGCAGGCCGCGACCCGTACCGGGATCACCGTTGAGGCCCGCGCCCGGTTCGGCTACAGCGCGCCGATCGGCACGACCGACGACGGTCGCACACGGCGCATCACCGTCCACCTCCCGGCCGACTACGCCCGCCGCCTCTTCGACGCCCAGGAGGGCATCGGCGACCAGTCACCCAACGAAGTCATCGCCGAAGGCATCCAAGAAACGTATTTTAAAGACCACGGACGACGCGCCGACCATCTTGAAGTCGAATTCACAGACATCGACTACATCGATATCTCACTCTAAAAAGGGATCAAGATGAGACGGGCGTCAACTATTCGTCTCTAGATGCGGATGCACGTGAGCCGATGCCCGGCCTTGAAGGCCGGGCATCGGCTTCACCTAGACCAGGTGCGCCAACACCTGGCCTCATTCCCTGTGTGCGCCGGTTGGAGCCAGTAGCAATCAGGGGCTGGCCTCGGCCTGCTTCCGCGGGTCGGGCTCGTACGAAGAGTCTGCCCGTTGATTCGAGGCCAGGTGCTGGCCAAGCGGTGCGGTATTGAATCAATCCAGGTCAGAGCCTCTGCTGGCTTGGAACTGGGGAAACGAAGCGGCAGTGTCCCGAAGCCCCTCTTCTGCGCTCACAGTGAGGCCTGTGCAGCGCTTTGACCTGCTGTTTTGCACCGCAAGCGTCGTCGCAAATGCCTGCGGCGTGATGTCACGTGCTCGTGGTAGGGCCCTGCACAGCGCTCTGACCTGCGGTGTTGCTCGCGAGCGTCATCTCGTGCGGTGCTTCGCGTCCGCTCTCTCGTCGTGTGCGCGTACGACGAGGGTCCTTTGGAGCGTTGGTGAGCCAACGTTTTGACCGGCTGTCATATGTGGCTTAGGGGCTGGAATGCTTGCGGCAGCAGGGCCCGTTCACGTGTTGGGAGCGCCAACTCCGCGCGAGGCAGGGCCACCGGTTGGAGCCACGTAGCACCGTCTGGCGACCCCATGGTCGCCGTGCGGTGATTAGGGAGATCCATATGGGCGGAAAGCCCTCAGCTGCGGCGAGCGCCGTGGCCGCCGAGCCGGCGTCGTCCGGCAGCGACAGCACCTCCACGAACGGCCGCTTCGGCATGCCTGCCGCGTTCGTGATCACCGTCTGCATCGTCACCGCGGCGGTTCTCGTCCAGCTCGGGATGATCGTCAGCGACGCCTTGTTCCTCCTCGCAGGAGCAGGCAGCATCGGTGCCGCGGTCGTCGTGCTGGCGGTGACCGGCGGACACCGCGCCGGCCCGATCGGCCGCCTCGTGCGCGCCTACTTCAGCGCGGGAAACTGAGGTGGTCGCCATAGGACGCCCGGAGAAGCCGGTGGACCGTACCGTCCCGGCGCGCGCCAACCTCGCCGACTTCCTGCGCGGCTGCAAGGCCGACGCTGGCATGACCTACGAGCAGATGGCCAAGAAGACGAACGGCGTGCCGTCGAAGGCGACGTTCGAGCGCGCCGCCTCGGGCGTCTCCGTCCCGGCCTGGGACACCGTCGCCTCTTTCGTCATGGCCACCCTGACGGCTAATGCATGGCTCATGAGCCCCAGCGATCCCATGATCCGCGCCCGGACGCTGTGGATCTGCGCACGCCGGGCCACCCGGGCGCCGTACTACATCCACAAGGCGCCCGATCCGGGAATCGTCTGGGGTGTGGCGGACTTCAGCCGTGCCCTGCGCGATCAGCACGTCTGGGCCGGTTACCCCTCGCCCGGGGAGATGGAACGGATGGCCGGCCCCGGCGAGCTGCCGAGCAGTACCGCCCGCCGCATCATCCAGGGCCACATCCTGCCCGTCGACCCCGCGCAGGCCATTGCCTTCCTGAAGGCTTGTTACGCGACTGACCTGGCGCTATGGATCGGTGCAGGACATCGGGCCCTTGAGAACGACAGACCTCATGACATAGCTACCTATGCCTGGGTCAAAGCTCACAAGTGGATGCTTGCTGAATTCGATTCCACCGAAATGCAAGATGCCGTGTAAGTCCGGTGAGATGTGCCGGTCCAGTGCCGGTGGGTGGATATCAGTGACGGAATGTCAGGCCGGGCTGCTGTCGATCACGTTGAAGCTGCCCCAGTCCGCGACCATCACCGACGACATCGACGGCCTCGAACCCAACGAGGCGCCAGCGGTTCTGCCTAAGAAGTCATCTCATTTGGTGAGTCTGCGGTAGCAGATGAGGGTGCGGGCGATGCTCGTGAAGGCGAGGAAGTGCTCGGCTTTGCGCTCGTAGCGTCGGTGGAGACGGCGGCAGCCGGCGAGCCAGGACGTGGTGCGTTCGACGGTCCAGCGGTGGCGGCCCAGTCGCTGTGAGGACTCGACTCCTTTCCTCGCGATGCGTTGCTGGATGCCGCGCTGGCGTAACCATCGTCGCAGGTGGGTGTAGTCGTAGCCTTTGTCGGCGTGGAGCTTTCCGGGCTTGCGGCGCCGAGGTCCGCGGCGGGAGCGGATCGGCGGTATCCCTTGTACGAGGGGGATCAGGGCCTGGCTGTCGTGGAGGTTCGCCCCCGAGGTTCCGACGGAGAGGGGCAGACCGGTCCGCTCGGTGATCAGATGGATCTTTGACCCGTACTTGCCCCGGTCGACAGGATTCGGACCTGTCAGGTCCCCCTTTTCAGGGCCCGCATGTTCACCGAGTCGATCGCGCAGCGGGACCAGTCCAACTCGCCGCGGGAGCCGAGCTCGTCGAGCATCACGCGGTGGAGCTTGGCCCATACCCTGGCCTTCGTCCACTCGGAGAAACGCCGATGAGCGGTCGCCCCCGACGGGCCGAACGAAGCACTGGGCAACTGCTGCCACGTGCAGCCTGACGTGGCCACGAACACGATCGCGGCCAGCACCTCACGATCACCATGCCGGCGCCGTCCACCACCCTGAAGCCGCGAGGGCGCCTCCGGCACCACCCGCTGAAACAACTCCCACAACTCATCCGGCACCAGCCGCTCAACGATCCCCGCCATGACCGACAGCCTACCGAATCCCGCCAAATGAGATGACTTCTAAGACGCCAGCACAAGCTGTCTCGGGATGGCCCGATCCTCCTGCGGTGCTCCGGCTGCGGCAGGCCTCCCCATACCCGGTCAGCCCGTAACACCCCTGCTATACCCAGGAGATGCCCAGCTCAGAGCCGTGTGCAACACGCTTTAGTGACTCTGTGGGCGCGCTGCCGGAATTCGTAATTCAGGGGTGGGGGTGTTGGGCGAGCCATTGCTGGAGTTCGCGGTGGCGGAACTGGTAGGCGGGGCCGCTGTAGCGGAGCAGGCCGGCCGTGACCGCCCAATCGAGGAAGCGGGCAAGCCGGAACGGTAGACGGCCCCGCGAGCACAGCAGGAACACTCCATACCGCCGTGCTGCCGTGAGTCCGGACCCGAGCCCGACCGCGAGCCCGACCGCGAGCCCGAACGTGAGCCCGGCTGTGAGCCCGGCCCTGAGCCCGTTATCGAGCCCTTCCGTGAGCCCGAACGCGAGCCCGGTGATGGGCCCAACCATGAGCCCGGTGATGAGCCCGACCAATATGTCGTCGCGGATAATGGTCCGCGGACTGGCCATGGTGGTCGGTTCCCCTGCGAGCCCGACCGTGAGCCCGACCGTGAGCCCGACCGTGAGCCCGCCCGCGAGCCCGGCTGCCCCTTGCCTGGGCCCGAGCCCGATCGCGAGCCCGATCGCGATCGGGAGCCCGATCGCGAGGCCGCCCGTGAGTCCGAGCGTGAGCACGGCTGTGAGTGGTCGGAGTGTTCTTCGACGGTCGCCTTTGCGGAAGCTCGGAAGACGGTGGGGCTCGACAGCCGGGAATGCGAGTAGGCCGGCTATGAGCGCGCTTACCGTCACACTGGCTGCCGAAGAGTTGGGTTGGGTGGTGGTCCAGGCCAGGGGCAGGGGCAGGAGCGCGGTGAGGGTGGTCAGGAGAACGTCGGTGGCGCGGACGCGGGTGAGACCGGCGAGGGGCCATAGGTGGTGGAGCGTGAAGTCGGTGGCGACATAGCCTGTGGGGCTGTTGAGGTGGTGGAGCCAGCGGTGTACCTCGGCGGGTGGGTAGTGGCGGGGGTTGGGGGTGTTGGCGGTGGCGGCTGGGATGTAGCGGGCAAGAAGGAACTGGTCGAGGTCGTGTGCGGTGGAGTGGTATACGAGCTGGGTGGGGTTGCCGGTGCGGTGGTAGACGGTGGCGGCCAGGCACAGCCGCCACGGCGTGGACAATGTGGCGGCGAGCGGGCCGGTGGGCTGACTCTGCAGATGCTGGAAGAGAGGCTGCCAGCGGGGGATGTCGAGGGCGCGGTCACGCAGATAGGTGATGGCGTACGCGGTGTTGACGGGGGCGATCGCTATGCGGGCCGCGTCGATCAACCGCAGGGTGGGGCCGAGAGAGTCGTAGTGGTCTGTCCGGCAGGTCAGGACCAGCCTCGTTTCCAGGCCGTCCTGGTCGGCGTTGAGGGCTTTAAGGGCAGCAAGGGCCCGCGGTGCCTGGGGGTCAGGGGTGCTGTCATTGCGGACGGGGTCCATTTCGTCCAGTCCGTCCAGGACGGGCAGTACCAGGCCCTGGCCGACCAGCTTGGCGGCCAGGTCGGCAGGCCAGTCGTAGGCCTCCACCAGTCGCTGGGCCAGCAGATCGGTCAGGAGCTGACTGGTGTCCCACTGGGCAAGTGAGACACGGACCGGGACCGGCTCGTCATCCGCGCGATCCTTGAGGAGGGCGAGCATCAATTCCAGGGCCAGAACGGTCTTGCCCGCACCCGCAGCGCCGGTGATGACCAGACGCCGCGGCCGGGTGGAACGGTAGTAGTCCAGGACATCGGGCAGCGCGGCGGGGGCCGCGTCGGTGAAGGTACGTCCGGCCGGCGGGGCAGCAGCGGCGCGGCTTGCGGCGGGGTGGAGCACGTAGGCGAGGTTGATGCGCTGGGTATCGGCGCCGAGCAGCTGCCGCTGCACCTTGCTCTCACCCGTCTCGACCTGCCGGGCGAGCGTCTTGGCCCAGCCTTGTGCCAGTTCGGCGTCGTTGCCCTCGATCGGCTTGCGTAGCGCCGCGCCGGCGAGCACGAGACCGATGACACCGACGGGAACCCCGCAAAGGCCTGCGATGTCGGTGGACTCCAACTCGCCGTTGACGATGTGCCACACGGCGAAGCCCGCACTCACTGCGATCGACACCGCGAAGGCGAAACTGATGACTTGCCACGCGCGCCGCTGGCGGCGTCCCCCGAGTCCGGCCATGCGCCGATCCTGCCGCTGCGTGCAGCAATCGGAGGCTTTTTGCCCTTCTTGTGACCTCGGGGTGCACAGCGACATTCCTTCAGTAGAAGTTGGCGGGACCCGACGGCGAGGCGGGATGCTGGACGCGGCCGGGCAGCGGTCGTTCGCAGCCTGCGGAGGGGGTGACGGATGCGGACCCTGGACGTACGGGTGGGCGCCACGTACATCGTCAACGTGCCACAGCGCATCCCGCCCAAGGTGCGTGACCGCCCCGTACCGCGCACCCCCGAGGCGTTCGCCGCGCACATGCGGCTGCATCTCCACCGGGGTCGGCGCTTCGACTGACCGTCACCGACGTGGACCTTCGGGCGTGCACGGTCGACGGCACCTGCACCCGCTGCGCCGCGTTCAGGGTCGACAACCCTGTGCCGTCTGGCGATTACTGATCAGCAAGCCTCCAACGACGCGTATGCGACGCGAGATCATCTGTGGTGCGGGTAGCGGTTGGTGGGGACCTTTAGCCTACGTAGGGTCACCGGACACCGTCAGTGTGCTGAACCTGTGAAGACCCCTGGTCGAGAAGTTCCGGGAGTGTCCCAACTCGGCTTGACCTAAGGCCAGATACATAAGGATGCTTGTCTTCGTTCCACCGGATCCTCCCTTCAGCTCCGCTGCTCTCCGCGCGGAGCGCGGCGGACGTCCTGAGAGACAGGGCGACAGGAGGAGAAGGAGGAACAGTGGTGAGATCCGACGTGGGCAAGCCACGCAGGCGCTGGACCGGCTCTGAGAAGTGGTCGGTGGGGCTGGCTGCAGTAGGCGTGCTCGTGGCGATCATTGCCACGGTGGGGCAGTTCGTCCACTAGGGCGCCCACACATGAGACGGTCGCGGCCGGGACTGACACGTAGTGAGCCCGGTCTGCTGCTAGGCGACCGGGCTCATGGAACTGCGCGGAGGGCCTGGCTCTGGCAGGAGCTGGGCCCTTCGTTGCTGGTACCGAACCGAGTGTGTACCTGGGCACCCCGTTCCGACAAGAAGAACATTACCTGCTTTGGCCCTGATCTCGGCTCGGGCTGTAGATGGTCCGAGCACCAGACCAACACGAGCAGAGCAGGTCAACGCCTCGCAAGGCCTCCCACCAGTCACGTCCTCGCCCACTGCAGTCCGAGGTTGGCGAGCTGCTGGAGTTTGTCGGGGGTGAGTTTGGCGCGGCGTCCCTTCTGATTCATGATCCACACGCCGAGTTTGACCTCGGTGCCGTCCTCCAGTCGCTCTACGTGGCCTCTGGGGACGGTCACGGTCCCGGTGCGGGCTTTGTACTGCGCGAGGGCCGCGACGCCCTTCTCGAAGGCGCTCACGGGCGCTGTGGACGGCTTCGCGGATGCTTCCGGCTCGGGGGCCGGGGCCGGCGGGGTGATGCGGAGTTGTTCCAGGCGTTCGCGCTGCCCGTCCGTCAGGGCTTGCCAGACCTTCGGTGTCCGCTGCTTGGCGAGCCATTTGCCGATGTCCATGCCGTGGACGGTGAGCCCGGGCAGGACGTCGGCCTGGTCTTCCTGGCCGTCTTCGTCGGCCAGGAGTTCGCGCAGCGCGGCGTAGTGCCGCTGCCAGTCGGCCGGCCATGACGGGTTCCAGTCCGGATCGATCTCCTTCAACGCGGCCTCCCACTCTGGGTGGTCGTCGAGGGCGCCGGGTCGGCGGAGGTTCGAGAGCCACTGCCCGACCGGCTTGTCGAGCATGGTGGCGGACCGGGGCGCGCACAGCGTCCAGTGCTGGTCGTAGTAGGCCTTGGCGGATTCGAGGTTTTCCTGGAACCGTTCATCGGCCAGTGACCAGACCATGCCGAGTTTCTCCAGCCGCTGGGCGCGTTGGCCGGTCATCTGCCCGGCCCCGTAGGCGCGTCGTTGTTCTGCGACCCATTGCCCCAGCGGGTACGCGCCCTCTTTGTGTCCGTAGGGAACTCGGGCGTGGTGCTCACGTTCGGTGAACGTCTTGAGTTTTGCCCAGCCGCGTGCCCAGTCCTGTTTCTCGGTGTCGATCACGTTGAAGGACACCCAGTCGGCGACCATGACCGGGTCCCGTGGGGCGGCGAAGCGGAGTAGCAGGCGGGATTCTTCCTCGCCGTCGTCGGGTGCCGCACCGATGTTTACGGAAGGCTGCGCGACGTCCTTCTGGGGCTCCTGGGGGATGGCGAGCAGTTCGACGGCCTCTTCGTCATGAGCCCGAAGACCTTCGAGTACTTTCACCAGAGGCCGGTATGAGCCGGAGGTGAACATGTCTTCTGGCTGCTCTCCGGGCTGGAGGAAGACGGGAACGATGAGGGAGGCGAGCTTGCCCTGTCCGGGCTTTTGACGGAGTGCCCGGCCGATGGCTTGGACGATGTCGTGCGGTGCGCCCTTGGGGTCCAGCAGGGCAACCGAATCCACGCTTCGAATATCGACACCCTCACCCAAAACGCGACAGTTGGAGAGCACGGCTCGCTGCGCCGTGGTGCCGAACGAGGCGAGGACTTCCCGCCGGTGCTCGGGGACGTGCTCGCCGCACAGCCAGTCCGCCCAGATCCGAGCCGGGTACGCCTCGGGCTGATCCGCGTGCAGCTTCGCCGCCACACGCTCCAGACCCTCCGCGTACGCCTGGGCCTCGATGGTCCGGTGGTGGAAGGTGATGCACGTCGACAGGTCGTGCTGCGCCATGGTGTGCAGGAGCGCGGCCTGCAAAGCCCCCAGACGCTGACCGCGTACCTCCTCGGTGTGCCGTTCCTCGCCCATCAGCCGCTCCGGCGTGACGACGGGGTCCTGGAGCTCCAGCACGATGATCTGGTACCGCGCCAGCAGACCGCGCGAGACGGCCGACGCCAGGCTGAGCTTGTACAGGACGGGCCCGAACACGGCCTCGTCGTCCATGGAAGCCGCCATCTCCCGCGGCAGCGGATCCCGCACCCCCTCGGCAACCTCCCGGCTCAGCCGCTCCTCCCAGATCCGCGGCGTCGCCGTCAGATACAGCCGCCGGTACGCCGGGATGACCGTGTGGTCGTGGATGTCCGCCCACGCCTTGCCCATCGACCCCGAAGTCCGGTGCGCCTCATCGACCACCGCCAGGTCCACCGGCGCCAACTGCCCGTAGACGCCCTCGAACGCCTCCGCCAGCACACCCAGCGACGCGTACGTCGCATAGACAGTCACCGGCCCCTGCCCGTGCCACAGCGCCAGCTGCACCGGGTTCGTCGTGGAACGCACCCCCAGGCCCCACAGCTCCGGGTCATCCTGAAGCGAACACACCGCAACCGCCGGCCCCTTGTGCCCGGCGTCATGCCACGCCTTCACCGTCTGCGCCAGAAGATCCAGCGTCGGCACCAGCACGAGAACGCGCCCCTTGGGCACGAGCCGCTTCGCTGCCGCCGCAGCAATGATCGTCTTCCCCGTGCCACACGCGGCGTGCACCTGCCCGCGCAGGCCGTTGAAAGGAATACCGCCCGGCGGGACATCGAGACCGCGCACGATGGCGGCAACGGCCTCGACCTGATGGGCACGCAGTTTCACGGACATTCCCGTGCTCTCCTTTTCGCGGAATGCGGTGCGTAATCAGAAATGGAATCCCGGAGCGGTGAGGATGGCCCGGGGGTGTGCTGTCTGATCCCAGACTCTACACAGTGCATCACTGTGATGCATCCATCTTCCATCAGCTCCCATCCCCAGGGTGAAACGTGACCGAATCTCACCCTGCGGCGGTAGATTGCGTGTATGCTGACAAGACAGTCCTCAACTCGGTAGAGAAAGTGTTGGGAGTTGGGGAGGGGTTCGGGTGGAGCGCAGCGGAGCCCGTCACTACGGTGAGGCCGGCACCCCCGTCAGACTGACGATCCGTCACCTCCGGTGCGGGGGTGGCGGATGGGATCCCAAACGCTACGCAGGCCCGCACATGATGTACCACCCCTTGCAGCCAGCCTCGGCGACCGCGCTTGCGCGGGTGCCCCAATTCGCGCTTGCGCGAATTGACTTCCGTCCGGAATTCCGTTTACGGAATTCCATTCCCGCGTTTACGCGGGAATTCGAATTGCGCTTGCGCAATTCGCGCTCTATGCAGCGCGCCAGCGCTGCATATCCCGCTCCGCGGG
>NZ_JBVHXR010000049.1:0-15724 GCF_055569295.1 Streptomyces sp. NPDC029292
CCCCCCCCCCCCCCCCCCCCCCCCCCCCCCCCCCCCCCCCCCCCCCCCCCCCCCCCCCCCCCCCCCCCCCCCCCCCCCCCCCCCCCCCCCCCCCAGGGTGGCGACTGCTTCGCCTCAGACCGCTCCCCTGGCTCAGGAGGTGGGCAGCAGACCGGACACCGGGACCGCGCTGGTGACCGAGGCCGTCGACAGCGGGCTCGTGACCGTGCTCGTCGGCAGCGTGCTCGTCAACGACGACAGGCCGGGCAGGTTCGCCGCCGGCAGACCGCCGCCGAGCACCGTGGCGACGACGAAGTTGACGAGGCCGGTCACCACGGCGGTGGCTGCGGGCACGACCTGGGTGGCGTCACCGGACGGGACTGCGTTCACCAGCGTGTCGATCGTGGCCTGCAGGGCAGCCGGCGCGTCGCCCTTGAGGTCCGCCGGCGCCTCGGCATGCGACCCCTCGGCGCTCGGCGCCTTGTCGTCGCCCTGCCGCTCGGCGCTCTTCGTCAGTGCGGGCGTGGTGGGCTCCGTCGTCGTGGTCGGAGTTGCCGGCGCCGGCGTGGTCGGCGCCGTCGGAAGCGCGACCGGCGGCGTCACCGGAGCCACCGCGGTGGCCTTGGCGATCGCGTCCTTCAAGGCCTGACTGAGCTTCGCCGCGTCGTCGGCGGAGAGCTGGCCGTTGCCCGCCTTGAGCGCGGCGTTGAGCAGATCGGTGACCGGGGTCAGCACGCCGGCGATGTCGCCCAGTGACTGCACCTGCGCCAGAAGCGCGTCCGCATCGGGGTCGGGGGCCACAGCATGGACGGTGCGGCCATGCGCCGAGACGCTGTCCGCCGCCATGGCGGCCGGTCCGGCGATCCCGAGCAGAAGCGTGGCGCAGAGTGCGGAGGACGCTATGCGCCGTGCGGGCAGAGCACGCATGGATGTTCCTTCGATGGTGGCGTGGGGTCTAGTGCTCACCGTGAAAGCGGGCATCTCCGCCTGCAACCGATCGACTGCTCCGCATAGCGGTCCGACCCCCTTGTCACCGACGTCGCCCCTGGTGAGGAGCCATGCCGGGAGACGACACCCTCTTCCCCCCATTCGGGGCAACGCGGACCGGCCGCCCTCCCGTCGGGGAGGGCGGCCGGCCGAATGACTCGCGCTGCCGTCAGCCGTTGCTGCAGGCGTTGCCGAACGTGGGGTTCAGCAGGGCGACGACGTTGACGGTGTTCCCGCAGACGTTCACCGGAACGTGGACCGGGACCTGCAGGACGTTGCCCGACAGGACGCCCGGGGAGTTGGCGGCCGAGCCGCTCGCGCCGCTGTCGGCGGCGGCGATGCCGGCGGTGCCCGCCACAGCTGCGGCGGCAACGGAGGTCAGGGCCAGGCCCTTCGCGATACGCGACATGGGGAAGTGCTCCTTGGAGTCGAGACAACATCCGGGCGGGGTGCCCGGCTCTGAATTCAACGCGCGGCGCACACTCGGGATGCGCCTCCAAAGGAGTGATCTCGTGAAACGCCAATTCTTCACGTTTCCGACACACTTGCCGGGTTTCACCGATACGTACGGACAGCCGCTGGATTCGCGGGATTCGGGCACCTCCGAGGCTGCTTGGAAACAGACGTCGGCAGACGTCGGCAGACGTCGGAAACAGATGGAGAGTCATCACGCGCAAATGTGATCTCCAGATTTCCGTCCGTCCGCTGGTCCAGAACCTCTTCCCCGAAAGGGCACCGCCGGTCATGCCTTATCCCCCGGGTCTTCTGCTGCGCCACGCGATGGTGGGCCCGGACTCCGCCGCGCGCGAGGGAAGGTCCGCCGGGAACGGCGACTTCGACATGTTCTACATCGACGTCGACAAGGACCCGAACACCTGCAACTCCAGCCGCGCGGAGCTCCGTCTGCCGGAGGGCGCGGAGGTCACGTACGCGCGGCTGTACTGGGGCGGCAACCTCCGTATCGGCGAGCAGAAGCCGCCGAGGGACAACCGGCGGGTGCTGATCGCCGAGCCCGGCGGCGCGTACAAGGCGGTGCTCGCGGACAGCGCCATCGGGCACCGGGTGGCGCGGGGCCGACGCGTTCCAGGCCTCGGCGGACGTCACGGAGCCTGTGAGGACGAGCGGTTCGGGGCTGTACACGGTTGCCCAGGCCAATGTGGCGCGGGGCCGCTCGTCCGCTGCTGGACCCGGCGCCCGTGCCGGGCCGCGCGTTCGTGGTGGAGAACTACGCGCCGCTCAGCGCGCTGCGGCCGCGCGCCGAGGAGCGCGAGCCGGCCTGGCACGCCCCGGACGACCGCGCTCCCGGCCTCGCGATGCGGGACCTGTGGTCCCGGCACTGCGGCCGGTGGAGCGGGTACGGCGGCGACGTGCGCCGGACACCCGGGTCGTACGTCCGCTCGGCGGGCCGGTCTCGCCGACCGGCTCCCTCTCGGATCCCCTGGCCGACTCCCTCACCGACTCCGTGGCCGACGACGAGAAAGCGATCAGCTGCTGATGTACGACCCCCTGGTGGTGGGAGCCGGCCCGCACGAAGCGTGAGCCGGATTCCTCCTGGCCAGCAGGGCGGCTGCCCCGGCGGATTCGAGGCGGTTACCGAGGACGGCGCAGTGCTGCGCACCTGCACAGTCGCCCTGGCCGTCGGCGTCCTGCCCTTCGTCGAGGTGCCCGCAACGCTGCGCGACCTCGCCCCCTCGTACGTCTCGCACAGCAGCCAACACGGCGAACTCTCCCGCTTCCGGGGCCGCGACGTCACGGTGATCGGGGGCGGCCCGGCCGCGCTGGAGACGGCGGCGCTCCTCTCCGAACAGGGCACCCGCGTACGGGTCATGGCCCGCGCCGGCCAGCTGATCTGAAACGACCTGCCCCGGCTCGGAGGCGCCCCTGGTGGCAGTCGGCCCGCTCCCCGCACAGCGGCCTGGGCTGCGGCTGGCGCAACTGGTTCTACGCCGAGCGCCCCGGCCTGTTCCGCCGACTCCCGGAGACCACCCGCGCCCGGATCGCGGCCACGGCACTGGGGCCGGCGGGCGCGTAGTGGGTGCGCGACGGCATCGAGCCGGTCGTCGAGACGGCTTGGGTGCCGGGCGCGGTGAGGCGTCCGGCACCCAAGCCGCGGAGTACTACCGGCGGGACGCGGCTCGGCCCCTGCGGTACAGGAGGGCTCCGCCCGCCAGCAGGGCGACGCTGGCGGCCGAGGCCGCGAGCAGGTCCTCACTACCGGTGCGCGCCAGCGTGGGAGGAGCGCCGGGCGGCTGTTCCTGCCCCGTGAGAGACGGGGTGTTCGGAGGGATGGCGGGATGGGCATTCTTCAGCGGAGGAGGGGCCGTCACCGGCGTCGTCGGCGGCGTAACCCGAGGCGGAACCGTCACAGGCGGCGTAACCCGAGGAGGCGTCGCCGGCGGCGTAACCCGAGGCGGAACCGTCACAGGCGGCGTAACCCGGGGAGGAACCGTCACAGGCGGCGTAACCCGAGGAGGCGTCGCCGGCGGCGTAACCCGAGGCGGAACCGTCACAGGCGGCGTAACCCGGGGAGGAACCGTCACAGGCGGCGTAACCCGAGGAGGCGTCGCCGGCGGCGTAACCCGAGGCGGAACCGTCACAGGCGGCGTCGGCGGAGGAGGCGTGGGCTGACCCTCGTTGGCGCACTGGTTGCCGAAGGCGGGGTTGAGCACGCCGATCACGTCCACCGCGTTGCCGCAGGCGTTGACCGGAACGTCCACCGGCGCCTGGGCGGTGTTGCCCGACAGGACGCCGGGCGAATCGTAGGCCGCGCCGTGCGCCGAGGAGCCGGAGCCGGACGCACCCTGCGACGGGCTCGAACTCGATCTGTTGGCACAGGAGTTCCCGAACGCCGGGTTGAGCGCGGCGATGACGTTGACCGTATTGCCGCAGGCGTTCACCGGTACGTGCACCGGAACCTGGACGTTGTTGCCCGACGCGACGCCGGGTGAGTCCGTGGCGGCTCCGTTCGCGTTCGAGTCCGCGAAGCCGGGGGTGGCGTAGAGGGACAGGATGCCCGTGGCGGCCGCGGCCACGACCACTCCCCTACTCAGGGTCTGTCGCAATCTCGTTGTCTTCCTGCTGGTAGAAGTGAGGAAAGCCGGCCCTGGAACCGATGAGGCAGTCCAAGGCCGGCCCTGACACAGTCGGGGCAGTTGATGCGCCGTGTTGCGTCAGCTGTTGCTGCAGGTGTTGCCGGCCGTCGGGTTCAGCAGGGCGATGACGTCGACCGTGTTGCCGCACACGTTGACAGGAATGTGCACGGGAACCTGGATCACGTTGCCCGAGAGGACACCCGGGCTGTTGGCAGCCGCACCGTCGGCGCCTGTGTCGGCGAAGGCGGGGGCGGCCATTCCCAGAGCCATGATCGTGCCGGCGACGAGAGCAGCGCTCTTCTTGTGCTTCACATGCTTTCCCTTCTCTGCGGTCATGCCCCTTTGACGGCCGAAACCGAGCGAGCACAGCGTGAACGGCTCGCACCATGACCTGCACGCTGTAAACGAGGGATAGGGGTACGAAGAAACTCAGGAACGTGCGCTGCCCGGTAATTCACTCGAACGCATCGCGCCGAACTGACGCCGTGCCCCTATAGCATGCAGAAACGATAGAAGCAGAAACGCTTATTGCATCGGGCGCGGCGGATCAGCTGCCGCCGGCTCCGTTGCCGGAGAGCACCGGGATGTTGTCCAGGAGGCCCACGACCGAACCCACGTCGCCCTTGACCGGCAGACCGACACAGAGCTTGTCATGGCCATTGCCTTCTTGACTATTTCTCCGGGTCCTTTCCTGGCAGAGACGCATATTTCCGCTCCCCCGCCAACCGGAGGCGGCGCAAATTGTTTCGCGGCTTCACCCGGATGGATCGTTCGTGACCCCGGAATTCGTGGACGACTGGCACGCGGACGGGGTGTACGCGCCGTTCACATGGGCCAATGGAGTGAATCGGAGCAACCATGCAGGCCGGGGCCAGTTGTCCAGGGCGCTCCGGTGGACGGGGTGGCTTCAGAAGGGACCAGTAAGTGATCAAGAAGGTTATGGCTGCCGCGGCAGTCGCCGTTTCCGTCGTCGGAGCTTCGGCCGCCGCCGCACCCCAGGCACTGGCCATCGGCAACGACGGGGGCGTCACCACCAGCAACGGCAACAACTCCCAGCAGATCTACGGCAACCAGGCGACGTACGGCACCATGAGCCCGCAGATGGCGCTCGTCCAGGGCTCGCTGAACAAGCCCTGCGTCGGTCTGCCGGTCAAGGGCAACATCGGCTCGGTCGTGGGCGTCGTGCCGGTCACCGCCCTCCAGGACGTCCCGGTCCTGTCGTCCCCGCAGAACCAGCAGTGCACCGAGAACTCCACCCAGGCCAAGGGCGACGAGCCGCTCTCGCACATCCTGGACAACATCCCGGTGCTCTCCGGCAACGGCGCCAGCGGCAGCTGATCCGCCGCGTACAGCGGGCCGCCGGCTCTCCCGGCGGCCCGCTGCCGTTTTCAAACGGCGACAGCGGCAGCGACGCGTCAACTCCGGTCCCAAGGAACCCTCTGGGCCATTCGGGGCATACCCCCGCAACCCCATCGTTCACCGCACTGTTGATCACCACGCGGCTCCGCAACGGAGCCCGCTCTCCGAAAGGGAACGAACATGAAGAAGCTGTGGGCGACCGCGGCTATTGCCGCCTCCGTCGCCGGTGTCTCGGCCGTCGCCGCCCCCCAGGCGCTGGCTATCGGCAACGACGACGGCGTCACCACCAGCAACGGCAACAACTCCGTCCAGTCGTACGGCAACCAGGAAACGCACGGCGCCATGAGCCCCCAGCTCGCGCTCGTACAGGGCTCGCTGAACAAGCCGTGCGTCGGCCTGCCGGCCAAGGCGAACGTAGGCTCGGTCGTGGGCGTCGTGCCGGTCACCGCCCTCCAGGACGTCCCGGTCCTCTCGGCCCCGCAGAACCAGCAGTGCACCGAGAACTCCACCCAGGCCAAGGGCGACGAGCCGCTCTCGCACATCCTGGACAACATCCCGGTGCTCTCCGGCAACGGCGCCACCAACAGCTGATCAATTCGGCAGCGCGCACAGCGGGTCGCTCCTCGGAGCGGCCCGCTGTTCCCATGTCCGCCGGTCCCATGGCGGCCATCGGGGGTCTCTCAGGTCCGGTAAAGGGCCTCGATCTCGGCCGCGTATGCCGCCGTCACCGCGTGGCGCTTGACCTTCAGGGACGGGGTGAGAAGGCCGTTGTCCTCGGTGAACTCGCCCTCCACCAGGGCGAACCGGCGGATGGACTCGGCGCGGGAGACGGCCTCGTTCGCGTAGTCCACGGCCTTCTGGACGTCGGCGCGCATCCGGGGATCGCGGACGGCCTCGGCCAGTGGGGTGTCCGAGGGCAGTTTGCGCACCGCGAGCCAGTGGGCGACGGACTCGGGGTCCAGGGTGATCAGGGCGGCTATGAACGGGCGGTTGTCGCCGACGACGACGCACTGCCCGACGGGCGGGCGGCTGCGCAGCCGGTCCTCCAGGACTGCGGGCGAGACGTTCTTGCCGCCGGAGGTGACGAGGATGTCCTTCTTGCGGCCCGTGATGGTGAGGTAGCCGTCCTCGTCGAGAGCGCCGAGGTCGCCGGTGGCGAACCAGTCGTCCCGCAGTACCGCGTCCGTCGCCGCCGGGTTGTTCCAGTAGGCGCCGAAGACGACACCGCCCTTGATGAGGACCTCGCCGTCGTCCGCGATACGGATCGCGGTTCCCGGGACCGGGAGGCCGACCGTACCGGGGCGGGGGCGCAGGGGTGGCACGATCGTCGCCGCGGCCGTCGTCTCGGTCAGGCCGTAGCCCTCGTAGACGATGATTCCGGCCGCGCAGAAGAAGAGGTTGAGGTTGCGGTCGAGCGGAGAGCCACCGCTGATGGCGTAGCGGGCGCGGCCGCCGAGTTCCTTGCGGATACGGCGGTAGACCAGCAGGTCGTACAGCGCCCAGGCGGCGTACAGGCCGGGCCCCGGCCCCTTGCCCACCCCGAGGAACTTGTTCAGGTACGCCTCTGCGAAGCGGACGCCGATGCGGTCGGCACGGTCGAAGGAGGCGCCACGGCCGATCTTCTCGGCGGTCGCGCGGCCGGTGTCGTGGATCTTCTCGAAGAGGTACGGGACGCCGACCAGGAAGGTCGGACGGAACTCCCGTAGCGCGGGCCTGAGCTCGTCGGGCTTGATGCTCGGGCAGTGGCCCAGCTCGATGCGGGCCATCAGACAGGCGATCTGGAGGGTGCGGCCCAGGATGTGGGCGAGCGGGAGGAACAGGAGCGTCGAGGCGATCTGCCCGGTGACCTCCTCGAAGAGGGGGTGCAGCAGCTCGACGGTGTTGGCGGCCTCGGCGTACAGGTTGGCATGGGTGAGGACGCAGCCCTTGGGCTTGCCCGTGGTGCCGGAGGTGTAGCAGACCGTCGCGACCGTGTCGGGGGTCAGGGCCGTGCGGCGCTTGGCGATCTCCTCGTCGGGGATGTCCCGGCCCAGGATGGTGAGTTCGCGGATCGCGTCCCCGTCCAGCTGCCAGACACGCGGGGGTTCGGGGTGCCGGGTCGTGCCGGTGGCCACGGTGTCCGCGTTCCCGTCGGTCTCGACGATCACGAAGCGCGCGCCCGAGTCCCTGACGATCCATTCCACTTGCTCGGCGGAGGAGGTCGCGTAGATCGGGACGGTCTGGCCGCCTGCCGCCCAGATCGCGAAGTCGAGGACCGTCCACTCGTAGCGGGTACGGGACATCACCGCGACCCGGCCGCCCGGTTCGAGCCCGGCCGCGATCAACCCCCTTGCGGTGTCGGTGACTTCGCGGGCGAAGGCCGCCGCGGTCACCGGGCGCCAGGTGCCATGTTCCCTGCGGCGCAGGACGACCGCGTCCGGGGCCTCGGTGGCGTTGGTGAAGGGCAGGTCGGCGGTGCTGCCGGTGGTGGGGCTCGGCGCCAGGCGGGCGGTGCGTGCCTCGCGGACCGTACCGGTCTCGTCCCTGAACAGCTCCACCGCGCTGCGACTCGCCAGGTCGGTCCGCCGCTTCGCCCGTTTCAGATCCTTGCGTACGCCCATCACGGCTCCCGGTCGCAGGGTCCTTACTCGGGGGTCAACTTACTCAGGCGTAACGGAAATTCAATGGGTTGCGCACGGCCGGTTCACGTGGCCGCCTGTGCCCTGGGGCGGCCCGCCGGCGAGGGCGGCCACGCTCGTCGTCGACGCGCTGCTGTACGGCGCCGGGCGGCGGCCCGGCGCCGGCGACCGCTGAGTCGCCGGCGGCAGCCCGCCTCTCAGGCGGCCAGGTCGCTCGCCTGCTCGACCGCGGTCGCGAGGTCGCTCACCGCCTTGTCCTCCGAGGCGTTCGCCACCTTGCGGGCGCGGGTGACGAGTTCGTCCAGCGGGAGGGCTCCGGGCAGGGCGCTCCAGCGGTCGTCGCCCTGACGCAGGTCGTCGGCGAAGTACGCGGCCACGGCGGCGACTTGGAGAGAGGTGGAGGAGGTCCACAGGTCGTCGTCGAGGGAGCCGGTCTCCAGCTGGCCGGACTCCTCGTGCGGGGCGCGGGTGTCGGGGTCGAGCCAGCGGACGCTCGCGGTGGCGAGGTGACCGGAGGCGCCGGGCCTGGTGCGGACGGCGTAGAGCGCGGTGACGGTGTGGCCGGGGCCGACCTCGCCGCCGTCGACGCGGTCGTTGCGGAAGTCCTGATCGGCGACCTTTCGGTTGTCGTAGCCGATCAGCCGGAACTTCTCGACCGTCTCCGGGTCGAAGGCGACCTGCGCCTTGGCTTCGCGGGCCGTCAGGTCGATGTTCTGCGGGAGCTGGTCGCAGAAGACGGTGCGGGCGTCGTCCTGGTTCGAGACGTACGTCGTGTGGCCGTCGCCCTTGTCGGCGAGGCGCTCCATGAGGGCGTCGCCGTACTCGCTGCCGACGCCGACGCCGAAGAGGGTGATGCCGTGCTCGCGGCGGGCGTTGGAGATGCGCTCCAGGATGCTGTCCGCGTCTGTGTCGCCGGTGTTGGCGAGCGCGTCGGAGATCAGCACGACACGGTTGGTGGCGCCCTTGCGCAGGCCCTCGACGGCTGTGTCGTATCCCGTCTCCACGCCCGCTTCGAGGTTGGTCGAGTCCGTGGGCTCCAGGCGGTCGATCGCGTCGTGGACGCGGCCGCGGTGGTCGCCGAGCCGGGTCATCGGCAGGACGGTCTCGGCCTCGCTGCTGAAGGTGACCAGGGCGACCGAGTCGTCGTCGCGCAGCCGGTCGGTCATCACGGCGAGGGAGTCCTTGGCCAGGTCGAGGCGGCCCGGCTCGCCCATGGAACCGGAGATGTCGATGACGAAGGTGAGGGCGGCCGGCGGGCGTTCGCTCTCCGCCTCGGCCGCGCGGGTGGCGAGGCCGACCCGGACGAGCGACCAGTGCGCGTCGTCCGTGCGGGCGCCGTCGACGGTGACCGAGAAGCCGTTGCCGTCGGGGCGCTGGTAGTCCTGGCGGAAGCTGTTGACGAACTCCTCGGGGCGGATGGTGGAGGGGTCGGGGATCCGCCCGTCGGCGAGGGTGCGGCGCGCGAAGCCGTACGAGGCGGTGTCGACGTCCAGGGCGAAGGTGGAGAGGTAGTCGGGGGACGGCGCGACCTCCCGGTTGGGCGCGCCCGTCTGTTCGCCCTGCTGCTCGCCCTGGGCGGTGCCGCCCGACGGCTGGTTGGGAGCGGGCAGCGGAAGGGTGCCGCCGCCCTTGTTCGAGCCGTCCGACGTGCCGCCGCCCGCGCCGCAACCGGTGAGCAGCACGGCGCCCGCGGCCGTCAGGGCGAGCAGGGTGCCGCGCAGTCCCCGTGTGTGGCGCCGTATGTGGTCCGTCCCCATCTGTGCCCCCTCGGTGAGCGGCCCTGGCGTGGGCCGACATCTGTGACTGTGACGTCCGAGGGGGCCGGGATGTGCGCTCCGGTGCGTTGCGGATGGATCTCAAAGCGGCTACGGCGGGCGGTCGTTGAGACCGGTAGGTGATCCTCCGGAGACCTACGACACGATGTCCTTGCGCCGGAAACCGTGGAAGGCCAGGGCGAACAGCACCAGCGCGTACGTTATGGAAATCGCCGTGCCCTGGATCATGCCGCCCCACTCGGGGGTGGGCTGCACGGCGTCGGCCCAGGCGAACTGCCAGTGCGCGGGCAGGAAGTCGCGCCAGCTGCCGAGGGCGGTGACCGCGTCCAGGACATTCCCCACGATCGTCAGGCCGACGGCGCCGCCGACCGCGCCCAGCGGGGCGTCCGTCTTGGTCGACAGCCAGAACGCGAGCCCCGCGGTGACCAGTTGGGACACGAAGATGTACGCGATCACTATGAGGAGCCGCTGGGTGGCGGTGCCCGCGGAGAGCGCGCCGCCGGTGGGGATCTCCAGCGGGCCCCAGCCGTAGGCGGCGGTGCCCACCGCGAGCGCGACGATCGGCAGCAGCACCATCGCGGCGAGGCTGAGGCCCAGCGCGACGGTGAGCTTGGACCACAGCAGGCGGGCGCGGGGCACGGGGGCCGCCAGCAGATAGCGCAGCGACGACCAGCTCGCCTCGGAGGCGATGGTGTCCCCGCAGAACAGCGCGACCGGGATCACCAGGAGGAAGCCCGCGGACACGAACAGGTTCACCGCGGCGAAGTTCGCGCCCGACGCGGTGGCCGTGTCCATCAGCGTGACCTGACCGTTCCGCGCGCCCGGGTCGCCGCCGATCGCGAACGCCACGGCGAGGACGAAGGGCAGCGCCGCGAGGATGGCTCCCATGACGAGGGTGCGGCGTCGCTTCAGCTGCCGGATCAGCTCCACGCGCACCGGCAGCGTGCGCCGCGCCCGGTACCCGTCGGCCGTCTCGGCCCGCTCGACGAGGGTGCTCATGCGGAACCTCCGATCAGGGTGAGGAAGGCGTCCTCCAGGCGGCGGTGGGGGCCCACCGACTCCACGGGCACTTCGAGGCGGACGAGTTCCACGACCAGGCGCTGTGCGCTTCCGCCGGGGTCGAGGCGGACCAGCAGCCCGCCCTCGGTGACGACGGCCGAGGCCACGCCCGGGAGCGCGCCGACCTTCTCGGCGAGCGGCTCCTCCACGGGGGAGCCGGTGCCCACGAGGAGCGTGTCGCCGGAGCCGACGATCTCGGACACCAGGCCCGCCTGGACCAGACGGCCGCGGTCCATGACCACCAGGTGGGTGCAGGACTGCTCGACCTCGGCCAGGAGGTGGCTGGAGACGATGACGGTGCGGCCTGCCGCGGCGTAGCGGATCATGACCTCACGCATCGCGCGGATCTGCGGCGGGTCGAGGCCGTTGGTCGGTTCGTCGAGGATCAGCAGGTCCGGGAGGCCGAGCATCGCCTGGGCGATGGCGAGGCGCTGGCGCATGCCCTGGGAGTACGTGCGGACCGCGCGGGCCAGCGCGTCGCCCAGGCCCGCGATCTCCAACGCCTCCTCCAGGTGGGCGTCCTCGGGCGGGCGGCCTGTCGCCTGCCAGTACAGCTCCAGGTTCTCGCGGCCGGAGAGGTGCGGGAGAAAGCCCGCTCCCTCGACGAAGGCCCCGACCCGGGAGAGGACCGGCGCGCCCGGCCGGATCGCGTGCCCGAAGACGCGGATCTCGCCGCCGTCGGGCTTGATGAGGCCCATGAGCATGCGCAGGGTGGTCGTCTTGCCCGCGCCGTTCGGCCCGAGCAGGCCGAGGACCTGGCCCTTCTCCACACGGAACGACAGGTCCCGTACCGCGTACCGGTCCGCCGACTTCGCATACCGCTTGCTCAAGTCGGTGATGTGGAGCGGGACTTCGGCCTGCCCGGACTCGGGGGCCGGGGCCGTCGTACGGCGGCGGCCCGTCAGCGGCAGCGCCAGCGCGACCAGCGCTCCGGCCAGCGGCAGCCACCACACCCACGCGGGCAGCGCCGCGGCGGCGGTCGTCACGCCGGGTGCCGTCGGGAGCTTGAGGTCGCTCTTCAGGGACACCGTGTACGTCGCCGGAGTCGCCGGTGACGCGTAGCCGAGGTCGGTCGAGGCGAGGACCAGGCGCAGCCGGTGGCCCTTCTGCACCTCGTGGTCGATGGCGGGCAGGGTGATCGTGACGTCCTTGCCGGTCTTCGCGCCCTCGACCCGCACCGGCGTCACCAGCTGCGAGGGCAGTACCGGCTGCGCACCGCCCGGCCCGACGTCGTACACCTTCCCGAAGAGGACCGCGTCGTCGGTGCTCGACCTGACGTGCACGGTCACCGTCGGCGACCCGGTGATCCGCAGGTCGCTGCCGAACGCCGAGGACTCGAACCGCGCGTACTGGCCGGGGAAGTCGAGGGACACCCCGACGCCGAGGGACGAGAGCTGCGAGAGGCCGCCCGAGCCGCCGAGGCCCGGGAGGGCGGAGATGGCGGGCGGACTGGCGCCCGCCGGGTTCTCGAAGCTCTGCTCGCGTCCGCTCAGCGTGACCGCGTGCTGCCCGCTCTCCAGGCCGGGGTACGTGTCCCCGCTCGCGCCCCGCAGCTGCGCGGCGCCGTCGGTGGAGTCGATGCCTCCGGTGCGGGTGACGCGGAAGGCGGGGCCCGTGTCCACCCCCGCTTCGTCCTTCAGGTAGCGGTCGAACCATGAGCCGACCCGGGACTCGACGCGGTCCGTCTCCATGTCCCCGCCGTCGTGCCCGCCGGAGATCCAGTCGACGTCCACGGGCGCGCCGTTCGCGCGGATCGCCTTGGCCATCGCGTCGGCGTGGCCGAGCGGGAAGAGGGAGTCGGACTGGCCCTGTGTGATGAGCGTGGGCACCTTGATGCGGTCGCCGACGGCGGAGGGGCTGCGCTCCTCAAGCAGCTTCGTGGCCGCCGCGTCCGGCTTGCCGGACTCCGCGACCCGGTTGTACATCGCGCACAGCTGGTCCTCGAACCGGTCGCAGCCGCCACCGGAGTTGATGAAGATCCCGGCCCAGAGCTTCTTGAAGACACCGTTCGGGAAGAGCGCCTCGGACAGGTTCCAGTAGGTGATCTCCGGGGCGATCGCGTCGACCCGCTGGTCGTAGGCGGCGGCGAGGAGCGAGATCGCGCCACCGTACGAAGCCCCGGTGACGCCCACGCGCGGATCGCCGCTCTTGTCGAGCTGGACCTCCGGCCGCTTCGCCAGCCAGTCGATGAGCCTCGATACGTCGGCGACCTCGCCCTCGGGGTCGTTCAGCCCGATTTCGCCGGTGGACTTTCCGAAGCCGCGCGCCGACCAGGTCAGCACCGCGTACCCGTCGCGGGCGAGCTTCTGGGCCTCGTCCCGTACGTCCTCCTTGCTGCCGCCGAAGCCGTGCGCCAGGAGGACGGCGGGGCGACGGTCCGAGGACGAGCCTGCGGTGAAGTACGAGGTGTCGATGCGCACCCCGCCGCCCATGGCCATGACGCGGTCGGCGCGGTGCACGGGCGGGGTGTCGTCCGAGGCGACAGCCGTCCACGTGCCCGCGCCGGCGAGCACGACGACGACGGCGGCCGCGGCCGCGATCCACCGCCGGGGCCCGCGCAGTCGGGGCAGTCGAAGATCCATGCCCTCAACGGTACGGGTGACCGCTGACAACCGATGCAGCCACCGGGCTGAACCCCCGCCCCTCCCAGGGGAGTACGGCACCGGTCCCGCATACCGCGTCCGTGGTACGAACGGCCCATGGAGATGCGCCGCGAGAGTTCTGCGAACACTTGGCCGACGTGCCGCTTGTCCGAGTGAAGGAACGCGGGTTCCACACACAAGCCCCGAAACCCACGGTGGCGCCGCCCAGCAGCGCGGACCAGAATCGCCCACGTTCGCGCGGGCGAGGGCGTCAAGGGATGTGGGTCGGTGTCAACGCCGACCACTCCCGGCGCCCGCGTCGCAAGGCAACGCGGGCGCACTGACAACTTCCGTGCACGGTGGTGACGTGGGACTTCACGCAGTGAGGTCCGTCAGGCTTCGGCGTCCTCCGGGATCGACACCAGCCAGCGGGTCTCGCGGCGCGGCCGCAGGTAGAAGGCCCAGTACAGGGTGGCGACAGCCGTGATGCCGCCGGTCCACAGCAGGTAGGTGGTCTCCTGCTGGCTCAGGATGTAGGCGAGGACCGCGATCAGCAGGACCGGCATCGCGGGCCACAGCGGCATGCGCCAGGCGGGCGTGTGGGCGTGCTTGCCGCGCCGGGCGAGCAGTGCGGCGACCGCGACGAGCAGGTACATGCCGGTCACCGACACGCCCGTGACGCCGTACAGGGTGTCCAGGTTGACGAAGCACAGGAGCGCGCCGGGGACGCCCACGAGGAGGGTGGCGACCCAGGGGGAGCCGAAGCGGCCGAGCCGCGAGAGGCCCTTGTTGACCGGCTCGGGCCACGCCTTGTCGCGGGCCGAGGCGAACAGCACCCGCGAGTTCTGGATGACCATGACGATACCCGCATTGATGATCGCGAGGGCCACGCAGAGGCTGACGAAGGTGCCGACGGCGGAGTTCGACCAGGCCGTGACCATGCTGCTGATGTCGCCGCCGGTCAGCGTCGACAGGTCGGAGGCGCCCATGGTGATCGCGACGACCGGGACCAGGATGATGACCGTGGAGATGGCGAGGGTGGCCAGCACCGTACGGGCGACGTTGCGGCGCGGGTTCTCCAGCTCCTCGGAGAGGTAGACCGCGGTCGAGAAGCCCTGGGTGACGAAGAGGGCGATGGCGAGCCCGGAGACGACCAGGATGGCCGTCACGGTGTCCGTGTGGCCCCCGGAGCCCGCCACCTGCATCGAGGTGAGGCTGCCGACGCCGCGCTGGCTGTGCGCGAAGCCCAGGACCGCCACGACGGCCGCCGCGATGACTTCGAGGACCAGGAAGACGCCGGTGATCCAGGCGTTGGCCCGCAGGTCAAGCAGGCCCGCGAGGGTGGCCAGGATCATCACTCCGGCGCCCGCCATCGACGGGTTCAGATGCACGATCGGCGCCAGGTAGTCCGCCGTGCCCATCGCGATCACCGGCGGCACGATCATGACGACCAGGAGCGAGAGCACGAAGACCAGCCAGCCCGCGAGGCGTCCGGCCATCGTGGAGACCATGGCGTACTCGCCGCCCGCGCTGGGGATGAGGGTGCCCAGCTCCGAGTAGCAGAACGCCACGGCGATACAGAGCAGCGAGCCGATCGCGATGGTGAGCGCGGTCGCCGTGCCGAGGGACGAGAACAGGTCGGGCACGACCACGAAGAGCGTGGAGGCGGGGGTCACGCAGGAGAGCGTCAGCAGGGTGCCGCCGACGATGCCGATGGAGCGCTTGAGCTTTTGGGGGTTCCCGGAGGCCGTGGGGGCGGCGTCCGGGACGGCGGTCTCGACAGGGCGGAGCGTGTCGGTCATGAAGCGGTTCCGATCGACTCGTGCATCAGATGTTTCGGGCGGGAGCGTTATCGCCTCCGGCGGCTCGCGTCGTTCATCTCTTCGTCCGCTCCCGGCGTTGATGGAACCTTGACGGAAACCGTTGCGTCAATGGCCGTTTACCTACGGAATCCGCAATCGTAAAGCGGCCCACGTCACATCGCTTTTCCAGGGCCTGACACCCTACCGAGGTATTCATCAAGCCCTGTCAGAATGTGACCTTGCTTTCAAAGGCCAAAAAGGCTCAGACCCTTCGTCACCCGTTTCATCCCGTCGATACGAGAATCGCAGCCCGGGCGTCAAAAAAAGATGAGGCCGTCCGGATAACGGACGGCCTCATCAGAGGTTCGGGTCAGGCTCAGTGGTTGCGGGGGAAGCCCAGGTCGACGCCCGCCGGGGCGTCGGACGGGTCGGGCCAGCGGGTGGTGACGACCTTGCCGCGGGTGTAGAAGT
>NZ_JBVHXR010000050.1:0-9488 GCF_055569295.1 Streptomyces sp. NPDC029292
CGGCCTCAACTGGCCTGCAGCAACGTGCACTTCCGTCCTTCAAGGCGCATCCAGCGTGAGATGAGGTTTAGGTGATGACACGTCAGCAAGTCGCCGCAGCAGCACGAACTCAGCAGGGCGGCCGTTCCACGACGGGCGAGCAGGCGGAGCTGCTCCGGATCGGCATGGACTCACTGCACCAGGCCGATCCCGAGCTCGCCGCCCTGCTGGACGCCGAGGTGAGTCAGCAGAACACGATCCTCGCGATGATCGCGTCGGCGAGCATCGCGGACCCGTCCGTCCTCGCCGCCGGCGGAGCGGCCGTCTCGAACGTGACGGCGGAGGGCTATCCAGGGGCGCGTTACCACCCAGGGGCCCAACAGTTCGACGAGATAGAGAACTTGGCGGTGGAGCGGGCCAAGCACCTGTTCGGCGCGCGCTACGCCAATGTGCAGCCGCACTCCTGCTCCTCCGCCAACCTCGCGGTCCTCTCCGCGCTGATCCGGCCGGGCGACACACTCCTCGGCCTCGACCTCGACGCGGGCGGCCATCTCACCCACGGTTCCCGGGCATCGGTGAGCGGACGCCACTACAACGCGGTGTCCTACGGCCTGGACGAGTTCGGCCGCATCGACTTCGCCCGGCTGGAGGACCTGGTCCTGGAGCACCGGCCCCGGGTGCTGATCGCCGGAGCCAGCGCTTATCCGCGTACCGTCGACTTCGCCCGGTTCCGGTCGATCGCCGACACTGTCGGGGCGTATCTGATCGCGGACATCTCCCACATCGCGGGCCTGGTGGCCGCGGGTCGGCATCCGAGCCCGATCGACGTCGCCCACATCACGACCACCAGTACGTACAAGCAACTGGGCGGCCCCCGGGGCGGTTTGATCCTCAGCGGGCGGGAGTACCGGACGCCCGGACCCGACGGCCGTACCCCGCTGAACCGGCTGATGCAGCGCGCCGTGTTCCCGCAGTCGCAGGGCACGCCCAGCCCGGCCTCCATCGCCGCCAAGGCGCGTGCCTTCGCCCTGGCCGCCGAGCCGGCCTTCCAGGAGGCGGCACGGCTGATCGTGCTCGACGCCCGGGCACTCGCCGCGGAGCTCTCCGCCCTCGGCTACCGGGTCCTCACGGGCGGCACCGACAACCACATGGTCCTGATCGACATCGCCGACATCGGCCTCACCGGGGTGACCGCGGAACGCGCCCTGGAGGAGTGCGGCATCCTCGCGAACCGCAACCGCATCCCCGGCGACACGAAGCCGCCGCTGGTCACCAGCGGACTGCGGCTCGGCACCAACATCCTCGCGCAGCGCGGGATGGGGCCCGAGCAGATGCGCGAGTGCGCCCAGTTGCTGCACACGGTGCTTGCCGGCACCCGCACCGAGTCCGACACCGAGTACCGCATCGATCCGGCCCTGGTCGCCACCGTCCGCGAGGAAGTCCGGTGGCTGTGCACCCGTCATCCCCTGCCCATCGACACGACTGCCAGTGTCCCGGTTTCCCTGATCGGAGTCGGAACGTGATCACCGACCACAGCTCAGCCGCCGACGCCCGTGCCGACATGACCGCGGAGCCCTGGCCGCCCGTGCTCGTCCCCACGGACCAGCCGCGCCGCCCCGGCTTCGCCCCCCGTACCTCGGCCGTGGAGACGGTCGCCCTGGAGGCCCGGTCCGTCCGGGACAGCGTGCTGGCCGCCGCCTTCGCCGCCGTACTGCACCGCTACACCGGGCAGGACCAGATCTCCCTGACCGGGCCCACGGGAGAGGTCCGGTTCGAGATCGCGCGTGAGACGACCCTGCGGGACCTGGCCGAGAGCAGCACCGCCGCGGCCCCGGCCGACGGCCCCGTCGGTTTCACCACCGGCGCGGCCCCGTCCGGGGACGGCTCCCCCTTCGAGCTCCTGCTGGTCGTCAGCGCCCGGCAGGCGGAACTCCACTACGACATCGAGCTGTTCGAGCGCACCACGGTCCTCCGGCTGCTCGACCACTACCGCACGCTGCTGGCCGACGGACTGCGCAACCCGGAGCGCACCGTGAACCGGCTGCGGCTGCTCTCCGACGAGGAGCTGCACCGCACCCTCGTCGAGTGGAACGGCACCGAGACGGATCTGCCCAACCAGGGCACCCTGCACGAGGCGTTCGAGGCACGGGCCGACCGGGCGCCCGACGCGATCGCCGTCGTGCACGGCACCGAGCGTCTGACATACCGCCAGGTCAACGCCGAGGCCAACCGGCTCGCCCACCACCTGCGCTCCCTGGGCGTGGGCCCGGACGCCCGGGTCGGCCTGTGCCTGGACCGCTCCGCGCAGCTGCTCGTGGCGGAGCTCGCGGTCCTCAAGGCGGGCGGCGCCTATGTGCCGCTCGACCCGGACTATCCCGCCCAGCGCATCGCCGCCATGGTCGCCGGCACCTCCTGCACGGTGATGATCAGCCGTGAGGCGCTGACCGGGAACCTGCCCGAGGGCGACGGGCAGAGCCCGCCGCTGGTCCTGCTGGACCGGGACGCCGACGTCCTGGACCGGCTGCCCGAGCACAACCCGGGCCGCCTCGCGGGCCCCGACCACCTCTGCTACATCATCCACACCTCCGGTTCGACCGGTGCGCCCAAGCCGATCGCGCTGCGCCACCGCGGAGTCCTGAACAACATCGCGGACCTCAACTCCCGCTACGGCGTGGGTGCAGGGGACTCCGTGCTCGCGCTGTCGTCGCCCAGCTTCGACATGTCCGTGTACGAGTTCATCGGCCTGACCGTCGCCGGCGGCACCGTGATCGTGCCCGACGCCGCCCGCACGAAGGACCCCGCGCACTGGGCCGAGCTGCTGCTCGCCGAGGAGGTCACCGTCTGGAACTCCGCCCCGGCGCTGCTGAACCTGCTGACCGACCACCTGGAGCAGACCGGTGCCGAGCCGCTGCCCCTGCTGCGGCTGGCACTGCTCGGCGGCGACTGGGTGCCGGTGACCCTGCCGGACCGGGTCCACGCCATCGCTCCCGAGCTGCGGTTCGTCGTGATGGGCGGGGCCACCGAGTCCTCGATCCACTCGACGATCTACGAGGTGGACAAGGCCGACCCGAACTGGACGAGCATCCCGTACGGCCGTCCGATGGCCAACCAGCGCACGTACATCCTCGACGAGGACCTGCAGCCGGTGCCGCCGGGCGTGCCCGGTGAGCTGTACCTGGCGGGCACCGGTCTGGCCCGCGGCTATCTGGACCAGCCGGAGCGCACCGCCGAGCGGTTCATCGACTGGTCGTACGGCGATGTGGTGCGCGGCGAGCGCCTGTACCGCACCGGCGACGCCGCCCGGTTCGGTCCTGACGGTCTGATCGAGCTGATCGGCCGCAAGGACTTCCAGGTCAAGATCCACGGCCTGCGCGTGGAGCTGGGCGAGATCGAGACCGTGCTGCGCTCCCACCCGGGCGTACGGCAGAGCGTGGTCGTCGCCCGCACCAACCGGCTCGTCGCCTATGTGGTGCCCGAGGCCGGGGAGACCCCCGACACCGACGCGCTGCTCGCCCTCGCGGCCGACAAGCTGCCGGAGTTCATGGTCCCCGCCGCGGTCGTGACGCTGGACAAGCTGCCCCTCACGCCCAACGGCAAGCTGGACCGACTCGGGCTGCCCGAGCCGCAGTTCACCATCGCCCCCTACCGGGCACCGGCGTCGGGCGTGGAGAAGATCCTGGCCGAGGTGTACGCCCAGGTCCTGGGCGTGGAGCGGGTCGGCGTCGACGACGACTTCCTGGTCGCCGGCGGCGACAGCATCCGCGCCATCAAGGTCGCCACCCGGGCACGCATCCGCGGCCTGGAGGTCACTCCGCGGCAGATCCTGCAGTGCCGTACCGTCGCCCGGCTCGCCCAGGCCGCGACCGTCACCGACTTCTCGGCCGAGGCCGCCGTCTCCCTTCCGCTGGCCGATACCGGCGGCCCGGAGTTCCAGGCATGGAAGGAGCGCTACCCCGGTCTCTCGGACGTGTGGCCGCTGACCTCGCTGCAGTCCGGAATTCTCTTCGAGTCGACGCTCAACGACACCGGCTACGACGCCTATCAGATGCAGACCGTGTTCCACCTGACCGGTGAGGTCGACGCGGCCCGGATGCGGGCGGCGGGCCAGGCCTTGCTCGACCGATACGCCAACCTGCGCGTCGCCTTCGTCCCGGACGCCGACGACAACCTGGTGCAGCTCGTGGTGGACGGCGTCGAGCTTCCGTGGAACGAGGTCGACCTGGCCCCGGTGTCCTGCGCCGAACGCGACGAGGCCTTCCAGCGCTTCCTCGCCGAGGACTACGCCACGCACTTCGACCGCACGAGCCCGCCGCTGGTGCGGCTGACCCTGGTGCGGTTCGGCCCGGAGCAGTACGCGCTGGTCCTCACCACCCACCACGTACTGATCGACGGCTGGTCCGAGCCGATCCTGATGCAGGACCTGCTGCGTCTGTACGCCTCCGAAGGGGACGCCTCGGGTCTCCCCCGGGTCCGTCAGTTCCGGGACTTCCTGGCCTGGCTGGACCGTCAGGACCGCGCCGAGACCGCGCGGGTCTGGGCCGAGGAACTCGACGGCATCGACGAGCCGACGCTGCTGGTCCCGGCCGGCGCTCCGCGCGCCGAGGCCCGCGCGGCCGGAGAGCTCGGCCTCACGCTGACCCGGGACGACTCCCGGCGCCTGCTGCGACGCGCCTCCGAGCTGGGCGTCACGGTGAACACCCTGGTCCAGGGCGCCTGGGCGGTGCTGCTCAGCGGGCTCACCGGGCGCGAGGACGTGGTGTTCGGAGCCACGGTCTCCGGTCGTCCCGGGTCGCTGCCGGGCGTCGAGTCGATGGTCGGTCTGTTCATCAACACCGTTCCGGTACGGGTCCGTTGCGCCCCCGGTGACACCCTCACCGAGCTGCTGCGGAACCTGCAGGGCCGGCAGTCCGCGCTCCTGGACCACCATCACCACGGCCTGAGCGCGATCCACCAGCAGACCGGTCTGGACGCCCTGTTCGACACCCTGGTGGCGTTCCAGTCGTATCCGGTGGACCACGAGGGCATCGCCGAGGCCAGTGCCGCGGCGGGCATCGAGGTCACGGGGGTACGCGCCGAGGGCGCCGCCAACTACCCGCTGGCCCTGATCGTCGAGACCGACTCCGGTGTCCGGCTGACCCTCCAGTACCACCGCAACCTCTTCACCGAGGACGCCGTCGACGACATCGCCGTACGACTGCACGAGGTGCTGTTCCAGCTGCTGGAGGACCCGGACCGGCGCGTCGCCACGGTCGACGTGCTGCTGCCCGCCGAGCGGGAGGCACTCGCCGCCGGGCGGCGGGGCGCGGCCACGGCGGCCGTCGCGGTCGCGGCGCCCGTCGCGCAGACGGTGCCCCGGGAGACGCTGCCCGCCATGGTCGAGCGGCAGGCGGCCGCGACGCCGGACGCCGTCGCGGTGGTCTCCGAGGGGGTCTCGCTCACCTACCGCGAGCTCAACACCTGGGCCAACCGGCTGGCGCACCAGCTGATCCGGCACGGCGTCGGTCCCGAGTCCGCGGTCGCGCTCGCCCTGCCGCGCTCCGTGCAGCAGACGGTCGCGCTGCTGGGGGTGCTGAAGTCCGGCGCCGCGTTCGTCCTGGCCGAGCCCGACAACCTCCCGGCCCAGGTGGCCGAGTTCGTCAGGCGGTCGGACGTCGACGAACTGGGGACGAACCCCACGTGCCCGGGCGACAACACCGATCCCACCGACCGGGCCCGCAGGGCACCCCTTGCCCCGGGACACCTGGCCTGGCTGCGTCGCCCGTACCGCGGTGACGGCGTTCCGGTCGAGGTGGCGGTCGACCACCACGTGCTGGTCGACGGAGCGCTGCGCTTCGCTTCCGCCGCGGGGCTGAAGCCCGGCACGAAGATGCTGGCCGCCTCACCGCACGACGACGCGATGCTGTTCGAGGTCGTCGCGGCCCTCGCCTCCGGCGCCTGCGTGAAGGTGCCCACGGAGATCGACTCCTTCGGCAGGGACTGGGGCTGGACCGGCGATGTGATCAGCACGGTCGCGCCGTTCTTCGCCCAGGTCCTGAACAGGGCCGGCGGCGCCATCTACGCCAGCACGGTCGTCCTCACCGGAGACAGCCTGCCCGGACCGCTGGTGCGCCGCATACGCGAGGCGATATCCGGCGTGCGGGTGGTCGGCACCTACGGTCCGGCCGAGACGCTCCGCGCCGCCGCGCTCGACGTCCCGCCGGTGACGGCCGGTTCCGACGGCGCCGAGCCGGGCCTCACGGGCGGCCTCCCGCTCGGCTCACCGCTCGGCAACACCCGTGCCTACGTGCTGAGTTCAACACTGCGGCCCGTACCGCAGGGCGTGACGGGCGAGTTGTACGTCGCCGGTGACGTGGCGCGCGGCTACCACAGCCGGGCCGACCTGACCGCCGAACGGTTCGTGCCCGACCCGTACGGTCCGCAGGGCGCGCGGATGTACCGCACCGGCGACCTGGCCCGGTGGTCCGGTGACGGCTCACTCGAATACGCCGGTGCCGCCGGCCCGCAGCCGCGGGTGCGGGGACACGTGGTCGCGCCCGCCGGAGTGGCGACCGTCCTCGCCGCGCACCCCCGGGTGTCCCAGGCGACCGCGGTCGTCCGCGGGAGCGACGGCGCGAACGGGGACGACCAGCTCGTCGGGTACGTCGTGCCGCTGCGCGACAGCGGCGGTGTGGAGGCCGAGGAGCTGCGCGCGTTCGTGGCGCGACAGCTGCCGGACCACCTGGTGCCGGCCACGGTCGTGACCCTGGACGCGCTGCCGCTGGCGGCGGACGGGTCCGTGGACCGGGACGCCCTGTCCGAGGCCGGTGCCGACTCCGCCGGGGGCGGTCACCGCAAGGGCCGGACGCCGCAGGAGGAGGCGGTCTGCGAGCTGATCGCGGACGTGCTCGGTGTCGAGCGGGTCGGCATCGACGACAGCTTCTTCACCCTCGGCTGCAACTCGCTCAAGGCCACCCGCATCATCGGCCGCATGCGCAGGACGCTCGGACTCGAGGTCTCGATCCGCCTGCTGTTCCAGCACCCCACCGTCGCGGAGCTCTCCGAGCACCTCAAGCCCGCGACCACCAAGACCCGGCCCAGCCTCGGCAACGCACTGAGGCGTGTGGTCGACCGTGAGCCCGGTGCCCCCACCTCGCTCGCCCGACAGATCCGTATCGATATGAAGGAGCAGGTGCCCCAGATGCGAGAGAACGCCAAGGAGCAGGCCAAGCAGCTCAAGGAGCAGCTCACCGCCACGACCCGTGACAAGTGGGACGGCGACGCCTTCGAGGCCAAGCTGATGGCCGACGTCAACGAGCGCATCCGCAGCGGTGTCCAGCAGGGCTCGGGCACGCCGAAGGACAAGAACGCCAAGGAGTCGCAGAAGCTGCTGAAGCGGATGGTCGAACGCTTCGGCGAGGAGGTCCGCGACGCCGGCCACAACCGCGCCTTCTCCCACGACGAGCTGGACAAGGTCCAGGAGATCCTCACCGCGACCGTGGACTCCCTCCGCGGCCTCCTGCGAGACCTCCCCGAAAAGGTCGGCTGACTCCCCCGCCGGCCGCCCACCTCGGGCCCCGCCACCGCGTCCCCCGCGCGGTGGCGGGGGCCGAGGCATGTGTGCGTACGAGTACGGCGGCGCGTTCACCGGGCGGGGCGGGCACCTTCGACGCGTGTCCGTTCCCGACCTGGGTGGCCGACGCCTGGGGCCGCTCGCCCGGGGCCGCTCGGCATGGGTGGACTTGGCGGGATGGCGCTATCGGAGCGGCCCTTGCTCGTCGACGAACGCGGTGGGCGTGGAGAGGAACGCATCGGTGTTCACCGGGCCGTAGGCGATGTTGAACGTGTCCAGCCAGTAGGACCAGTCCCGCACCCCGGCCGCGCTGCTGAAGCGACAGTTGAGCTGCCAACGCACCCACTGGCCGGGGGCGAGTCGCACCGCCGGGGGCCGTCGGGGCCGGGGAGGCAGGCCGAACCGGGGCTCCACTCGGGGCAGAACCCGCAGCCGTCCATCGCTTTCACGGAGCTGAACGTTGACATGGCCAGGGTCTGCCTGGGTCTCAACCGGCCCGAAGCCGTCTCGCTCGTCCATGCGGATCACGTGTGCGGAGGCGGCCGCGGTGTGCGGCAGAGCGAAGCCGATCGGGGCCGCGTTCCTGCGCGAGGCAGCCTCACCTCCCCGGGACTGCTTCGTCCAAGAGGTCCGTATCCACTGGACGGTGATCTCCATGGCGTCCTCCTGGCTCCTCATAAAGGAGCTCACTCTATGACCGACGAACGGTCGGGCCCGCGAGTTGCTCGGCGGCATACGGTGTGAGCAACGGACGTTCTGGAGTACAACCGGCACACACCGGCACACCGTCAACTCGATCAGCGCCGGCCGAGCTCCCACTGGGGGTCGACACGGCATCCTGCGGACAACTCCCCACCAGGGGCAACGCGAAAGCGCCGTCGCCTCGGGCCGGGTGAGTCCCGGTCGGAGGCGACGGCGCTTCGCTGTGGTGTTCTCTGCTTCTCTTCTCTGCTTCTCTTCTCTGCTACGGCCACCCCTCCTCGTCCAGGTCGCAGGAGGCTCGGCGTACGACGATGTCGCCGATGATGGTGTGGGCCTGCACCTGTACGACCTCTTCGGTCTCCGTGGGTGTCAGGGTCTCGACGTCGAGGAGGTCGAGGGAGCGGTAGACGGTGCCGACGTGGGAGCTGAGGTCCAGGCGGGCGGCGGCGCCGGTGGCGATGCCCAGTTCCAGTCGGCCGGACGCGGTCTCCAGTACGAGCGGCCCCCGTACCGTCTCGTCGATACGGATGTCGCCCTGCGAGGCCCTGGCCTCGACCCCGGCGTGCGCCCGGCCGATGTACAGGTCACCGCTGTCCGCGTACACGTGTACGTTGCCCGTGACCTCCCCTATCCGCGTGTCACCCTTGGTCCTGTTGAGCTGCACCGAGCCGTCGATCACCCGGATGCGTACGTCACCGCATTCGGCGAACGCCTCGACATCGCCGAACGCTCGCTCCACGGTGACGTTCCCGAGCACCGAGGTCAGGTGCAGGGCTCCCGTCTCGTCGAGCTGGATGTGCCCGCAGTCGGTGGTCAGCCGGCACTCCCCCACGCGGCCCCGGATGTGGAAGTCCGCGGCCAGGGCGTCGCCGTACAGCCGCGAAGCGGTCGGCAGCTTGATGTTGATGATCACGGCACCTCCCCCGCGGGGGAAGCCGGGCGCCTTCGGGGCGGACACCACGAGCTCTCCCGCCGTGTAGCCGATGCGGGCCTGTTCGGCGGTGGCCACGTCGCACGGGTCGGAGTGATCGCTGGGTCGCACGTCGACAGTCGTGTCGGTGCGGTCGCTCGCGACGATCCAGACATTGCCGACGTTGATGTCGATGGTGGCGATGATCGGTTCAGGAGTGTCGAATACCGGCATGACGAGCCCTCTGGCGGATAGCAAGCAGCCCGTGGCCTCACGATGGGCGCCACGGGCTGCGGAGTGAGTGGGTGGGGTGGTGGGGGGCCGGACTGCGGGTGTCTGGGTGGTGCT
>NZ_JBVHXR010000051.1:0-8267 GCF_055569295.1 Streptomyces sp. NPDC029292
CCCCCCCCCCTCCCCCCCCCCCCCCCCCCCCCCCCCCCCCCCCCCCCCCCCCCCCCCCCCCCCCCCCCCCCCCCCCCCCCCCCCCCCCCCCCCCCACGTCCGTATGTGACACTGCGGCCATGATTCGCCCAGCGACCCCCGCCGACATCCCCGCCATCCACGCGATGGTCCGTGAACTGGCCGAGTACGAGAAGGCGCTGGAGGAGGCGCGGGCCTCTCAGGAGCAGCTGCGCGAAGCGTTGTTCGGGGAGCGGCCCGCCGCGTTCGCGCACATCGCGCAGGACGCGGCGGGGGAGACGGTCGGGTTCGCGCTGTGGTTCCTGAACTTCTCGACGTGGCGCGGGGTGCACGGGATCTACCTGGAGGACCTGTATGTACGGCCGCAGGCGCGCGGCGGCGGTCACGGGAAGGCGCTGCTCACCGAGCTGGCGCGGATCTGCGGGGAGCGCGGGTACGAGCGGCTGGAGTGGTCGGTGCTCGACTGGAACAAGCCGTCGATCGACTTCTACGAGGCGTTGGGCGCGCGGGCGCAGGACGAGTGGACGGTGCACCGGCTGACGGACGACGCGCTCAGGCGGCTCGGCTCACGGGACTGACTCGGGCACGGGGGTCTGTGCGGGTACCGCGTGCTTGGGGGGCTTGGCCGTGACCATCAGACCCGCGACGAGGCCGGCCAGGAGCATGATGCCGACGGCCCACCAAATGGCGACGGTGTAGCCGTGGACGACGCCTTCCTTCGCGATGAGCGCCTTCTGGGCGGGGTCGCGGAGGTGGGCGGCTATGTAGGCCGTGCTGCTGGTGGTGGCGATGGTGTTCAGCAGGGCCGTACCGATCGAACCGCCCACCTGCTGCGAGGTGTTGACGGTCGCGGAGGTCACGCCCGAGTCCTGCGGGGCGACCCCGGCGGTGGCGGTGGCGAAGACCGGCATGAAGATGAGGCCCATGCCGAGGCCCATCAGGAGCAGGCCGGGCAGCAGCTCGCTCGCGTACGTGGAGTCGACCGAGAGCTGGGTGAAGACCAGCATCCCGCCGGCCGCGAGGATCGTGCCGGGGACCATCAGCATGCGTGGCGCCACATGGTTCATCAGGCGGGCCGAGATCTGTGTCGAGCCGATGACGATCGCGGCCGTCAGGGGCAGGAAGGCCATACCCGTCTTCACGGGGGAGTAGCCGAGGATGACCTGGAGGTAGTACGTCAGGAACAGGAACATCCCGAACATGCCGATGACGGCGAGGGCCATGGTCAGGAAGCAGCCCGCGCGGTTGCGGTCCTTGACGATGTGCAGCGGGAGGAGGGGGCTGGGGGCCCTGGTCTGCCACCACACGAAGGTCGTGAGCAGGACGACGCCGACCGCGAACAGGGTCATAACCAGCGGGTCCGTCCAGCCGCGCGGCTCCGCCTCGCTGAAGCCGTAGACGATCGCGACCAGGCCGCCGCAGCCGAGCAGCGCACCGGGTACGTCGAGCCGGGCGTCCCGGTTGCCCGGACGGTCGTTCAGCAGCGCGAACGCGCCGAAGACCGCGATGACGGCGATGGGGATGTTGACGTACAGACACCAGCGCCAGTTCAGGTACTCCGTCAGCAGTCCGCCCGCGATGAACCCGATCGCCGAGCCCGAGCCCGCCAGCGCGCCGTAGATCCCGAAGGCCTTTCCGCGCTCCTTCGGGTCGGTGAAGGTGGTCGTGAGCAGCGACAGCGCGGACGGGGCGAGTACGGCGGCGAAGGCGCCCTGGAGCGCGCGGGCGCCGAAGAGCATGCCGGAGCTGGTGGCCGCGCCGCCGAGCGCGGAGGCGGCGGCGAAGCCGATCAGGCCGAAGATGAAGGTGCGCTTGCGGCCGACGAGGTCGGCGATCCGGCCGCCGAGCAGCAGCAGGCCGCCGAAGGCCAGCGTGTACGCCGTGATGACCCACTGGCGGTTGCCGTCGGACATGCCGAGGGCGCGTTGTGCGGAAGGGAGCGCGATGTTCACGATGGTCGCGTCCAGCACGACCATCAGCTGTGCGAGGGCGATGATCACCAGACCCCACCAGCGGCGGGGGTCGGCGTCTACGGGGGCCCCAGGTTCACCTGTTCGGGTGACGCTCACGTGGTCAGAAGACCATGAATCGGGGTGAGTCGCATCTCCGGTCGCGGGACCGCTCATGGCTCCAGCACCACCTTTCCGATCGTGTTCCGGGATTCGAGGGCCCGGTGTGCGGCGGCGGCCTCGGCGAGCGGGAAGCGCGTCACGGCCGGGGTGAGACGACCGGCCGCCGCCTCGGTGAGGGCGCGCAGTTCCAGCGTGCGTACGGGGTTGGGGCCGCCCGTCTTCCGCATCATCACGAGGCCGAGGACCTGCTCCGAGACGCCCTCGACGATCAGTGCCTGTCCGCCCTGGATGCCCTCGCCGGACCAGCCGAAGACGACGTGCTTGCCGCCGGGGCCGAGGAGGCCGACGGCGGACCGGGCGACATCGCCGCCGACGCCGTCGAAGACGACGGTCGCCGTCCTGCCGCCCAGGTGGGCGCGGACCTTCTCCGGCCAGTCCGGGTCCTTGTAGTCGACGGCCAGGTCGGCGCCGTTCTCGCGCACCCGGGCCACCTTCTCCGGGCCGCCCGCGAGGCCGATCGTGGTGGCGCCGGCGTGCTTGGCGTACTGCACGAGGAGGGTGCCGATGCCGCCCGCGGCGGCGGGTATGACGGCGACGGAACCGGGGCCCAGGGGCGCGAATTGTACGATCCCCATCGCCGTACGGCCTGTTCCGATCATGGCGACGGCCTGCGCGAAGTCCAGGTTCTCAGGGATCTCGTGGACGCGGTCGACATCGGTGACGGCCAGTTCCGCATAGCCTCCGGGGGCGAAGCCGAGGTGGGCGACGACGCGCTTGCCGAGCCACAGGCCGGCGACGCCCTCGCCGAGGGACTCGACGGTGCCGGCGACCTCGCGGCCGGGGATCGTGGGCAGCGCGGTGGGCGCGGGGGCCGGGCCCTGAGCGCCTTCACGCAGAGCCGCGTCCAGGAGGTGTACGCCGGCCGCGGCGACGGCGATACGGACCTGGCCGGGGCCCGGCCCGGGATCCTCGGTCTGTTCGTAGGTGAGGTTCTCGGCGGGGCCGAAGGCGTGCAGGCGGATGGCGTGCATGGTGGGCTCGCTCTCGCTATGCGTGGTCTTGCCGTGGTCTTGCCTCGTCATGTGCGTGTCTGGAGCCCAGCCTTCAACCTCAAGCATGCTTGAGGTCAAGGTCTTCGCGGCCCTGCCGGATCCTGAGGGCCAGCGTGACGGCCTCGAGGGCGCTGTTGAAGGAGACCTCCGAGAGCACGCCGGGGGCGGCGACCTGGTCGCCCGCCAGGTAGACGCCGTCGCCGCGGTCGACGGCGGGCCGGTCGCGCCAGCTGGTGCCGGGCAGGTCGACCGCGCCGGTACGGCCGTTCGCGACCGCCTCGCGCCGCCAGGTGACGCGCTCGCGCCAGCCGTCGAAGGCGAGGTCGAGCAGGCGCTCGGCGCGGGCGATGCCGTCGGCCCGGGACTCGTGCGGGGCGATCGGGAACTGGCCCTGGATGAGCTGCTCCCCGGCCGGGGCGAGGGTGCGGTCCTGCGCGCTGAACCGTTCGATCCAGCCGGGCGCGTCCAGGTCGGAGACGGCGAACGCGTCGCCGCGCCGGGTGCGTACGGCCAGGTCGATGAGGGCGGTACGGCCGCCGGTCCAGGTGAGGGAGTCGTCCTTGAGGAGACGGCGGGCGGAGTCCAGGGAGGTGGCGACGATGACGGGGCCACGGCCTTCGGGGAGCGTGTCGACCCTGGCCAGGGTCTCCATGCGCACGCCGAGATTCCAGGCGCGGGCCGCCAGACGGTCGATGACGGAGGCCCAGCCGCCCGTCGGGTAGTGCGCCTCCGGGGGCAGCTTCGTGGCGCGGCGCAGCCGTTCCTGCACGAACGCCGCGGAGAGCGAACCGGGGTCGTGGTGGAACAGGGCGACGGCGGAGTAGTGGGCCGCGGCCCGCGCGCCCTCCTCGCCCGCCCGGTCCGTGGCCCAGGTCATGAAGTCGACGTCCACGGGCGCCTGTTGGGAGGCGTGGCGCAGGAGCTTGAGCATCGCGAAGGGCGGGGTGCGGCGCAGGGCGCCCTTGTGGTGCAGCCGCAGCCGGGCGGCCTCCAGGGGCGGGATCGGCGAGAGCGGACCGATCAGGTTCCGCTGCTTGAGCCAGGTCCAGTGCGGTCCGCCGCTGTAGAGGGCGTGCGGCCCTTCGTTCGTCCGGTACGGGCCCTCGGCGGTGCGGGCCCGGCCGCCGAGGGTGTGGTGCGCCTCGTAGACGGTGACCTTGGCACCGGCCTCGGCGGCGGTGACGGCGGCGGTGAGTCCGGCGAGGCCGCCGCCGATGACGGTCATGTGGTGCATGGTTGGGGGTCTCCCTCTGCTTGAGCTCTGGCTGGGCTCTGCTTGGGTTCTGCCTGGGTTCTGCCTGGGGTCGCCTTTCTGTGAGTACGACTGATCGCGGCCCCGGAATGTGACATGGGTGGACGTCTTCGCAGGTCGGATGGGTTGTCAGTGGCGGGGTGCAGGATGGGGGCATGGTGAGGAGAGCGGCGGGCGGGACCGGTGTGAAGAGCGCGCGGCGGCCGGAGGTGCGGCTGCCGTCCCTGGAGGCGTACGACGGCTTCGCGCTCGAGCCGGACGGGGACTATGACGGGCTGGAGTTCAGGGAGCTGGACTTCGTCGGGCAGGACGGCGGGGGCGCGCGGTTCATGGACTGCGCGCTGACGGGGTGCGCGCTGGACGAGACGCGGCTGCACCACGCGCGCGTGCTGGACTCGGTCCTGACGGGCATACGGGGCGTGGGCACCGATCTCGCCGAGTCGACGTTGCGCGACGTCGAGCTGGTCGACGCCCGCCTCGGCGGAGTGCAGCTGCACGGTGCCGTGCTGGAGCGGGTGCTGGTGCGCGGCGGCAAGATCGACTATCTGAACCTGCGCAAGGCCCGCCTCAAGGACGTCGTCTTCGAGGGCTGCGTCCTGGTCGAGCCGGACTTCGGGGGCGCCCGCCTGGAGCGCGTGGAGTTCGTGGACTGCGTACTGAAGGGGGCCGACCTCACCGCGGCGACCCTCACGGACGTGGACCTGCGGTCGGCGGCCGAGTTCACGATCGCGCGGGGTGTGGACCGGCTCGCGGGGGCGGTCATCAGCCCGGCCCAACTGCTGGATCTGGCACCGGTGCTGGCGGCACAGATGGGGGTGCGGGTGGACGGTGGGGCGGCGGAGGGGTGAGGGACCCCGGGACCGGCGGCTCTTGAGACCCCTCCTCGGACGACGGGGCCGGGAGGCTGCCCGCGTGCAGGAGGCGTTGGCCGAGCAGGGTCGTGGCCTCCCGCAGTTCGCGTGGTTCGAGGATGCGGAAGGGGGCTTGGAGCGCGGTGAGTTGGCGGGCGTACCAGTCGGGTTCGTCGGTGGTCGCGGTGAGGCGGCTGCGCTCGGGGGCGACCGCTTCGAGGTGACCCAGGCTGCGCGGGATCCACTGGGCGACCGTGGCGGGCGGCGCGTCGATGACGACCTCCACCCGGTACTTCCAGCCTTCGGACAGATGCTCCTCGAGAGTCCGGACGGGGTCGAGGCCGGGCGGCGGGGTGAAGGTGTCCGTGAGGACGTCGGCGGTGACGACCCTGTCGACGCGGAGGACTCGTCTGGCGTTCTTCGTATGCGACCAGCACAGCAGGAACCACCGGCCGTGGCGCACCACGACGGCCCACGGGTCGACCTCCATGACGCGTTCGTGTCCGGCCTGGCCGGCCTGTCCCTGCTGTCCGGAGCCCATGCGGTAGCCGAGTCGTAGGCGGCGCGAAGACGCGCAGGCCTGGACGAGAAGCGCCGTCGTCCGAGGGCTCGGACTCGGGCTCGTCGCGTCGGGATTCGGGGGCCCGACCCGGACCTTGCGGACGGCGTCGACCGGCTTGGCGACCGGCTCGGGGAGCACCCGGATGATCTTTCGGAGTGCGCTGCCCACCGGGTCGGCCGGGTCACCCGCGGCATGGTGCCCTTCCAGGACGGCCATGACGAGTCCCAACGCCTCGGTGTTGGTGAACATCAGTGGCGGCAGCCGGTGCCCGTGCCCGACGTGGTAGCCGCCGTACGGGCCACGGGCGGACTCGACCGGGATGCCGGCCTCACGCAGGATGCCGACGTACCGGCGAACCGCGCGCTCGGAGACCTCCAGCCGGTCCGCCAGCCGGCTCGCGGTGATTCCGGGGCTGTTCTGGATCAGTTCGAGGGTGAGGAGTGCCCGTGCGGTGGGGCTCGCGTCGTGCACCGTCGTCGATCTCCCGCCCATTCCGGAAGTCCTCCCGCCCATTCCGGAAGTACATCGTCCTGAATACCGGCTAGCGTCCCATCGCATGAGCGACGAAGAGACGATTCTCCGGGAACCGCCGGTCGCGGGCAGCGAGGTCGACACCCTGCTGGGCTCCTTGGAACGTCAGCGCGCGACCCTGGCGTGGAAGTGCGGGGGACTGGACGCGGCGGGCCTGAGGGCGACGGTCGGCGCCTCCTCGATCACCCTGGGCGGGCTGCTCAGGCACCTGGCCCTCGTCGAGGACGACTACTTCTCCGGGCGGTTGTTCGGCAGGCGGCCGCAGCCCCCGTGGGACACCGTGGACTGGGACGCCGACCCCGACTGGGACTGGCGGCTGACCGCCGAGGACACCCCCGAGGAGGTCTACGCGCTGTGGCGGGACACCGTGGCCCGCTCCCGTGCCCTGGTCGCGGAGGCGCTAGCCGACGGTGGCCTGGACCGGCCGGCCGGGCGCGGCCGGCCCGACGGACGGGCGCCCAGTCTGCGGCGCATCCTGATCGACCTGATCGAGGAGTACGCGCGGCACGTCGGCCATGCGGACCTCATCCGCGAGTCGGTGGACGGGCTCGTAGGAGAGGACCCGCCCCAGTGACACGGCAGCAACCCCACGCCCCAGAGCAAGGGCAGCAAGGGCACATCACGCCCGACCGGCTCACGATCGTCCCCGCCGACGAGGCGTCGTGGGAGGACCTGGAGGCGATCTTCGGCACCACCGACTACCCGGGCAAGTGCCACTGCCAGCGCTACAAGATCCGGGCCTCCCACTGGGCCACGGTCTCCGACGCCGAACGCGCCGCCCGGCTGCGCGAGCAGACCGCCTGCGGCAACCCGAAGGCCCGCTCGACCAGCGGCCTCGTCGCCTATCTCGACGGTGAGCAGCCGGTCGGCTGGTGCGCGGTCGAGCCGCGCACCGCCTACCCGCGGCTGCTCCGGACCCGTACCCCCTGGACCGGACGCGACGAGGACAAGACCGACGGCACCGTCTGGGCGGTCACGTGCTTCGTGACCCGCAAGGGCTTCCGCAAGCGCGGCATCACCTACGCGCTCGCCCGTGCCACCGTCGGCTTCGCCCGCGTCCGGGGCGCTCGCGCGCTGGAGGCGTACACGATGCTGACCCAGCCCGGCAAGGAGATCACCTGGGGCGAGCTCCACGTCGGCAGCCGTGACGTCTTCGCCGACGCCGGCTTCGCCGAGGTGAGCCGCCCGAGCCCGCGGCGCGTCGTCATGCGCGTCGACTTCTGACCGCTCCGCCAGCCGCTGCTGACCGCCCCGCCAGCCGCTTCTGAGCACTCCACTACGCGCTGCTGAGTGTTCCGCTAGCCGCCGATGTGCGACCCGAACGTCTCGATCGTCCGGCGTCGCGCGGTCAGGAACGCCAGCCAGGAGCCATCGGCGTAGTGCAGCCGGAAGCGGGCCATGAGCTGGAGGCGGGGGCGGCGTTCGACGCGGGCGGCCCAGCTGCGGGGGACCTCCCAGACGGGGGTGCCGTTGAGGGGGTGTATGAGACCGACGCGCTGGTCGGTGACGCGCAGCAGCAGGGCGCCGGAGGACGGCGGCATGGTGGCGGCGATGCTGCCGGCGGCGGCCGACGCGGCGCCGATGTTCTGCACCAGGCGGTCACCGAACTCACCGCCGATGCCGCTGAGCGGACCGGGCCGGGTCAGCTTCATGCCCTGGGCGCTCTTCGCCGGCACGACGACGCCGTACGACAGGAGCTGTTCCCCGGCGGCCAACTGGCTGTGTGCGGAACGCTGTTGGCGGGACATGGTTTCGGGCACGGGGATCCTCTCCGGCGGACGCGTGGGGCCGACGGGTGATCGTACGCGGCGGCGGTTCGCGCGCCGTGGCCGGTCTAGGTGTTCTGTCCACGGAGGTTGGTGACAGTGATCACGGCTGGGTGATCTTGAACGAGTGAGGGCCTTCCGGGTTCGGTGTGGATTGCGACGT
>NZ_JBVHXR010000052.1:0-6621 GCF_055569295.1 Streptomyces sp. NPDC029292
TCTCACGCTCATCGCGTGAGGACTGGACGCAGCCGGAACCCATCACCGCCAGTGATGATCCGAGCAGCAAGCCCGGGACTTCAGTCCCGGGTAGTTGACAGGCGAGTGTGGCAACAGAGGGTGCCGATGTAGTAGAGGCCTCGCTGTGGTCGAGGCCCTCGTCATCAAGGAAATTGACACGCGCCACGAGTGGCACAACCACGGCGACAAGCCCACGCGGCTGGGCGTGGTCTTCCTCGCGACCGAGCACCGGGGCTACTGACCGGCTATGAACCGGTGGCCGGGTCCACCCGCAGGCCGCGCAGCAACACATCGAGGAGCGAGTCCACCGACTCGACGCTCAGATCGGTGCGACGGGCGGCCACCCAGTACATGAGGGAGCCGAGGATCGCGTCCGCGACCGAGCCGAAGTCCGCGTCCGGGCGCACCTCTCCGGCCTCGGCCGCCACGCGGAGGCGGTCGATGAGCCCCTTGCGCTGCACCTGGGTGAAGCGCTCGTAGAGCCGCTCGGCGGTGGCCGGGTCCTCGCTCGCCGCGGAGGTGAGGGCCCGGATCCGGCCGGCCCGGATCGGGTCGACGAAGTCCCGGGCGAGGGCGTGCGCCCACGTCCGAACGTCCTTGTCCACCGATCCGCTGTGCGCCGGCGGGGCGAGGTGGAAGGGCTGCGCCTCCTCCATCACCGCGTCCGCCACGACCATCCCCTTCGAGGGCCACCAGCGGTAGATGGTGTCCTTGCCCACTCCCGCGCGCGCCGCGATCCCGCCGATCGACAGCTTCTCGTAGCCCTGCTCGCCGATGAGTTCGCGGGTCGCGGTGAGGATGGCGAGCCGCGATGCCTCGCTGCGCTTGCGGCCCGGGGTGGGACGGGGATCCTCGCTGGCCGAGGGGCGGTTGCTGGGCTGGCTCACCCGGCGAGTATAGGTCGGCCACCCGCCCACGGAGCGGGCGTGCCTTGCCTCTGGGCCGCACCGGAGTTACATTTCAATACGGGTCGCCTCGAATCGTAATAGTCCAGACCCTCGGCAACATCAGCAAGGACGGCAATGACTCTTCTCAGCACTCCCTTCAACCGCGACACCACCGCCGACGAAGTGCTCCGCGGTGTGGACCTCACCGGTCGGCGAGCCGTGGTCACCGGCGGCTCCTCCGGGGTCGGCGTGGAGACCGCACGGGCACTGGCGCGAGCCGGCGCCGAGGTGACCCTGGCGGTGCGCAACACCGCCAAGGGGGCCAAGGTCGCCGCGGAGATCACCGCGGACACCGGCAACCAGGCCGTACTGGTCGCGCCGCTGGAGCTCACCGACCTGGACTCGGTGCGCGCCTTCGCCGCTGCCTGGCAAGGCCCGCTGCACATCCTCGTCAACAACGCCGGCATCATGGCCCTGCCGGAACTGCGGCTCACGCCGCAGGGGTGGGAGGCTCAGTTCGCCACGAACCACTTCGGCCACTTCGCCCTGGCGACCGGGCTGCACCACGCGCTCGCCGCCGAGGGCGGCCGGATCGCTGCGCTCAGCTCCACCGCGCATCTGTATTCGCCGGTCGTCTTCGACGACATCAACTACGCGCGTCGGCCCTATGTCCCGCTGGAGGCCTACGGCCAGTCCAAGACCGCGATCGTGCTGTTCGCCGTGGAGGCCGGCCGTCGCTGGGCGGCGGACGGCATCACAGCCAACGCTGTAATGCCTGGCGGCATCCGTACCCCGTTGCAGCAGTACGCCTTCGGCGAGGACATGTCGGACGAGGCGCGGGCCGTCTACGATGCCTACCCCTGGCGCACCGCCGCCCAGGGCGCCGCCACATCGGTGCTGGTGGCCGGCTCGCCGCTGGTCGAGGGGGTGACCGGGCGGTACTTCCAGAACAGTGCCGAGGCCCCGGTCATCGACCCGAAGGAGTTGGAGACGGACATCGAGCCGGTGGGTGTCGCCGAGTACGCGCTCGACCCGGTGGCCGCCGAGCGGCTGTGGGAGCTGTCCACGGCTGCCGTGTCCGCCTGACGTGGCCGGCCGGGGCGGTGCCTTGATCCGCGACGAGGACGGCGTGCTGCTCCGAGGTGTGTCAGACCCGCTGCCGTGCGCGTGCCGCTTCGAAGCGGGCGACCCAGAGGGCGGTCCGGTCCAGATAGGCCGTCTTCGCGCGGAGTCCCGTGCGGCCGTAGGCACCCTCGTAAGAGAGGTAGTCGAGGGCGCCGGGGGTGTCGGCGGTGGCCGGCTCGATCTGGGTGCCCTCGTGCCACTCGTTGAACGAGGTGATGCTCACCCAGTCCAGCGCGGCGTCGCCGTGCCCGCTGGCCAGGGCGTACTCCCACTCCAGGTCGTAGGTCCATCCCTGCGCGCGGTCCAGGGTGGGCGTCGTGTTCCCGGGGACGGCCCGGTAGTCGATGTAGCCGGGGCCCACACCATGTCCCGCTCGGCGCAGAAGGCGGCGCCCTGTGTCCAGTCCGGCTTGTCGGCCGTGGCGATCGCGTCGTACGTGTACACGCCACCGGAGTCGCCGATGCGGGTGAGGTCCCAGGGGGCCTTGACCTGAATCCTGAACACGTCTTATGCGGCTTCGGTCAGCGTAGTTGATGTTGTGTAGAAGGTGTCCTCGTAGGCGATCGGGCTGCGTCGTCCGAGCCGGGAATGGCGGCGCCGGGTGTTGTAGCGGTGCAGCCAGCGGAATGCGTCGAGCCGGGCCTCACGCTCGTTTGGCCAGGCCCTTCGGCCCTGGAGGATCTCTCGTTTGAGGGATTGATCGAGCCCGCCCATGGTCGGTCTATGCCTGATCTCGCAGGGCCTCCAGTTCCGCACGCAGCGCGTCGTTCTCAGCTGCCAGTTCGGCCTTGCTGCGCCGGTTTGCGGGCGGCTTTCGGGTGGAGCGGCTGGGCCTCTGAGAGCGGTTTTCGGCCGGGGGTTCGGCGACGGGGCCCAGGGGCTCGAAGGCGACGATCGCTGCGGGGTCCGGTCTGCACTCTGGGCAGCACTCCTCGTCGCAGACCCCTCCATCGGGCCGTGGGCTCTTCCGGTTACGGGTCGCCTCGATGACGTATCCGCAGTACAAGCGCAGCCGCCATCACTGCAGTTCCCACGGAGGAGCCGGAGGCCCGAGGAGCTGGCGCATCCGTGCCCAATGCTCTTCTGACCAGGGAGGGGCCTTGGCAAGTTGGCGTTGAACCCACTCATGAACTTGCACAGCCTCTTGCTGCCAACGGTGGTCGGCCTTGGTCAACTGACGGTCCGCCAAAGGCACGCCATGGCGTAGGCATTCGGCCTCCATCCCAGTGACGGTAGGCAACGGGGGCACCGGTCTGGGACGAGCCTTCAGAAGTTATCTAGACCTCGTGTTGATACGCGCAGGTCAGACGGATGCGGCTGGCTGAGGGACGTGAGGTCAGTATCGTCCACGCAGGCGGTCATTGGTGAGCGGTCTGCCTTCGGGTGGGGGTATCGCCGATGTAATTGGGGTCAGCGTGCGCGCTCGTCGATGAGGACGGCCAAGCCGTCCAGGATGCGCTTTAGGCCGAACTCCCATGCCTGGTCCTGGCCGTGGGATTGGGCTGCTGAAGTGAGGGCCGCGGTGAGGGCGGGAAATCGCTCGCCGTGTGCCTGCATCAGGTCGCCGAGGATGGCGCCCAGTTGGGCCTCGGGGTTGCCCGCCGGGCCTGTTGCACGGGCCTGCTGGGTGATACCGCGTACGTGACCGACCAGTAGGACAGCCGCGTCCATCCGTTCGGCGCCGCTCAGCCCCGTGCCGTCCAGGGCGGAGACGGCACGCTCCAGCCAGGACAGCTCCGCGGGTCCCATGATCCGCGGCCCGACGGTGGCGTCCAGCGCCCAGGGGTGCTGGCGAAAGACGTGAATCAGCTCGCGTGCCCATTCCTCCAGCTGCTCCCGCCAGGCACTGTGTCGCGCCCTCACCTGCGGGTACGGGCCGATCGCGGCGTCCACCATCAGAGCGACCAGCTCGGCCTTGCCCGGCACGTAGCGGTACAGCGCCATCTTGGTCACGCCCAGTTGCGCGGCGACCCGCTGCATGGACACATCGGCCAACCCCTCCGAGTCGGCGATCTCGATCCCGGCCCGCGCGATGCGGTCCAGGTCGAGCGTCGGCCTGGGCCCCCGTGCGGGCTTGGGGTGCGGACCCCACAGCAGCCGCACCGCCTCAGCGTGCTCGTCACCCATGTCTGCCGCCCCTCCTGACCGACCTTGCCGAATCAACTGTGTCTACGGTACACAGTAATTAACAGTGTCCGCAGGACACGGTTTCTAGAGTGGAGGAATCCGTGAACGGGAACGTCCTCATCTCCGGCGCGAGCATCGCCGGCCCCGCGCTGGCTTACTGGCTGGGACGCCACGGCTTCAAGCCCACCGTCGTCGAACTGGCCCCAGCCCTGCGCGGCGGCGGTCAGGCCGTCGACTTCCGTGGCGAAACGCACCTGACCGTGCTGGAACGCATGGGCCTGACTCCCGAACTGCGCCGCGTCGAGACAGGCGGCAGCCCGATGCGCTTCGTCGACGAACGCGGCCGAACACTGCTGCACCTGCCGGCCGAGTTCGCCGGCGGCGAGATAGAGGTGCTCCGCGGGGATCTGGCCCGGGTGCTGTTCGAACACAGCCGCCCTCACACCGAGTACATCTTCGGCGACTCGATCACCCGCCTCACCGAGACCCCCTCCGGCGTGCGGGTCGACTTCCAGCAGGGAGTCTCACGGGACTTCGACCTGGTCATCGGCGCGGACGGATTGCACTCCAACGTCCGTCGGCTCGCCTTCGGCCCAGAGGAGGACTATGTGAGCCACCTCGGCTACTACGCCGCCACCTGGCAGATGCCCAACGACCTGGGCCTGGGAAAGGGCTCGGTCGGATACAACGCGCCGGGGCGTCTCGCCTCGGTCGGCGCCGACCACCGGGACCCGGCACAGGCAGGGGCGTTCGTCGTCTTCGCCGCGCCTGAACTGTCGTACGACCGCCACGATCCCGAACAGCAGAAGCATCTGATCGACAACGCGTTCGCCGGTCTCGGCTGGGAGGTGCCCCGCTTGCTTGCCTCACTGCAGCAGGCCCCCGACCTGTACTTCGACTCGATCAGCCGCGCAGATGTAGATACCTGGTCCACAGGGCGAGTGTGCCTCGTCGGTGACGCCGCCTGCGGGGCCACCATTGGCGGCATGGGGACAGGAACCGCGGTGGTCGCCGCCTACGTGCTGGCCGGCGAACTCGCGCGAGCCCAGGCCGACTACCGGGCGGCCTTCACCCGGTACGAGGGCAGGCTTCGGAAGTACGCCCAGGGCTGCCAGGCAGGCGGCGACCGCACCGGCAGGTTCCTCGCCCCCGGCACCGCCACCGGCATACGTCTCCGCAACACCCTCCTGTCCCGCCCCTTGTTCCTGAACGGAATGCTCAAGCTGGGGGAGAAAATCAGCAGCACCGTGGACCTGCCCGACTATCCGTTTGACACCAGCCGCGTCATGCGATGACTTGATCACGGCGGACGCCTGAAAGCCGTCGATTCTCCGAGCGCAGCCGAGCATCGAGGTTTTCGTTTGGTGGAAAGACCCAGCCGAACCGGCACCTCGCCCTGCGTGACCCCTTCCGGGAAGGTCAACTCGGGCGATCGATCTGAAGGGACGGAAAGTGCCGATGTGGGAGCCCTCTGAGGCTGATCTCCAGCTCCTCCAGGAGGTGTTCGTGCGGACTGCGGCGGAGTTCGGCTGCCAGGTCGTCGATGGGGTTCGGGCTGAGGGCTGGAGAGGACGGACCCTGGGCGGCAAGGTGACGGTGAACGGACTCGCCAGATGGCTTCGGGTCGTCGTCGCGCCGGGTGACAGGGTCAGTGAGAAGCTCTGGACGGGTAACGAGTTTGCGCAGCTCATCGCGGGGGCATCCCGGCCGGAACTGCTGGGGGTCCGGAACTGGGCTGAGGAGGGTCTCCGTTTCCGGGGCGAGCTTTCGACGTTCGTCGAGGACGGCCCGGTCTCCGTGACGCCCGAGCTGCGGGGGCCCGTGCGGTTGTCGGAGTGCTGGTGGAAGGGGCTTGAGGCGTCCCTCGACGCGGTGGCGGCGACCGCGACGGACCGGGTGTCGGTCCGTCAGGACCTGGTGAACCGGCGCCTGGAGTGGATCAGCGGCGGCCGAGTTGCCCCTCTGAGCTGCGTCCGTTTGCTGCCGCCGGGCGCGCGGGGCGGCAAAGCGCCGCAGTAGATGTGGCGGTGTGGTACTCGCACCCCTCCCATTGAGCCGATGCTCGTCGAAGCCTGGCGCGAGCTGCGGTCACGGCAGCGTGGTGAGCCGCACCGGCAGTGGGCGGCGAAGTGATCGACCGAGTAATTCCGCATGGCGTAGTCGAAAGTGATCTCCTGGCCCGCTGGGATGAGCCGGCGGGCGACGAGGTCGTGCGCGCCGCTGGCGTTGAGGCGGATTCCGCAGTTCGGGAGGTTCGGCCTCTTCGGAGGCCGTATCACCCGTACCCTTCGTGGTGTCTACGGCGTCACATAGCGGGCGCCAAACACTGGAGGCAACACCTCGTGCTCATTGCTCAGCGCCCGTCTCTGACCGAAGAGGTCGTCGACGAATTCCGCTCCCGGTTCGTGATCGAGCCGCTGGAGCCGGGCTTCGGCTACACCCTCGGCAACTCCCTCCGTCG
>NZ_JBVHXR010000053.1:0-5726 GCF_055569295.1 Streptomyces sp. NPDC029292
GCTACCTCACCCCGCTGGAGACCCGGCAGCGTCTGGAACAAGAACACGCCCTCGTGGCGTAAGCATCGAGTGTCCAAGATCACGGGGAAGCTTCAGCTTGGCGGCCCGGTTGTGCTGGTCTGGGACAACCTCAACACCCACCTCACCGCCGGCATGCGCCGCTACATCGCCGACCGCGACTGGCTCACTGTCTTCCAACTGCCGCCCTACGCACCCGACCTCAACCCGGTCGAGGGCATCTGGTCCGTCCTACGACGCACCACCGTGGCCAATCGTGCCTTCGCCGACCCCGATGACTTGATCACTGCCGTCCGACGCGGCCTACGCCAACTCCAGTACCGCCACGACGTCCTCGACGGCTGCCTCACCGGCACCGGCACCGGCCTCCGACGCCAGCCACCATGACGACATCACGCATTCAAGGTCAGTAGTGCGAAGTATTCGGGTGGGCTGGTCGGCGCAGGGAGGATGTGCCCCGTCAGTCCGGAGAAAGGCGAGTTCTCCAGACTTCCTGATGTCTCATGAGACTTCAGGCGCCGACGCATCGGTCACCCCGCCGCCGCGATGTCGCCAGGGGTGAGGTCATCCCGAATACGCAGGTAGCGCACTGGGTGCCGGTGTCGGCCGCGGTCTACCGCCGTGTCAGCGCGTACCTCGGCGACGAGGTTCGGCTGGACGGTGACGTACCGGAGCTTGTTCCCAGAGCCCCATCCAGCGCTGATCTGCATTCCCGTCCACGGATGCTCGGGCCCGCCGGGGGTCAGCGCGGCCCCCAGCTCGCGCCGGCGCCGCGCGGCGGGGCCCGGACGGGTGCGGCGAGGGCGAGCGGCACGGGGAACTCCACCCGCCAAGGGTGACCCGGCACCGTGAATTAATTGGGGAGGCGCAATGCTCAAGCGCGCACGCTGCGAATCGTCGAGGAAGCATTGGAAAGCGGGGACGGCACGCTGCGGCTGATCGTCTTCATGGGAGCGGCCACCTGCGCCGCACTCACTCTCGGTGGTGGCGCCTGGCTCGCGGGTCTGCTGTAGCGGTACTGAGGCGCGATCCAGATTTTTCGGAGTTCGGCGGTCTGAGGATGTCGAGAACGTGCCACCGGCTCCGTCCCAGGGACATCAGCGGCCACCACCGGCCGCACGAGGAAGAAGGAGAAACCAGCATGGCGATTCAGCGGATGGACAACGTCGGCATCGTCGTCGAGGACATGGATGCCGCCATCGCGTTCTTCGTGGAACTCGGTATGGAGCTGGAGGGCAGGGCGGAGGTCGAGGGCCTCTTCGCCGACCAGTGCACCGGACTCGACGGCGTCCGCTGTGACATCGCGATGGTCCGGACCCCGGACGGTCACAGCCGGCTCGAGCTGGCGAAGTACCGCAGCCCCGCGGTGATCAGCGCCGGGCCGCGCAACCGGCCGCACAACATTCTGGGCACGCACCGCGTCATGTTCGCCGTCGACGACATCGAGGACACCGTTGCCCGCCTGCGCCCTCACGGCGCCGAACTCGTCGGCGAGATCGCCCGGTTCGAGGACAGCTATCTGCTCTGCTACCTCCGCGGCCCGGAGGGCATCATCGTCGGACTGGCCGAGCAACTGCGCTGAGAAGGAGGAACCGAACCATGCAGCCGAACGAGAGGGTCTGATGCAGGCTTGTTGTCACTGTGACTGAGTCGGCGAGCGTTCACTTGGCCAGTTGAGCGTTGGCGCCGGTTGAGGCGGCCAGGAACTGTCAGTGGCTGGTGGCAGGATCGCCGGTATGGTCTTCGTGCGTACTACTCCGCCGCGGCCGGTCGACGTCACCGCGGTCTTTCCTGAGCTGGCTCCGTTGGCGCGAGCTGCAATTCGGCTGCACCCTCGTGCCGGGTCGCCTTCGGTGTGGGAGAGCTCGGTCGGGGGGCCGTTGTTGTGGCCGGCTGAGGAGCCATGGCCGCACTGTGAAAGCTCGCACGCGGGCAGCGGAGTGTGCCAGTCACCGGCAGAGGTGCGGCTCAAGAGGCGCAGGCGGGCCCGGCTGCACCGTGATCCCCATGGTCCTCAGTACACGCCTGAGGAGGAGGCGATCCAGGAGCGCAATGCCGCGATGTTCATGGAGCGACTCGACGCCGGCCCTCCGTGGCCCGCGGAGTGCCCGGTCCCCATGCTGCCAGTGGCCCAGCTGTATGTGCGCGACGTACCCCTGTTGCGGCCGCCCGGACAGGCCGACTTGTTCCAGGTGCTGTGGTGCCCTTACGACCACGAACCGCATGCCAAGCCTTCGACCGCACTGTTCTGGCGGTCCGCGGCGGAGGTCGGCGATGTCCTCGCCGTGCCGCCGGAACCGTATGAGGCGGACTGGGAAGGCTATGTGCCGGAGCCGTGTCTGCTGGCACCGGAACAGATCACCGAGTACCCCAATAGCCTCGATCTGAGCGCGGAGGTGCGGCAGCTGCTGGGGGACTGGAGCAGATGGCAGGCAGCTGACGTCGGCGTGGACGGCTCGTACGCGGACTATCCGGCGGAGTTCTATGACTGTGAGCTGGCTGACGCTCCCGGCTGGAAGGTCGGCGGCTGGCCCCCGTGGGGCCGCACCGACCCGTATCGTCGATTCTGCGCTGTCTGCGACGCTCAGATGGTCCCGCTGCTGACCATCGCCTCCTTCGAATGGGACAGCGGTAGTCGCGGCTGGGCACCGTACGAGGATCAAGCCGCCGCGTTTTCCGCCGGTCACGTCGCCGGCCAGAACCCCGCGCAGCCAACCGCGGTCGAAGTCGGCAGCACCGACAGTCTGCAGCTCTACGTCTGCCCGGCATCTCCGGAGCATCCGCACACCGACCTGATCCAGTGAGCTGTCGCTGAGCCCTCTTTCGCGAGGCCGCACACACCGCAACAGCCCTGTGCGGGGCCCGGGTCCGGCCGGCCGCGCGGCGGTCGGGGATTCAAACACTCCCTGAGCATCAAACCGGACGGACTGGCCGCCCGACCACAGTCACTGGCCCGCAGAGCCGGCCCGGTGGTCAGCGACGTACGACGCCGACGACATCGCGGCGGTCTTCGGTGACCGATAGCGCCGTCGGGCCGAGCATGCGCCCGCACCTGACCTCGAACCGGATCCGCCGCCATGCCGCCGAGCCCGCCACTCCGCAGTCGGACGGGCAGCTCACCCAGATCGTGCCGGAACCGCCGCCGGTCCCTGACCGGCCGCCACGGCCGCTCGGGAAGTTGTCGTCCGCCACGATCGACCAGATCGTCGCACTCGTCGCCGAAGAGTTTGCCGACGTCAGCCGCAACGCCCGGGCCGAGTACAAGCACGGCATGCGCCGCCTGCTGCACCTGCTGGCCGCCGAGCCGGGGCAGACCTGGCAGGAGCGATGGGAGGCGGCCGGTCTGAACCAGCCCGGCCGGGCGGTCGCCGACCTGGCCGACGGCGACCCCAAGTGGCGCAGCCGACTCACCCGGGCTGCCGGGATCGCCTTTGCCATGCGGCTGATCCAGCCGACCGAGGACGCCTTGCGGGCGACCAACCCTCGTCAGTACACCGAGAAGTTCCTGGCTCTCAGCCGTGATCCGCTCCTGGAGGAGTTTCGCACCCGGCTGCAGCGGCACCCGGTCAGCGCCGACGGACGCAAGAGCGCGATTCGGCATCTGTGCCGGGCCCTGACCATCTGCGGGATCGCCCTGGCCGACCTGACCCCGGGCGCGCTGGTGCACTACGCCAACGCCCATCCTGGATGCGGGATCGCCGGAGCCTGGCCGCTGCTGCGTGACAAGGGTGTCCTGCCGGCCTGGGTGCCGCAGACCACCTGCGTCGGCATCACGGTGACGACCCGGGGATGGAGATCAGCCACGAGACGATCTACCGATCGGTCTACACCACCCGCTGGAAAGTGATCCCTCGCGAGCTGTGCAAGCGCCTGCGAACTGGCCGCCCGATCCGGAAGAACAAGCGCCACACGGTGAAAAGACAGTGGCGCTCACAGATCACCGATGCCCGACCAATCGAGGAGCGGCCCCAGGCGGCGGAGGACCGCAGCGAGTTCGGGCATCTGGAAGGCGATCTGGTGATCGGCTCGAACAACAGCCAGGTCGCCACACTGGTCGACCGGAAGTCACGGTTCCTCACGGTCGTGAAACTCGCCAGCCGCCACACCACCGTGGTCGTTCCCGCTCTGGCCGAGACCTACGAACGCATGGACCCCCGACTACGCAGCACGCTGACCTGGGATCGCGGCATGGAACTGGCAGCCGACAAGCGGTTCACCGCCGACACCGGTGTCGACGTGTTCTTCGCAGCCCCGCGTAGCCCCTGGCAACGTGGCAACGAGAACACCAACAAGCTGCTCCGGCAGTACCTGCCCAAAGGCACAAACCTGTCGACGTTCAGCCAGGACGACCTTGACGCTATCGCGACGAAGCTCAACAACCGTCCGCGCAAGTGCCTGGGATTCCGCACACCAGCCGAGAGTGTTGCCTTGACCGGTTGAATCTAAGGCAGCCGGTTTGTGCGCGGTGGCGTGTCGTCACGCCCAGTCCTCCGGTTCCCAGGCGTGGAGCAGGTCGAGCAGCTCCGGGTCCCCGTCGAGTTGCAGGGAGTCCACCGAAATGCGTTGGTACAGGTAGAGGACCAGATCACTGGCTGTGCCGCGAATGGAGAGGCCTGCCGCGTCCGGGTCCTCGCCGGTAGCGGGCAGCCGGGTGGTCCGTGCACCGTCGCCGTCGACCGTGAGGCGCCAGGAGCGGTCCTCGGTGGCGTGGAAGTCGAAGGCGGTGGGCTTGTGCGGCCAGGCGCTCGTCGTGAAGCAGGTGATGAACAGGTTCTCCTCGACACCGTCGAGCGCCACCTCGACAGGCAGTGAGGCCGGCTCGCCCACGGTGAGCTGGGCGTCGTAGGTGTGCACCGCGATCTCCTGGACCTGGTGCCGGGCGACGCCACCGGCGGTGTGCGGCGTCTGTGTGTAACCCCAGCCGGTGAAGCAGCCCTGGTCCGGACCGGCCTCCCGCAGGGCCGCCAGCAACAGCTCGGTTGAGGCGGCCAGCCAGGCCAGCACGGCCTCGCGCTCCTGCGGCGCGACCGCGTCACCCTGGGCCGGGGTCCTGGACGTGGCGTCCGGCCCGGCGGCGACGGTGGCGGCCCAGCGGCGGCGGCCCTCGCCGATGTGCTGCACCAGGTCGGACAGCGTCCACCCGGGGCAGGTCGGCACGGGCAGGTCGAGGCTGGGCGCGGCGGCGATCGCGGCGCGGAAGGCGGTTGCACGTTCGTCGATCAGCCGCAGCAGATCGGGAAACTCCAGAGTCTTGTGCACAGCGGTAGTTCTATCATCTTGATCCATTTGCCCGACAGCGGTTTTCCCAGCCGGTACGGCGGGGAACTCCGGCCCAGGCGAGCCCACGCTCGGGCTTCCGCTACGCCACAGCCGAGCCCCGCGTCCCAGGCGACAGACCCACGATCCACTCGATCGCTCCGGCCGCCTCGGCCTCGGCCAAGATCGCGGTGGACAGCCGCTCCCAGGTCCCGTCCAACTCCCAGGTCCGGAAGCGGCTATACACCGTCTGCCGGTGATGCTCATCCCCTGCTGCTGCCGACAACCGCAACAGGAGACCGCGTTCTTGCTGTTCAGCGCCTCAACGCGCAGCCCAGGACCCCTTGGAATCAATCATCTAGTAGGACTCCGTTACGTCTGCGTCTCGGTCCTGTTTGGGGGCATGTTGGGGGTGTGGACGCACATGAAGTGAACCGGGCTCGGGCGAAGTT
>NZ_JBVHXR010000054.1:0-5249 GCF_055569295.1 Streptomyces sp. NPDC029292
AGCTGCAATTACTCCTCGCCCTCTGGACCGGTGCCTGCCCCACCTGCCACCGCGACATACCCACACCGATACGAACCTGACCAAGCCCTACTAGGTACGTGCCCTTGCTGTTGGCCAGCAGCACCACCCCGTCGGCTCCGAGCACGTCCAGGCTTGGCATGCCTCGAGGACGGCCCCCTCCACGTCGGGGAGGGTGAGAGTGGCGAAGTATCCGAACCGGCTGGGCAGTTGGTCACGCAGGTCGGCGCAGAACTCGTTGAGGGCCCGGGCCATGGCGCGTTCGTCGTTCTGGTCGCCCGGTTCGACGCCCGGCGCGGAGACCGACAGCACGGCCGATTCGTGCCGTTGTCGTCCATCAGCGCGAGTGCCGATTCGGCGTCCCAGCGGGGGATGGGCAGGCCGCCGGCCTTGACGCCCGCCTCGGCGAGCCAGTCGGCGTAGAAGGGAGGGACGATGTGTTGGTGGGTGTCGATGCGCTGCGGAGTGGTCATGGCGGGGCCCTTCGGGTGTTGTTTCGGGGGCCTTGTTCAGCGCAGTTCCCGCTTCATGATCTTGCCGCTTGCGGTCATGGGCAACTCGTCGCAGAACTCGATCAGGCGGGGGTACTTGTACGCTGCCATGGCCGTCCTGCACCAGTTGCGAAGGCTGTCCTCGGACAGTTGTGAGCCCGGGTGCCGGATGACGTGGGCCTTGACCTCCTCCCCGTGCACGGGGTGGGGGACGCCGACGACGGCTGCGAGGCTGACGTCGGGATGGGTCAGCAGGACCTCCTCCAGTTCGCGCGGGTAGATGTTGTATCCGCCGCGGATGATGAGGTCCTTGGCGCGGTCGACGATGAGGTAGTCGCCGTCGGCGTCACGTCGTGCGATGTCCCCGGTGCGGAACCATCCGTCGCGCAGCACCTCGGCGGTGGCCTCTGGGCGTCCGAGGTAGCCCTTCATCACGTTGTGGCCGCGAACGGCGAGTTCGCCGGCCTTGCCGTCGGCCACCGGGGTGCCGTTGGTGTCGACCAGTCGCAGTTCGACGCCCCACACCGGTCCGCCCACGGAGCCCGGCTTGGGTGGTCGGCCGGGGGTCTGGAACGTCACCATGGGGCTTGTCTCGGAGAGCCCGTACCCCTCGTGGATGCTGATGCCGAAGACCGTGTGGAAGCGTACGGCGATCTCGTTGGAGAGAGCCGCGCCGCCGGACACGGCCATGCGCAGTTGCGCGGTGATCGTTTTGAGTGTGCGGTCGTCGAAGGGCTCACCGAGGAGTTTCCAGTACATGGTCGGCACCGCGGCGAAGACGGTGACGGCCTCGTCGGCCAGCGTGCGCAGCACCTCGGCCGCCTCGAAGCGCGGCATGAGTACCAGGCGCGCGCCGATGCCGAAGGTGGCGTTCATCTGCACCGTCTGTCCGAAGCTGTGGAACAGCGGCAGGACCGCCAGGTGTACGTCGTCCGGACGTGCCTCGATGGTGCGGTGGCAGGTCAGGGCGTTGAGCACCATGTTGGAGTGGGTGAGTTCCGCGCCCTTCGGCTGCCCCGTGGTGCCGCTCGTGTAGAGGATCAGCGCAGTGTCCGTCTCCCGGGTGCAGACCGTCTCGAACGTCTCGCTCCGGTTCTCCAGCGCCTCCGAGAGGGTGCGCACGCCTTCCAGGGGTGAGGGGTCCGCGGGGCGGTCGGTGATCAGGAACAGGTACTCGCAGGAGGGTGTCTGTGCGACGGCCTCCGCGGTGCCCGACGCCGGTACGGCGGCAGCGGCGCCGGTGTGGCAGAAGAACGCCTTGGCCCCCGAGTCGGACAGGTGATAGGCGATCTCGCGTGGTTGCAGCATCACGTTGAGCGGGACGACGACGGCGCCGGCCTTGAGGATCCCGTAGTAGAGCGCGGGGAACTCGACGCGGTTGGGGCAGCTGAGCGCCACCCTGTCGCCGGGGCGGATGCCGGAGCTGGCGAGGAGGTTTGCCACCTGGTTCGCGGCGGCGTCGACCCGGGCGTACGTCAGCCGCAGCGGACCCTGCACGACGGCTTCACGATCGGGTTGGTGGCGAGCTGTGTACTCCAGCATGGAGGCGAGGTTCAGCATGATCGACTTCCCCTGCTGTGCGCTATTAGATGTTTCTGGTGCGTTAAATGAACAACGCGATCTTGCGATTGTCAATGGGTTGACATGTTCGGATGTGAGGTGAGGGCAAGGTCTCACGCCTGCCGGATATGGGGGTGGTGCCTGTCAGCCGTCGGTGGTCTTCGTCGACTTGGCGATGCGGCCGGCCACCTTGCTCAACAGGCTCTTCAGTGTGGCCTGCTCGTCCGCGGTCAGATCGCCGAACCACTCCTGTTCGAGCCGGTTCTGCTGCCCGAAGGCGTCCTTGATGGCGGCGGCGCCGGCTTCGCTCAGTCGTACGCTCACCAGTCGTCGGTCTGTGGTCGAGAGCCGCTCGCGGATCACCAGGCCGTCGGCTTCAAGTGTCGCCAGCACGGTGGACGTGGCCTGCCGGCTCACGCCGGACAGTCGGGCGATGTCCCTGGCCTCTGCCTGCCCGAAGATCCACACCGTGTAGAGGATCCGGAAACCGCTGGTACTGAAGCCGTGCGGCCGGTGGATCAGGCGCTCGGAGTTCTGGATGTGGGTGTTGGCGGTGCGCAGCAGGATCATCCCGAGGTGGAAGGCCACAGGGTCGAGATCTGGCAGTTCCTGCCGCGTGAGCTCCAGGGCCACATCGCTGAACTCGAAGCCGTGGACCTCGGACGCGGAAACGCGGGCGGCCTCGCCGGAGGGAGGGGTGTTCGCCGACGTCTCGTCTGTCACTGCTCGACCTCGCTGTCCACTGTTCGGAGTACTTCCGGCCCTGCGCGCCGCAGGTCAGACTACCGAGCGGCCGTCCTCGCCCTCGCGGGGAACCGGCAATGGGGCGACCGTCCTGGTGCGCAGGCTCTGCCCCCGGAAGGTGGCGACCGTGGTGCCGTCCTGGGTGGTGATCGCCACGTCGTAGACCCCGCTCTTGGGACCCTGGTGGGCCGCCCGGCATATGGCGGTTAGGAGGTCGCCCGGCCTCGCGGGGGAGAGGTAGACGATGTTGGCCCCGGTGGAGACCGTGGGGGTCTCGCCGGAGCTCGCGGCGTAGGCGAGAGCGGTGTCGGCCAGCAGGAAGATGACCCCGCCGTGGCAGATTCCATGGCTGTTGAGCATGTCCGGGCGCACGGTCATGGACAGCAGTGAGTGGCCGTGCCCTGCCTCCTCGACGGTGATTCCGTTGGCGTGGGCGCAGTTGTCGTGTGCCAGCAGGGCCTGCGTCTCGGGTGGCAGCGTCTGTGCCGTCGCCGCGGGTGGGGTGTGAAGGCCGGATGGGGTCATGGAGGAACTCGTCTCTCTCGCGGTGGGCATGGCTGCCCGGTGGCTACCGGCGGAGTGTGCCGCCGTATGAGCGCAAAGAATAGATTGTCAATGGGTTGACTTTCTCTTGGGGGTGCACGACCTTTGGCCCACTGCGGACCGTCGTCCCAGTGGGGCGGCCGCGCCGATGAGCCAGCCGCCTCCTCCCCTCCCTCTTCCAGCCGGAGATGTCATGGCTGGACGCGTGTCCAAGACCAGCCGAGGACGGCTTCACGTCGTCGCCTGCTTCCTGATCCTCTTGTGCGAGGGCTATGACCTGGCGATGTTCGGCAGCATCGTGCCGTCGCTGCGCACCTACGCCGCCTGGGACCTCAGCGCTGAGACGATCGGCCACATGGGGTCCGCCTGCGTCCTGGGCATGCTCTGCGGAGCGGCGCTGCGGCCTGGCTCGCCGACCGGGTGGGCCGCCAGCCCCGCCAGTGATCCGCGGAAGCCCAGGACGTCCGCCCTCACCACCGGATCGTCGAGCCGCTCACCCAGCTCGTCGCCCTCGGTGAGCCACCGGTCGGCCGCCGGGTGGTCGCCCTGGAGCAGCGCCACCCAGGCGGCGGCGCACAGCGCCCGGGCGCGGGCCGGGGTGGGTTCGGGCGCGGCGGCGAGCGTCCGGTCGAGCCGTCGCCGTCCCTCGCTCAGGAACCCGCCGGTGCACCAGTGGAAGCGCAGCGCCGCGATCAGGGCGAGGGCGGCCTGCGGGTCGTCCTCGAAGTCCAGGGTCGCCAGCAGATTGGGGTGTTCGACCCGCAGGTGGGTCATGGCCTCCGCCTGCCCAGGGCCGTACCAGCGGACTGCGACGCGGGTGGCCAGGGCCGGGTGGAAGTCGCGGTGGCGCCGCGGCAGGCGTTCCTCCTCACCGGACTCGGCAAGCCGTTCCCGGCCGGGCTGGCGGACCAGCCGGTCCAGGAGGTCCAGTACCTCGTGCCGGGGGACGCCCTCGTCGGCGCAGACGTCCTCGGCCGCGTCCAGGCCGAAGCCGCCGGCGTCCAGGGTGTCGAGGGGGCTGCGTCCGGTGTCGGCCGCGATGGCGACGGCCATGCGGTGGGAGGCGGGCGAAGCCGCCGGCGTGGCTGAGGATGAACCGGATGTTCGGGTAGCGGTGCGGGACGCCGTTGCGGACGAGGAGGTAGGCGGCGCGGGTGGTGTCGAGCAGGAAGTCGGCGGCGAACGGCGGGATGCCGTCGACGGCGGGCGCGGGAAGCTCGGCCGGGTGGACGAACACGACGGCACCGTGCGTGTACAGGACCCGCCGCAGCGCGTCCTGGCCCTCGTCGCCGAGGTAGGTGCCCTGGTTGTTGGCGAGCAGGGTGACCCCGTCGGCCTTGAGCTCGGTGAGGGCCCGCTCGGCCTCGTTGGCCGACGCGTCTACGTCGGGCATCGGCAGTGTGGCGAACCAGCCGAAGCGGTCGGGGTGTTCGGCGGTGACGGCGGCGGAGTGGTCGTTGAGCCGTCGGGCCATGTCGGTGGCCTCGGCGGGGTCGGTGAGGAAGCCGGTGCCGGGGGTGGAGACGCCGGTGGGCGGTCAGAACTGTGACGGTGCCGAAGCCAACGCCCGCCGCCAGCGGTTCGCCGACATCCAGGTCACCCTGAACAGCCGGGCCACCTCCCCGTCACTGGCCCCTGCCTCCATCCCTTGTTCTTCGCAGGGAATCCCGGCCTTTAGGCCGGGCGGGAATGTGATCCTCGGCCCGGAGGCGCGTAGCGCCGGAGATCTCTGCGCCTGCGTGGTGAGGGTCAGGCTGGGCGCTTCTGGTTCTCGATGTAGTCCTTGACGATGCTCAGTGGTGCGCCGCCGCAGGACCCGGCGAAGTAGGACGGGGACCAGAACACCGAGCCCGTGTCGATCCGGTTGATCCGGCCGGTGTACTCCGCTCGCAG
>NZ_JBVHXR010000055.1:2078-3684 GCF_055569295.1 Streptomyces sp. NPDC029292
GTTCGGGGTGATGGGTGGTTGGTCGTTGTTTGAGAACTGCACAGTGGACGCGAGCATCTGTGGCCAAGTTTTTAAGGGCGCACGGTGGATGCCTTGGCACCAGGAACCGATGAAGGACGTGGGAGGCCACGATAGTCCCCGGGGAGCCGTCAACCAGGCTTTGATCCGGGGGTTTCCGAATGGGGAAACCCGGCAGTCGTCATGGGCTGTCACCCGCTGCTGAACACATAGGCAGTGTGGAGGGAACGCGGGGAAGTGAAACATCTCAGTACCCGCAGGAAGAGAAAACAACCGTGATTCCGGGAGTAGTGGCGAGCGAAACTGGATGAGGCCAAACCATATACGTGTGAGACCCGGCAGGGGTTGCGTATGTGGGGTTGTGGGATCTCTCTTCTGTCGTCTGCCGGCGACAGGACGAGTCAGAAACCGTTGATGTAGGCGAAGGACATGCGAAAGGTCCGGCGTAGAGGGTAAGACCCCCGTAGTCGAAACATCAACGGCTCGTTTGAGAGACACCCAAGTAGCACGGGGCCCGAGAAATCCCGTGTGAATCTGGCGGGACCACCCGCTAAGCCTAAATATTCCCTGGTGACCGATAGCGGATAGTACCGTGAGGGAATGGTGAAAAGTACCGCGGGAGCGGAGTGAAATAGTACCTGAAACCGTGTGCCTACAAGCCGTGGGAGCGTCGGACATCAAGCTTGCTTGGTGTCTCGTGACTGCGTGCCTTTTGAAGAATGAGCCTGCGAGTTTGCGGTGTGTTGCGAGGTTAACCCGTGTGGGGAAGCCGTAGCGAAAGCGAGTCCGAATAGGGCGATTTAGTAGCGCGCTCAAGACCCGAAGCGGAGTGATCTAGCCATGGGCAGGTTGAAGCGGCTGTAAGAGGTCGTGGAGGACCGAACCCACCAGGGTTGAAAACCTGGGGGATGACCTGTGGTTAGGGGTGAAAGGCCAATCAAACTCCGTGATAGCTGGTTCTCCCCGAAATGCATTTAGGTGCAGCGTCGTGTGTTTCTTGCCGGAGGTAGAGCACTGGATAGGCGATGGGCCCTACCGGGTTACTGACCTTAGCCAAACTCCGAATGCCGGTAAGTGAGAGCGCGGCAGTGAGACTGTGGGGGATAAGCTCCATGGTCGAGAGGGAAACAGCCCAGAGCATCGACTAAGGCCCCTAAGCGTACGCTAAGTGGGAAAGGATGTGGAGTCGCACAGACAACCAGGAGGTTGGCTTAGAAGCAGCCACCCTTGAAAGAGTGCGTAATAGCTCACTGGTCTAGTGATTCCGCGCCGACAATGTAGCGGGGCTCAAGCGTACCGCCGAAGTCGTGTCATTGCAGCATGAGGGCCAACGCCCGCTGTGATGGGTAGGGGAGCGTCGTGTGCCGGGTGAAGCCGCGCCGGAAGGCAGTGGTGGACGGTTCACGAGTGAGAATGCAGGCATGAGTAGCGATACACACGTGAGAAACGTGTGCGCCGATTGACTAAGGGTTCCTGGGTCAAGCTGATCTGCCCAGGGTAAGTCGGGACCTAAGGCGAGGCCGACAGGCGTAGTCGATGGATAACCGGTTGATATTCCGGTACCCGCTGTGAAGCGTCAAACATCGAA
>NZ_JBVHXR010000055.1:3780-5198 GCF_055569295.1 Streptomyces sp. NPDC029292
AGGCTGAGACCTGATGCCGAGCCGATTGTGGTGAAGTGGATGATCCTATGCTGTCGAGAAAAGCCTCTAGCGAGTTTCATGGCGGCCCGTACCCTAAACCGACTCAGGTGGTCAGGTAGAGAATACCGAGGCGTTCGGGTGAACTATGGTTAAGGAACTCGGCAAAATGCCCCCGTAACTTCGGGAGAAGGGGGGCCATCACTGGTGAGAGGACTTGCTCCTTGAGCTGGGGGTGGCCGCAGAGACCAGCGAGAAGCGACTGTTTACTAAAAACACAGGTCCGTGCGAAGCCGTAAGGCGATGTATACGGACTGACGCCTGCCCGGTGCTGGAACGTTAAGGGGACCGGTTAGTGCACTTTCGGGTGTGCGAAGCTGAGAACTTAAGCGCCAGTAAACGGCGGTGGTAACTATAACCATCCTAAGGTAGCGAAATTCCTTGTCGGGTAAGTTCCGACCTGCACGAATGGCGTAACGACTTCTCGACTGTCTCAACCATAGGCCCGGTGAAATTGCACTACGAGTAAAGATGCTCGTTTCGCGCAGCAGGACGGAAAGACCCCGGGACCTTTACTACAGTTTGATATTGGTGTTCGGTTCGGCTTGTGTAGGATAGGTGGGAGACTTTGAAGCGGCAGCGCCAGCTGTTGTGGAGTCGCCGTTGAAATACCACTCTGGTCGTGCTGGATGTCTAACCTGGGTCCGTGATCCGGATCAGGGACAGTGTCTGATGGGTAGTTTAACTGGGGCGGTTGCCTCCTAAAGAGTAACGGAGGCGCCCAAAGGTTCCCTCAGCCTGGTTGGTAATCAGGTGTTGAGTGTAAGTGCACAAGGGAGCTTGACTGTGAGACCGACGGGTCGAGCAGGGACGAAAGTCGGGACTAGTGATCCGGCGGTGGCTTGTGGAAGCGCCGTCGCTCAACGGATAAAAGGTACCCCGGGGATAACAGGCTGATCTTCCCCAAGAGTCCATATCGACGGGATGGTTTGGCACCTCGATGTCGGCTCGTCGCATCCTGGGGCTGGAGTCGGTCCCAAGGGTTGGGCTGTTCGCCCATTAAAGCGGTACGCGAGCTGGGTTTAGAACGTCGTGAGACAGTTCGGTCCCTATCCGCTGTGCGCGTAGGAATATTGAGAAGGGCTGTCCCTAGTACGAGAGGACCGGGACGGACGAACCTCTGGTGTGCCAGTTGTCCTGCCAAGGGCATGGCTGGTTGGCTACGTTCGGGAGGGATAACCGCTGAAAGCATCTAAGCGGGAAGCCTGCTTCGAGATGAGTATTCCCACCTCCTTGAGAGGGTAAGGCTCCCAGTAGACGACTGGGTTGATAGGCCAGATCTGGAAGCACCGCAAGGTGTGGAGGTGACTGGTACTAATAGGCCGAGGGCTTGTCCTCAGTTGCTCGCGTCCACTGTGTTG
>NZ_JBVHXR010000056.1:0-4413 GCF_055569295.1 Streptomyces sp. NPDC029292
GAGCTGCAATTACTCCTCGCCCTCTGGACCGGTGCCTGCCCCACCTGCCACCGCGACATACCCACACCGATACGAACCTGACCAAGCCCTACTAGCTACGGCGCGTCCGGCTCGCTGTGCGCGCCGGATGATGTGCCCGGGCACTCCGAGCGTGGGCAGCAGGTCGGGCATGCGGGGCAGGACTGCGGCCAGGGCCAGGGTGATGAGGACGGGGAAGGTGACGAGGCGCAGGCTGCGCAGGGCCAGTTCGATCGAGTCGATGCCGATGGCGAAGGTCTCGAGGTGGAAGTAGGTGTAGTAGGAGTTGCTGTGGACGAAGCCGGCGTACAGCATCAGCGCCACGATGAACGAGCCTGCTCCGAGGGCCGAGTTGGCAAGTTCCGTAGGGTTGCCGTCCTGGTCCGGCGGTGACGGCTGAGAATTCCGCCGTCGCCGGTGTGCGGGCCGCCTCGACATGCGGAGGTCAGGAGCGGGGTCGGTCAGCCGCGTTGTCCTCCGGCGTACTCGGAGATGGTGCCTTCGAGCGGAACGGCGCGGTGAGCGACCGGGCCTGTCCGGCGGGTCGGGTGTGCTCATCGGCCGCTTCAGAGCTCTTCGGGCACGGACGGCGCCGAGGAGATCCCAGTTGGAGGTGAGGAGCAGGTCGCGGGCGGTGTGGGGAGCGGGGTGCACGACGGTGACGGCGGAGGCGTAGCGGACCCGGTGGGGACCGGCGGCTGAGGCTTGTTGGGTCCTGTGTCCGTCGGCGGCTTTGACACCGGAGAGATGCTGGGGTCCCCACCGGTCGCCGTCTGCTCAACCGAGGCTTCAGAGGACGCCTCGATTGAGGGAGGGGTATCGATGGGTGGCGGCCCCTGGCTTCCGCATCCCGCGGTAGCCAGGACCAGTGCGACTGCCGCAAGAACAACCCCGCTCTGGACAACGACCCGCTGTTGGATCGGCATCGATCCCCCCGCCGCGCCCTGGACGGCCATCGCGGCATTCCCAACAGAGTCCCACCGGCAGTCGGCACTGCCTAGGCCTTCAGTCGTGGTGCTGCTCCAGGAGCGCGGGTCATGGGCCCAGTGAAGCGCTCCGGGATCGGTGGAGGCTCTATGCATTGGAGCCACCGGCGCGTTTGACTGGGTGGATCTGATTTCTCTGAAAGGGGCGGGGATGCTGCCAGAGGCGATGACAGCGCTGGCCGCGGCGGGCGGCACTGCAGTAGTGCAGGCCGCAGGGACGGACGTGTGGACGGGGTTCCGCCAGCGGCTGGCCCGTTGGTTCGGCCGCGGAAGCAGTCAGCGGGAAAGTACCGAACTGGAACGGCTCGACCAGACCGCAGCGGCCTTGGAGGCCGCGGGCGCAGAGCAGGCGGAACGGGTACGAGTCCGCCAGGAAGCATCCTGGGAGACTTGGTTCACCGCGCTGTTGGAAAGCCTGGATGACGGTGAGCGGGATAAGGCGGCCGAAGAACTTCGCTCCCTGCTCGCCGAGCACGCCCACGCCGTGGGCGGGACGTCCGCTGAGACTGGCGGCCTTGCCGCGGGCAGGGACATCAACATCAAGGCCAACCGCAATTCGATCGCCGCCGGCACGCTCTCCGGAGGAGCCAGCATCGGCCACCCTCAGACGCCGGATCCGTCCCAGGGCTGAACGGACCGGCTACCCCAAGCCCATCAGCGCCCCCCGAAGACACCGGTACGCCGACGACCGTCACGGTCCACGCCAACCACCACAGCGTGGCGATCGGCATAGCCGACCAGGTCAACTACCATGCCGCGCCCTGGGAGCCCGCCGCCTGGCCGCACCAAGTCGGTGTGATCCCGTCCCGGGCGCAGTCCTTCCAGCACCGCGCCGAGGCAGAGCGGCTACGCACGGTGGTCGATGGCGGCGGCGCTGCGGTGCTGGGTCAGGTCCTGGCCGGCATGGGCGGGGTGGGCAAGACCCAGCTCGCCGCCGACTACGCTCGCACCGCCTGGCAAGACGGCAACCTGGATGTATTGGTCTGGGTCACCGCGAGTACCCGCTCGGCGGTGGTGACCGGATACGCCCAGGCCAGCGTCGAACTGTGCCGGGCCGATCCCGACGATTCCGAGCAGGCAGCGCGGACCTTTCTGGCCTGGCTGACCCCGAAGGCCGGGGCAAGACCGTGCCGGTGGCTGATCGTCCTGGACGACGTCGCCGACCACGACGACCTGCGCGGCCTGTGGCCGCCTGCCAGCCGGTACGGCCGGACACTGGTCACCACCCGCCGCCGCGATGCCGCCCTGACCGGAGAAGGCCGCCGCCGGATCGAGGTCGGCCTGTTCACCGAGGCCGAAGCCGTCGCCCACCTCACCACGTCCCTGGCCGCCCACGGCCTCCACGAGCCCGCAGACCAGCTCACCGCCCTCGCCTCCGACCTCGGCCACCTGCCCTTGGCCCTTTCCCAGGCCGCCGCCTACCTCATCGACTCCGGCGAGGACGTGGCCGCCTACCGGTCTCTGCTGGCCGACCGTGCCACCACACTCGCCGACACCACGCCTGACCAGCTCCCCGACGAACAGGCCCTCCCCCTCGCTGCCGCCTGGTCCCTGTCCATCGACCGCGCCAACACCCTCCGACCCGCCGGCCTGGCCCGCCCCATGCTCCACCTTGCAGCCCTGCTCGACCCCAACGGCATCCCCCAGACCGTCCTGACCAGCCAGCCCGCCCTCTCCCACCTCGCCCAGCACCGCAACCGAACTTGTCAGGACCCCGCCGGGGAGCCAGAACCGGTTTCCCCCCGGGACGCGGTGCACGCTCTGCGCGCCCTGCACCGGCTCAGCCTCATCGATCACACCCCCGCCACCCCCCATCAGGCCGTCCGTGTCCACCAGCTCATCCAACGCGCTACCCGTGACACTCTCAGCCCCGACCAACAAGACATCCTCGCCCACACCGCCGCCGACGTCCTGACCGCAGCCTGGCCCGAAGTGGAACGCGACTCTTCCCTCGCCCAGACCCTCCGCACCAACGTCGCTGCCCTCACGCGCGAGGCCGAAGACTCCATGTACCGGCCGAGGGCCCACGCCGTGCTCTTCCGCACCGGACAAAGTCTCGGCGAGAGCGGCCAGGTCACCGCTGCAGTCAGCTACAGCCAACGCCTCGCAGACACCGCCTGCCAGCGCCTCGGCCCGACCCACCCCGACACCCTGGCTGCCCGGAACAACCTCGCCTATTGGCTGGGCGAGGCAGGGGACGCGGCTGGCGCCGCCACCGCACTCGAACAAGTGCTGCGGGAGTACGTGCGGGTACTTGGTCCGGACCACCGCGACACCTTGACCGCCCGGAACAACCTCGCTCTGTGGCGTGGTGGAACCGGGAGCATCGACGACGCGGTCACCGCCTTCGCTGAATTGCTGCCCGATCGGGAGCGAGTACAGGGCTCAGACCACCCCGACACTCTGATCGCCAAGCTCAACCACGCCCAGTCGCAGGGGGAGGCGGGGGACGTGGCCTGCGCGGTCGCTGGCCTCACCGATCTGCTGAAAGACATGCTTCGCGTACTGGGCCCCGACGACCCTTACACGCTGGCCACCAGGTACAACCTCGCCCTGTGGTCGGGGGAAGTGGGGGACCCGGCTGACGCAGTCACCGCCCTCACCGATGTGCTCAATGACATGCTTCGCGTACTGGGCCCCGACCACCCTCACACGCTGGCCACCAGGCACAACCTTGCCCGGTGGAAGGGGAAGTCCGGGCATCCGACCGACGCGGTCACCGCCTTCGAAGAATTGTGGCCTGATCGGGAGCGGGTACTGGGACCGAACCACCCCGACACCCTGACCACACGGGACAGCCTCGCCGGCTGGCGGGGGGAAGCGGGGGACCCGGCTGGCGCGGTCACCGCCCTCACCGAGCTACTGGAACACGTCCTACAGGTACTGGGCCCCGACCACCCCCGCACGCTGTCCACCCGGAACAACCTCGCCTTCTGGCAAGGAAAGGCCGGGGACGCGGCCGGTGCCGCCACCGCCTTTGCCGAGCTACTGGAAGACCTGTTGCGTGTACTGGGGCCCAACGATCCCCGCACCCTCGCCACCCGGCACAACCTCGCCTGGTGGCGAGGCAGGGCAGGGGACGCTGCTGTTGATCTATCGACCGATTGATGAGCAAGATCGGCAAGCGGGGGATCGCGACCGGATCGACGCCGGATCATGCCCATAAATCGGTGTCAGAAAGTCGATGTGCTCAAGAACTTGAGCAGCACCCTTTTCTGTACGATCTGGCGGGTGCAGCCACCCCAGGACGACGACACCGCCGATCTCCTCGCCCCCGTTCCGGCCGTACGGACCGGCGGCCTCGTGGGATACGCCGGTAGAAGGAGATCAGCGCGGCGAGCCGGGACTCCAGCGTCGTGTCCTGCGGGACGGTCCCATCAGCGGTCGGGAGAAGTGCTGCGGACCGGCC
>NZ_JBVHXR010000057.1:0-1339 GCF_055569295.1 Streptomyces sp. NPDC029292
GTACTCCTTGATGGCCTTGAGTGGGGCTCCTCCGGCGGAGGCGGCGAAGTAGGACGGGGACCAGAAGTGGTCGCCCCAGAGGTAGCGGCGGATGTGGTCGGGGAACTCCTGCCGCAGACGTCGTGCGGAGACGCCTTTGAGTGAGCCGACCAGGCGGGACAGGGCGACCTTGGGGGGATAGTGCACGAGGAGGTGGACGTGGTCGGTTTCGCCGTTGAACTCGGTCAGTTCCGCTCCGAAGTCGGCGCAGACATCTCGCATGACCTCCTCGCAACGGACGAGGATCTCGTCGGTGAAGGGGCCGCGTCGATACTTCGGGGTGAAGACCAAGTGTGCATGGAGGGTGTAGACAACTGTTCTACCCCTTCTCAGATCGGGGTTTGGTTCCCATCGGGGTGACATGGACTGATTGTAGGAGTGTTAGCCTCGCGGTCATGAAGCTGGTGGTGCGGGTCAAACTCCTGCCGACGCCCGTACAGGCGGCGGTACTTGAGGCGACCCTGCACGCCTGCAACGAGGCGGCCTCCTGGGTGTCGGCCACCGGCTTCGCGGCGAAGACCACCACCAACCGCGCGCTGCGAGACCGTTGCTACGCCACGGTCAAGGAGCGGTGGGGGCTTGGCGCGCAGGCCGCCCAGCACAGCATCAAGAAGACCGCCGACGCCTACGCCACCTTGCGGGCGAATCTGAAGGCTGGGAGCTACGGCCGCCGGGGTTCCCAGCGGTACGCCAAGGCGGCGGGTAAGCCGCTCTCCTTCCGCAAAGATGCCGCCCAGCCGTACGACGACCGGATGCTGTCCTGGCAGCACGAGCAGCGCACGGTCTCGATCTGGACCACGGCCGGACGCCTCAAGGGCGTGGCGTTCACGGGGCAGGCCGGGCAGCTCGCCTCTCTCGCCGCACACCGGCAAGGCGAGTCGGACCTGCTGCACCGGGATGGCGCCTGGTACCTCCTGGCCACGTGCGAGATCGCCGAGGCCGCGCTGAACACCCACCCGGTTGCCTTCCTCGGGGTGGATCTGGGCATCGTGAACATCGCCTCCACCACGGACGGCACCCGGCACAGCGGGCGCCGGATGAACCGGCGCCGCGAGAACGACCGGAAGCTGCGCACCAAGCTGCAGAAGAAGAACACCAAGTCCGCCAAGCGGCGAGCGAAGAAGCACGCGGGCAAGGAGAAGCGGCGGGCCCGCGACATCAACCACAAGATCAGCAAGAGCATCGTGGCGGCGGCCCAACGCACCGCACGCGGCATCGCCCTGGAAGAACTCACGGGCATCCGCGAACGGGTACGGCTGAGGAAGCCCCAACGCGCCACCCTGCACTCCTGGTCCTTCCA
>NZ_JBVHXR010000058.1:0-1296 GCF_055569295.1 Streptomyces sp. NPDC029292
TGAAGCTTCCCCGTGATCTTGGACACTCGATGCTTACGCCACGAGGGCGTGTTCTTGTTCCAGACGCTGCCGGGTCTCCAGCGGGGTGAGGTAGCCCCAGCGTGGATGGCGGCGTAGGCGCTGTCGGTTGTAGAAGGTCTCGACGAAGGCGAAGATGTCCGCGCGGGCGCTGGTGCGGTCGGGCCAGCGGCGGGTTCCGATCTCCTCCTTCAGCAGTGCGAAGAACGACTCGGCGGCGGCGTTGTCGAAGCATGAGCCTGTGCGGCCCATGCTCTGCCGAAGTCCCAACCGGCGTATTTCACACCGGAGTTCGTCGGAGGTGTATTCGCTGCCGCGGTCCGAGTGCGTAATGCATCCGGGCTTCAGCTGCCCGCGTCCGGCGGCCATCTTCAGCGCGTCCACGACCAGGCCGGCGCGGTGGTGGTCGGCCATCGAGTAGCCGACGATCTCGCGGGTTGCGAGGTCCAGCCAGGTCGCCAGATACAACCAGCCCTCATCGGTGGGTATGTAGGTGATGTCGCCGACCAGCTTGATCCCCGGCTCACCCGCGGTGAAGTCGCGGCCGATCAGGTCCGGGGCGGGCACCGCCCTTTTGGCCGGGCGGGTCAGGCCTTTGCGTCGGCGCCGGGTGACCCCGCTGATGCCGCGTTCGCGCATGACACGCTCGATCCGTTTGCGGTTCACGCGATGTCCGAGGCGGCGCAGCCCGGCGTGGATGCGCGGCACCCCGTAGGCGCCGCGGGAGGCGACGTGCAGCACGGTGATCTCGTGGGCCAGGGCGTCATCGGCGGCCTTCCTCGCCGAGCGCGCCTTCTCGCCGTCCAGCCACGCGTAGAAGGAGGAGCGGGCAACCTTCAGCAGCCGGCACAACAGAGCAACGTTGTGGGTGGTCTTCTCCGCCTCGATGAACGCGTACACCTCGCTCATCGATCGCTCTCCTTCGCGAAGAAGACCGCCGCTTTTCGCAGCACCTCGATCGTCTCCGCCTGCTCGGCGGCCAGCTTCCGCAGCCGACGCAGCTCTTCGCGCTCGGCCGTCGTCAGCTCTCCCGGCGCCCCCTGCCCACGGTCGATCGTGTCCTGCTTGACCCAGTTCCGCAGTCCCTCGGCACTGACCCCGATCTGACGGGCCACCTCGGTGACGGTCTTCCCGGAGGAGCGCACGAGCGCGACCGCGTCCCGTTTGAACTCCTCCGTGTACCGCCTGCTGCGGTTGCTCTTGCTTCCCACCTGGCACTACTTCCTCTGGAACCTCATGTCCCAGTCTCCAGGTGTCCACGATCAAGGGGAAGGTTCA
>NZ_JBVHXR010000059.1:0-1244 GCF_055569295.1 Streptomyces sp. NPDC029292
GCTACCTCACCCCGCTGGAGACCCGGCAGCGTCTGGAACAAGAACACGCCCTCGTGGCGTAAGCATCGAGTGTCCAAGATCACGGGGAAGCTTCACTTGTCGTATCTCGTGGCCACGGCCCGGAAGTTCTTGAGGGCATTGATCGTCCGCTCGACTTCGTTGGGCCGCTTGTAGATCTCCTTGTCGAACCCAGTGGGCTTGCCGCCTTTGCTGCCGCGGCGTCGGCGATTGGCGCGCTGGTCCTTTGGTTCGGGGATGGTGTGCTTGATCTGGCGTCTGCGCAGGTAGTGGCGGTTGTGACGGGAGGAGTAGGCGTAATGGGAAGCGAAGGTCGGCAGGAGCCAGAGCCCACTACGACCGCCGACGAGCAGCTGGCGACCGTCACGTCGCAGCACAGCGGAACCTCTTCAACCGGTTCATGGGCATGCAGTTTTACTGCCTCCAGAACGGTCGCACCTACGATGAAGCCATCGCCTTCCCACAGCCCTCAGCCGGACTCACTGCAGCAACGGCTTGACGTCTATCCGCGTGGGATGTCTTGTCGCCGCTGAGGTGATCGGGCCGGGTGCGGGGTCGCCCGCCACCGCGGTGGGTGACGCGGATGCGTTCGAGGACCGGGATCATCTGCGGGGCATCGCCCCACTGGCCCGGTGTGACCAGGAACGCGAGCGGTCGTCGCCCGCCCTCACCGGCAAGGTGGATCTTGCACGTCAGTCCGCCCCGGGATCGTCCGAGTCCCTCGTCGCGGCGGTGTTGCCGGGGCGTGGATCTTTTTCCGGAACGCACGGCGCCTTCCGCCGGGCCCCGGCAGCGTGCTGGTGGGCGCGGCACGTGGTCGAGTCCACGCTCACCATGCTCCAGTCGATGCGGCCTTCCGCGTCGGCGTCGGCCTGAACGGCCCGCAGGATCCTGTCCCACGCCCCATCCGCCGACCAGCGTCTGTGCCGCTCATAAGTGGTCTTCCACTTTCCGAAACGCAGAGGCAAGTCCCGCCACGGCACCCCGGTCCGCTCGCGGAACAGGATCCCGTTGATCACCTTGCGATGGCTCGACCAACGACCGCCGCGGTGCCCAGACTTCGGAAGATGCGGCTTCAACCGGGCCCACTCGTTGTTAGTTGGATCACCCCGCCCCATGATGGGCACAACGAGCTAGTAGGGCTTGGTCAGGTTCGTATCGGTGTGGGTATGTCGCGGTGGCAGGTGGGGCAGGCACCGGTCCAGAGGGCGAGGAGTAATTGCAGC
>NZ_JBVHXR010000060.1:0-1221 GCF_055569295.1 Streptomyces sp. NPDC029292
GGGCAGGTTTATCTGCGGGGGCTGCTGACCGACGGGCAGCGTAAGTCGGTCGAGCCGATGGCCGCCCGGCTCGGGGAGGACGGCAATCGTCAGGCACTGGCCAACTTCATCACCACCAGCCCCTGGGACCCCGCGCACATCCGGGCCCAGCTGGCCTGGCGGATGGAGGAGGCGATCGGGCCGGAGGCCCTGGTCTTCGACGACACCGGGTTTTTGAAGGACGGGACCGCGTCGGCGTGTGTGTCGCGGCAGTACACCGGCACCGCGGGCAAGGTCACCAACTGCCAGGTCGGCGTCTCACTCCACCTCGCGTCCGACCATGCCTCGGCGGCGGTCAACTGGCGGCTGTTCCTGCCCGGGACATGGGATCCCGCCTCACCGAAGGCCGATGCGGACAAGGTCGCCCGCCGCACCGCCTGCGGCATCCCGGACGATGTCGGGCATGTGGAGAAGTGGCAGCTGGCCCTGGACATGCTCGATGAGACCCGCTCCTGGGGGATCGAGGTGCCGCTGGCCGTCGCGGACGCCGGATACGGCGATGCTGCCGCGTTCCGGCACGGACTGCAGGCCCGCGGCCTGAACTACGTGGTGGGGATCTCCACCACGCTGTCGGCCCAGCCCGCCGGCGCGGTGCCGGTGGCCGAGCCGTACTCCGGGACCGGACGCCCGCCGATGGCGAAGTATCCCGACAAGCCGCGGCCGGTGAAGGAGCTGGTCATCGCGGCGGGCCGGAAGGCGGCCAGGCCGGTGCAGTGGCGGGAGGGCTCCCGGCCCGGCACCGGCCGCTCGGGCCGCAAGCGGATGTACTCCCGCTTCGTGGCCTTGCGCATCCGGCCTGCCGGACGCGAGGTCCGCCAGGCCACCGACGGCCCGGAGCTGCCGGAGTGCTGGCTGCTGGCCGAATGGCCCGCCGGTGAGAGCGAGCCGGTGCAGTTCTGGCTGTCCGACCTGCCCTCCGGCATGCCTCTGACCACGCTGGTCCGGCTCGCCAAACTCCGCTGGCGCATCGAACACGACTACCGGGAGATGAAACAGGCCCTGGGACTTGCCCACTTCGAGGGCCGGACCTGGACCGGCTGGCACCACCACGTCACCCTCGTCTCCGTCGCGCACGCCTTCTGCACCCTGCAACGACTGGCCCGGGCCCCAAAAGACGCGGCGCCGGCCTGAGCCTCTACCAGGTCGTCCGCGAGCTGCAATTACTCCTCGCCCTCTGGACCG
>NZ_JBVHXR010000061.1:0-1083 GCF_055569295.1 Streptomyces sp. NPDC029292
CTAGTAGGACTCCGTTACGTCTGCGTCTCGGTCCTGTTTGGGGGCATGTTGGGGGTGTGGACGCACATGAAGTGAACCGGGCTCGGGCGAAGTTGGGGTTATTCGTGGCGGATGTGTTCGCCTCGGTGCCACGGAAGGATCAGCGGGCGAAGGGCGACTGCTATCTGCGGGGGCTGATGCTGGACGGGCGGCGCAAGTCGATCCAGCCGATGGCGGAGCGGCTGCCGGACGGCAACGAGCAGAATCTGCAGCAGTTCGTGAACCAGTCGACCTGGGATCCGCTGCCGGTGCGGCGGCGGATCGCGCAGCGGATGGTGCCCCAGGTCGGCCCGGATGCCTGGGCGGTCGATGACGTGTCGTTCCCCAAGGACGGGAAGATGTCGGTGGCGGTCGCCCACCAGTACTGCGGAGCGCTGGGCAAGCAGGCCAACTGCCAGGTCGCGGTGAGCGTGCACGCGGTCTCCGACACCGCGTCCTGTCCGCTGCAGTGGCGCCTGTTCGTGCCCCAGGAGTGGGCGGAGGATCCGGTCCGCCGGCGCAAGACGGGGATCCCGGACGAGATCGGGCACCGTGAGAAGTGGCGCCTGGCCCTGGACACCATTGATGAGCTGGCGGAATGGGGTCTGGTGCCGCCGGTGCTGGTGGCCGACGCCGGCTACGGGCAGAACGCCGGCTTCCGCGACGGGCTGGAGCGTCGCAGCATCGGTTACGTGGTGGCGATCCGCTCCGATGTGAGCGTCCACCCGCATGATGCGGTGCCCACGGCCCCCGTCTGGTCCGGCAACGGCCGCAAGCCGCAGCCCCGCTACCGCGACAAGCCGTCCCCGGTGGCCGCACTCGCGGCCGGCCACGGACGGCAGGCCTTCACCGAGGTGACCTGGCGGGAAGGCTCCCGCGGGCCGATGCGCTCACACTTCCTGGCCCTGCGGGTGCGGCCGGCCGGGATCAAATCCCGACGCCTCGCCCAGGCCGGCGCCACCGGTGACACCAGCTGGGACGGCGTCCTGCCCGAGGTCACACTGCTGGTCGAATGGCCCGAAGGCGCCGAGACACCCACCGACTACTGGCTGTCCAACCTGCCCG